>CAJXNP010000020.1 GCA_913057175.1 uncultured Cytophagales bacterium
GATACTCTCAATAAAAGAAACCTCAATGTCTTTCATAACCTCGAACTAATCGCCAATTTTAATACCTGAGTAGTTACGGAAATTTTATAGGTAGAATATTATCTGATTATCATTGTCAAATAAAAGGTTAGTCTATTTCTTTCTCTGAGGACTCGTCCAAAGTCTAATTGAAAGTAGAAAATAAGTGGAAATTACTTCACTTTTTTATTCCTCAATTCATGATCTTGATCAGTGCAACTATTAATTCAACAATTATCTTTGATCAAGTTAAAAGAATGGATATTTTACTTGAAATAGATTTAAATTAATTGGATTTTAGGATAAAAGACCAGGAAGAATCTGACATACATTTTCTAAACATATAAATAAAAATAAGCATGGCTAAAATAGGAACCTTAGACTTCACCGGTATCTCGGGACACATTTACACATTCAATGTGTACCCGATGAACTATCAGCTACCAGATAAAGAAGCCGTATATTTTGTCACTCATCGAACCATAAAAGCCGATTCAAGTGTAGATCATATTCTCATATTTGTGGGTGAAACCCCGAACCTGGCCAAAGAATTTGTCAAACATTCAAAGTCTGATTGTTTTGATAAAGAAACTGCCAATTGCATTTGCGTGTATTGGGAGGACCATACTGATACCCGCATCAACATTAAAGAGGACTTATTAAATCACTATCACCCTCCGTGCAACGACTTTTAAAACCAGCCATTTGCCCGGGAGGCTCTCCCTCTCGGGCATTATAATTATCTTCCTCAATTTCTCCAATATTAAAAGGGCTGGAAGAAAAAGATACAACAAAAATAGCTATGGCAAACCAGCCCAGGACTTTTCTCCCAAATCCAAGCTTTACCTCCTCATTGGCGGGTGGATGGTCAATTCCCAAAAATCTGCCAACTACCAATCCGAAGAGTAAATAGACGTAGCTATTTAGTCTCACATCGATGAAATGCGAGCCGACATACTGTAGCAGGAAGACCCATATAACGAGAAGGAGTCGTTTTCCAAATTCCGGTGTGATATAAGAAAAGACAAGATTCAGGTAAATAAAGTATAAAGTTCCAAACAACAGTAATTGATTAATTGTCAATGATGGTGTTATGACTCCAAAACCGGCAAAAACAATAAAGAGGACAAAAAAGATTCTAAATGCCCATCTACTTTGTTTATAACCCAACAGGCCATACAAAACGTGCCCTCCATCCAGCTGTCCAACAGGAAGCAGGTTCAATGCAGTAAAAAACAGGGCCAGGTATCCGGCAAACAACCAAGGGAAGTGGTAGAGTTCATGCATGTTAGGAACCCTTTCCGGATCAGGAGCCACATGTTCGATAAATGCATCAAAAAGTAAGTTTGACCCTAATGTAAGTGAACCTTCGGTGTTGAAATAAATTGTATCCGGAAGCTGTTCCAGGAACTCGGCATCAAGATGCTGAAGGTCATTTTTGAACAATATAGTATCAAGGTCATAAACGATATCCTCGTAATTGTCGCCAAAGATCTGGTATTCAGGATGTAGCTCGAATATGTATTCCTTCGGAGGAAGGGTATAAAATCCATAAAAAAGCACCGCCAATGCAATGACAAATCCTGCTAAGGGACCAGCAATTCCTATATCAAAAAATTCGAGGGTTGTTTTTGGTTTTTCCTTTATTTTAATGAACGCTCCCATGGTGCCAAAAGAGGGCATGGGGACACCCAGAAAGCCTAACCACATTGGGATATAAAAGGGTAGAGTAACTTTTATCTGATAATACTTTGCCGTTAAATAATGGCCAAATTCGTGCGCAGTGAGGATAAGAAGAAATGGAAGTGAAAACTCCAATCCTCCGACAAAATTTTCCCATGACATTCCATACTCACCAGGTAAAAACAAATATCTGCCATACATCCATTCCGCACCGGCAAAGGTGGTTGTGATGATGGTAATGAGAAATAAGATGATATGTTTTCTGTGCTTTTTAGACACTTCCGTTGATACCTGGCAGCATGTTTTGTGTCAAAAAATTCCTTTTAACCAGGACCGTTTTAATACCTAATTTTTCTGCGGTATCAATGTTTTCCTGCTTATCATCATAAAAAATGGCTTTTTCCGGGCTCACTTTCATCTCTTCCAAAACCTCCTCATAAATATCAGTGTCCGGTTTCCGCTTATTCATGTTGCAGCTATAAAACAACCTGTCAAATATCAATTGTGGATGCTCATAAGGCGTTTGTTGACTAAAAATTTGATGAAAAGAATCTACGTGAATAATATTGGTGTTGCTCAGAATGCAAAGTTTGTAATCATTTTTAAGGGAATCAATCCACGAAAATCGATCAACAGGAATATCCAAAAGCATGGCATTCCACGCTGCATCAATTTCTTCATCCTGAAGGGGTTTGGGTGTTAGTTCGCGGATGTGGTCCCTGAATTGTTCACAGGAAATATTTCCCTTTTCATACTCCATGTAAAAGCTCTGGTTGAGCTGTGCTTCCTCCAAAATATCAAAGCCTTCACCTATGAGTTTTTTGAAGGCTTCCAATGTTTTGAAAATATCTAAATTGATGATAACTCCTCCTAAATCGAAGATGATGACTTCTGGTTTTACCGGCATTAATTTTAATTTTTATGTTTGTGTATTCGGCTGCAAATATCTAATATTGCACTCCCAAATTCAAGGCGGTCGAAAGGATTGTCGTTTAATGAATAAAGATTTATCAAAAACAAAAAATAAACAAATCATTTGAATAAAAATGATTTGCGGGCCCATAGCTCAGTTGGTTAGAGCACCTGACTCATAATCAGGTGGTCCCAGGTTCGAGCCCTGGTGGGCCCACAAAAAAAGCTTCGCTTAATAGTGAAGCTTTTTTGTTTTAAAACAGCATTTTTCAATGAACTATTGCTACATCATTTTTAGTAAGAAGCTCAACCGTTTTTATATTGGTGCCTGCCATGATAATTTGGACCTGAGGATCGAGAAACATAACAATCATTCTTACGGTAAGAACCATTACACCGCTAAAGCAAGTGACTGGGAATTATTTATTTCCATTGAATGTGAAACTTATGATATGGCCAGAAGAATTGAAATGCACATTAAAAGAATGAAAAGCAGCAATTATATCAGAAACTTGAAAAAATATCCTGAATTGATTGACAAAATAAAGAATCAATGTAAAAGTCAGAGCACCTGACTCCCCCGAAAGCTTTCGGGGCAGGTGGTCGCTGGTTCGAGCCCAGCAGGGCCCACTTCAAAGACTGTCAAAAACTGACAGTCTTTTTTTATTTTTGTACTATGTACTTTGTTTATATTCTTTATTCTCCTTCTGCTGATCAATTCTACAAAGGTCAAACAAACGATATTATTGACCGAGTTTACAGGCACAATTCGGAGAAGGAATTTGCTACCAAGTCAGGGACTCCATGGATACTATTGTGGAAAACAACAAAACAAAGCAGGGCTGATGCAATGGTTTTAGAAATCAAACTGAAGAACCTAAACCGCTTCAGAACAATTGAGTTTATTTTGAAGTATAATGATGGCATCCCTGGCCGAGACGAAGCGATGCTCGCGCAAAGCTTGTCTCGGTGCTGACCATAGCGTCAGCATTCGAGCCCTGGTGGGCCCACAAAAAAAAGCTTCGCTTAATAGTGAAGCTTTTTTGTTTTAAACAGCATTTTTCAATGAACTATTGCTACATCATTTTTATTAAAAACTTGAAAAAAATGGCCTAAGTTGGTATCATGGAAAAAAGACAATACACTCCTACACTGTCCATCCATGCTCTGAATGCTTAAAGGATAAAATGATTGATAGAGTACTAGAAAAATTTTGAGATCATACCTTAACAATAGTATTTTATTCGCTTCTATTATCTCTTAATTTATCTTTCAACTTTTCCAGAAAAGATAGATCCTCAACATCTCTTGATTGATTCCTTCCTTTAATAGCGGCCTTTTTAAAAAGAATTAGGTCATCAAGGTCAGCGACATTTAGAACCAACCCGTCTATTTGCACTTTCTTTGCTCGTTGAAATGCATATATGAAATCAACTACATCAAGTTTCTTAATAATTTCAATTCTCAATGGAGGTTGACCTATTCCAACCATTTTTTGAACCAGAAACATTTCCATTTGAATGCTTTCAATCGGAATCCCATAATCTACGCAAGCCGATAACATTTTTGAAGCATTCTCTTTTGTAGCATTTATAAAAATATCAAGATCGTTGGTTGCTCTTATATGTCCATAGGCTCCCATGGCATATCCACCAATGAGCAAGTATTCTACTTTATGCTTGTTGAGTTCATGAATAAAATCACGGAAATGGGAAGGAAATCTATTATTTGACCTATTCATCAGTGGTATAATAGATCTCTCTTACGATGGGATAATTTAGCACATCTATATTCATCATAGCATAATTGGCAATAATTACTTCACAATAATGCTCAAGATTTTTACTTAAAGTATGAGTCAAAGCTAAATCCACTTCGCTATCCAAGTAATCTTCGCCTTCATTTATATAATAGATGGTGCGAGTCTTCATTTTGTAAAACTAGCAAAATATTATTTTATTTTGTTTCAAAAAGATTAAGATGATCTAAGTCAAAATTATCGGATTAACTTAAGTAAAAAGCAATAAATAAAGCCTTCTCACTAATGAGAAGGCCTTTCGGTTTTGGGTTGTATGTTACAATAGTTTATTAATTCAAGTTTTGAAGGAAAGTGGATAGTGTTAGCTATAAAGCTGGCCATACGGGATCCAGATTATGAATGTTCAGCCTCACGACGGCTCTATGACGACTATGGCCGGTCTTTACCAGTTGAATAACGAATTTACCGGAAGCTCCCTGAAATTTCCCCGTTCCGCCATGAACATTACCCGTTAATTCATATCTGGGTGAATATTCATCCAAACTCTCATTTACTGTTCCATAGATTTCAGAGCCTAAACTGTCCCATATTTTGAAGTCACCATCGCTGATGCGAACATGATTTTCGACAGGTTTCAGGACTCGATGATGGTACAATTCCAGTTGTGCATCTCCCATCTGATCCATTTCACCATTTCCTTCCATGAGGACTCTCAACTTAAGATCATCATCCAGGATCCCCTGATCAATGATATGATCTTTGAGTATAAAATTCCCCTGAAATGTTTTCTCATTCCTTTTGGGAGTAATTGTATCTTCTGTTAGTTCCGGCTGATCCTGATCTGTATCATCATCCTGGCACGAAAACAGGTTAACAGCAAATAATGCTGAAAGCAATAGGATTTTAATCGTTTTCATGGTTTTGGTTTTTTGGTTAATAATTGATTGTTGCTTTTGATGAATGTGTAATGAAATCAGCTTTTATAACTCATATCCCTGCTTTTTCAGTAAATAATATCCAAACAAAGAGAAGGATATTTTCTATAATAAAAGCCATCCCAAATGGAATGGCTTTCAATGTGAGGTAGCGGAAGTAATAAAAATAAAAGTCGAATTATTATGCTGGGATTTTGATTTATAAGATTGTTGGATTTTCATCCAGGTTATAAACTCTCGCCTGGATCGTCGCCGTAACCTGACCATTGAATTGATTTTGCAGTGAAATTGTCAAATATCCCCTCACTCCTTCAAATCTACCCGTCCCACCTGAAATTGAACCATTAAGGGTATATTCAGAGCCTTCAGTACCACCGTCTAACACCTGACTGCCTGTGGATCCAAATAATTCTGAGCCAGATTCATTTCGGATGATAAAATTTCCATCGATTATGTGGACTTTATTGTTAGCGAAATCGATGATCTTTAAATGTTCCAGGTTCAGACTCGCTGCCCCAAATTGGTTCAGGTCCCCATCACCTTTCATGTTCATACGCATTTTGACCTCACTCTCATCAGAACCCTCATAACTGCTCCCGTTTGAAAGTGTAAAATGTCCCTTGATTAATTCTCCCGGTTCATTTTCTGTGCCTGTTGTGGTCACTGTTTCATCATCACAAGAAAATAAAGTCACAGCGACTACAGTAGAAATGGCGATAAATAAGGTTTTAATCGTTTTCATGGTTTTTTGGTTTTGGTTAATAATGATGGTTATTTGATGGAATGTGTAATGAATGTTCTTCATCTAACCTTTATCATCAATATTTATGTCGATTCATCCTCATCAAGCATTCTGTCAAGAAATAAAACCCGAAAGCCATCCACGAAGGGACGGCTTTCTTACTGAGGCTGTGGAAGTATAAAAATTAATTAGGGTGTTATTTTGAAATATCAATAGGGTTGATATCCCGATTATAGTATTTCCCATTCGTTACAGCACGATATGTATTTCCCTTTTGATGTGTCAATTCTAAATTCAGATACCCTCTGATTCCAGCATATCTACCTGTTCCATCTTTTATTGATCCTTCCAGCTTATATTTTAGATTGTTTTCAATTTCCTGATAACTGGTGATTCCATGAATCACAGAGCCGTCTCTACTTTCAATTGTGAAACTTCCCGATAAAACCTGCATTCGACTTTGCGTGGTTTTAATAACTTGTTGATAAGTCACCTTCAAAACTGCAGGATCGGAGTTATTGAGATTTCCTTCACCAATAATTTCCACATCATATCGAATACGGTCATTGTGAGCTTCTACAAAATGGTCCTTTAGTTCCATATCAAACTCACCATAAACTAATTCACCAGTTTCCTGGGATATCTGTTTGTTTTCTTCAATTTCTGGTCTCTCAGGTTCTTCATCGCATGAAAACATGGCTAATGAAAAACCGATTTCCATGGCTAACAATAAAATTTTGATGCTTTTCATGATTGTTTTGGCTTTGGTTAATAATAGTTGTATTTGTTTAGTAGTGTAATGAGAGTTTCTGATCTAACAGAGGATGATGAAGTTCTGCATCGAATATTCGGCACTTTCAGGAAGGATAAGTTTTTTGTAATCAATGCTCTACAGCAAATAAAAAAGTAAAGCCTTCCTCACCGAAAGGCTTTCTCGTTGTAACGATGAATGGTGAAAACCCAATTAAGAAATTAATTTAGTTTATGGTACTTGTGGTTGTTCGTCCATATTGTGGACTCTTGCTTCTGCTAAGGCTTGGTACTGATTGAATTCTTGATTGACAAGATCAATTTTCAAGCTACCATAGACGTGTTCAAACTTCCCGGAACCTCCAAATATCGAACCTACCAGCTGATATTTATTGTTGCCATCGAGTGTCAATCCCTTGATGTTCCCATAAATTTCAGATCCTGAATCATTCCATATGGTAAACTCTCCCGCTCCTATTCTGACTTTTTCGTTTATATTGTCGATTATTTTTTGATGACCGACCTTTATATGGGCTTGACCAAATTCTTCGAAATCACCTTCTCCATCCATTTCTACATGTAATGAAACTTGTGATTGATCGTGTCCACGATATTCCTCGCGAGAGCTTACCGTAAAAGTTCCGTAAATTAATTTGCCAGGCTTGTGAACCAATGTAGTATCACGCTCATTTTTACCTGATTCATCTTCACATGAAAATAAAGTGAAACAAAACATTGCTGTTGTGGCAACAAATAAAATTTTAATTGTTCTCATGATTTTTGGTTTTTGGTTAATAAATAGTTTCCAGCAGAATGTGTAATGGAAAGTGCTTCCATAACCTTTGAAAATCATTTTAAAAAATACAGAGGGGTACTATGATAGATAGCTCAAGTAAAATCCAATAAAACTATGGGTAAATTTGCCGGCAACCCCGATTGATTCTACCACTCAATTTCATGCTCTCCAAGGTCAAGAGCATCTTCCAGGTATGGATGGGTTGGATCATCTGAAATCCTGGCAAGCTGTTTATTAAAGTCGTTTTGCTGATTATTAGCCATGTAAGTCAATAGCAGATACCAGTCTGAGGAATATCCGTATACACTGTTCCCTTCGGAGAGGGCCTGGAACAGGTTTGCCGCTTCATTATAATCACCAATATTGAAATAAGCGTGAGCCAAATAGTATTGCATTTCCGGATTGGGATTTTCAATTGCTGACCAGCTATCAACAGCCCCATTAAAGTCATTACTTTCAAAAAATCTTATACCTTCAGACCACTGAGCATTCCCATCACCCATGGTACTTCCGGGTGATTCGGGAAGCTGATATTCCGAAAGGGCGAGTTTATCACCGGAAGTCGTTTCGATGTTGACCTGGTAAAAAACGATATAAGCGACTGCCAATAAAATAAGCGTGGCTGCTACCTTCCATATTATTGGCATAAACCTGACCTTCGACTTTTCATTTTCTACGTTACCTTCCCACTCATTGAATTGATCTCTCAGTTCGGTTTCCACCTGCTGATCAATCGCCTCCATGGAAAGCATATATTCACTGTATAGTCTTTCCAGCTCAGGATTTTCATCCATTTCCTTTAAGAATTGTTCCTTTTCCCCGGGAGTCAATTCATCTCTAAAGTAGCTTTCTACTTTGTTTACATTATCTTGTTCCATGCGAATGTAGGTTTAAATTGTTGTAGTGCTTCCCAGAGTTGCTTTCTGCATTTAGAAAGGGTGTTGGAAGCTATTTGTCCGTTTTTAAACCCCATAATCTCAGCGATCTCATCCATGCTGTACTGATCCACGATAAAAAATTTGAGCCGCAGGATCTTCTGGCATGATTCTCCTAATTGATTAAATATTTTCTTGAACAGTATTTTTTGCTCTTTTCGTTCTAGTTCCCTTTGAGGATCCAATGTATTGATAGAAATGTCAAATCCATCTTCGGGCAGCGAAGCCATTTTTGCTCGTTTTAGCTCATTTCTCCAAAGGTTATAGCATACCTGGTAAAAAAAGCCTTTCACTGCACCTCCCCTGAACTTTCCCTCTTTCATGTGGCTATCGATCTGGATCAATCCATTTTGATAGGTATCCCTGGCATCTTCTTTCGAACCGCTGTTGCTTACTATGACAGCGTGTATTTTCCTTTCCAGCTCTTTGTCAGATGTAATGTTACTTAATACATAGTCTCTTGCCTTATTATTTGTAATGAGCTCCCTGCACCAGTCTGTTTTAGCTTCAGATTCAAAGAATTCGTCAATGGATTCAGTTTTGAAAAGCTTTCGTCTAACCAGCTTATCCAATAGAATAACACAATTGTTGAAGACCATCTTCCCATGTTCTTCATTCCCTCCACCTTTTATGACGATATCTTCTACCATAGCTCGATAATGTTTATGTTGAAATACATACTTCAGGGCACGGTCTCTTTCATTTCCACCTGTGAGGATAGCATTAAAAAGTTGTTGTTTAGAGTACGGTTCCTTATTCATATGTGTATCAGCATGATAGGTTATAACCGGCAATTCCCAGGTATTTCTAAATATACAAAATGAGGGAGGATTTTATAAGGATTTGAATGACGAAAAAGATCAAATTGTTTAAAATCAAATTAGTTGAAAAAGAGGTGAATATTGATTAATTTAATAACACCTGGTTATATCTACCCCGGCTCTTACACATTAAACAAACACTAAAACCTAACAAGATGAAAACTTCGGTCTCTTTAACATTGCTAGCAATAATGTTTTTTACTTTTCTAGTTAGTTCAATCCTTCAAAGTTGTGAAAATCCAAATGGGAATCAAAAAGGTGATAACGAAGGAGAAGCAAGCTCGAGCACAGGCAATATTATACAAAATGAAACTATAATTAGTTTTCACGATAATACTAGTAAAGCCAAAGTAAAACAAATAATTGATAATGCAATATTACAAGGTTTTGAAGTTGATTCATGTGGCTGTGGAGATCTGTATTTATTAAAAGACAACTTAAGCAATCCTAATTTAACCCCAGACTCAAAATTAGCTTCAACAGGAGGCACACCTGGTCAGAGAGGAAACGGAAATGTCCAGGGAGATGCCTATGCACATTATAACATTCAATTGGAATTAGATCCTGTTTATGATCCGAATGCATCCAATGACCCGATAACAACTCAAAATCCACCAACAAGCCAAGGAGTATTTAAGATAGCCATTATAGATGGTGGCATAACACATTATCAAAATTTATCTGATTTTTTATGGGTAAACAATAATCCTGACCCATGTTATCTAGATAATTATAACAATGATCGAAATGGATTTGATTTCACAATTGAAAATGGGTTATCCCCTACCCCATTTAATATGCATGGAACCTTTATTAGCCAAATTATTGTGGAACCCTTTATTGGCACCCAAATTCAAATTGCATTGATGAACGTTCGAATTTTCGATTTTGAAGGTAAGTCAAATCTATTTGATGCGTTATGTGCAATTGAATATGCAATAAAAAAAGATGCCAATATTATTAATATAAGTTGGGGTTATTATAGGTCTATTGCAGATGACTTAGCAATGAAGTCTGACACACTTTTATATGAATATTTACTAAAAGCCAATACAGCAAACATTCCAATTTTTGCTTCAGCAGGAAATGACACTGTAAACACAGATAATAAATTTCATTATCCTTCTGGTTTTTTTACCATAAATGCTGATCCCAATTATTTACCAAATTTAATATCTATTGCAGCTTTAGATGACAATGAGCAATCATTGGCCAAATATACTAACTATGGCAAAAAGTCTGTATTTATTGCATCAAAAGGAACCCATTTAATGAATGGCGACACAATTAGAGGAACCTCATATGCAACACCAGACGCTCTATCCTATGCATTAATTCTAAAGAATAACAATATTATTATGTCACCTGGTGATTTAAAAAATTGTATTAATAACAATGCTGCTATATATGGATTCCCATTGTTTACTGAAGGTAAAATTGATAAAGCTAAAGCTAATTGCCCTTAGCATTTGTATGAAGATATCATTGATAATTAATGTTTCATTAATTTTATTATTAAATATTGCTGCTTTTTCAAATACCCAATTAGATTCAACAAATATAAATATCAGTGATAGTAGTCAATTGAGCAGTATTACTGCCTTAATTAATTATTGGATCGATGATCCAGAATTAGATTGGATAAATGTAGAGTACAAAGTTGATTCACTAAATAAATTTTATAAGAATAAAAATGGAAGTATATCATTATCAAATTCACTCATCATCCATAAAAAAGGTGTTATAAAATTTTATCAAGGACTAAACAATAATTTGGAAGCCTTTTTTGAAGCAATAAAATACTACAAAAAAGCCCTTAAATACAGAGAGAAAATACAAGCGAATACTAACATGGATCTTACTGCAGATATAATTAATGGCTGTAGTAATATTGGAGAATGTTATATATACATCGATAAGCCTGATGAAGCTGTAAAATTCTTGGAAAAGGGTATTAGCATTGCAGAAACACATCGAGAATTTGAGGAGTATTATGATATATATTTGAATCTTTTTTACCATTTGGGGCAAGTTTTTATACAATTTGGGGATTATGACAATGCAATTGAATATTTTAAAAAAATTATTGATTACAACCATTTTACAAATAAACCCGATGAATTATTCATTGTAAATCTTAGAAAAACTTTAGCTCTAAATGAATGCGGTAATCTTTTTGCTAAATTCTTATATAACCCTTTAGCTGCACGTAAATTCTTGATTCAAGCTGGAAATTTAGCTATCAAAAATGACGATTTGTATAATCTTGCTATTTACTATCGAAATATGGGAATAGTTTACTTCCAATTGGAAGAATTTGATAGTTCCATTTATTTATCAAAAAAATCCTTAGAAATATGTAAAAAAATAAGCTACAAAGGGATTGAAGCTGATAATTACGTAAACCTTGCTGCAGCTTACAACAAAGTTTTGAACTTTGATAAAGCATATTCATTTCTAAAACTTGCTGAAGAATTATACAAGGAAATCGGTCGCGATTATAATTTATCGTTAGTATATGACAATCAAGCAGATAGATCCTTTTTGTTAGGTAATTATATCGAAAGTCTTAAGTTTAATAATCTTGATATTTCTTGTCTAATTAATGATTTCCAACCTTCCGAAGTATTCTCAAATCCAACAATCAAAGATAAATTAATAGCTGATAAAGAAGGTTTAGTTTATTCGCTCAACTCCAAAGCAAAAACATTTCTGCACCTTTATCAACATGAAGGTGGTGAAGAAAAATACCTCAAAGCCGCTTACGAAACATTTTCTCTGGCCGACAAGGTAATCTCCCTCTGGCGCTCGGAATTCCAGGCGGAAGCCTCTCGCATGTCGCTGGCAAAATACACCAAACCCATTTACGAAAAAGCCATAGAGACTTGCTTTGAGCTTTATCAGATCAATCAGGAAGATAGCATACTCAATAAGGCTTTTGAATATTCTGAAAAGAGCCGGGCGATTGTACTGCTGGATGCAGTAAGAAGGACGAAAGCCAGTGCGCATGTCGATCAGCAGCTGATCAGTAAGGAGCGAGATCTTAACCTGAAAGTCAATTACTTCGAGAAAAAAGCCGCTCTCCAGGAACTGGACGAAGAAAACAGAACAACTTACAACGTCTATGATTCTGTGCTTTACTACCGCAGACAACATCAGGCTGTCATTGATCAGATCAAGGAAACAACGCCAGAATACCACAACCTGATCTTTGAACAGTCAACTGTCAAACTTCAACAGCTAAAAAAAGCGCTAGATGAAGATCAATCATTCATTGAGTATTTTGTGGGCGATAGCAGCTTTTATACCTTCCTGGTCAATAAAGACAAGACATTGTTCCTGAAAAACGATCATCCTGATTCAGTCAGAAATTGGGTGTCTGATTGGGTGTCGAAAATGCCACAGTTGGATCTAAGCTTTATAGAACCTTCCAATAAATTATACCAGTCTCTTATTTCCCCAATGACAGGAAACCTTAAACCAAGGATTGTAATCGCAGCCGACGATGTGCTAAACCTGTTAAATTTTGAATCTTTGGTTACGGAATTACCAAATTCTGAACGTATCTACCTGCCGGAATTTAACAACTACCTCATTCACAATAAGCAAATCAGCTATGCTTTTTCGGCTTCTACCTTGCTGGAAACTTCTACGAAAAAACGGCTCAATAAAAGCCAATATCTGGGTGTAGCCCCGGAATTGCAGGCCGGATTTTACATCAAGAGCAATTGGTTTGATAAACTGGATCATAACAATGAAGAAATAGTTGAGACCAGCAAACTATTTAAAAACAAAAACCTTGTTCATTCATCGTCCGCTAAAAGTTCATTCCTCCAGCTTGCTTCTTCACACAATTTGATCCATTGCGCTACACATGCTCTGGCTAACAATGAAGATGGTGATCTTTCATTTATTGTTTTTGGCGAGGACGAATCGGACATCTTATATGCAAAAGACCTGTATGCCCTGGATCTGAATGCTGATCTTGTTGTTCTCAGCGCTTGTCAGACCAATGCAGGCGAATTAAATAGAGGAGAAGGTGTGATCAGCCTCGCCCGGAGTTTTACCTATGCCGGAGCAGCCTCGATTGTCACAAGCCTTTGGAATGTTCGGGAAAAAACCAATAAAGAAATAATTTATCATTTTTATCAATATTTGAAAGAAGGTTTTGGAAAGGATAAGGCATTGCGAAAGGCTAAATTGGATTACCTTTCTTCTGTCACAAGAGAAAATGAAGCCCAGGCACACCCTTATTTCTGGGCACCGCTTGTCATCATCGGAGATACCTCTCCCACTGCCCCCGAATTACATTTTTCTACCAAAATCATCGTTGCGATATCCATACTCACTTTCCTTCTTTTGGTCTATTTTCTAAAGAAACGAATAAGAAATTTAATTCATTAATCTGACCATCAATTAATTCCAGTTGTCAAATCAGCTTCTTTGAAGTAAATTCCTGCCTCTTTACTTTAACCTGAGTTCAATAAAGGAAATTAGTTTTTACTTGAAGTATCCTTAATTCTCACCTGATCGCTATCGGGAGGAGGAGATACAGAAGAGGTGGGTTCAATAAAAAAATTCATTTCAAGTAAAAACATCTAACAAAAACCCTAATAAAAACATGTTTCTAATGATGACCCACCCCTAGCCCCTCCAAGGATGGGAATAAATGGTGTTTTTATTAAGGTTTTTAATCGAACTCAGGTTACTTTATTCACCTTTTCCATCTATTATGCAAGACGTATCCAGCATTCTTGTTCCTTCCGCTATCGCCATTATCATGCTGGGAATAGGCCTGAATTTGACCATCTATAATTTCAAAAGAGTATTTGTAAAACCAAAAGCTATCCTGACCGGACTGACACTCCAGATGGTGCTCTTACCCTTGACTGGTTTTATAATCGCTTACCTGTGGGACATGACACCAGAGTATAAGGCCGGATTGGTTCTGGTGGCATCCTGTCCAGGAGGAACTGCATCCAATCTCGTTACCAATATGCTAAAAGGTCGGGTGGCGCTTTCCATCTCCTTAACGGCCTTTAACAGTTTGTTGATCCTCTTCACAATTCCTGCATTGGTTAGCTTTAGCATTTCATTTTTTCTGGGCATGGACAAGGAAATATCCCTCTCCTTTTGGGAAACTTTTTTCAATCTCAGCTTTACAGTGATTGCTCCGGTTATTGTAGGAATGATTATCAGGCACTATTTCAAAAGTTTTGTCCAAAGCTTGAAAAAACCACTTCGATACATCCTTCCGGGAATATTAATAGTTGTCTTTATTGTGGTATCATTTGATTCCTCGGGTGAATCATCCTTTCAGGATATCCTGAAGTTTTCTTTAATTCTCCCTGCTTTACTATTAAACCTCATCACCATTTTACTTGGCTTTTTCTTATCGGGGTTGATGAAAATCAATCATGAAGGCAGGTATACGATAGCCATTGAAATGGGATTGCAAAACAGCGCATTGGCCATTTTCATTTCTAACCAGCTGCTCGAAAATACCTCCATGTCCATGATGGCGATACTTTACAGCAGCTTTTCTTTTTTCACAACATGGGGTCTTGCTTATTTGCTCAAAAAATATTTCAGACCTAAGGAAGCATAATTCCTTGTAGAGCGCTTTCCTCGAAATTCTTCCAAATGTTGAAAAAATCACCCATCACCTAAAGTGGACTTCCTGCTAATTTGCTGATTTAGAACAGGATATGAGCGTGATCAAAAAAGGAATAATTTTCGCATTTCTTAAAGAGAATTTTATCTATAAATAAATCACATAAATGGTCAGGATGGGAATCGACCTGGTAGAAAGCGAGATTGTTCAGCCTGATCATTTATTCCATACACATGAACAAATCTGACAACCATGAATATAAAACCGAATGAGCTATTGTTGATTTACAATTCCAAATATATGCTTGACAGAAAGACGATTGGATATGCCCGAAGTTTGAGGCATTACAAATTAAAAGAAATGGATGTTCAGCACGAAAATTTAAGTGAAATGCAATTGGAAGAAATAGCAAAATTATTGAATGTTGAACGAGCTGAATTATTGGATCGAAACTCGGAAGATTTCCAAAAGGAATATGCCAACATTCAATTAACAAAAATGGATATCCTGAAAGTCCTCAAGAAAAAGCCTCACATGATCAAAACCCCTATTGTGGTATATAGCAATCGTGCTGAATTTGTAGACTCATCTTTTTCCTTTATAAAAGAGGACATGATAAGCTGATTGATAGAATCTATATAAAAATTCACTAGTCAATTTTATTAACCTAAGTCAAAATTAACACTTGCTATCTTTCCATGTTTATTGAACGACATTTCCCTTCGCGGGAATAGGCATTTCCTCTAAGTGACGGGCAAAATGAATGAGGTTCCAGGTCATGATCCTGGTATTTCTTTTTGTAAATTCATTATTCTGACCAGCTTCCTTGTAGGATGGGCCGGGTCCCGCGTCACCTACCCAATAGACATCAACCTGGGGTGGTATGGTAAATCCAATGTGAGAAAGTCCGTAGAGGATATCCCTGCAAACATTTTTCCCTCCGTCTTCATTTCCGGTCACCATCACTCCAGCCACCTTGTTGTAATATAAATATTGCCCTGCTTCATTTGTTTCTGCACTGTGAGCATACAGTCTTTCTATGACCTTCGTCGCTACGCTGCTCTTTTCCCCAAGCCAGATTGGTGAACCAATTACCACAATCTGTGAACCCATAATTTTTCTGAGTAAAAGCGGCCAATCATCCTTCTTGAATTTTGGATCTACACTATGCTCAATAGTCAGATCTACAGCTCTGACTATTTCAGAACTGATTCCTTCTTTTTTCAATATTTCTCTGGATTTATTGATTAGTACCTCAGTATTTGACTCTTCCGGAGATCTTTTTAATGTGCAATTGATAAATAGCGCTTTCATGTTTAGCTGTTTCTAATTGAGTGAATGAGTTCTTTCTTTGTCATTTTGGAGCGGCCTTCTATGCCAATTTTTCTGGCTTGCTCGTACAAATCCTTTTTAGTACGGGTTTCGTATTTGGATGCACCGCCTCCCTTTTTCCCGCTGTCAGGTGTATTGGCAATCCGAGCAGCTTTTTCCTTGCTCATTCCTTTTTTGATAAGAGCTTCGTATTGCTTCTCATTTTTGATAGTTGATAATTTACCTTTTGGCATAGCTATATGTTTGTATGTTGTGTGATTGGTTTTCTTTTTAGTTCCATTAAAATCAAACCCACTATTAGTGCTATGATTACGATAATACATGTCGTGCTGACTGTTGGCGTACTGTCCTGCCATCTATTGAAATAGATGCCCGCAATTCCCCATGTAATGGCAATAACAGCAGAAATCAGCCTTAATCTTTTTAGTAAAAACAATCCGACCCCTCCTCCAATGATAATCATGATCGCGGCCCAAACCTGTTCGGAAAGGCCAAACCCTTGCCAATCCAGGTCGGTCAGATATACAGCAACATTTGCAATGGCCGCTATGCAAATCCACCCAAGATATAGTCCAAACGGGATCTTTACCAGCCATTTGAGAGGGAGAGAAGTTCCCATCTTCTCTATAAGTGAATAAATCCTAACATTGATATCGATTAATGTGAGTAAAATGAATGCCATGAATGCGATGGTCAAAGGGAAAATTTCATAGTGCCAGGAAATGAGCCAGGCAACATTTGCCATGCAGTTAAGGAAAAAGATCACTCCAAGTTGCGATGCTACCGTCTTTGCCGTATTGGCTCCCCGCTGGAGTACACCTTTTGATTGGTAAATTACAAAGGAAAGCAAACCAAGGTAAATTACGGACCATATTCCAAATGTAAATCCAGCCGGGGTAAACAGGTTTTTATAGGAAGCGGAAACGCTTTGGGTTGTTTGATCATTAATTGGTAGTGTATTGGCCAGGATATTAACAACTATTACGGCCATGAAGCCAGCAATATTTAATATCTGTATAGTTTTTACCGGTTTTATCATTTGAATTGTTTTTGGAAAAATATCCATTTTACATTCTCAACCTTTGTAGAAATTGAGTTTCAATAGCATATCGGGTCAAAATCATGCCATAATCATATCATTAAATCAGGCAACCTCATTCTTTGACCCTTTATCAGAGTGAGGAAAAAAATCCACAATATTAACATGGATTGTGGAATGCCATCCCAAAAAATATAGAACGACGGCTTAGATGATACCTTGAGTTTGCTTTAAGGCTTCGGCATATCTTTTGGAAGGTTTCTTAGTAGCATTAGAGAAATCAAAAAAAAATAATATGTCACGGTTAAGCAGAGGAAATCATTTCTTAGGAGGATTCGGAACTCAGAATTACCTGGAAGATTATCACATGGGAAAATCGGGAGACTATCGGCCAGTTTCAAATATTTCGGAAAATGATGCGGAATATAAATTGGAACTCGGGATACCCGGATTTAGAAAAGAAGATATTGAATTAAGTATACACGATAACCGACTGATAATATCAGGACAAAATCAAAATAAAACTTCTTTAGAATATCAAAGGCAGGAATTTAATCATTCCACTTTTAAGCAGACCTATGATTTACCTGGTGATGTGGATAAGGAACACATCAATGCAACATGCAAGAATGGTATGTTGGAAATTTTCTTGCCTAAAAAAAGAAATGTTCAGAAGCCGCATTCGAAAATCACCATCAAGTGATTATCAGATCCTGACACAATTTAATTGTTAAAGACAAAACGAAAAGAAAGGGAAAATGAAAATTGTAGATCCATTGATTCAAAATATAGTCGACAGGTTAAAGCTCGCTGAAGAGATATATGAAAAAGCTGCACAAAGTGTTCATAACCAACCCATGAGGGACCAATTTGACACATTGGCTAAACAAAAGACCAAATATATCACGGAAATAGCTGAATATTTTAACATTGATCGACAACGCTATCAGATCAATTTAACAGATCGTATTCGTGTGGAGCTGGACAAAGTAGGAATTGAATTTGACAATCTTGTCATCCATCGGAATGAGATGGATATTCTGAGTTATTGTATCAGCAGGGAGGAAGAAGTTGTGGGTGCATATAAAAAGTTTGTTGACGATATCGGTAAGGATCAGCATCTTATACAAATGATACAAGCTCAGATGAATGAGTCAATGAGGAATCTTTTTGAGCTAAAAGAAACTCAAAAAGTTTATGACTTTGAAAGAACTGATAAATAAAAATTCTTAATAATTAACCGACAACCTGACACCAGCTTTAGATTTTGAACTCATTAGCATAGATAAGAGGAATCATTATGAAAAAACACATACTCGTACCAGTTGATTTTACTAAAATCGCCGAAACCGGTCTTGCTACTGCGATCAACATTGCTAAAAAAGTCGATGCAAAGATTACGATGCTTCATGTGATAGATGATCAAGGCCCTGCCAATTTCCGACCGGACGGGGATATGATAGCCAAACACAAAGAAAATGCTGAGCATGATCGGTTTATGGCCGAATTGATTAAAAAAAGTCGTGCTGAATTAGGTGAATTGTTCAATCGCTTTGATTTTCAAAACCTCGAAACCAAATCAGTCATAGAATTTGGAAAGTTTAAGGAAGGATTAAAATCATTTTTAGACTCAAACAAAGTTGATCTGATTGTAATTGGTACGAGTGGGGAGACTTCTTTAAGCGAATTCTTTTCTGGAAATCATGCTACGCAGACTTTTAGGATTGCGGATGTACCTGTTCTGGCATTGAAGGATTGTTTTTCCATTACCAACCTGAACGATATCCTGCTACTAACTGATCTTCAGGATTACAAAAAGGAAACGATCGGCCTGATCAGGAATTTTGCAGAAATGTTTGATTTGAAAGTGCATATTGCACACATCAGGCAAAATAAGGATCTTGTCGAAGAAAATATAGAGCAGAGGTTAAAGACGTTTGCTCAGGAGAATAATTTCAAAAATTACGAGATATTTGTACTGGAAAAAGGCAGGAAGACTGAAAAAATACATGAATTCACAGAAGAAATGAATATTGATCTGATCGCAACCATTACAGAAGGTAATTCCGGATTGGTCAGGTTAATTTTCGGCAGCGATACGGAAAAGTTTCTTCACAAATTAGAAAATCCATTGTTAACTGTTAGTGAATAATTTAATTCGGAAGATACTTTTTAGCAATCAATTTACTTTGATCGAATTGATTAATGATTCGAAAATGAGTAATTTGTAGAAATAATTACACACTTGTTAAATTTTAATTAAGACTAACGTTCCTTTTTATGTTGAAGGCATTGATTGTAGATGACGAAGAGGACATAGGATTAATGGTCGCGAGATTTTTGAAAAAGGAGGGATTGGAGGCCGACTATGTAAATCGTATTCAGAAGGCAAAGGAAAAGATAATAAATGGAGATTATAATTTTTTCTTTTTAGATCTGAATCTTCCAGATGGCACAGGATTTGACCTGGTGCCCGATATTAAATCACATAATAATGACCCGAAGGTGGTCATTATCAGCGCATTTGATGGTATCAATGAAACCAAGAAAGCAAATGAAATGGGTGTGGATATTTTTATCAAAAAACCATTTACAAAAAATGAAGTATTAGAAGCTGTACGTGATCTGACTTAACCGACTGCTAACATTATTTATGGATAAAATTCTTATTGTTGATGATGACAAGGACATCTGTGTATTGCTAAAAAAGTTCCTTTCTAAAAAGGGCTATGAAGCTCATACCGCAGATACTGGCAAGGAGGCAGTTGCATGGCTAAAGGAACATCCTTGCGATCTGGTCTTATGTGACTTTAAATTACCTGACTACACGGGGCTGGATATCCTGCAAAAAATCAAGATTATCAATTCAAAAATCCAGGTAATAATCATCACTGGATATTCGGATGTCCGGGTAGCAGTCGATTCCCTTAAAAAAGGGGCTTACGACTATGTAACAAAGCCTCTGTATCCGGATGAGATATTGCTAACCGTCCAGAATGCTCTGAAAAGCGAAGTAGTACCAAAGGAAACTTCAGGAAATAAAAGATCCCTTCCGTCGATAAATAAGTACGAATATATTGCGGGCACCAGTCAGCAATCACAGCTTGTTCAGAAACATATTGATCTGATTGCTCCAACGGAAATGTCTGTCATAATTGTAGGTGAAACCGGAACCGGAAAAGAATACGTGGCAAGGGCCATTCACGAAAAAAGCAAACGTGCTAACCAACCTTTTATCGCTGTGGACTGTGGAGCTTTACCAAAAGACCTGGCAGGAAGTGAACTGTTCGGGCATGTGAAAGGAGCGTTTACAGGGGCCATTCACGATAAAAAGGGGTGCTTTGAATTGGCTAATCGTGGAACCCTGTTCCTCGACGAAATCGGTAATCTGAGCTATGAAAACCAGGTTAAATTACTGAGGGTTTTACAAGAAAGAGTAGTTAAGAAGGTAGGAGGTATCGAAGATATTTCGATAGATGTCAGAGTATTGGTGGCATCCAACGAAAATCTCAGAGACAAGGTAAGAGGAAATGAATTCAGGGAAGATCTTTATCATCGACTAAATGAGTTCAAAATTGAATTAGCTCCCATACGTGAGCGACCAAATGATATAGAATTATACGCCTATCACTTTCTGGAACAGGCAAATCAACAACTGGAAAAGAACGTAACTGAATTCCATGAAGAAGCCCTTAATAAGCTACGTACCTACTACTGGCATGGAAATTTACGCGAATTAAAAAATGTTATTAAGAGAGGAGTCCTGTTAACCCAGGGACATGTTTTTAGTACCAAAAATTTACCTCCGGAAATTTCAAATTCCGTTTCATCAGTCAATAGTCCGGTAGAGGTATATTTTAATGACGCGATGCCAGGAAGTTTGAAGGATGTCGCTGAACAAGCCGAGCGAAAGGCAATCCTCACAGTTTTGCAAAAAACGAATAATAATAAAACCAAAACGGCTGAATTGCTCAATGTGGACAGGAAAACACTTTACAATAAGCTAAAAGCCTATGGTATTGAAAATTAAATATATTGAGGCATAAAAGATTTTATTGTTTCTATTAGAATAAGAAAGTTCAAAGTAGTTTTTGGTCATTAAACAAAAAGCTGATTTTCAATTTATAAAACCTCCATGTTTGAGCAATTTAATAAGTCTGGAGTAAGTTCAACCGATGAATTCCTCAAAAGTGTCTTAGACAGTGCATTTTATGGAATACTTACCTACAGGTCCATTCGAAATGAACAAAATGAGATAATCGATTTCGAATGCTTATACGCCAATGATATTGCTGCAAAAATCATCAACATTGACACAAAAGATTTAAAAGGATCCAGGTTGTTGGAAGTATATCCGGGCAATGAATCTGCAGGATTATTTGACAAATACAAAGAGGTCGTCGAAAAAGGTGATCTAAGGACTTTTGAGCAATATTATGAAGGGGAAGATATCAATAAATGGTTTAGGATTTCCGCTGTAAAGCTCAACGATGGGTTTACGGTTTCATTCCAGGATATCTCAGAATTTAAGAAAGCAGTAAAGGAAGTTGAGGAAAGGGAGATAAAATATCAAAAATTATTTAGTGAATCACTTGATCCAATTTTTATTGTCGATGACCAATTCAATTTTGTAAATGCAAACCCCGCCTTCCAGGATTTATTTGAATATTGTTTGAAGGACCTCATCTGCCTGAATTTTCAACAAATTTTTAATGAAAAGAAAGATTTTGAATTGCTCAGGAAAATAATATTGGACCAAAAAAAAGTTGAAGAATATGAGGTATTGTTAATAGATGGCAAAGGAATAAAAAAACCGTGCCTGGTAAATTGTGTCTCCATCTACGAAGAAGAAAATAGCTCATATACTTATCTGGGAATAATCCGGGATTTAAGCAAAAGAAAACAAGCTGATAAGGAGTTGATCGTAGCTGAGAAACTTTCCATGACGGGGAAAATTGCACGGACCATTGCTCATGAGATAAGAAATCCACTTACAAACCTTACCCTGGCCTTGCAGCAACTGAAAGATGAAGTTCCCAGCGAAGTGGAAGATGCAGAACTCTATTTCAATATTATTCAAAGAAATGCCGACCGGATAGGAAACCTGATTACAGACCTTCTCAATTCAAGTAAGAGCCAGGAGCTGAAACTTGAAAAGCAGTCTTTGAATAAGCTTGTAAAAAGCTCGCTAACCCTGGTAAAGGATCGCATGAAATTGCAGAGTATAAACCTTTACCAGGATTATGATAGTAATTTACCTGACATCGCTATTGATAGTGATCAATTTAAAGTAGCACTGCTCAATCTTTTTATCAACGCCATTGAAGCCATGAAACCAGACAAGGGCAAATTAACTGTCAAAACTGCTCTGGAGGGAAACAACCAAATAAAGCTTAGCATATGCGACAATGGCATAGGAATTCCAAAAGACAAACTGGATGATCTATTTGAACCATTTTTCACCGAAAAAAAAGAAGGTTCCGGTTTAGGATTAACTGCTGTTCAAAATATTGTTCACAGTCACAAAGCCAAAATTGAAGTAGATAGCGAGTTAGGAAAAGGAACTTCTTTTCATATAATATTTAAAGTAAAACCGTAGAGATTTTTCCCCACCTCAGGATTTGAAATCCTCATTTTATTTAAACAAAACCCTCTTGGTTCTTCATCAGATGCGATTTTTCAATTGGAACGCCATTCGCTTTAAATGTTAAAGAACAAGTATCAAATTAAATAGAAAAGTCATGAAGGATCATACGCTTGAAATGAAAGAAATTGAAGACAAAAAGGAAAAACCTTTCGCTAAAATGGGTTATACAAAAATGGAAACCGCGGAACTGGTGGATTCACTTAATAATCTATTAGCAAACTTTAGTGTCCATTATCAAAAGCTTAGGAATTTTCATTGGAATGTAAAAGGGGCGGATTTTTTTGACATACACGAAAATTTTGAAATGCAATACAATAATGCCAAAGTAGCCATTGATGATATCGCTGAGCGAATCAGGGTCTTTGGACAAACTCCATTAAGTACCATGAGGCAATACCTGGCCACCTCGCAAATTAAAGAGTCAGGAACTGATCTGACAAGCCTGGAAATGGTTCGCGAAATCATAAAGGATTATGAAATATTACTGGAATTCATGTTCAATGTAATTGAAATGGCTATTGAACACGGAGACAGTGGGACCGAAGATATGGTTAAAGGGTTTGTCAAAACCACCGAGAAAAATCACTGGATGCTCACATCATTTGCCCACCAGGGATAATAAACAGAACGTCCTGAAAGTATCAGGACTCTTTTTAAAATCTTAAAAACAGTCATATATGAACACGAATGTAAAAATCTTTTTTTCATTTATTTTGGGAGCCGGCGCAGGCGTAGCTTATGGAATTTTAACTGCACCACGAAGTGGAAAAAACACCAGGAAAAAAATAGCCAAAGACGTTGATGCCGCCAGAAAATCAATTGAAAAAACAACGTCTAAAAAATTTGATGAAACAAAAGAATTGATCAGGTCTAATGCTGACAAACAAATAGAAAAAGGAAAAAAAGCATTAGATAAAATCAAAGAAAGTATTCCATCACCAAATTAAATTGATTCAAATTTTCTAAAGACATTGATAAACCAATTTTTTAAAGGTTGGTTATCAATGTATCGACATGAATTTCAACTTAAGAAAGGCAGCAGATATTCTTTATGATAAACTGGAAAGCTGGCTGGAAGCCTTAACAGCCATGCTTCCCAATATGGTGGTAGCCGTTTTGGTTATCATCATTTTCTTTATCATAGCCAAAATCCTGCGCATGATGTCCAGCCGGCTGTTTAATCGTATGTCTGATAAGACGGCGATTAACAGTCTGTTTTCTACTATTGTATATTTGATCACGATTGGGATCGGACTCATGATGGCATTGATTGTCCTTCACCTGGAACAAACGGTCACTTCGTTATTGGCAGGGGCAGGAATCATCGGTTTAGCCCTGGGGTTTGCTTTTCAGGATATCTCAGCCAATTTCATCTCAGGCATTTTGATTGCTTTCCGCAAACCCATTCAGGTGGATGACATTATAGAAGTAAAAGGATATACGGGAATTGTTGAAAAAATAGATTTGCGGGTTACGGTCATACGGACATTCCAGGGGCTTCATGTTATTATACCTAATAAAGAAGTATTTCAAAATGCTGTAACGAATTACACGAAGACCTATAACAGACGAATAGACCTTGAAGTGGGAATTTCCTATGCAGAAGACCTGGAGAAGGTAAAAGACGTGACGATCGAAGCTGTTTCGAAGCTCCCTTATTTGTTACCTGAAAAAGAAGTAAATCTCTTTTATAATGAATTTGGGGATAGTTCCATCAACTTCACCATCATGCTTTGGATCCATTATCCCGATGAACCTGGTTTCTTGAAGGCACGAAGCGATGCCATAATAGCCATTAAAAAAGCATTTGATAAAAACGGGATCACTATTCCTTTCCCCATTCGAACTTTGGACTTTGGTATCAAGGGTGGAGAAAAGTTGACAGATATGAAAATCAATATTGATGAAAAATCCTTGAAAAACGGGAATGGAGAAGCCAAAATAAAAACCAAATAACACTGACTAAACCTATAAATCCAATGAATGTACTTGAAATAAAACGATCGAACGATAAACGTAAATACGAACAAAGGATCATTGATTACTCCATGAGGTTTAATGACCGAATTAAGTTCCTGGAGGAGAAAAGGAAAAATTTTAAAGATGTTGAAGAAACAGGGGATTTTAATGCAGAGCTGCAAAACCTAAAATCAAAAAAAGCTCATTTTGAAAATCAATTGAGAAAACTTTTTGAGATGAACAATGAGGAGTGGATGCAATTTCAACATGAGATTAACCATAATCTCCAACAATCTGCGATCGCATTCCAAACTTATTATAAAGAAATTAAAAAGAAGTTTGGTCAAATCCTGGCAAAAGCCAGACCTCAAAAAGCTGGTCTTTAATTGAATTGAATTTGAATTAATTTATTCTTTCCTCAATTACATTTAAGAACCAGTTAATGGTGACAACCAACAAACACAATCCGACAGCCAATACATATTGTTTAAGAGCTACTGCGATTCCAATTCCTGAAGAATACAGTAGTGTGGCTGCTGTGGTAAGAAATAGTACCGTTTTTTTATTCCCTGATTTTAATATTGTCCCTGCTCCAATAAAACTCACACCTATTACAATTGCCTGAATGATACGAATAGGGTCGCTTCTGATTTCCCCTAAATCAACGCCGGAACCAATATATTGAATAAGTGTTGTGCATATGGCTACAAAAAAGCATGAAATGCTTCCAACGATCATGTTTGTTCGCATTCCGGCCGGTTTCCGGAATTTTTCACGTTCCATTCCGACAATGCCTGATAAAACACCAGCGATTGCTATATCCAGTAGCAACCAAAGGTCATCCTGATAGTGTTCCACAAAATATTTTATAAACAATTTTGATTCAATTAGATATTGCTAAAATAGCAATTAAGCCCTTGATTTACAGATGATAAAAAACCTCCCTTTGAATCTTTCAAAGGCTGGAAACAAGGTCATACTCATTTTGAAAGTTCAGAGGGAGATTTCAGATTTTTATTTATCGATTAAAGTAATTGAAAATGACGGGTATTAAAGAGCTTCTGCATCTGCCTCCAGTTTAAAATTAAGCTCAATGGTTTCAATGGGATCGCCATCATAGTTAGCCGTGATTTTGTCCTTCAGGACAGGGTTTATACTTTGCAGGGTGAAATTACCTTCTGCTGTAAACTTTTGATCACTGATTGAGACATTTGCAGGGAAATTAAATCCAAAAGCCTCTTCTTTTAAATTCAATACACCTTTAATGGTTGCATCGCCATCTTTCTCGATAACTTTCACAATCTTGTATTTTGCAGTTGGAAATTCATCCGTATTGAGAAACTCCCTGGATTTCAAATGCTCAATTAATTTTTCTTCATTTTCTTTATCCATTTGAGTGTCCTCGGCAACCTTTAAGCTGGAAAGATCGATCCCAACAAATCCTTCGACAATTTCGCCTAGTTCGGCAAACAATTTTCCACTGTTGAATTTTAATTCGCCCCTGTTGGAATTTTTTTCATCCGTTCCTTTCCACGTTATTTTACTCTTTTCTTCATCTACAATGTAAGTTTTCATATCTTATACAGTTTAAATTCTAACAAATCGTAATAACCGGGTTTATTCTTACCGGTAGATTTTGGGAGAAGTTATACTACCCAAATTTGCCTATCATAGTTCCAAAATCATTCCATAACGGAAAAAAGGGAAATGAAAAGAAATAGTCTTATAAACCTAAGCCTTTGGGTAATTACATGGACAAGATAGTTTCTGGTATTGTGGAGTGGCTTCCACAGCATTTTTTATAATGAGATCAAAGGATTTCAGTCTAAGGCCTAAGGAATATTGAACCTAAATAATTAAAACTTAGTCCAGTTTTGTAAATCCGTTGTGGGATTCAATCATTCTATCGACCTCCTCCTTGCTGAATCCAAGCTTATGAGCTACTGTGCAAATAAGGTCATATTCTTCTTTTACAAATTTTCCATCAACCTGGGCAAGATTGATCATTTCTTCCAACTGACTTTCTTTTTCATGGTTATTTTGAGGAATAACATAGGCATATTCGCTGGCATGATTCAACATGACCTCCAGACGATCGATCGGGATATTGTGCTGATTAGCAATTTGGATAAGCGCTTTTCTTTCTGATTCGTCTATTTTCCCGTCGGCAATAGACATAGAAACGAGATTTCTAAAGTGTTGCAGTTTAGTTTTATCTGGCATTTTAGACTGGATCTTAAAAAAATGTATTCACCTAATTACAAAAACAGTCAAAAATATATCATTCCTATCAACAATTCCCTATAAGATTTGAAATATTTTGGCAGATGATTTTACAAAACGAACAGAGTTTGCTCTTTGAACTTAATTTGAGAAATCCTCAATCAATTTTTCTGAAAGCCATATGGCAACCTTCAATGCAAAAGCGAAAGTACAAAATCAGATCTTCACT
The DNA here is from genome assembly GCA_913057175.1 of uncultured Cytophagales bacterium. Lineage (GTDB taxonomy): Bacteria > Bacteroidota > Bacteroidia > Cytophagales > Cyclobacteriaceae > CAJXNP01. Next base: position 27,395 of record CAJXNP010000020.1, read on the forward strand.
CTCATTTCGCCCGACGGTATAGTTAAGCCCCAGGGTATCCGGATATTCCGGAATGTTCGAAGGAAGGGTTTTATAAAGGGACAATACACTAGCATTCATAAAAGTATCTTGAAGAATAAAATAATAGTTGTAAGAAGTTAAACCCTGCATGGTAGAAGAAAATTCATTTTCAGGTTTTAATTGAATGGTTTGTGGTGGATCAGCATTAACTGGATTGGTAATATACCCACCCCCAGGGGAATACCCACTCTCATATAAAAGCCACGTCCCCATTAGTTCCTGTGAAGTGGTTGGTTCTCTAAATACATCCGGGTAATCACAGCAGTCTTTGTTGTCACAAGAAAAAAACAAGAACACCAAATAAATAATAGTAAAGAAGCTTATTTTGCTCATAATCTCAAATTTATATATACGAAGACACCATTCTTTTTTGAACCGTTAAATTGCGCTCTGATTATTTTAATGAATAATGACCAATTATTCTATTTGGCTAAGGGACATAAAATTTTCAATCAAGATTTATACTATTTTTCTTCTATCATTTATTTAATCGGATTTGATTTTTAGTAACTTGATCCGCTAAATCTTTAATTACAAAATATAACACACTATGTCTATAAGAACTGCAAAAGCCAAATGGAATGGAACATTGAAGGAAGGGAACGGGGTTATGTCATTCAGCAACTATGATGGCCCTTACACCTTTAAATCCAGGTTTGAGGAAGGCGAAGGGACAAATCCTGAGGAGCTTGTCGGCGCCGCCATTTCCGGATGTTATTCCATGTTTTTATCTGCGTTAATCTCCGGGATTGATCTAAAACCCGAAAGTATCATCACAACAGCCAAAGTAAACCTGGAAAAAGACGACATCGGACCAAAGATCACTTCAATTGAATTAGATTGCAATGCAAAATGTGAAGGTCTATCTGCTGAAAAATTCAATGAGCTTGCACAGACAGCTAAAGAGAAATGCCCGATTTCCCGTCTTTATGCCGGAACTGAAATAAAATTAAAAGCCTCCTTATCTTAATCGTATTAAACGTATTGTTACCTTGATTCCTGCCCAAATGGGCAGGAAATCATATTTTTTATATCCTGCCTCAACCGGAATTCCAAATCACCTTAGAAAATTCCACTCATTTTTTACCAGTCAAAGATTACCTTTAGGAAAATTAAGTTATTAATAAAAGTGAATTGTTAATATTTAATCACATTGTGTAATTTTTTATTTTAAATCCTTTAATATTGTTGTTGATACATTAAAAATTTAATATTTTTCTTAGTCTTTTTAGTATACCGTAAGACTAGCATCACTAAATATGACTTTTTAGATTTTTTTATGATATGCTTAATCCCCGCAAAATAAAATATATCCTCACGACCATTTGCCTTATTGTGTGCATCTCAGTCACCTTGGTTGCTCAGACTACCTATTATAGTAGTTTAGAATTAGGAGCCACTGACGATTGGAATTTAAACACTTCGTGGACTTTGAATTCTGATGGAAGTGGATCCGCAGCAGGAGTGCCTGGAAGAGATGATCATGTGGTAATTTTGAGTGGAGCAACAATAGTTATCAACAATACCAATGATAATGGTTCAACTGGTGTATTACCGGACAACTTGAATCGCCCAAATGTTGGAGGGTTCAATGACTCTGGTCAGAGTCATTTCTATCAAATAGGTAATATTACAGTTCAGGCAAGTGGTACATTGCAATCAAATGTAAGAACAATGCTTGAAGGGTATGTTTCAGTAGAGGGAACCTTTTCGACAACAAATGATATCGTAAATTTAGGTCAGATTTATATAGCGCCACTTTCTACATTTTATACCGGTGATGATTTTGTTTTATCGGGTTCAAGTAGAACAACCATAGATGAAGATATTAACAATGGAGATGATCTTTACATTGACCATACTGATGCCAGGCTTTGTGGAACCGGAAGTTTAGGCCTTGGTTTAATGGACCCTAATAATGGACCAACGGATATATTATATTTTAACAGTGCCTCTATAAATCAAATTTGTAGTGGCTTTGGGATAAGCTGCGTAAATCCTGACGCTTCAGATTGTGATCCTGTTTTTCCGGAAATTGGTTCAGGAGGCTTTTCAATAGATCTGTCAGATTTCAATTATTCTAAAACCTTTACCATCAATTCAGGGCAGGTTACAGGCGATTTAACAGACTTCCCGGTTTTAATTAATTATACAGATGCCAGCATCAGTACTGGTTCTGGCGGAGTTGAAAATGCTAACGGCTACGATATCATTTTTGCCACTAGTTCATCTTGTGGTTCTCTGACACAACTGGATCATCAACTTGAAAGTTACGATGGAACAAGCGGTAATTTGGTTGCCTGGGTGAAAGTTCCATTTGTTTCGTCATCAACAGATACTGATATTTTCATGTATTATGGAAATGCTGCTGTAACCGATGATATTTCCGTTAAATCTACTTTTGACGACGATTACATCGCCATATGGCACATGAATGAAGATCCGGGTAGTGGAAATATGCAAGACGCTACTTATAATTCTCATATTGCTACACAAAATGGGGGAATGTCAGGAAATGTTACGGGACCCCTTGGTAATGCTGTCGAATTTGATGGTGGAGATGATTACCTACAAACAGACAGCGACGAACTGGCAACTGAAAATAATTTTACTGTTTCTGCTTGGATATTGGCTTCTCAGACTACTGTAAGTCACATAATTTGGCAAGGTGATGTGGCTGGGAATGGATGGGGAGACTCACAACAGGAAATGCACTTTTCATTAGGAGACTGTTGCCCAGATTCTAATGGGGATATGCTAGTTGACAATGAAGTATCTTTTTTCCTTGGAAACACAGAGGATGAAGATCAAGAGGAAATCTTGCAAATTGGAACTACAGGTGGACCTTTCAGCCCGTTTAACGATAACTCCAATTGGAATTTTATTGCTGCCACAATAACCGATATGGCAGGTTCCCCAGTTACCGAATTATTTCTAAATGGGCAATCTGTAGGTACAGATCCTGGAACAGCTGGTTCAGCTTTTATTGCAAGAAATAATTGGAATACGGATATGAGGTTTGGAAGACCTGGTCCTGCCACACGATTTTATATGGGCCAACTTGACGAAGTAAGACTATCCAGCATAGTCCGTTCAGCTGCCTGGATCCTGACCGAATACAATAACCAGAGCGATCCATCAACTTTCTTTACGGTTTCATCGGAGCCGGGAAGTATCAATCTCTGCGGTCCCCTGCCTATTGAGCTTCTTTATTTTAAAGGTTCGACTGAAGGGAATTCAGTTGTTTTGACCTGGGCGACTGCATCCGAGCTGAATAATGATTATTTTACAATTGAAAGATCTTTTGATGGAAGAACCTTTCAAAATGTAGCTGAAATAGCGGGTGCGGGAAATAGTAAAACCAAACTTGATTATTCCTATCTGGACAAGGATCCCGGTAAAGGCTATATCTATTACCGGTTAAAACAAACTGATTACGATGGTCAATTCAGCTATTCAAGGTTGATAAGCGTAAATCTTGATGTCACAGCTCCAGCAGACCTGAGCATTTATCCTAATCCGAATAATGGGACCTTCCAGATTACCAGTTCGTCCATCTACGATAAAAATTTATCTCTGAGAATTTATAACACTTCGGGCAAGCTGATGAAAACGGCTACTATTGTGAATGATTATCATTATCTCGATACTTATTTCGATGCTTCAGGATTGCCAAAAGGTGTCTACTACCTATCCTTAAATTCATCGGTGGGATCCTTTGTGAAAAAATTAGTGATCGAGTAAATAGAAAGTAATCTTATTATGGAGGCATTCTATCGACATTTTTAAACATTCAGTTCTGTTTATTAATTTGGAATCTATTAAATCCTCATAGATGTTTCGGATTAAATGGCTGTAAAAAAGATTAAGCGTTATTTTTCCTCTGCAGTTTGGTGGTCAGTCATTTCAGCTGCATTTATTGGCCCCGGAACAGTTACTACTGCGGCAAAAGCGGGTTCGGATTTTGGTCTTTCTCTTTTCTGGACGATTGCATTTGCCATATTGGCTTGTTTTGTCCTTCAGGAGGCGGTTGCACGATTAAGCTTCCATTCAAAAATGAGTTTGGGAGAAAACATCTCTCTTATTTTTAAATATCCCTTTGTCAAATATTTAATTGGGTGCTCTGTCATCGTTGGTTGCATGGCTTTCGAAGCCGGAAATATACTCGGTTCGATAGAAGGCTTAAAAATGATGGGGTTAAATACTAAATTCTTATCAATCATTGGGATTGGCTTAATCAGTTTCTTGGTTCTATCAAGTGGCGGAATCAAAAGAATGACCTTCTTTCTTGGATTATTTGTAGCAATAATGGGTATTAGTTTTTTGATTGTTGCTTTTTCTCTTTTGTTAAATCATCCCACATCACTTTTTGGAATTTTCAAACCCAAGATTCCCTCAGGTTCCGGGCTGATCATTGTTGGATTACTTGGAACGACTATTGTTCCGTACAACCTGTTCCTCGGCTCAGGAATTTCCAATAATCAATCCATCAATGAAATGAGATGGGGAATGTCTATATCTATATTTTGTGGAGGTTTGATCACAGCCGCCATACTGGTAACAGGTTCATTCATCAGCAGTCCCTTTCAATTTGAGATGCTTTATTTAACCATCCAGAGGTCTTCCGGAAGCTTTTCTGCAATTCTGGTTGGATTTGGCTTGTTTTGTGCCGGAATATCCTCGGCTATTACAGCTCCACTGGCAGCAGCTTTTACCGCCAAATCCATATTTTCAAAAGATCAAAAGAACTGGGCGTTCAATTCAAGGAACTTCCGAACGGTTTGGATGTTTGTTTTAGGAATAGGTGTACTTTTTAGTCTATTTGATTTTCAACCCATTTCTATAATTGTTTCAGCACAATTATTAAATGGATTTATTCTTCCTTTAATTGCATTTACTATCATCGCTGCAATCAATTCCAAAAAGTGTATTGGTGAAAACTCCAATACATTATTTCAAAATATTCTTTCAATAATTGTGTTAACTGTTTGTCTTCTTCTTTCACTAAAGACTTTTATTTCAATTTTCAATTCATAGAGTTTTTTCATATCGCTTAAAATTTTCATCAATAGAAATATTTGACGATCAGCAACCCGCAACACTTATTTGCGTGTTTTTAATTTTCACCTGTTCACTTTTAATACCTAAAATCCGGAAAACCATTTCTAAACGACTTACTTAACCTATCTATGCACAAGAATTTACACAAAGCAACAGATTGCATTCATTCAGATACTAAGTTTCAGGGTGTAAATACTCCCATTTATACTTCTACGGCAAATCGGTATCTGGACTATGATGAAACAATTTACCCAAGGTATTTCAATACCGGTAACCAAAAAATCATTACTGAGAAACTTGCCCGACTGGAGAAAGGTGAGGATGCAATTGTTTTTAGTTCGGGAATGGCAGCCATTTCAACATCTATCCTTTCACAAATAAAAAGCGGAGATCATGTAATTGTGTCAACAGAAATTTATGGAGGTACGCACAAGTTCATCCTGGACGAGTTCAAAAGATTTGGGATAGAGTTTAACTTTGTCTTTGGAAACGACCTGGAAAAGCTCAAAACTTCCGTAAAACCCAATACGCGGATTATTTATACAGAAACCCCATCCAATCCACTTTTGAGTATTATCGACCTGGAAGCCTTCGCTACATTTGCTAAATCAAGAAATATTGTTACCATAGTCGATAATACATTCGGAACCCCCATCAATCAAAATCCACTGGAGTTAGGGATCGACATTGTCATTCATAGCGGCACAAAATACCTTTCCGGTCACAGTGATCTGTGTTTCGGGGCCATGGTTAGCTCAAAATCCATAAAAGAAAAAGTATTAAGTAGCGCATTGAATTTTGGAGGAAGTCTGAATGCTTTGGACTGTTACCTGATCGAAAGAAGCCTAAAGACTCTTGAAGTCAGGGTCACTCGCCAAAATGATAATGCGATGGAATTAGCTCATTACCTGAAGAAAAACAAGAAGGTCAGGAAAGTTTATTATCCGGGTTTAGAGGACCATCCCGAACATGAAGTAGCAAAGAAACAGATGAATGAAAAATATGGAGGGATGCTTTCGTTTGAGCTTCAGGGAGTGCCAACTGAGCAATTTTTAAAAAAACTCCATTTAATAGCTCCGGCGGTAAGTTTGGGGGGAGTGGAAACCATCATTTGCCAGCCATCAAAAACCTCTCATGTGAAAATGTCACCGAAAGACCGTTTGAAAATTGGTGTAACGGATGATTTACTTCGGTTGTCCGTAGGTATTGAAAATACCAATGATTTGATCAATGATATTGAACAAGCCTTAACCTAAAAAAACTATGTCTAAAAAACATCATTATACAACTAAACTGCAATGGACAGGCAACAAAGGAACAGGAACGTCAGATTATAAAAGCTATCAAAGGGATCATAAGATTTTGGTCAATGGAAAGCAGGAAATAGCTTGTTCTTCAGACCCTTCTTTCAGGGGTGATCCAACTCGATACAACCCTGAAGAATTTCTGGTAGCATCTCTATCAAGTTGCCATATGCTATGGTATTTACATTTATGTGCCGTAAATGGAGTTGTCGTAACGGGCTATACGGATCAGGCCGAAGGCACTATGGTTGAAAATCCCGATGGTGGTGGACAATTTAGCTCTGTGACCCTCTATCCAAACGTTACCGTTGAGAGTGAGGCCATGATCAAAAAGGCAATGGAGTTACATGAAGAGGCTAACAAAAGATGTTTCATTTCCAGTTCTTGTAATTTTCCAGTTCATCATCAGCCTGAGATCTTTGTTGGAGGCAAATGATGGATCTTGGAAGTTGGTCAATGAAAAACCAAGACAGCTATAATTACTATTACCAATGAAGTTAATAAGGCAAGTTTTCCCAGTGTTTCAATTTTCTTTATATGAATTTCCGCATTGCCTTTTTTTGCTTTTTTAGCGGTAGAACTAATGATCCCGATTAATGCCCCCAAAACAAGCACAAGTACCAATTTGGCAATTAATAGAGGTGAGGAGGGAAGTGTTTTCCAATAAGGAACGATTAAAAAAATTCCTGATATTATGAGTAATGTCAAACCAATGTGCCCCATTTTACTTAAAGCAAAAGTATTCAGTCTGAACTTTTGGGCTTCGGTTTCTTCCATTTTGGAACTGGCTATTCCAAGGAACATAAACGCAAGACTTGTACCAACCCCCATCGCCAGTCCGACGAAATGAATAATTAAAAAGGTATCTCTCATGAATTTTTCTGATTTTGAATTTTTCGAACTATTTTCTGAACAAGATTAACATAGAATAGAACCATATCAAATATGGAATTTTATTTGATAATTTTTAAATTCAACCTATTGTCAAATTAAAGAAAATGACTAAAACATTATCAAATACCCTTATATTATTTATTGCAATCTTAATCCTTTGCTCTTGCACTTCATCAAAAAATGAAGAAGATAATAAAGCCGCCCGGTTTATTGGAGATTATACCGCCAAATACCTCGAACTTTATTACAAGTCCACGCTGGCAGACTGGGATCTAAACACGAAGATCATTGAGGGTGACACCATGCAATCCTGGAATGCCCGACAGGCAGAAGAGAAATTAGCGGAATTCACGGGAAGTGTTGAGAACATCAATACTGCCCGGGAACTTCTGGATAGAAAGGAGGGATTAGACACAATTCAAATAAAAATACTTGAAAGGATCCTATACCTCGCAGCTGATAATCCACAAACCATTCCCGATCTGGTAAAGGAAAGGATCAAGGCCGAGAAAAAACAAACAGAAATACTATATGGATTTGATTTTACGATTGCAAATCAATCTGTTAGTACCAATGACATTGATAATATTCTGAAAGATGAAACCAATATCGCTAAGAGACTGGAAGCGTGGAAGTCAAGTAAAGCGGTAGGGTTAAAACTTAAAGATGGTTTGATTAATCTCCAAAACCTCAGAAATGAAACCGTTAGATCATTAGGGTATGATGATTTCTTTACTTACCAGGTATCTGAATATGGAATGTCAAGACAGGAGATGATTGATATTTGTGAAAAACTGGTTCGGGATATTTGGCCATTGTATCGTGAGCTACACACATTTACCCGGTATGAATTGGCTGAAAAATATGACAAACCTGTTCCGGAAATGCTTCCGGCGCACTGGCTCCCTAACCGTTGGGGGCAGGACTGGTCAGCCATGATCGAAGTTGAAGGAATTGACCTGGATGGGATACTGGAAGAAAAAGGACCGGTCTGGTTGGTAGAACAGGGTGAGAGGTTTTATGTCAGCATGGGATTTGATGAGCTTCCCGAATCCTTTTATACCGAATCCAGCCTATATCCTTTGCCTGATTCGGTTGATTACAAAAAGAATAACCACGCGTCTGCCTGGCATATGGATCTGCAAAATGATGTGCGCAGTCTGATGAGTGTCATTCCCAATGCTGAGTGGTATGAAACCACGCACCATGAATTGGGACATATTTATTATTACATGGAATATACTAATCCACACGTTCCACCTATTCTACGTAGAGGTGCCAACAGAGCGTTCCATGAAGCAATTGGTAGTATGCTTGGGTTGGCAGCCATGCAAAAACCATTTTTGCAGCACCTGGAATTATTGCCGGCTGATGTAGAAACAGACGAAACGCAAACCCTTCTCAAGGAAGCTTTGAATTACATTGTTTTCATCCCCTGGTCCGCAGGTGTGATGACAGAATTTGAAAATGACCTGTATGCTCAAAATCTATCCTCAGATCAATTCAACCAAAAATGGTGGGAGTTAAAAGCAAAATACCAGGGGATTGTCCCTCCTGAAGAAAGAGGTGAAGAGTATTGTGATGCTACATCCAAAACCCATATCAACAACGACGCTGCACAATACTATGACTATGCGTTGTCATATGCCATCATGTTTCAATTTCACAATTATATCGCCGAAAACATCCTGAATTCTGACCCGAGATCTACCAATTATTATGGCAACAAGGAAGTTGGCAAATTCCTTCATGAAATTCTCTCAGTGGGAGCCACCAAAGACTGGCGACAACTAATGAAAGAAACTACAGGAGAAGAAATAAATGCCCAGGCGATGCTGAATTATTTTGAACCACTGATGGATTATCTAAAAGATGTCAATCAGGGAAGAGAGCACACTTTGCCGGAAACACTTAATTAATCTTCAACTGAAACTGGTTTAATATTCCTGCTGGCAATTAGTTTTTGACAAACTTTCTGATGAGAAAGCCATCATTACTTTGGAGTTTAAGAAAGTAAATGCCTTTTGGCAATCCTTTTACAGGGATGGGATTATGTTCCGATGTCAAATTCCCATCGATTAGAATTTTTCTTTTCATATCCGAAACAAAAAAGCTGATCTGGTTTATCTGATCTTGTTGAATATTTAAGTAATCGCCATTTACTGGATTGGGAAATACGCTAACCGATCCAATTAAATAGTCTTCCAGGGCTGTGATAAAAGCGCCCTCATCACCATCCCACAACGTATCATGTGCTTCTAAACCATGCCAGTAATTTTCACTGAGGAAGGATATTCCTTTCTTTGCAGCATCAAACCCACCAAATTGCGTGTCAGACCACGACCAGCTCATTACACCGGCATATCCATTTTGATAGGCATATTGATGGCTTTCTTCAATCGTCCGTTCAGGGGAGGGGCCATCATTGTTTGGTGCAAGTCTTTCATGAGTGATTCCATTTGCAGGGAATTCACCTATAACGATCGGCTTGTCAATTCCCCAATGAGAGGCGCTGTTGTGAAACGGAGAAGTGTCATTTTGCTCCCATTCAGGATAGTAGTGTACCATGATAAAATCAAGTGTCCCATCTTCATCACCTCCTGCGGCAATTAACCGGTCATCCCGATAGTAGTCTGTGAAATTTCCGACATCTGTAGAGGCTTTGAAATTCCAGGAACCATTTGATACAAGCGCTGATGGAACCTGTCGATGAATTTCACCTGCCAGCATATTAATAAACTGCTGAACGTATTGCATATTCGTTTTGATCGGAGTCCATCCAAACTGGGTTGTCATTCCCTCGGGCTCATTGAATATTTCCCAACACATCACAGCAGGGTGGTCGCCGATCTCCTGTAAAATGGGGATAAGTGCATTGTCGATGTACGATTGAGTTTTATCAGGATCTTCTACCAGTTGTTTCATCATCTCCTGATCCTGACCCTGTGGCTGTAGCATGTCAAATGACCACAAACACATGCTGATGACAATACGGCGTTCATAAGCCAGGTCAAGCGCTTTCTTCATATTGGGAATTTCCTGTGAACTCAATCCAGTTACATATCCATCAGCGTCAAACTGTGGACTGGCAAACCCATTGGTATGAAGCCACCATCTACAGGAATTTCCCCCTGCAGCCTGTATCGCGTCAAGAATTTCAGTAAAATTGTCTTCGTCGAAATTGGTCACATCACGGGCAAAGTTGTCATTTCTTGTCCACGCTATATTTATTCCATTTGCGAATATCTTGATCTGACCTCCTCTCAAGGGCAATCGGTTTGGAGGTACCTGTGCCAATAAGCTTAAAGAAATTAATAAGCCACAAAAAATAACGCACGCGCGAACCAATACAGTCTTCCTATCCATTGAGGTGAATTTTAGTGAATTGCTACTCTGCCATCAGGCAAAAAAACAGCAAAATATGAATGGGGTGTTTTTAAAAATAGATGGGTGTTTCCACAAAGATAGGAAATGAATTGAATGGTTAGAAAGCATTTAGGGTAAATTTGATTCTATTGACAGATGAAATTTAAATTGTCACCTCTAATTGTTTAATTCTAAATCAGCATCTTATCGACTTCTCAAGTTTCAAGTTTTCGCGATATCCTGATAAGGAAAAACAGGAAAATGCCAACAGTGGCTACCACTACGACTATCAGGGCAACATGGGCGACCATACTTGGTTCTTCAGGAGGGTCGTATTTAATAGGATCGATGTCAGTTTCAACTTTATCTGTTGGTTCGAATATTTCTTTTGGATCACTCAGGCTTTCAGGACTATTGACACCGGCAATATGTCCGGGTGAGCCACTCTCATGACGAATGTAAGACAGAATATTCATGATCTCATCATCATCGAGATAGTTTGCCGTCATTACTTCGTGATATTGCGCGGAAATATACAATGCGTAGTTATCGCCGGTCTCCAACACATTTTTCGGATCCTTAATAAAATCAATCAGCCATGGTAATGGCCTTCTGTACGTAACGCTTGCTAAAGGCGGCCCGATCTTTTCAGCACAAATTTCATGACACTCTCGACAATTGTTGTTAAAAAGTTGCTTTCCTTTCAAGACATGTGTCATTTCTCCAGTAAATTTTAAATCAGTGGTTTGCTGATAATAATTGACTTTGTCCTTCTCTGATGTATTGATCTCTATATTTTGTGTAGAGTAATTCTTGTTGACATCAGGTTCCTCATAAGAATCAATGGTTTGCTGGTCAATAAAGGTCAATATTTTGCTGATGTCTTCATCCGATAAATTATCAAAATCGGGCATGACTGCATTATTGAAATTGTGAAATAAATGTTGTGCGTATTCATCACCCGATCCGATTACCTTTTGAGAATTTTTGATAAAGCTCACCAACCATTGGCGGTCTCTCCTTTTGGTTACACCAGCTAGCGCCGGACCAATTCCCTGCTGACAGATAAAATGACACTTGGCACAGTTTGCATTAAAGAGTTTTCCACCTTCTGTCATTTTATTTTTTGCAAATTGAAGATCCAATGTTGATTTATCTGATACATCTTCTGTTCGGAAATTACACGCGGTGCAGAGGAAAAAAAACAATATCAGGAATAAGTAATTATTGGCATGTATCTTTTGATCATTCACAATCATTTCATAAGCTTTTCGGGTCCTACAAAAACTAAGTCTATCGCGCTGGCTTATTTCCATCTTTTTAAAAGAATGGATTATTAACAACCTACCCGCATTGCTTGGTTTACCTGATTCTTATATCAGGTTTACGCTTATAAAAGTGACAATAAAAGTGCCATCGAAGCTTGGTGTGGAGATTACAGAGGTAATTTGAGATGAAGTTTCCGGTTTAAGTTTGCAGAAAATGACGGTTAATTAAAAGACCAGGCCTTTTCACAGGAATCCAGATATTCCCAATCACGACCCTCCAATAAAGCTTTTTCCGTTATTTTGCTCTGAAAAACCATGAATACATGTTTGGAAAAAATAGCAGAATGATCTGGTTTTTTTAAGTTTAAAAAATGAGACAGATAAATATTACCTTCTTTTAGAAAGGTTTTCTTTCGTAGAACATCTTCCTCAAAAGCCTATGGATTTTAACACACTAATCAGTGATTCTTCCTATTCATTACCTTGACACCTCTCCGCCTGATACCAACTCATTGCCTTCGGCTTGTTCCTTTTTCTTTTCTTTCTTCTTCTTTTTGTTTCCACTAAATAAATTTAGAAGCCAGCTATTATTCACCACCTGAATGGTTTCTTCCAGCTCTTCTGTTCGCTCTTTCACATTGTAAATCGTTGTGTCGATATTTTGAGCCATGGTCGTATCGGATAATAATCTACCCAATGTCCCATTTTTGTTATTGAGCATGGTACTGAATTCTGAAAGTTGATTGGCTATTTTACTCGCTTCCTGAGTAACAACCTTGATCGAATCCATCATACTCTGGAAATCCTTTGAAGTTTGTTCATCTGTCAACAACTTGCCAGCTACTCCCTTCCCTTCTTCGATTTCAGTTGAAAATTCCTTCATTTTATTTGAAAACACCTCCGTATTATTGGTGGTCGTTTCAAGGGAATTTAAAATACTTTCCATCTTTATCTTAAAGATGGAATCGTAAAGCAACGTTCCGACAACTCCCTGGCCCTGCGTTACCTTATCAGTAATCCCAACCAGATCACCTGTTATGTCTTCGAGGTTTTTACTATTTTTGAGAACACTGCTCATGATGTTGTCAAAATCAGCCTGGTCTTTTGCCACTAATTCATCCCCCTCCTGTACCTGGCCTGCTTGTATTGAACCTTCAGAAATATTGATTGATTTATTACCCATTAACCCCTCGGTCCCGATAGATACTTTCGCATCTTTCTTGATGAAACCCGCTGCGTCCGAATCAATAAGCATGGTGATGGTAACAGTCGAATCCGTATTGATTTCAATGCCTTCAACTGTACCAACTTTTACACCTGCAAGCCTGATATTACTTCCCTCCTGCAGACCGCTGACATTTTTAAAAACAGCGCTTACTTCTATTCTCGAACCAAAGAGGTTTTCCGCCGAACCGAGATAATATAGCGTTACAGCAAAAATGATCAATCCGATCGTAACGAATATACCGAGTTTAATTTGTTTACTTTTCATGATTTTTAATTTTTGAAAAAGGAGTTAACCTCTTTGTTTTCAGAATTTTCCAGTTCTTCATACTTACCTTCAGCAATGAAATTACCATCACGAAGAATGCATATCCTGTTACTCGTGATCCTTGCGCAGGAAAGGTCATGTGTAACCGTAATGGAGGAGATGCCATGCTTTTCCTGCATCTCAAGCATCAGGTTACTGATCTCCTTGGAGGTAATAATATCCAGACCGGTTGTGGGCTCATCGTAAAGCATGATCTCAGGTTCCAGGATTAATGTTCGGGCCAGGGCGATCCGTTTTTTCATCCCACCCGACAATTCCGATGGCATTTTATCAATGGATTCAATCAAACCCACACTGTCCAGGGCTTCTTCTACCTTATCCTGGATTTCACTTTTTGATGGCCGATCGGGAATTCTTTTCAAAGGAAAAGCCATATTTTCTCTAACTGTCATAGCATCGTACAATGCTCCTCCCTGGAATAAGTACCCTACTTTTCTTCTCAATTCATTCAATTCATGGTCTTCAAGCTCTTGCAGGTCTTTACCCAAAACAGTCAAAGAGCCACTATCTGGTGTGACCAATCCCACTACGCATTTCAGCAAAACTGATTTGCCAGATCCAGACCGGCCCATAACTACCAGGTTTTCATTTTTCTTCAAATGCAGATCTATATCTTTCAATACCGTATTTGATCCGAATGACTTACTGATGCTGTTACTATCTACAGCCTTCTCATTTCCATTGGCTGTAGTTCTATTTATTTCATCCTTCTTACCTTCTTGTGCAGATCTTTCCATTTAAAAGAGTAATTTCTGGGTTTGAACAACGAGCAAATCAATCACAAAAATCAACAACGAAGCCAATACAACCGATCTGTTGGCGGCATTACCCACACCCTGTGTTCCTTTTTTTGCATAATATCCCTGATAACACCCCACTATACCAATGGCCAATCCAAAAAGGAATGTTTTGATCGTTGCCGGGATAACATCCGACAGTTTCACTGCGTCAAGGGCTTGAGTTAAGAATAGTTCAAGCGAAATGTTCATCTCCATTTGGAGGGAGATAAAAGAACCTGCAAAGGCCAGTGCATCAGCATAAAACACCAACAATGGAAGGGCAAAAGCGACTGCCAGTACACGGGTTTTCACAATAAAATTCATGGGTTTTGCACCCGATACTAGCATGGCATCTATTTGCTCGGTTACACGCATAGAACCGATCTCTGCTCCCAGGCTGGATCCTATTTTACCCGCGCAAATCAAAGCTGTGATCAACGGTCCAATCTCACGGATGATGGAAATCGAAACCATGGAAGGCATCCATGATTCAGCACCCAGTTCTGCCAGGGTTGGTTGGGTCTGCAACGTGATAACCATTCCTACGATAAAGGCAGTTATTCCTACCAAACCTAATGAGCCGTTTCCGAAAATGTATGCCTGTTTCAATAGCTCCCTGATCTCCTGGGGCCTTTCAAAAAGGTTTTGGACAAAACTCCTGGCGAATGACAGCATATCCCCAACCGTATAAAAAAATGATTTGACAGGAGAAGTAATAATTGAAATATCAGGATATTCTTCCTCCGTAGACTTGTTGTAGTTTTTTTTCATCTGAATAATTGATTAAAGTGTGGTCTTTTTTCCACACTCAGTGTAGAGACAAACGTCACTTTCTCTCGTTTTTTCAATCAACTTTGTAGCCTTAAGCCAATTGCAGCAATATTTTGCGAATCTTTGCCACGTGTCACTTTTGGTTTAAATAGCTAAAGTTCAAAGCCTATACCATATTTTGGTGGGATGAGAAGGGTAAATAATGTATT
Organism: uncultured Cytophagales bacterium; assembly: GCA_913057175.1. Classification (GTDB taxonomy): domain Bacteria; phylum Bacteroidota; class Bacteroidia; order Cytophagales; family Cyclobacteriaceae; genus CAJXNP01. The sequence continues at coordinate 42,659 of CAJXNP010000020.1, forward strand.
TATAAGCTGTCAGACCTGCTGTAAATGCTGAATCAGAAGTATGTTAGGTCTTTATTTTGCATCACCATTGGAAACTAACGGTGATGAAAAGCCTGACTAGATCAGCGAAGTCTTTGCGATCTAAACATATCAACAAGAAATTAGATTATCTTACTATTTCAAACATTAAAGATGCCTGAGCCAAATTAACTTTTGATCACGTTGGTTAGTTTGAACAAGGAATTCAATATCTATGATAATTTTAAGAAAGCTTAAAAAACCACTAAAGATCATAGCATGGATCCTTTCGGGGATCTTGCTATTCTTTATTTTATTGGTGGTCATAATCAGACTTCCTTCTGTTCAGCATTTTATTGTTCAAAAAATAGACCCGATCATTGAGAAAAAGCTTGGTACAAATTTTCACATTGACCGGTTTTACATCTCATTTCCCAAAAACCTGACAATTGAAGGTTTGTACCTGGAAGATCAAAAACAAGATACACTCGTTAGTCTGGGCTACCTGGATGTTAATATTGGCTTATTTGGTTTGATTAATAATGAAGTAGAAATAGATCATTTAACACTTACCAAGTCAAAAGTATTTCTTAAAAGAGACAGCCTGACAGGAACATTTAACTTTGACTTTATTATAGATACTTTTGCCGGCGACACTACCAAACAATCTTCAGGAAGTTCCTGGAAAATTGATGCTGATGGTATTGAGTTGGGCGAGATAACTTTCCAACTTGATGATCACCTGGGAAAAAACTATATCCACACAAAAGTGGGTGAAGTGGACCTGGAAATGGATGAGATAAACCTGGACTCGCTATATTTTGATGTAGACCATCTGCGTGTAAACAATACGGTTGCAGACGTTCGAACATTTTCGGTTGATGCGAGCGATTCTGTGGATGAAGATGAGGAGCAAACTACGTTATCCGTTCTAGCCGGTGAATTGGCTATCGAAAATTCACGCGTAACATTTAGGGATGGATTACAGGAAGCAAAAGCTGAAGTGAAAAGCCTTCAACTGGCAGACAATGAATTCTCCCTTCATCGACAAATAATAAAATCCGGGGAAATCTATCTGGAAGGATCGTCTTTTTCCTATGCAATTGAAGGGTTTGATACAACCAATGTTTCACCTGATAGTCAATCAGAAAGCTCTAATTGGACAATTCAGGGTGATATAATAAACCTCGACGACAATCAGATTAAATATGACAATCATTCCTCACCACCGACGGAATCGGGGTTGGATTACCAACATTTGGAGCTGAATGAATTGTCTGCCGAAATTCAGGATTTACACCTGGTTGATAACCTTATTGGCGCAAAGATCAATGGTTTCCACGGAGTCGAGAAAAGTGGTTTCACCATCGAAAACTTCAAAAGTAATTTCGAACTGGAAGGAGAAAAGCTAACTGTAAAAGATCTCCAAATTCAAACTAAAAAATCATCCATTGAAGGAGAAGCATTATTTTATCTCTCGTCTTTCTTTGATCAGAATCATGCTGAAAATTCTCTTTCCGAAATAACTTTTACCGATACAAAAGTCTTTACTTCTGATATTTCTTATTTTTTACCTGCTATAGATAGCGCATGGTCGGATGAAACCGCGATATTCCTCCAGGCTGACTTGCAAGGCTGGATGGATGAGCTAATCATTGATAAATTTCAATTGGATCTCGACCGTACAAAGCTCCAACTCAATGGAGAAATAAAAGGACTTCCTGAGTTCAAGAACACTTCTTTCGATCTTCCACAGCTTTCATTATCAGGATATTCCCGGGACATCATGCAACTTTTACCCGACACTCTTTTGCCAGGTAATTTGCAAGTACCCGACACTTTCGATATCAGCTCAAAACTTAAAGGTGAGATCAATGATTTAAATGGAAACCTTGCCATTCGGAGTTCAATGGGAGATGCTGACTTTTCGGGTCATTTCAAAACCGGGCCAGAAAATGACAACCTCTATCTGAATGGTGATCTTGAAGTTGAAAAGTTTCATCTGGGACATTTGCTAAAAAATGACCAACTAGGCAGGGTGAGCATGAATGTCAATTTTGATGGCTCCGGTTATGAGTTTGAGTCGGTGAATGTAGATGTGAATGGCGAAATAAAATTGCTGGAATACAAAGAATATGCTTACAAAGACATTGCCCTTGATGGGAATATCGACGGCCAGGCCTACCAGGGAAATCTCAGCATATCAGACAGTAATCTTAAATTTAATTTTGATGGACTAGTCGATATGAATGATTCCATTCCAAAGTTCGACCTGGAGTTCAACCTGGACCACGCCAACCTGCAAGCGATGAATTTTACCAAAGATGAAGTCATTGTTCATGCAATTGTTAAAACTGAAATTGAAACCGACGCATCTAACCACATCAATGGTTCGCTGGATGTCAGGGATGTGCGGGTCATCAAAAATGGAACTTACTATTCTGTGGATTCGCTACTTTTTGCCTCTATCAACCAGGAACAGGAAACCAATGTGACAATCGATTCGGATATCTTGCAGGCCAGTTTGGAGGGAAATATCGATATTTTAAAAATGCCAAAAATCATCCGAGAACACCTTGACCGGTATTTTAAAGAAGAGAACGTTCAGCAAGACAGCCTTCAAAAAATTGATCAGCAATTCACTTTTTCCATCAATTTGCGAAAACAGGAAATGCTGACGGAAGTCTTACTTCCCGGCATCGAATACATCAATATTTCAGCCATTGAAGGCCATTTTAATAATCAGGAAAATGAGCTGGTTGCAACGGTAGACATTCCACAGTTGAAATATAAAGACCTCGAAATCGACTCGCTGGTTCTGAATGTCGAAACAGGTGACAAAGAAATAAATGGCAATCTCTCATGGGCTTTGTTAAAAAATAACCTCTTACATGTTGCCGATCTGGAATTGGAAGCCGTTTCACAGGATCAGGTTCTCGATTTATTGCTATCCATTCCATCCAAGGAGGAGGAAGAAAGCTTACAATTGGGTGCCAATGTGCAGCGTGAAGAAGGCATATACGTAATGAGGCTTAAACCAGGAACTATTTTGTTTAGTGGTCAACAATGGAAAATTGCAGAAAACAATACCATTCGGTTTGATAAAAATATCTGGATAGAAAATCTAAACTTCCGGAATTATAACAGTCAGCTAACGATTGCATCAAAAGTTTCCGAATCACAGGATTCTACGCTGCAGGTTAATTTTTCGGACTTTAATCTGGCCAATTTAGGCGAACCGTTGGGTCAGGATACAAGCCTGATAAGCGGTAAAGTCAATGGGATGTTTTCTCTTTTTACAAGTCAGGAAAATCTATCATTTAATGCTGATTTGTCCATTAACAACCTTGCCGTAAAAGGAGCTCCAATAGGAGAAATTGCGATCAATAACCAATACAACAATTCCACCAATACTTTTGCGATAGATATTCAAAGGGAAAATGGAAAAGCAAAACTTGAAGGTACCATGGCATATCCTGAAAGTGAAAGCCCTCCTGTTTTAGATGTCAACGGTAACCTTGATGGGCTGGAATTAGCGGGTTTCAAACCTTTTTTCCAAGGTCAACTGGATTCTTTACAAGGAACAATCAGCGGGATCCTCCGGGCAAAAGGAACTGTTCAATCGCCTGATTTAAATGGCTATCTGCATTTTAACAAAGTTAGCCTGACGCCTTCCTACACCTCTGTGGCCCTATTGATCGAGAATCAGGAAATCTCCCTGAAAGGAAAGTCATTGCAAGTGAAAAACTTTGTATTGAAGGATGAAAAAAATGGTCGCTTAACCCTTTCCGGGAATGTGAATTTTGAAGAATTCACCAGCTACAAAACAGATATGAATATTTCCACAAAGGATTTTTTGGTGTTTAATACAGAAAAAGAGGAGAATGATCTTTACTATGGAAACCTCAAAATATCTGGTGGAGCAGGCATAACCGGAAACCCTGAATTATTGAAAATTGATGGGAATATAAGTGTAGCAAATGGAAGTAATGTAGTATATCAGGTTCCTGGTACCCAGGCTTCGGTTATTTCTGAAGAAGGCCTGGTAAATTACATCGATCAGGATGCCGAAGAGAATTCCTTTATTGAAAAATTTGAATCGATACTGGAAGATACCACAACCACATCCATTCAGGGCTTAGACGTTAGCGCAAATATTTCCATTAATGATGGTAGTACGCTAAGTATAATTGTCGATCAGCAAACAGGCGACCGGTTAGATGTCAATGGTGATGCCAACCTATCCTTTAATATGCCTCCAAATGGTGATATTTCCCTTTCGGGAAGATATTCCATTACCAAGGGTAGCTACAACTTGAACTTTTATGAACTGGTTAAACGAAAGTTTGATATTACCGAAGGAAGCTTCATCCAATGGACGGGCGACCCGCTGGAAGCCAGGCTGGATGTGACGACACGCTATCGAATTGAAACACTGCCTCCTGTATCTGATATTACCAAACGACTGCCATTTTTTGTCAATCTCCATATTCGTGGAGAAATACTCGAACCTGAGCTGAGTTTTGACTTATCCATGCCAAATGATGTTCAGGAGCAGTATCCGGATATTTATTCTTTTGTTCAAAACGTAAATGGACAGGAAACCGAGCTGAACAAACAAGTCTTCTCCCTGATTGTTTTAAACAGCTTTATGATGAAAAGCTCCCAACCCGAAACGGGCGATATGCTGACCAACACGGCACGTCAAAGCCTGAGTAAAATTCTCTCCCAACAACTGAACAGGCTGGCAGGAAGTCAGGATTTTGTCAATTTAGATTTCAACCTGGAATCCTACCAGGTGGCAGGTCAAAACAATACATCTGCACGCACAGATCTTGAGCTGGGCCTCTCAAAATCTTTCCTTGACGATCGTATTACCATCAGGGTGTCGGGGAATGTAAACATAGAGGGTGAAGAACAAGCCAGACAGCAAAATCTCTCGGATTATGCCGGAGATATCATCCTGGAATATAAGCTTACGGAGGATGGAACTTACCGTTTAAAGGCCTTCAGTGAAAATGAATACGATGGTCTCGACCAGGGCGAGATTACGGAAACAGGCATTGGGATCATACTTGTAAAGGATTACAATAAGATAAGTGAGTTGTTTAAAGCAAAAAACAAAGATGAATAGGATCCAATCGTTCATATTGATCATCCTTTTCACCTGGTTGTTTTCAGCCTGCACGGGTTCCAAATACCTTCCCGAAGGCAAAAAATTTTATAACGGTGCGGAGATAAGTTTTAAAGGCCAGACAAAAGAAATCGATAAAAAGCTAGAAAGAGCTGCCGATGAATTACTTCAGCCCAAACCCAATACAAAAATATTCGGATCCAGGCCCCAGGTTTGGCTCTATTATATTGCCGGCGAACCAAAAAAAGAAAAAGGATTGAAGCACTGGCTGAAATACAAACTGGGTCGGCCACCTGTATATGTGGAAGATGTAGATTCTGAAAAAACATCCCAAATTCTTGAAGATAAAATGGAAAATGAAGGATTCTTCGAAAGCGATGTTGGATTTAAGTTGGATGAAAATAAGAAATCTGTCTCTGTGGAGTATTTGGTTACAGTTGGTCAACCCTACCATATCAGGAATGTTTCCTACCCGGAAGATAGTAGTGATTTCTCCAAAATCATAGACTCGCTCAGGCCTTATTCGGTACTGGTGGAAGGAAACAGGTATCGTCTTGAAGACCTTTCAGATGAAAGATCCAACCTGGAAAATGCTTTAAAAGACAGAGGGTATTATTACATGGATGACAGGTTTATGATATTCGATGTGGATACTACAGTGGGAAACCGGCAAATTGACCTTTTTATGAGAGAAAAGGAAAATGTGCCCGAAAAAGCTCGCGGCAGGTTTAAATTAAATTCAGTAACCGTCTTGCAGCAAGAATCCTTTAATAAAAAAGATACACTCAAAACTGATACTGTCAAAGTTGACAGCGTCTATTACCTGGATCCGGCTAATGCATTCAGACCAAAATCGGTTGTTAGCAAAGTTAATCTCCGACCCGGGCAATATTACAACAAACAGGCCCAGGATTTTACCATAGGTAAATTAGTTGGTTTGAATTCATTTAATTATGTCAATGTGAATTATGCAGAATCTGAAGAGCCAGGTTTTTTGGACGCTTCCATTTATTTAATTCCGAAAACAAAAAAATCCATCCGTCTGGAGTTGCAGGCTGCACTGAATTCCAATGACTATATTGGTCCTTTATTCCAAATGACCTTTCAAAACCGGAATTTTCTAAAGGGTTCCGAAACATTTCAGATAGGTTTGACTGCGGGTTTTGAAGCGCAACTCTACAGTGGAACACAAAGCGGTTCTCAATATTCCTTTGAGTTAGGATTGAATTCTTCCCTTTCCTTTCCAAAATTTATCACCCCATTTCATATCGATTTTAGAAACAGTCAGTTTGTACCTTATACCAAGATCAGAGTTGGAGCTCAACGACTGAACCGTGTCGGATATTTTTCCATGAGTTCTGTAGATTTAGGTTTTGGGTATGGGTGGAATGAAACTGTAACCAAAAGACATCAATTTTATCCTATTGATATCAGGTTGGTCAACCTTACGAGTACAACGGAGGAATTTCGCGATCTGCTGGAATCAAACAGCTATTTAAGGGCCAGTTATGAGGAACAGTTTATTCTCGGCTTATCTTACTCCTATTTTTTCAACACACAACCCGATGAAGCCCGGGATTCTGACAGCGACTTTTATTTTAACGGAAATCTGAATTTGTCCGGAAATGTAGCCTACCTGGTCCAATCTGCCTTTCAAAAAAAGGAAGAGGGCAATTTTGATATTGGCGATGCGGAATACTCTCAATATGCCAAAACGGATTTTGATTTCAGATATTTTTACGAATTTGATAAAAAGAATAAGCTTGCATTCCGACTGATAACAGGAGTTGGGTTTGCTTACGGCAATTCGGTTACCATGCCCTATGTTGAGCAATTTTCCATCGGTGGATCCAACAGTATCCGTGCGTTCAGAGCAAGGTCTGTTGGCCCAGGTTCGTATGCTGATACCACATCCCAATCCAGCGACTTTATCATTGACCAAACCGCTGATTTCAAGCTGGAATTTATCACGGAATATCGTTTTGATGTAATTGGCGCTTTCAAAGGGGCCGTGTTTGTGGACATGGGAAATATCTGGACACTGGAAGAAGACCCAAACCGACCAGGAAGTAAGCTGGAATTCAACCAGCTACTTGATGATCTTGCTATAGGAACAGGAGTTGGAGTACGCTACGATGCCCAATATTTTGTGATCAGGTTTGATGTGGCCTTTCCGCTCCGAGTACCATCTTACAATGCAAGCAAATGGGTATTTGACAAGAACGCCATTCCCGATCCGCCCTATCGAAAGGTTGACAATGTGGTTTACAACATTGCAATCGGGTATCCTTTTTAATAAGAGGAAAATAGGTCAGACGATAGTCAGACCGGTCTGACTATCGTCTGACCTCGAGCTGTTCGAATTCTAATAAGGGACGAAACAATTCGGCAATCAGGAACGGATTCAATAAAATTTTCTTACCATCTCCATCGAAAATATCATTGCCATTGTAAAGCAGAATGATTAAATTAATCTTCCTCATCAATGTTTCTTTTTCACATGAAAATCATTTTCAACATAACCATTTTGGTTTTGCTTGGCTCAACGCTGCAAGCTCAAACCAACAAAAAGCCACTGCCTTCTGAAATAAATCAATTTTATCAGAAATACAATATCGTTAAAGCTTTCAGCTCCCATCAGGAGCGATCTGCACTTGTAAAATTGTTAAATAAAAATGAACCATTGCCCGATTTTCTTGATAATCGCATTCGCTACATTTTCAAATTGATCAAAGATATTGAAATTCAAAGCGGCTCAGAAGCCAACATTCCCAACCCCTTCCAGCAAAATACCTGGAAATTCCAGTCGTCAGAATTGCAGCAAGTACAAAGCTGGACGTACTCAGGCGATGTCCTGGTACTGAAGGTTAAAAAGTACGGATTGCCAAATGATGTAAACGCAAAACTCATCTCTCACTATGATGATTTCCGACAGGATAATTTTTTTCACTTGATGCAAGCCCTTGACGAAAAGCTATCAAGCCAATCCACTGCCATTCACACCTGGCGAAATGTCAACGGAAGTTGGGTGAAAGATAGTGTAGAAAAGGTGTTTGTGGAGTGAATATGGAAAAAGAAAACTACTTAAGGTCTTAAGGTCAGACGATAGTCGGCCGATCTGCTAAACTTAGTTGGTTTAACTATTCCAGATCATACTGCACGGCCGAATGGATCTGGTAGCCATTAAATTTTTCACGTCCGTTTAAAAAGCTTAATTCGATCATGAATGATACATGATCCACTATTCCACCAACTTTTTCGATTAATTCGCAAGCTGCTTTTGCTGTACCTCCAGTGGCTAATAAGTCATCATGAATCAGTACCTTTTCTCCTGGCAAAATGGCATCTTTGTGGATCTCCAGGGTATCAGTTCCATATTCCAACTGGTAAGTCTGTTTGATAGTCTCACTGGGGAGCTTGCCTGATTTCCTGATCAACACTAGCCCCGCATCCAGTCTGTTTGCCAGGTAGCCACCGTAAATAAACCCCCTGCTATCGATCCCTACTACTTTATTGATACCTCTGTCTCTGGAAATTTTGTATAACATTTCGCCCATTTTCTGGAATGCCCCTGCATCTTGCAGTAAGGTGGTGATGTCGCGAAAAATGATTCCTTTTTTAGGAAAGTCTGGTACGTTCCTGATTTTAGATTTAAAATATTCCTGCATGGTGGATTTTTTTGGTATGCAAAGGTAAAAAAGTTATTCCCCAATCTGTTTAAAAAAAATCTTAATTAATTAACTGTGAACACGGCTATGAACTTGTGGACTTTGGTTTTTAAATGACAAATGTAGGAACCCTTGTCTTCTTCACTATCTTCTGCCGACGGAGCCTTTTCTGAGTGGGTGGTAATAAAGGATGCGATAAAGTTAGCATGGTGAAGATTGTCCTCTGAGTTTTTATCTGACTCTACTTTTGCACTAAAGTCGCTTTTTAGCTGCTCATATCGGGGCTTTATTTTGTGAAGAAGGTCATTTGAATAAATGTCGTTGTTTAAGAGGATCAGGATTGAAACAGAAATACCAATCACATACAGGGTGTTTTTTTTAGCAATCAGATTTCTGAAAATTAGGATCATGTTAGTTGTAAATAGGATTAGTTAATCAATAGCCAATTTTTATGCCACTACTTAGAATCTTTCTTTTCGCTGCGAATGACACTGTTTGTTAAAGATATGTGTTCGTAATCGAACATTTTTTTATCTCATTTTCGTACAATCATTTACCATTTTGCAATGGAAAATCCGTGAAGATCTTTCCTTCATTGAGGAAAATCTTTCTGTGAAACAGATTGGCCTCATTAAGGTGTTCTGATGTCAGGATGATCGTTAGGCCTTCGTTATTAAGTTCCGAAAGAAGGTTGATAACTACTTTTCTTTCTTCTCCAGTCAATTCGTTCATAATATCATCTACCAATAGCACTTTTGGGTTGAGTACCATACACTGAGCTATGGAAGCTTTGATGCGAATCAAGGGGCCAACATTCCTGGATAAATGATTTTTCTTATGACCAATTTTCAATCGATGACACCAATACTTTGCTTTTTCGAGCGATTGGGACTTTGTTGCATGGAGATACTTGAGTGGCAAACTTATGTTTTCCCTGATGGTGAAATAGTCTATCAAATTATAGTTTCTGTATAAGTATCCCACATTTTCCATTCTGAATTGCCTTTTTTGGTCATCAGGCAAGCCTTTCACCTGTACATTTTCAAATTGATAATCACCATAATAATCATCATCCAGCATGGAAATTATCTTTAATAGAGCGCTTTTCCCACATTGGTTAAACCCAACGACAGAAATAAATTCGCATTCGTTGATCTGTAGATTAATGTGATCAAGAACAGCAATTTTCTTCCCCTCTTTATATTTAATCTTTACTATCTGATTTAAAGAAATCATTATCATAAGCTGGAACCTGTCAGGTTACTTCAATTTAAATGCCATGTAGAAAAATGCCTTTAATTGGGATTTAGGATTGTTTTGAGAGAACAGAATGTTCGTTATCGATCTGTGATGTTCAATTGTGAACATTAGAAGGATAAGTGAATATTATCCTTATATTGAATTTTTAAGGATACCTAATAATTTAGCGGTTGATATTGAAGCTCAATTTGTTTGATTATGAAAATAGCAGTATTAGCATGGGGGTCACTACTTTGGAGTCCCAGAACCCTGGCTGTTGAGGAGGGTGCCTGGATGGAAGACGGACCATTTTTACCTATAGAGTTTTCAAGGATAGCGTCTGATGGAAGGTTAACCCTGGTAATCGACCCTAATTTTGAGGATATTCAGGTGTATTGGAAGTTGATGACGTTTAACGAACTTCAGGAGGCGCTGGAAAATCTTCAGGACAGGGAAGTAGCGGATACCCTGGAGGAAATTGGATTTGTCAATACAGTTGACGACACATACTGCATTCGAAAGGAATCAAAATTTTTAAAGGAGAGAATTGCTGAATGGTGTACAATTAAAAAAATTGATGCAGTAATCTGGACTGATCTTGCTCCTAAATTTATTGAGAAGACAAATATGGAATTCAATTCTGAAAATGCACTTTTATATCTCAAGTCTCTTGAAGGAACCACATTTGAAAGAGCCAGGGAATATATTATGAAAGCCCCGGGTCAGACAAGAACAAAGTACAGGGAATTGTTTGAAGACTTTTTGAATATCTAGAAAATAGGGGGAGAATTGAGTTTGATTCGAATATCACTGGGGGTAAGATTTATCTAAGACCATATTAAATTTCTCCATCAATTTCCTATTTGAATCTTTAAAATAATTTAAAATTTCTTTCCTGGTAGCATTGGAAATAAATGTCTCTTTTTCTGAATTGTAGGATAGTTTTTCCAGAACGCTGTAAAAAGCAGTAGTAGAAAATTTTTTGGTTATGAGATGAGACGGTCTAAATGAATTATAGGTAAAATGATTGATAATTCTTAAAATTTTTGTTGCTCGGACTGAGATGGATTTATTGATTGGCTTTCTATAGGGATATTGTTGGAAAGGTACTTTTAAAAAATTGAATAGCTTTTTTTGAAATGTACCATTCGCTAAATCTTCATACTGAAGGACACAAATATTATCAAAGTTAAAAATGGCAGAATACAGCGAAATTGTTTCATAATAGTTGAAGTAGTCAGGATGGAAAAAATATCTGGGACTATTTTTATTGAAAATGATGTATTCATTGAATCTCAATACCCCACCGCTTTTTATGTATTGCTTATACGTTGAATCAAGGACATCATATTGATTTCTTATGGTAATAATTACTTTGTCAAATCCTAAACTCTTTAATCTGTTTGCAATTAATGTTCTATTGACAAAAGCTGTTTGGTAATGTAAACCGGTTAGAGGTTCGTTTGAAAAGAGGTTGGTAGAAGTAAAATTATCCTTGAGTATTTTGTTAAATGAGATTTTAATTTCCTCAATATTTAAAATACTATCATCCTCATTACATAATTTAAAAAATAGGTCCCTGGTTTCCTGATTGTAAGTATAATTTACACTTTCCGGGAGTTGCCTGAATAAATATTGTTGTAAAAATGTGGTAGCGGTTTTTGGAAACCCAATATGAATAATGTTCATATGAATGATGTGTCTTATCTTACAATACAGTGAGTTAAGCTTTAGGTTGCCTTGGAAAATGAAAGTATTCAAAAAATGCTACTATATTTTAATGAAGAGGCAACCAATTTTATTATTGAAATGGTATTGGCTATCAAATGATCAATATTGATGAATACTTTTTTTTCAGAGCTTTTATTCTGGGGACTCTTTTTGGTCTTCAATTTCACTTTGTTTGCTTTTAATTACTTTATTCAAATTGACAGTAACAACTTTTTGCCATTTTCCTTAAAAGGATTAAAAAAAGGAAGACGAGGTGTATTCATAAGTTACAATATGGATTTCTTCAGATTTAGTATGGAAATTTCCATTATCATTCTTCTATACCGATTTGCAGTTCTTGAAAAGGGGATTTACATATTTTCTTTTATTTATTGTTTTTTACTGATTTTCAATATTTATCACTTTGCATTTGCTTATATATATAAAACCACACCAGTTATCGCAAATGATATAAAATTGTTAAGAGATGGTATGGCAATTCTGTATAATGAATCTAAAATTAAACTCCTTGGCTATGCCATAGGATTGATAATCTTGGTTATTGCCGTTTTCACTTTTTTTACTTTGTATCTTAGTTTTAGTTTACGCTTTGAACCAGTTCCAATCACCTATTTTGTCACACTGCTGTTGTCTGTAGTATTTGTTTCAGCTATTTTAAGAAAGGGAATTTATAGGAATCGTCGTGATTTAACTTACAGGTTTTTATTCATGACAGCCAGGTTGATTGCTCATATAAGGAATAGTCATGACCTGTTAAAAAATAAGCTCAGATTTAAAAATTTGATTAAGTCAATCGAGGAAAAGGATGTTATAACAAGAGCAATCAATAAAAAGCCTAATCTTTATTTCATTTTCATAGAGTCTTATGGGTCATTACTTGTTAAGGAAAATAAGATTAAATCCCAATATAAAAGTCTAATAGAAGATTTTACACAACAGCTGAATAAGTCAAACTGGGGTGTTAAAAGTAATCTCTCAGAATCAATTACACTTATAGGACCGTCCTGGCTGGCTTATTCATCATTTTTATATGGCTGTCGAATAGAAAGCCACCTTACCTATGAATACCTGATAAAAAATAAAGCCTTCCACAAGATTGATTCAATATTGAATACTTTAAACGAAAATAATTATACCATTTTCAATTTAAACCCGACTAAGCCAAATGCCAATTTGCCAATTTCGATGGATGATTTAACGAGTTTTTATCATGTCGACAATTGGATATTAAGAGATGATATTAATTACAAAGGCCTGGAATATGGATTTGGCGAATTTCCAGCTGATCAATATACCTTAAACTACGCATATGAAAATTACTTAAGGCAATTCATGTCTCCCTTTATCCTTTTTTATCTTACTAAAAATTCACATAGCCCTTACATAAGCCCAAAGAAACCATTAGACGATTGGAGGAAAATCAATGGTTGCAAAAAGAAAGATCATTCAATAAGTGGAGGGTTTTTGACAAGACCGAATTTAACTGATTACATTAATTCAATTCAATATCAGATTAAAGTCATTGAAAAATTTATAATTGAAAATGGAAATGAGAACGATATATTTTTATTGGTTGGGGACCATCAACCACATGAACTTACAAATGGTGAGGAATTTGGATTGGAAACTATAGTTCATGTTGTTTCTAAGAACCAGAATTTTTTGAACGGTTTCGAGAAATATGGTTTTAGGGATTCGCTATACGATAATATTTCTCCTGTCAAGCACGAAGGTTTACATTCAGCATTTTTGAGGGAATTACTAAGATGTTTCGGAAAATCAGAAAATGTTTTACCAGATTATGAGCCAAATGGAAAACAACTTCCCTGAATTTTATAAAAATTGGTCGTTTATTCACGCCGTGATCAATATTGTTTTTTTCGGAATAAGTTTTTCAACTGGTTATTACTCTATATGGTTGACTATTTCTACATTATCTTTTTTATATTTCATTTCTTTTCTTCCCTTTTATGTTACCGGTTTTCCGCTTAAAATTGGGTATGCAAATATTATTACTCTGTTTCGTTTATTTCTATTAATTGTATTGGCATTTTACCATACAGATATTGAGAATCTTTTTTTATTTTTTACATTTCTTTTTCTAATTATTCTTGATGGTATTGATGGCTATATCGCACGTAGATTTCATCAAACTTCAGAAATGGGAGAATGTCTCGATATGGAGACAGATGCTTTTATGGTTCTTGTTTTAAGTTGGATCCATTTTTCTGAGGGTCGACTAGGGTATTGGATTCTCATCCCCGGGTCGTTAAAATATTTCTATACTGTACTTTTTTACTTTAAAGAGTGGGGAAATAAAGAATTTCTACGCAAGAAAATCAGAGCTTTGATAGCAGTGGTGTTTTTTGTTAGCCTAATTACACCATTTGTATTTGCTTCAAGCATTTCTCAACCAATTTGTATGGTTGCTTCAATGTTAATTATTATTTCATTTGGATTGTCTGCTGTTTTAAAATTTTTGAATCGAATTACAATAAATTGATTAGACGCTTTCTTGTCTTTTGGTATGTTCTTTTATTTCACGGACATTTTCGACTAATTCGCGCAAAATAGGATTCGTCATAGAGTTATTTCTCATCTCTTCTTCCCGTAGTCCCCACCTGGTATCTAAATAACCTATAAACATTAAAACAACCAGATACAAAATAAATAATATTGGAATAATTAAATATTTATTGTTTTGAATCAAGTCATAAACAAATCCACCGTCTGATGAATTAAAAAAGACCAGATTGAGCATAAAAAAATTAATGTATCCGAGGTACATCCTCGCTCTGTCAAAGTAAATTTTCAAATTGATCAATACCCTTTTAGAAGTCTTTTCCTTAATGATTTTTTTCATAGTATGTTATGATTTAGTTGCTATAATTACTTTATATTCCACCGTGTTTTCATTGTATAATTGTTCGAGCAAAAGTGCTCCATAGTAAGTTTCTAAGTTTACCTTTAAGTTCTTGCTTGCAATGGGTTTAAGGATGTTTATAAAAACTTTAAAAGCCTCGATCATAAGATTTGACCGACATCTAACATGGCTGGTCAGATCGTAGGCCCTTAGATTGTAGTTGAGGGTTTTTAATTTTTCTTCCAGTTCACCAAATTTCATAAAACCTGATGCATTCCATAATAATTTATGTCTCTCGACTTTGATGCTATCATGCATTAGAAAATCATCAGCGATGAAAATTTGACCTTCTTTTTTTAGTGCTTTATGAAAATTTGAGATTACTTGATCAATATTGCTGGCGTGTTTCAGCGATTCAATGGCAAGTATTTTATCAAAACTACCTTCAATTGGTTGTTGAAAATCATACACTTTGAAACGGAGATTGGCTAGTTTATTTGCATTTGCGAGTTTTTCAGCAAATTCTATTTCTTTTGAACTTAATGATATGCCAATACCTTGAATAGAATGCTTTTCCACAATTTGAAATAGAGTATCTCCGGTACCACATCCTGCATCCAATATTTTTTCGTTATCTCGAAATTTAATTTTCTCAAACATTAAATTGATCAATGGATCATCAAATTGATCTCCGTTGGAAAGTTTTTTGTGTACAGGATAGTGAGATAGTTTCTTTCTTTTGCTTTCGAATGAAAACAAATGGTCGTATATATCTGGTATACTATTCATTTTTAGATAATAAGAAAATGAATTCGTAGGCATAGCAGATATTAAATGGAAATCTTCTTAGCTTCCCATAATCTGTTCTAAAGGGAAAAAGACTTTTTCGTAAACGTAAATAAGGCCAATGATCCGGATAAACATTTAATATTTGCAAGCCACAAGATTCAAATAAATTTTTCCACTCATCGTAGCTAAGCGCATCTTGGTTCCCGCTTGAATTTTTGAGCTTTAATGGATTTAACAAATACTTCCATGTAAAATTTTCAGAATTTCGAACCATATAGCAAAAAGTAGCGTTTTTTTTAGCCACTCGTTTTTGCTCAGCTAATACTTTTCTCCTGTCTAGCATTCTTTCAAGTGAGCCTATACAGGTTATATAGTCAAACGTATTGTTATCAAATGGTAAGTTCTCGGCATTTCCAATCGTTAAATTTGCTTCAGGGCAATATGTTTTTGATTGATTAATTGCTTCGGTAGAGATATCAATGCCATAGCTAATCACACCTTTTTCTATCAATTTTTTTAATAGAAGGCCCAGACCACATGCGACATCAAGGGCAATACCATTTTCCTTTGGTTTTAAGATTGAAATAAAAATATCATAGGCTTCAGGTGGCCTTAGGTATGAAAAACTTTTTTTCTGATAGACCCAATCGAACCAGCGCTTAATTTCTACCTGTCTTTCATTCATAAAAAAATATATCTGGGTGTAGATTTTGAATAGTTTACATAGCTGTTTCCAAATTTGTTGATCAACCATTTTTCTTCTATGAGTATTTTGTAATGAATGTTTACAGCATAGATTAAGAACCCTAAAAACAAAAACCAACCAGGGAAAATTAAAAGCATTCCAATAAATGTCAGATGTAAGCCCATAACTATGGGGTTTCGACTCCATTTGAAGAATGAGTTTGATACTAATACATGCCTGTAATTGTCCTTCAAAATAAGTGCACTTTTTATGGAAATAAGTCTTCCTATAATCGAAATAGATATTCCGGAAAATGCTAAAATATTAATCCCGGAGTCTGCATTTCTTGCAAGTTTAAATACTGAAAGCACTAGTGGGGACAGGTAGGATATCAGACTTATTAAAAAGAGGAATACTATAAATATCTTTTGGGCTATACTAAAATTTTTACTTTTTACCAGCTGATTTGTTGAGGCTTCACTTTCTACAGGCCATAAATAAAAGTCAGGTACAAAACTCAAATAGATCAATATGACTAAATAATAAATCACGTTTTAAGGATTACTTCTTCATATTTTTTACTTGCGGCTGTCCATGAGAAGTCTTTGATTTTATTGATGTTGTAATTGAATTTAAGTTTGCCTGAAACTATTTGATGTAAAATTCTTGCCATCTCTTTTATATTAAAAGGTTTAATTAGATAGCCATTATTTCCATGATCTATTATTTCTCTTGCCCCTCCGACGTCAAATGCCAATACTGGTATGCCAGAATATATTGCTTCGCATAGTACCATTGAGATATTTTCCATCATGGATGTGTGAAGGAGCAATGGATAGCTTTCGAAAGAAATTTTATCTTGATATCCATGGAGATTGACAAATGAATATGATTCTAATTTTCTCCCCAAAGATGGGTTCTTGATATTGCCGTAAATGTCTATAGATATCCCCAACTCATGTATCTTTGGAAGTATTAATAATGCCAATTGATACTTTCTGGAATCTATATTTCCAACCATTAATATCTTATTGTTGCTGAATTTTGGGTGATCAGCTTTTTCTATATTGATTCCATTTCTGACCAAAAACACGTTTTTATTGAATGAATTAATGAATTCTTTCTTGAACTCTGAAACGGAGAAAACAGCTGTTGCTTTTTTAAAAATCGCCTTATACAAAGGACTATAATAAAAAGAAAGAAATTTGAATCTTAGGGAAGTTTTTGCCAGCTCTGGCCAATTATCATGATAAGTGAAATAAAAGGGGATCCCGGTTAAGACAAAACAGATCGAATTGTAGAAATCACCATAAAAAATAGCATTTTCTAATTTTAACTTATTTAATATTTTAATTAGATGTAGCCAATTTCCAAAAAGGTGAATTTTTGCATTGCTAAATAAATGGTTACCAACCTTGTTGCAAAGGACAATAGTTTCACTAAACGAACCTTCCATTCGCTCAAAAATCTCGCATGTTGCTTTTGATCCTCCTGAAAAATTCTTTCCGAAGTGAGTGGTTAATATGACGAGTTTTTTATTCATTATAAATCTTCATATGATGCAGAAGCTATATGAGATTCATGTAACACTATTTTTAATTTTATTTTCTCCTTCATGGATTTCTTTATCTCCGAATAAATGTATTTGGCTATAAACTCTGTTGTTGTAAGCTGATTTTTAAATTGTGGCAAACTATCTAAGTTTTGATAGTTTAATTCTGACAAAACTGCGTTTAAAAGTCTTGATGCTTCTCCGATATCTAAAACTACGTTTTTATCATTCAATTTTTCGCTGGAAAAACTAACCTCAACAACATATGTCGCTCCATGCATTTTTTCTGCTTGTCCAAAAAATGGATCCTTTAGAGAATGAGCAATCATGATATGATCCTTAACTGTTACTGTGAACATTTTAAAGTTTTTAATTAGTATTTTATTGTGACACCAATATCATTCACTTTACCATTTCTTAGTTGATCATAAAACTCAGGGGTTTGATCAAAGGGAACCTCTCTTGTCAACAAATGGGCAAGATCTGTTGTTTGAAGAATATTGAATACCATTCTTTTACGACGCTTTGGATCCCATCTACCCATCTTTGAGGGAGGTAGATTGCTTACTTGAGACGAAATGATTTTAACTCTGTTATAGTGAAATTTATCCCCTAATTTTAAATTCAAATCTGTATTCCCATACCAGCTTAATTCAATTATTTTGGATTCAAATCCTGCATTGTCAATAGCTAGTTGTAATCCTTCCTGGCTACTTGTGGTATTAAAAATAATGTCATATTCATTTGACATGTTTATGGTATTATTAGCTGCATTAAATCCATGTTTAACACATAAATCAAGTCTATTTTGATCCTTTTCTATTATTGACAATTCTCCTGGATTACCAGCCTTTAGAATAGCAGCTAATAATGCTCCAATCATTCCATATCCAATAATTAGAACATTTTCTCCAATAGAAAACCCGGAATCCCATATTGCATTTAGTGCGGTTTCCACATTGCTTGCCAACGAGGCTGTTTTTAAATCACAATCCTCTATAAAAACCACATCGTTTAAGTTAACAAATGCTAATTCCTGGTGGGGATGCATTAAATGAACTTTTCTGTTTTGCACATTTGTTGGACCATCCAGAATATAACCAGATAAAGAATACCCATATGTAAAATCAGTACCGAATTCTCCTTCTAAATAGGGGACTTTCATTTTGTTATAAGTTATTCCATTTAACTTCTGTGTTAAAAGTAATTTTTCGGTACCCTGACTTACCAAAGAATGTTCTGCTTTCACCACAATTTTATTATGATTGCATGAAAACATTTCTGAACAATGCTCGATTCTTGAACTTCTTAAATTATGCCATAACTTTTTGTAGTTGTAATTTTGCATTGGTTAAAATTCTCCCACGAACATCATTTCATTTCCTATAGGGATAAACCTATAAGAACGAAATCTTATAGATTCGCAAATATTATTCACTCCATTAAAATTATACCCTGCCTTACCTGATCCTATAATTTGAGGTGAAATGTGAATCTGGACCTGGTCAACGCACCCTTTTTTCAGAAAACATGAAGAGGTGTAAGACCCACCCTCTATATAGACGCTGTACAAGCCGTATTCAAGTAACTTATTTAGGATTTGTTTGGGACTATAGCTGCCATTAATTTTTCTGAGTTTTATTTTTGTTGATGGGATACTATCTGTTTTGTGATTCTGACCAAAGACAATCGATTTATTATCAATTGCCTTATAATTTTTTAAATCCAGATTGTCGCCTCCAACAATTATTTTAATAGGATTATTGCCTGTGACGTGACGAACATTAAGTTGAGGGTTATCTATAGCCAATGTTTGAGATCCTATTAAGATACCATCAAGCAGTGCACGCATTCGATGTGCATGGATTAAATTTTCGTTATTTCCAATCCATTTAGAATCTAAGGTCTTTGTTGCTATTCTACCATCCAGCGATTGTGCAAAATGAGTGATTGCATATATTTTTTTATTTAGTTTTGCAAAATGAGGCAAAATAGCATAAGGCAAATAGATTGAAAGTAATTTGATCTGTTCAGCATCTAAGCTATTATTTTTTATAATATCAAAAGAAAATGGCCTGATACAATTGATGATTGTCAGGTAATGATTTGGATACGCCGAATCACATAAATTAATGCAAATAGGAAATGAAGGTCCTGATTTATTGAATATGATTGAGAATTCGTCTGGCTCTAGCTTGATGGAAATAAATCGAAGGTTGATGGATGATTTTTTTAATTTATCATTTAAATCCAATATCAAATTCCAGGTAGTACTCGTTTTATCACTCATTACGAAACAAATTCATCAAATCGACTACACTTGTAATTTCAGACATTGATCAATTTTATAGTTGACACTACTTAACCGATTTTGAAAAAATAAATTCATTGATCGATTTTTTCAGGCTTTTTGACAATACAAATAAATTCGACAGAGGGTTGCCTCACTTATTCAATCAGTGCTGAATCTTAATAAATGTTTGAAAAAATAGTTTAGGAGCTTACTTATTTTTAAGGCAAAATAAAAAAGCCTCCGAGAGGAGGCCTTTATAGTAGCTGTAAGGGGAGGAGTCGAACCTCCACGAAGCGGTTAGTCACAGTGTCTGATCAACACACGTAATTTATTCCGTGATCTTCACCCCCGAGACAGGAGGGCATGTCTGCCAGTTTCATCACCTTACAATTTGGATAACAAAAGAAAAACCTCGCATAAGAGGTTTTGGCTTTTGATGTAAGTTATTGTCTCTCCCTAAAAAAGGGATCGCAAACTTACAATCTTTCAAGAAAATACTTCAACTTTTTTGAAGTTTATTAGGTTTGGCTGTAAGGGGAGGAGTCGAACCTCCACGAAGTGGTTAGGCATATGCCTGTACAACGCATAAGCTTTATCCCTAACTCTTCACCCCCGAGACAGGAGGGCATGTCTGCCAGTTTCATCACCTTACAATTTGTTAACTTTGGTCATTCCCATTTGGAAATTCCTTAACGTTTTTAACGTTTTGTTGAGACAAAGTTATCGGATTAAACTTTAAATTAAAAAAAATATAATACTTTGATGAAATAAATACATATGAGATCAAAAACCTACCTTAAAATTGTGAAACTCAAAATTAAGATTCTCTAAACAGGGTTGAATTATGAAATTTTCAATAAATTTTTTCAATGGGATATAGTTAAAATGACCAAATTATATATGGAGAAATAAGAATTCTACGAATAAAAAATCGGTTCTTTATCCAGAAACGCCATATTTTGCAAGAATGATTAAATAAAAACGGATAGCTGTTCAAATTTAAAGTATTGCTTTAAAATATTATAATAATTTCAAACTTCAGGTCAAATGATTGAAAAATCCTAAAGTTCGTGCCCGCACTGATTACAATACTTTGCCCCAACCTCATGGATCTCTTTTCCGCAAGATAAGCAGGATTGTGGAATGTTTTCTGTGGTATACCGACTCTTGGTCAACTGGGCAGTCACAATACCGGTTGGAACAGCGATTATTCCATAGCCCAATATCATTAGCATTGTGGCCACAGTCTGCCCTAGTGGAGTTTGCGGAGCAATATCGCCATAGCCAACAGTTGTCATGGTAACAACCGTCCAGTAGATGCTAATGGGTATATTTTTGTATCCATTCTCAGGTCCTTCAATGATATACATTAGTGTACCCGTCATCGTAGAAATACAGATCACAGCAATAATGAAAACTATGATCTTTGGTACACTTGATTTTATTGCCTCCTGAAGAACCCTTGCCTCGCCTAAGAATTGAACTAGTTTCAGGATTCTGAAAATTCTTAGGAGCCTGAAAACCCTTATAACAATCAATGCATGAGAGCCGACAAATATAAGGCTGAGATAGGAAGGTAAAATGGATAGCAGATCTATCAAACCATAGAAGCTGAAGATGTAGTACCTGGGTTTTTTAAGGCAAAATATTCTTGCGAAATACTCAATGGTAAACAATATTGTATAAACCCATTCCGATTTTCTTAGGAATTGGCCGTATTTATCATTGATACTTTCTACACTTTCAAGCATTACCGTTACAATGCTTATCAGGATCACAAGGATCAGTACAAGATCAAAGAACTTACCAGGTGGCGTGTTTGATTTAAAAATAATTTCATGGATTATTTTTTGCCAGTTTTTGGATCCAGAGGTTTGATTATCCATTATTCAAAAATTAAAATTCCATAGTTATAGGCCAGAATAAATCCGTAGATAATTTATGAAGGATTCCACAAGAGTGAAATAATTATATGTTTTTTATCTGCATATCCTTCTAAATCAATTTGTTCCGCATCCGAATCAGATGATCATTCTATACCCGAACCGTATTTGTTTTGTGATAGTAATATTATCTCCTATTTTTGCCCGAAATAAAAAAAGAATGAGCGTTTTAGTAAACAAGGATTCAAAAGTTATCGTTCAGGGTTTCACAGGATCAGAAGGGTCCTTTCATGCTGAACAAATGATAGAATACGGGACAAATGTCGTGGGCGGCGTGACACCAGGTAAAGGTGGAATGAAGCATTTGGACAAGCCGGTCTTTAACTCGGTACAGGAAGCTGTTGAAAAAACAGGCGCCAATGTCACCATTATATTCGTACCTCCTGCATTTGCAGCAGATGCCATTATGGAAGCAGCTGACGCGGGAATAAAAGTTATTATAGCTATTACAGAAGGAATTCCTGTAGCTGATATGATGAAAACCAAAAGCTACATTAAAGAAAGGGATGTTACCCTGATAGGTCCAAATTGCCCAGGGGTGATCACACCGGGTGAAGCAAAAGTTGGTATCATGCCGGGTTTTGTATTTAAATCCGGAAAGGTTGGTATTGTTTCAAAATCAGGAACGTTAACCTATGAAGCTGCTGACCAGGTGGTAAAAGCCGGATTAGGTATTTCAACAGCAATTGGAATAGGTGGGGACCCTATTATTGGAACTTCTACCAAAGAAGCAGTGGAACTTTTTGTCAACGATCCCGATACTGATGCAATCGTAATGATCGGCGAAATTGGCGGGACTTATGAGCCCGATGCTGCCCGATGGTTGAAAGAAATGGGTAATCCAAAACCCGTGGTTGGATTTATCGCTGGTCAAACTGCCCCTGCAGGCAGAAGAATGGGACATGCCGGAGCAATAATTGGTGGAGCCGAAGACACTGCTGAAGCTAAAATGAAAATTATGAAAGAATGCGGATTGACAGTAGTCGATTCACCGGCAGAAATCGGTGCTACGATAGCAAAAGTTCTCGGCTCTTAAAGAGCTTATTATATATTCTCTCTAAGAAATTTTTATTTCTAAATTAAAACACATTCTCTGCAGGATTTATTTTTCTAAATCGGACTCTTGCAGAGAATGTGTTTTTTGTGCGTTTCAAGGTTACTGGTCAAAAATACCTTTATTTTTATTACCAAACTTTTCTCAAAATAGAAAAACAATAATCAGGTAAGGTTTGGTTGTCTTTCATAGTCTGAGCGTCAGGGTACTTCCTTCTTCGATTTTGAAATGTTGTACTTTCGTGAATTTGCTTCCTTTTGCGGCATTTGATCTGAAAACCACTTTGTAGGTACCAGGTTGAATATTAATGGTTTGACGGGTTTCATTACTTTTAAGGTTATAAACCCATCGCTGTCGACCCTCTTCGTCCAGCTCATATATGCTTCCAACGCCATATGAAGATGAAATGAAATTGATGATACCCGGTCTCTGAAGTGAGATCAATCTTTCCTGATGGGGCGGTATTTCCAAACTTTTGAAACTTAAAACAGGTAAAGTGAGTATTTCGATATCATATTTACCTGCGAGTAATTGTACGGAATTGTTGGCTAAAAAATATGTATGGGTTTTACCGCTTTGCGGATCTTTTACGAGGCATTGTACTCCATTTTTGTAGGAAACCATACCAGGGAAGTCAATTTTCAGAATTCCCTGAGGGCATTGAACGGGCAAAACATTATGGGTTCCACCTTCAAAAGTTAAGTTTCTTTTTACCACCGGAGGAATCGTATTGACAACTACATCATAGGAAAGTACCGGGTCTATCTCGACAGAATCAGGTCGGCCTTTTTCATCGCGGTAGTGGACAAATTCAAAAACAGAAGTATGTGTGAAGTTATTGATAAATGAGACATTTATGTTGGTTTCAGTTGGTTGTCTTTTTTCATCCAGCAGTTCAACACTGACCGTTGTTTTTCCCAGGCTCTGATTGACGGCTTTTGATAAGGCCGTCCTGAACTGATTGATATTCTTGGCATCAAAGTATGCACCCATGCAGCCAAATGCATCCTGGTAATCTTCCTCCATGCCGATACCAATGATAAAAGGCTTTAGAAAAATACCCTTTTTCTGAAGGGAAAGGGAAACTTCACATGGATCCCCATCACAGGATTCGATCCCGTCCGTGATGATGATGATAATATTTCTGTAGGAATTATCTTCCGGGAAGTCATTGGCAGCTTGTGATAAGGAATAGGCAATTGGGGTGGTGCCTTTTGGTTCGATTAAGCGGAGACTCTGGACAATTTTTTCGTGATTGTCTTTGCTGAAAGGAACTTCGAGCCTGGTATCATTGCATTTTTGATACCGTCGGTCAAACTGGTGGCCATATACTCTCAAGGCTAGCTCCAGATTGTTATTTACTCTCAGGGAATCAACAAAATCAGCGAGAAATTTTTTAGCGACATTTATCCGCAAAGTATTTTCCCATCTCGCAAGCATGCTTCCGCTACCATCCAGCAAAAAGAGTATTCGCGTCTTTTCCGGAATGCTCTGTGGAGGCTTTTGAGCAATATTCTCAAAACTCAATAAAAACAAAAAGATAAAAAGGCATGAATATTTCCTTCCCAAAAAAATCATTTGCTAAAGCTTTACTCCAATAATGTTAAAATTACGCCAAATATTTTCGGGGGGATAAGATTTAATTATGGTTTTGTTTCAAAAGATGATAACATTTTAAGGATTCTCTTCAGAATATTGATAGGATTTGTAAGCGACCTTTCTAACAAATGGTTTTCCATTTTGATCAATCCCTTCAATGGTGCCAACAAAATTTCCCCTTATGTCAGAATGATAGAATTCGACAGTTTCTTCTTCACTTTCAAGATAGTGAAAGGTTTTCCAGTGAATAGTGGTTCTCAGATCGTCTTCATTTCTCCATTTTTTACGATCTTTTTCATGATCCACATATTCAAATTCGGTATTTGTTTCTTCATCTATTTTATCTTTTCCCCCTCTTTTCAGTTTAATGTCGATCACTCCTACAGAATTCAAACCGGTATAATCCAGGATATCAATAGCTTGTGTACTGATTTTTATTTCATCTACATCAAAGGGATTTATCTGATCGAGCACAGAAGCGAATTCTCCCGTTCGCACCCCATCAATAACGATCAAGGCCCCACCCTGTGCTATGAGTGAATTTTGTGCACCGGCAAAGACTATTTTCCCGTCCATAAGTTTGTATGGTTTCATAACGTTGATCACATCTCTTACAGGAGTGCCGCTTTCCAGTAAAGTCTTATAGGGAGGTTTTCTGTCCTTGCGCTCCACTTTTTTCAAATTTTTGAACAAAATGGGATTGGAAGCAAGGTAATATATATCGTATGGATAATTGGTATAGATGCTGTGGCCTCCTTCATTTTTCAAATGGTACAATTGATTGGGAACGGTAAAGAAGCTTTCAGCCTGGTGCTCATAATTGAAATTGATGGACTTATTGTTTTGCTGATAAATATGGTTCCAGTTGTTGAATGGAAGACTATACTGAAGAGTGGTGTTTACTTGCTCAGTCCAGCCTTCTCCAAGGCTCTGTTCATAAGTATCCAGAAATTGACTTTTGCGAAGCTCACTATTTAAATAGACAAACGACCACAAATTTTGGCTATTGTTGTCATGACTTAAGCGGTATTCATCTACAACATTTAATGATACCATTGTCTCATCAGGAGCAACAATGCTAAATTCAATTTTTTCCCTGTTTTGATAACTTTCGTTAATTGGCTGAATAGAAATTTCAGTATTCATTTTCGGATTTAAGAAATACATATTTTCAGCCATTGGATTTGTGTCCGAATCGAATATGGTAAGTTGATTAATTCCCGGTTTCAGCATGCTTTTTGGCATTTTCACTTCAAGTTTATCCTTCAGAGTAAATTGGTTGATAAACTCTGACTCGCCATCATGGATATTAAGAAGTGTAGCTGATTTTTCAATCAGTGAAGATGTACTTTTTATGGTAAACAATAAGGAGTCAAACCCCGCTTCCTGAATGGTAAAATGAATGCCTGAAGGTTTTACGTCTGGAAAAGCAAATGCCTTATCAACGAAGAACGGCTTAGTGATAACCATTTTTAGCTCCTTGCTGTAATTTGGCAGAACCGGAATAGCCGCCAATCCCTTTTCGTCGCCTGATATTGTTGCGAGTATATCATTTTCCTTATTAATGATCTGGGCGGTAAAAGGAAATGAATTTCCATAGCGATCCTTGGCTTGTATTTTCATGATATTCCTTAATCCATGCACCAATTGTCCACTCTCCGGGAAAAACTGAACATGTATGTTATCTGATTCAACAGAAATAGGTAAAGAATAACTTTCGGTATACTGATTATCTGAAATATTGATCGACAGGAATACAGGTTCATCTTTCAGGACTTCAGGTAATTTAAATTCAAACGCCCCCTTTCCATTTTTATCCAGTTTTCCTTCAACATATGAAAGTGTATTCAATCCTGAAATGAGGTTGATGACATAGTTTGCACCTTTCAATGGAGTATTGAAATAATCGGTCACCTCAAGATGGGCGATCATTTTTTCTCCAGCGGCATAGTACTTTTTTTCATTAATAACATTTATCAAAAAAGAAGGAATAGCATTTTTAGCGATTTTCAGCTTCTTTTCAAACCAGACCTCTGGAAAAGATGACATGGACGCTGATAAGTAATAATCGCCAAATTTGTTGAGCTCAGGAATTTTGAATGATGCTTTACCAGTTCCGGAATTTAACTGGACATTGCTTTCCATAATTGATGATCCATACTGATCTTCTAAGGTGAGAACGATGTTTTGATCTTTCCTTGTTAGCAAATTTGTCTGTCGATCAAGGAGAACCATAGATAACCAAACCTGCTCTCCCGGCTCGTAGAGAGTTTTATCAGAATTCATGTACAACTTATAAGGATAAGTTTTTTGGTTAAATGTTTGGAGGTAGCTTTCAACCTGAGCCTGAACCTTGCTTTGAGCAGAAGCTGATGTGAAAAAAATTATTAAGAAAAAACAAAAAATATAGTAGATAGATAAAGTGTAAAAGGTTTTCATGTTAGTTGGGCTAATTCCTAATTAAATTTAGCAGCTTAATGCTGTTAAAACAATACCCGTTAGTTGGAATTAACTCATTTTCAAATTGATATAATAAACCATTCTGATAGATTCTTCAAGTGTCGCGATCATTCTTATTTATATTTTTTGAAGTTAGAATAACGATTTAACTATTTTCCGATAGTGATTTTCATACGCGGATATATATTAAATTTGTATACAATTAAAAAGTACTATCGATGAGGGGAGAATTCATTTTTTCTGCAATAAACGAATAACAGGGCTGTTACCAAAGTGTGATTATTCATATTGAAAGACAACCGTTTTAGGATAAAAATTGTATTTTAACTGGACATTAGATAGTAAAACACCCTAAAGTAATTTTTTCATGTGTAGAAGGCATTTGAGGATAATATTGGTCATATCTGTTTTATTGGGTAAAACCAGTGTGTTTGCTCAAAATGACCCTTCATCGACCATTGATTTAAGGTATTCCTCAGAAATAGTTTCAGATCTTAGCTTTTACAATGGAAACATAAACAGTATTGTCCAGGATAACGATGGGTTTATGTGGATTGGCTCCTGGGTGGGACTGTTCATGTACAATGGTTATTCTGTAAGACCCTACATGCCAAAACCTGGATTTAAGGAATGTTTTAAAGGCAGAAAGATCAGAACAATTTATAATGATTCCAGGGGAAGAGTCTGGGTAGGAAGTTCGCTTCAGGGACTTCATTTATTCGATCGAAATGAGCAGTGCTTTATACAGTTTTTAAATGATCCTAATGATGATCATTCCATTCCTGAAAATGATATCATGGGGATTTGGGAGGATAGCCAACAAAATATATGGATAGCGACTACAAATGGATTTATCAGTAAAATTACGGAGGGTGCCAGAGGAGAATTTGAGTTTACAAATATAAGGTTTCATGAAGGCACAACTGATTTTTTAAGCATTTTCTCATCAGAAGATGATATCGTATGGATTGGAAGTTCGAATGGGCTGATAAGATTTGATTCCAAAGAATTCAATGGACAAAATTCCAATGGTTTGCTGGAGAAAATTTTTATCTCTCAGGGAAATATTCCGATTAGTACCATCAATACAATTTTTGTTTACAACTCCGAAAATAATTCTAAACGGTCGATTTGGCTCGGAACATTGCAAGGATTGGTTAATCTGGAATATCAGGATGGAGCAGGGGTTGTAAATCAATCAAGGATACTGATCAATTCAAAAAACCAAAATAATATTCAAAACCGGATCAATGCGATTTTTCAAAGTGAAGAGGAGAAGGAGTTCTTGTGGATAGGAACTGATGGAGGAATGAAAAGGGTCAACTTGAAAACCGGTCAACCGGTCGGTTTTTCCTATGTTTTTGATTCTAAAGCCGAAGATGGGGAATCTGAGAAAATAACGACATTTTGTGAAGATCGTTCAGGTGTAGTTTGGGTAGGAACTAATAAAGGCATTCGTAAGATCAACATTTTCAAGAAAGAATTTGAGCACATTGGTCTGAAGGAAGAATTAGGAGATCAGGTTGGTGAAATTAAAGGCCTGGCAAAAACAAATAATGAGATAATTTATGTAGCCACTCATGGGCTAGGGGTTGGTCAAATAGATCTAAGAGACAAAGCACCTACCATACAGCCAATTCGAATTGATGAATCGGGGACAGGGTTAAAATTTATTAATTCAATAGGAGTAGATGCTTTTCATAATATTTGGGCAGGGACAAATGGCAATGGGATTTACCGAATCAATTCCTCCAAAATTAAAGATGGTTTTGCTGAAGATGTTACTTATTTTTCAAATGATGTAAATGACACGACTTCAATAAGTGATGATTATATCTACAGCGCATGTACGGATCAAAAAGGCAATTTTTGGGTTGGAACCTATCAGGGTGGGTTGAATCGCTATGATGCTGAGAATAACAAATTTATTATCTATAACTCAGTGCAGGGACTCGATTTTACTTTGAGTCAGTTTCCGATCATTGATATGGTTCAGGATGCTAATCAAAATATCTGGATCGGCACACGTGGAAATGGTTTATATTATTTCAGGCCTTCTGATAAGGCAAAAGCTGGCTCTGAACTATTTTATCATATTTCTGCAGCTGATACGGCCAAAAACAGGTTGTTTGATAATTTCATCACCGATCTTTTTCTTGATCAAAGCAATCATCGATTGTGGGTAGGCAGTGAATCGGGCCTCAGCTGCATTGACCTTTCTACACTTGAAATTAAATCGTATTCTCATTCAAATGGATTTCCGGGTGATCTGGTTCAAAGCATCGTCAGCATTCATGAAAATGAACTATGGATAAGTTCCAGAAAGGGCATTATCAAAATGGAATTTGTTGACGGATTTGATGCAAATAATATTGAATACAGGGAATATAGTTTTAGCGATGGGATTGAAAATAAGTTTTTTAACAACAATGCCGGAATTGGTTTTGGTGATCGTGTTTTTTTTGGTGGGTTAAACGGGGTTACTTTTTTCAATCCGAAAAACATCAAAAACAATCCTTATGAACCGATGGTTGCTTTGGTAGATTTTGAATTAAGTCATAAAAGTGTACCCATTGGTAAGTTGAGTGACGGCAGGACGGTTTTGCCAAAAAACATTAACGAACTGGATCATATTACACTTAAGCACAGTGACAAAATCCTGACGTTCGAATTTGTGGCGTTACATTATGCAGCTCCGGAAAAAAATACCTTTGCCTTTATGATAGAAGGCTTTGACGAAAGTTGGATCTATACAGATGCCAACCGACGGTATGCCCATTATACCAACCTTCCACCTGGCGATTATACATTTAAAGTTAAAGCGGCTAACAATGACGGTGTTTGGGGAATGAATGAAAAATCTATCGACATTACCATCTTACCACCATTCTGGACAACGGGCTGGGCATACCTGCTCTATACACTGTTTTTAATAGGTACTTTTCTCATTATTAGAAAAGTTACAATTTCTCAGATTAAACTTCGCCACAAGGTACAGATTGAAAAACTTGAAAGAGAAAGATCTGATGAGATCCACAACCTTGAATTGCAATATTTTACCAATATTTCCCACGAGATTCGCACGCCTCTGACATTGATCCTGGGTCCGTTGGAGAAAATACTTCAGATGCCTGATTTAAATGCCCGCCTTTCCAATCAGCTTCAGTTGATGCAACATCATGGGCAACGATTGTACAGACTTTTAAATCAATTGATGGAATTCAGGAAAAAGGGGAAAGGAGAACTCAAACTGAGGGCTGCTGATGGGAATATTGTAAAGTTCATCAATGAGATCTATATATCCTTCAGAGAAAATGCCCTTGACAGACGGATCAACTACCTGTTTCAAACTGAGAAGAATATCATCCAGCTTTTTTTTGACAGGGATATGTTTGAAAAGATCTTTTACAATTTACTTTCCAATGCATTTAAATACACTCCTGATCAGGGAAATATAGCGATTGATATAAAAATCCTTTCCCAAAACAAAGTACAGGCAACTCTGGAAAAAGAAAATACACAATTTGACAAAGTTTTTCCCTCAGATTATTTATGCGTAAGCATTTCAGATACCGGACATGGCATTTCTAGGGGTGATCTTGAACATATTTTTGAAAGGTTTTTCCGGGCGGGACTTACGGAATCCAAATCAACTATTGGTACAGGTATTGGTCTGACGCTAACGAAAGAATTGATTTTGATCCATAAGGGAATTATAGCCGTAGAAAGCGAACTTTCGAAAGGCTCAGTTTTCAAAGTTCTTTTTCCTCTTGGAAAGGATTATCTGGAAGAAGATGAGATCATTCAAAATTTCAAAGACAGTGAAAATGTCGAAAACTATCTTCCTCATCTTGCTGAAAAGAATGAGCAGATAAAAGCTAACCAGGTTATAACCGAAAATGGTGAAGAAGAATTTGAGAGAAGCACACTGTTGATTGTCGAAGATAATGAGGATGTCAGAAAGTACATAAAAGATATATTTAGCAAAAACTACAACATAATCGAAGCAGTAAACGGGGAGGATGGCATTGAAAAAGCCATTGATGAAATCCCTGACCTGATTATAAGTGATGTCATGATGCCTGTCAAAGATGGTATTGAGCTTTGCAGCCAACTTAAAAAGAGCGAACATACCAGTCATATTCCAATTATTCTTCTGACCGCAAGAACTTCTTTGATATTTAAGGTCGAAGGAATTGAAACCGGGGCTGATGATTACATTACAAAGCCGTTTAGTCCCCAATTATTGGGCGTCAGGGTTAGAAATTTAATTGAACAAAGGAAAAATCTAAAAAGGCGTTTCAGTGATAAATTGTATGTTAAGCCTAAAGAAATAACGCTTAATTCCCTTGATGAAAAGTTTCTCCAAAAAGTAATTGAGATGGTGGAAGAAAATATGGGAAACTCCGAATACGGAATTGATGATTTGTGCAGTGATCTGGGCATGAGCAGGATCCAGCTTTACAGGAAACTTAAAGCTCTGACCGGGTTGTCTGCCAATGAATTCATCCGTTCCCAAAGATTGCAACGCGCCGCCCAGCTGTTAAACCAAAATCAATTGAACATCTCACAAATCACCTACGAAGTCGGTTTTAATGATCTTAAGTATTTTAGATCGCGCTTTCAGGAACACTTTGGAATGACTCCTTCAGACTACATCAAAGATAAAGGAACTACAAAAGCTGATAGCTCAAAGGTGAAAGCTGAAAGGAAGTAATCGGTAATCAGTAAAACATCACCTTTCACGGTTTTCTTTCTACTTTTCCATCATCCAATTTCCCAATCCGCCATCCCTAATCTCCAGTCCGAAATTCCCAACTTTGAAACATTTACCCACCTCAATTGATACAATTGTACCTGATCATTTCCCCGGGATATTTTTATGTTTGTTTTACTTTAATTCTCTCCAAGAGAGAAAAATTAAATTGACTTTTATTTTGAATTTAATGGCAGAAAAACGTTTTGCTAAATTCAAGTAATTATAAAAGTAAGGGTGTTTTTGTTAAGGTAAAAACTGGGGCTCAACAAGTCCCGGTTTTTTATTTTATAACAATTTGTTTTTTGCCCTTTCGCAAGAGTCAATTCGATCACGACCTTTTTCTATCACATCCAAATCCAATATTAATTAGGTGTCAGATGAAAATAACCAGGATAAAAACTTTTCTTTTTATTGCCATAGTAATTTTTTCACAATCAGCTTTTGCCCAGATTAACATCAATGATCTGAAACTGGTTGACCCCAACGCTAATGCAAAAACCAAAATTTTATATGCTAATCTGATAAACATATCCGGAAAGCATGTCATGTTTGGTCACCAGGATGATCTGGCATATGGTATTGGTTGGGAAGGTGAAAAAGGACGATCAGATGTCAAAGAAGTGTCGGGAAGTTACCCGGCTGTATACGGTTGGGACATAAGTGATATTAGTCAAAAACAAAACATTGATAGTGTGCTATTCGACCGAATGCAGAAATGGATAAAAGAGGGTTTTAAAAGAGGTGGTATTATTACCATTAGCTGTCACATGGAAAACCCTGTAACAAGGACCCATTCATGGGATACAACAAAAGCTGTCAAGCATATTATTCCCGGGGGTTATTTGCATGAAGAATATAAATTGAAACTGGATTCAGTGGCAAATTTCTTTCATCCATTAAAGAAAGTTCCGATAATTTTTCGTCCTTTTCATGAACATACTGGATCATGGTTTTGGTGGGGAGACGGAAATACCACAGCCGAAGAGTACGTTGCACTTTGGAGATTTACTATCGAATATTTGAGAGACGTAAAAGGATTGCACAACCTGCTCTATGCCTACTCGCCTGATAAGTTTAAAAGTAAAGAGGAGTACATGAAGTTCTATCCTGGGGATGACTATGTGGATATTATGGGTGTTGATGATTACCATGGTCTATACAGTCCGGAAACAGTCCACGAGACGATTGAGAGATTGCATACACTTTCTGATCTGGGAAAAGAACATAACAAAGTGATCGCCATAACAGAAACCGGAGCGGAAGCGATTCCGCTCGACGACTGGTGGACGAACGTTTTGCTCAAGACCATTCTTACGGATGAAAAAACAAAACAGGTAGCATGGGTGCTTGTTTGGAGAAATGACAGATTGGATCATCACTATGCTCCCTATCCCGGGCACTCAAGCGCCGAAGATTTTCAAAAATTCAGACAAGATCCGTATGTCTTATTTGAATCTGATCTACCGGATATGTATAAACTAACCAAAATCAAATAATTCAACTGATTTGGAGGTAGCCATAGAATCCTCATATCCATTCCGAAATAATAAATGTATGCATTCTCTAAATTTAAACTCGTGTAAATTTAACTTTGAATAATCAATTGTTTCGATTGGACATACATGGAAAATCGATAGAATTAACACAATTAACACCATACAATTTTTCCATTCCATCAAATGAACATTATCAATACAAAAAATCCAAAAGAGATGACAAAAGAGGAATTTGACAACCAACTGGCGCTTTTGAAAGCAGAACATGAACAACTAATTAAAAGAAAAAATGTTCCTACACCCAGCTTCAATGGAATTTATCAACGATACGAATACCCGGTTGTGACAGCAGCGCATACCCCGTTATTCTGGCGATTTGATTTGGATCATATGACTAATCCATTTTTGCAGGAAAGAATTGGGGTAAACGCTACCTTCAATGCCGGGGCGATGGAATTTAATGGAAAAATTGTGCTGATTGTCAGGGTAGAAGGGTTTGATAGAAAATCTTTTTTTGCCGTTGCTGAAAGTCCAAATGGGATCGATAATTTCAGGTTTTGGGATTACCCGATTACTATGCCCGAAACCGATGAGCCAGAAACGAATGTTTATGACATGCGGGTTGTCAGGCATGAGGATGGGTGGATTTATGGGACATTTTGTGCAGAAAGAAAAGATCCCAAGGCAGCCGATGGAGACACCTCGTCAGCAGTTGCCCAATGTGGAATTGCGCGGACTAAAGACCTGATTAACTGGGAGAGATTGCCAGACCTGATCACCTACTCCGGTCAGCAAAGGAATGTGGTTTTACATCCTGAATTTATCAATGGTAAGTACGCACTTTACACTCGTCCTCAAGATGGATTTATCGATACAGGTTCAGGCGGAGGCATCGGATGGGGCTTTACGGAAAGCATGGAAAGAGCTGAGATCAAAGATGAAGTCGTGATCGAACCAAAAATTTACCATACCATCAAGGAGGTAAAAAACGGTCAGGGGCCCGCACCAATTAAGACCGAGAAAGGTTGGTTGCATTTGGCTCACGGTGTCCGAAACACCGCGGCTGGACTTCGCTATGTTTTGTACATGTTTATGACTTCACTGGACGATCCGGGTAAGATTATTCACCGGCCGGGTGGACATTTCATGGGGCCGCAGGGTGAGGAGCGAGTAGGCGATGTTTCTAATGTTTTATTTACTAATGGATGGGTCAAAAAAGATAATGGAGAAGTATTGATCTATTATGGATCCTCAGATACCCGAATGCATGTCGCAACATCATCGGTAGATCAGCTGGCTGATTATGTTGTCAATACTCCGGAAGATGGTTTGAGATCGGCCACCAGTGTTGCAACCAGAAATAAGCTAATCAGCAGAAACATGGAAATATGGAAAAGCTTAAAATAGAATTAAGCAATGAGCTGAGCAGCATTCTGGACTTTTGGCAGGAAAATACATGGGATTGTGAAAACGACGGTTTTATTGGTGCTATAGATGGGTACAATCGCAAAGATCCAAAGGCAAATAAGGGTATCATTTTAAATACCAGAATTTTATGGACGTTTTCTGCTGCATGCAATGTGCTTGAAGGTGAAAAATATGCCAAAACTGCTCATCGAGCATTTGAGTATATATCCAGCTATTTCTTGGATCAGAAAAATGGCGGTGTTTATTGGGAATTAGACTATCAGGGGAATCCGGTTAATACTAAAAAACAGGTTTATGCCCAGGCTTTTGCGATCTACGCATTGAGCGAGTATTTCAGGTTTTCTAAAAATGAGCAGGCTAAGAAAATGGCGATTGAATTATTCCAATTGCTTGAAGAGCATTGCTTTGATCAGGTTGATAGCGGGTATCTGGAAGCTTATGATGAAGAATGGAATTTGCTGGAAGATTTGAGATTGAGTGACAAGGATGCGAACGAGAAGAAAACAATGAATACCCATCTTCACGTTTTGGAAGCTTACACTAATTTGTTGAAAATATGGCATGAAGACAAATTAAGAAGTCAACTAAATAATCTCATTCACATTCATCTAGATAAGATGTTGGATAAGTCTAGCTTCCATCTCAATTTGTTTTTTGACGAAAAATGGGCACTCAAATCCTCCGAATATTCTTACGGTCATGATATAGAAGCAGCATGGTTATTGTGTGAAGCCGCTGAAGCTGTTTGTGACTTGAAATTATTGAAAAAAGTGAGAGCATTAGCCGTTGAGATTTCTGAGGTTACCCTGAAGGAAGGGATAGATATTGATGGTGGTTTGATGCAGGAGGGAAGGAGTGGTAAGACTATCGACACCGATAAACATTGGTGGCCACAAGCTGAGGCAATTGTTGGTTTTGCGAACGCCTATCAAATAAGTGCCGATAAAAAATATCTGAACGCTGTGGAAGATGTATGGGAGTTCACCAAAAGAAGGATCATTGATCCGATGGATGGCGAATGGTGGTGGCGCGTCAATCGAGGAGGAGCACCATATCGGGAGGAAGAGAAAGCAGGTTTTTGGAAATGCCCCTATCACAATGGGCGAGCCTGCATAGAAATAATTAATAGGTTTAGCTAGATAATTCTTATATTTAAACAGCTTTTTGGTCCAAGATTTCCAATAGCCGGATTTTCATTTGATCAAATTTTGCATATCCGTTAGTGATTAAATAAAGCTCATCTCCAGTTCTGAATAGAACGGTTGGGTATCCTCTAACACCCCATTGCCGGTTGAGCCTGAATTCATCATAAGTGTCATTAACAACGGTCTGATTTTGGTATTTTTTTGTGAACAATTCGAAATCAATATCGAATTTTGTACACAGATCGTTATAAAAACGAATGGTTGATGGGTCTTCAGAATCTACGTAAAACTTTTTTTGAATAGCTTCAAAAAATTCCAATTCTCTGTTGCCCAACCAAGGCCTGGCTGCCACAACAGCACGACATGCAGGTTCGGTATCATAGTTAAACCCTTCTTTTTTGAACAGTCCATAGCCAAAAGGTTGACCGCTCATTTTATGTACTTCTTCCCAGTGATGTTTCAGGAATGATTTCATCTCATCATTCCACGGATCTCCACCTCCTGGTCTTAAACCGCCAACCACTATTTTAAAACCAATAGCCTTTTCTTTGAAATAATCTCTTAAAAGGATCAATTGAGGGGCGATTCCATAGCACCAGGAACACATTGGATCACCCACATAGATGATTTCTGAATTATTTTCACTATTGTAATTGAATTCCATTCCCATGATTATATATCAAGTAACTCTGTCTGTTAATTCTGTCAATTTTATTAATTGTATCTAAAGGTAATATGTTTTGATAGTTGGATGAGGATCACTTATATGTCTTTGGTTTGTCATAAATGGCCGATTAACCCGCATTATTCATGGAAAAACATGAATAATGACGATAACTTATTGAAAACTTCTGTTATTCAATAAGTTATGTCAGGTCTGATGACTCCGACAGTCGTATCAGACTCGTAGGAGGTTAACCCCGATTTTAACAAAATCCTTATTCCCCAAATTTGAGGAATGTTTGGATTCTTCACTTACGATGATAGTAAACTTAACTTACTTGTGACCAGGATTTTGTAAAACATCGGCCCATCGGGCGGAAAATTCAACGAATTTTCCGGGTTAATTTGAATTGATTCTTTCTTTGAATATGCTGATCTTGAGTGCTATTTATGTTTTTTTAATAAATGATTTAATTCCCAACACAAACTCTTGAATTGAGTTTATATACACAAAAGAAAACCATGAAAGAACTAGTAACAAAAAAGAGATCACTTTTAAAAGAGACCGAAAAACTTTTAAATAAACAGATCGAAATGGAAGGTCGGTCTTCTGCGCATTATTTATCAATGGCTTCCTGGTGTGAAATGAAAGGTTATGACAACTCTGCGGATTTTCTATACAATCATTCCGAAGAAGAACGAATGCATATGTTAAAATTGATCCGTTATGTCAATGAAGCAGGTGGACATGCATTGCAGCCCGAGATTACCGATATCAAGCATAGCTTTGAGACACTAAGGGAAGTATTTGAGCATATTCTCGAACATGAAATTGAAGTAACAAAATCCATAAACACCATTGTGGATCATTGCTTTATGGAAAAGGATTTTGCTACCTTCAGTTTCTTACAATGGTATGTGACCGAACAACGAGAAGAGGAAACCATCGCAAGAAGAGCACTTGAGCTTTTTGATATTATTGGCGAAGAAGGAATCGGTCTTTGGACGATCGATCAGGAAATTGCCAAGTTGGAGGGTCAGGAATCTGCTGCTCAAACAATGGGAGGTGGGGAAGGTTAAAATTATTTATTGATATATAGAAACAAAAAAGGCTTCTGATACCTTCAGAAGCCTTTTTTGTAATCTTAATTTTTTATTTCGCATAAGCCACGGATCTCATTTCTCTGATTACCGTAACTTTAATCTGGCCAGGATACTGCATTTCTTTTTCAATCTTCTGGCTTATATCAAAGGATAGCTGACCAGATTCCGTATCAGTTAGCGCTTCGGCATCAACAATTACCCTTAATTCTCTGCCGGCCTGAATAGCATAGCATTTATGAACACCTTCGAAACTCAATGCCATGTTTTCTAATTCCTTGAGACGTTTCAGGTAAGATTCCATGATTTCCCTTCTTGCCCCAGGTCTCGATCCGCTAATTGCATCACAAGCCTGAACAATTGGTGAAATCAATGCTGTCATCTCGATCTCATCATGGTGAGCGCCGATGGCATTGCAGACGTCTGGGTGCTCTTTGTATTTTTTAGCTAATTCCATGCCCAAAACAGCATGTGGCATTTCGGGTTCATCCGGCCAGACTTTGCCAATGTCATGCAGCAATCCGGCTCGTTTAGCGTGTTTAGGATTCAATCCTAATTCCGAAGCCATTGTTGCACAAAGTTTGGCGACTTCCCGGGAGTGTTGTAATAGGTTTTGTCCATAGGATGAACGGAACCTCATTCTACCAACCAATTTGATCAACTCGGGATGGACACCATGAATGCCAAGATCAATCACCGTTCTTTCACCAATTTCTATGATTTCCTCTTCGATATTTTTGGTTGTCTTAGCAACAACTTCTTCGATCCTTGCCGGGTGAATCCTCCCATCGGAAACTAATCTATGAAGTGACAGCCTTGCAATTTCCCTGCGCACAGGATCAAACCCGGAAATGATAATCGCTTCAGGAGTATCGTCTACTATGATTTCTATGCCGGTTACGGCTTCCAGCGCTCTTATGTTTCTTCCTTCACGCCCGATTATTTTTCCCTTTATTTCGTCACTTTCTATGTTAAATACAGAAACGCAGTTTTCAATAGCCGTTTCTGTGGCAGTTCTCTGGATAGACTCGACAACCACTTTCTTTGCTTCCTTTGTGGCTGTCAATTTTGCTTCTTCAATGATTTCCTTGATAAAGCTCGAAGCATTTGATTGGGCTTCCTCTTTCAAGGCTTCCACTAACTGTTCTTTAGCTTCCTCTACCGATAAATTAGCAATTTTTTCAAGCGCAGTTACCTTCTCCAGTTTTATTTTGTCAAGTTCATTTTTTTTGCGGTTGACGATTTCCAACTGAGCAGTGAGGTTTTCTTTCAGACTGTCGAGTTCTGCCTCTTTTCTTTGTGCTTGCTCCATTTGTTTGGAAACATTTTGTTCCCTTTGCTTGAGCTTGTTTTCATTGGAAATGATCAGGTTTTTCTTTTTGTTGGCTTCTTCTTCGAATTCGGATTTTAGTTTGAGGAACTTTTCCTTTGCTTCTAAGATCTTGTCTTTTTTAATTGATTCAGCTTTTAATTCAGCTTCTTTGATGAGTAATTCTGCGTCTTCTTTTGCCTTTTGTTCGACGCCTTTCAAGGCTTTTTGTAAGATTATCCTTCCGATAACAACACCTGCTATTAAGGCCACTATGGCAGTAATAGCAATAGTCAATATGCTTTCCATAATTTATATATATTTTTAAATATCCCCGGCGGGTGAGGCGGGGTTTCCGGAGAAAGATATTTTATCAGGAATTAGTTTTGAGGATTGGTATCCTGATTGATATCCTCAGAGATCAGTCTGTTTAAATAGACAACTTTTTCAACAACAGATTCTCCAATGGTCGATTGTGTATCTTCAGTTTGTAATTTTTCAAAGAGGCTGTCAAACGCCACCATAGCGAGCAGATCCTGCTTATCGTCTATTCCGAATTGATCTCTGTACAGCTTAATTTTTTCATTGATTTTTTTGCCAGCGAGCCGGATCTTTTCCTCATCGTTGGCATCTACTTTCATAGGGTACTCCCTGTCCGATATTTTAATTTTAATTGAAAGTTCTTTCATCAGGAAATCAGTTTAGTACCCTTGCTATTCATTAAGATACTTGATGCATTTATCAATTTCCTTTATATATTCATTAAGCTTTTCTTTTACTTCAGAAACTTCACTTTCACCCGTCGAAATACTATCTACAATAGTACTAATATTTATTTTATTTTGAAAGTTACTTAATTGCTGGTCTTTTTCGGAAATGATGGTTTTGAGACTTAGGTTTTCATCCTTTAACCCACTAAATTCTTTTTTCAAAGAATTGTATTCATTGAGCAAAAATCGAATTTTTCTCTCCAGTGTTTGAAGTTCAGAATTTAACCTGTCTCTTTTCATTTATTTTCTAATTACAGCTCCCAGTTCGTCTTCGTAAACCTTGATCAATCGCTGCATCACTTTATCAATCACTGTGTCTGTCAAAGTTTTATTTTCGTCCTGTAAAATGAAGCTTAGCGCGTAAGCTTTTTTATCACTACCTATGCTTTCACCTTCATAATAATCAAAAACATTTACATTTTTCAATAAAAAGAAATCTTTTCTTTTTAGAATATTTTTGATCTCTTCGAAGGTCACCTTCTTGTCTATGACAAGCGATAAATCTCTTCTGACCTCAGGGTATTTTGAGATTTCTTTAAACCTGAATTCGCCTGCATTTTCAAAAAGTAACCTGTTGTAGTTTATGTTTGAATAAAAAACTTCCTGATTTACCCCAGTCTGTTTTAAAATTGATTTTTGCAGCTTCCCTAACCTGGCTACTTCATTCCCTTCTACAAAAAGTTGAAGTCCAACACTAAAAATATCATCCTTGATCGGAATGCTGGTACATTCATGAACCGTAAATTTATTGATAATTTTGAGAACTACCTCATAAAAATCGTAAAATTCAAACTTCCTGGTCTGGTCGTGCCAGTTTTCAACCTCGTAATTGCCTGTGGACCAAATATTTAGACTTTCAATTTCTTCGTAATTTGGGCCTTTTTTGTGATACGATTTGCCAAATTCGAAGAGCTTAAGATCCTTTTGTTTTCTATTGATATTATAGGCTATGACTTCCAATCCATTGAACATTACGGACTGCCGTAAAACACCCAGGTCTTCGCTCAATTTGTTTAGAATAACAACATCCTCTTTGCTATCCAAAAAAGCTGAATTTTCTGAATAACTTGGCTTAGTTAGGGAATTGGTCTGGATCTCATAGTAACCGGATGCCGCTAATAGCTCAGATGCTTTAATAACGTAATCTGTTTTATCCTTTTCAGGAAAGAATGCCATGAAATCACTGGAAATGTTTTCGGGTATCTCGATGTTATCATATCCATAAATTCTCAGAATTTCTTCAATCACATCTGCCTCCCTTGTAACATCCACACGGTAAGGAGGGACAATCGCTGTAAACCCAACTTCATTCTGATCTTTGGTGGAAATATCCAAAAGAGAAAGTATTTCATGTATCCGATCTTTCGGCAATTGTTTGCCAATCAAACGGTCAATGTTTTTATATTTTGCCCGAACGACAAAGTCTTTGATTGTATCAGGATATATGTCAACAATATCCGAACTGATTTCTCCTCCTGCTAACTCCTTTATTAATAGACTGGCTCTTTTTAGAGCATAAACGGTCATATTTGGATCAGTTCCTCTTTCGAACCGGAACGAGGCGTCCGTTTTCAAACCGTGAAAAGCAGAGGTTTTTCTAATATAATCTGGTGAGAAATATGCACTTTCAAGGAAGACATTTTTAGTTTGCTCAGTTACACCGGAATGCAGTCCTCCAAACACACCCGCGATGCACATACCATCAGTTTCATCACAGATCATCAGGTCTGTTTCAGCAAGCTTTCTTTTTTTCTCATCCAACGTAACAAACTCCGTGTTCTTTTGTAGAGTTTTTACCACTACTTTTTTGCCTTTTATCTGATCGGCATCAAAAGCGTGGAGAGGCTGGCCTAATTCATGGAGGACAAAATTGGTGATGTCGACAATATTATTAATTGGCATCTGGCCAATCGATAGCAATCGCTGCTTAAGCCAATCGGGAGATTCCTTAACGGTGATGTTGGAAATAGTAATTCCTGAATACCTTGGACATGCTTCTTCATTTTTCACGATCACCTTTATGGGGTAATTTTGATTATCGATCTTAAAGGAATTTACATTTGGCCAGCAGATATCACGGTTAAACAATGCTTTTAAATCCCTTGCAACACCAATATGCGAAATGGCATCTGATCGATTGGGTGTGATCCCTATTTCGAAGACATAATCATCTTTGAGATTGAAATATTCAGCAGCGGGTGTTCCGTTAGGAAGGGCAGTATCCAACACCATAATCCCGTCGTGTGAATTACCCAAACCCAATTCATCTTCCGCACAGATCATTCCTTCGGAAACTTCTCCTCGAATTTTAGCTTTTTTTATTTTGAAGGGTTCGCCGTTAATAGGATAGATGGTTGAACCCGCCGTTGCAACAACTACCTTCTGGCCTTTCGATACGTTAGGTGCTCCGCAAACAATTGGCTTGGGTTCATCTTCTCCAATATCAACTTTTGTCAGGCTAAGTTTATCAGCATTGGGGTGTTTGTTGCATTCCAATATTTCACCAATCACCACACCTTCCAGTCCTCCTTTCACTGCTTCCGTTTTTTCCAAACCTTCTACTTCCAAACCGGATTTCGTGAGCAAATCTGAAATTTGTTGTGGGGTTTCTGAGATTTTAATATAATCCTTTAGCCAGCTTAACGATATTCTCATTTAATTCAAAAAGTCTATTTTATCAGACCGCAAAAATAAATATTTAAGATTATTAAGCAGCCTATCAGTGATTTAATTGAAATAATTTTTCCCCGGCATTTACAGGAACAGTTATTTTATTTTCTTTTGGTGGTAATGGGCATTTGTAATCTGCATTATAGGCACAATAAGGATTATAAGCCAGGTTGAAATCAATGGTTAAAGTTTTTCCCACGTCTGTGTCCATATCAATATATCGCCCACCTCCATAAGTTTCCAAAGCGCTTGTTTCATCATAAAAAGGCAAAAATAGATATTCTTCATCTTCAAAAAATGTTGGCTTTAAAACGGTGACTTGCTGATCTTTTCCATTCAATTGGAAATAAGCAGTGCCGTATTTCAGATACAGTTTTTCGCTGCCATCCGTATAGGAAAGCCGAATTGTTTCACGGATGGGATTGAGTTCAAACTGTGCTTTTACTTTGTAGTTTTTGTCAACTGGGTAATATTCAAGCTCCTGAAATTTTATTTTTTGATTGGGCAGTAATGGCGAATCCTCCGCGTTCTTAAATTCATTGTTTTTATTTTCCCGTTCTTCCTGAATGTTGGAAGCGTAGGTGTCTTCAATTTTCACATTGCTGAATGAATAAATGATGATCCCTGCAAAAGCAAGAGCAATGAAGATCAGGAAAAGTTTAGAGGCTTTCATTAATTACCAATCTTTTTAATCAAATGCTAAACGTGAATACTGACGTAAAATTCTTAAATATGTCCCTCATCTGCAAAACTATAAAAGCTATCATTGGCGAAAATGATGTGATCCAAGACCGGTATTTCTAATAATTGACCACACGAAACAAACTTCTTTGTCAAATCGATATCGTTTTTGCTCGGTTTAATGTTCCCGGAAGGATGATTATGGATGAGAACGATTGCTGAAGAAAGGTTTTGAATGGCAGTCTTGAAAACCACCTTCGGATCGACCACGGTACCGGCAACACCTCCCAGACTAATTTTTTCCTTTTTCATAACCTGGTTGGCACGGTTCAAGTGCAATATCCAAAACTCTTCAATTTGCAGATCGAGCAATTCCGGTTTGATCGTTTCATACACCTCCCTTGAACTGGTAATTTTAACTTTTTTGGGCGATTCCTGGTTTTTTCTCCTTCGACCCAACTCCAGTGCACTGACAATGGAAATGGCTTTTGCTTCGCCAATCCCTTTAAACTTTTGCAATTCTTTTACATTTAATCTTGCCAGCTCGTTCAGGTCATTGTCAACTGAACTCAAAATATGCTTGGCCACATCAACAGCTGTCATGGATTGTGTGCCGGATCCTAGAAGGATGGCAATATGTTCTGCGTCGCTCAATGCAGATTTCCCTTTTAAGAGCAGTTTTTCCCTTGGGCGATCTTCCTCTGCCCAGCTTAGTATTTTCATGAAAAATGGTTGTTAGTAAGGACAAAAAATCGAAGGATTAAACTGCAAAAAATAAGGGAATAAAAAAAGCCCAGCCATAAAATGACCGGGCTTATTGATATCTTTATTGAAATTTAAGCCAGACTATTTACTAATTTATGAAGCTTAGACTTCTTGTTGGCAGCATTATTTTTATGGATGATGTTTTTCTTTGCCAGTTTATCAAGCATGCCAGAAACCTTGTTGAACAACTCCATAGCCTCTTTTTTATCATGAGTTAATTTTAACTTCTTGATGAAAGTTCTGGTAGTTTTCAGATCATACCTGTTTCTCAATCTCTTCGCTTCGTTTGATCTTATTCTTTTTAAAGCTGATTTGTGATTTGCCATATTTTTTAACTGCGCTTATTTTTTTGAAGTCGCAAATTTAGCGGTTAATGCTATTATTACAAAACAATGCAATAAAATTATTTAAATTAAACGGATTGAAATCCGCTTTTGAATGGATACAACAATTCAGATTCTTATTGCTCCTAATGCTTTTAAAGGCAGTTTAAGTTCATTAAAAGTTGCTAATGCCATTAAAATCGGATTGGAGCAGCGTTTTCAAAACATAGACATATTCCCCATCGCTGATGGTGGTGACGATACACTTGATGTTTTTTTGAACGCTTTTAGTGGCGAAAAGATCGCGGAAGTGGTCAGCGACCCGCTTGGTCGAAAAATTGAGGCTCATTGGGGAATTACGCAATCAGAAACGGCAATAATAGAAATGGCAGAGGCCAGCGGGATCCGATATTTAAAAAATAGTGAGCTAGATCCATTTAAAGCTTCGTCATTCGGAACCGGAGAACTCATTCAATCTGCGATTGACAAAGGAACAAAAAAAATGTTGATTGGAATTGGAGGAAGTGCAACGGTTGATGGTGGTACAGGAATTTTGAAAGCTCTGGGAGCTAAATTTTTTCGGGACGATGGATCAGAGATCAATCATGGGAATTTTATTGTTGATCTACATTCGCTTGAATTAAATGATGTAAAGGAAAAGTTGAATGGAGTGGAAATAATTGTATTGAATGATGTTGATAATCCACTTTTAGGAGAAAATGGAGCTGCTCGTGTTTTTGGACCTCAAAAGGGGG
Organism: uncultured Cytophagales bacterium; assembly: GCA_913057175.1. GTDB lineage: Bacteria > Bacteroidota > Bacteroidia > Cytophagales > Cyclobacteriaceae > CAJXNP01. Next base: position 87,531 of record CAJXNP010000020.1, read on the forward strand.
CGAATGATCAGGATGTTGAGGGGCTGGAAAATTATATGAGAAAGTATAGTCAATTGATGATTGATATGTGTGGAAATGATTTTAGTGATTTCACCGGTTCCGGCGCAGCAGGAGGTATTGGCTACATGTTAAAATCTCTGTTCGGCGCTAAGATGGAAGGAGGATTCGATTATTTGTTAAAAAATTCCAGGTTGGAAAAATTAATAGAATCCTGCGATGTAATCATTACGGGTGAAGGAAAAATCGACAGCCAGACGTTACAGGGAAAAGGACCGGGAAGAATAGCCAAATTAGCCAAGGCCAATGGGAAAACATGTATTGGAGTGTGCGGAACATTCGAACCTCATGCCGAATTAGAGAAATACTTTGACCAGATTATCCCATTAGTAGATGAAAAAACAAGTGAAGAACAGGCAATGAAGAAAACGTTTGAGGTGCTAAAATCCGCCGGAGGCAAAATTTCAAAAATTATTGCCCCTAAACCCCTTTAGACAAACCAAGTAAAAACTTCTTAAACTTATTGGTATGATACTTGGCCATTCCTTTTTTATTAACAACAATTTTCCCATCCGGATCGATCACGAATGTTGTTGGAATGCTGGAGCTGTTGAATATCTCTGGCAGATTTGAGTTCAACTGGTAAATTGGGAGATTATATTCTTTCTTTTTGACAAATGTTTTGGCTGTTTCAAATTCCTTGTCAACAGAAAGCATGACAAAGACTATTTCACTATTGTCAGAGAAATCGTTATAGAGATTATCAATATCGGGCATCTCTGCTATGCAGGGCGGACACCAGGTCGCCCATATATTGAAAAAGATGGTCTTTCCTTTGAAAGTTTCGAAAGGGACACTTTCATCATTTACATCTTTCAATTCAAAACTATAGTTGGCTAGTCCATAATCATTTTTTTCAGTCGATGGTTGGACCAATCCTGTCTTTAAAACCAATCCTTGAAGTGCGCCAAGTACAGGCGTGTGTAAGCCCGTGACATACAGCGTGATAATGATCCCAATAAAAATCCCCCACTCAATTACCTCTCGTTTTAATGATTTTTTCTTCGACATTTTTGCCTGTTTTTACTTTGCAATACGCTATTTTTGGGTTTTTAATTGAATTTAAAAAGGACAAATTCAAATTAATTCACATTAGTCAATAAAACGTCAAAAAAGATTCACATGTCGATTGGTTTTGCAGAGAAGATAGCCGGAGAGATTAATTTATTAACCAAACAGGTTAATTCAACCCTTGAATTATTAAATGAGGGAGCGACAGTTCCTTTCATTTCCCGGTATCGAAAAGAAAAAACCGGAGGGTTGGATGAAGTTCAGATCGGCCAGATCAGGGATCGATTTTCACAGTTGGTGGAATTGGAAAAGAGAAGGGAATACATTTTAAAATCAATTGACGATCAGGAAAAGCTGACTCCTGAGTTGGAGAAAAAGATCAAAGCGGCGGAAACGCTGAATGAGCTTGAGGACATTTATTTGCCATACAAACCTAAGAAGAAAACCCGTGCATCGGTGGCAAAGGAAAAAGGATTGGAACCCTTGGCTCAGATGATTTTTGAACAAGGCAGAATTTCTGTACTGGATGAGGCTGAAAAATTTATTGATGAAGAAAAAGGTGTGAAAGATGCGGAGGAAGCATTGGGCGGAGCACGGGATATCATAGCAGAATGGGTGAATGAAAGTGCAGAGATCAGGGCTGATATACGAAAGTTGTTTGAAGATAGCGCAATTATTGTTTCCAAGGTGATAAAGGGGAAGGAAACAGAAGGACAAAAATTCAAAGACTACTTTGAATATGAAGAAAAACTGAAGGAAGTGCCTTCCCATCGTCTTCTGGCGATGAGAAGAGGGGAGAAGGAGATGGTCCTTAGTCTGGATATCAGTCCGGGAGAGGAAGATGCTATATCAACCATTGAAAAACATGTAGTCAAAAGACAGAATGAAGCTGCGGAACAGGTCCAATTGGCAGTCAAAGATTGTTACAAAAGATTGATGAAGCCATCCATGGAGACAGAAATAAGAATGGCTTCCAAGAAAAATGCTGACCAGGAGGCCATCGAAGTATTCAAAGAGAATTTAAAACAATTGTTGCTGTCAGCTCCGCTTGGTGAAAAAAATGTACTTGCTATTGACCCTGGTTTCAGGACAGGTTGCAAAGTGGTTTGCCTGAACAAGCAGGGAAAGCTGCTTCACAATGAGGCAATCTTTCCCAATGAGCCTCAAAAGCAGACCATTCAATCAGCTGCATCGATCAAAAATCTGTTGGAGAAATATCAGGTTGAAGCAATTGCCATTGGAAATGGAACGGCCAGCCGGGAAACAGAATCTTTTGTGAAATCAATTGGTTTACCAAAAGAAATCGCCATCGTCATGGTGAATGAAAGCGGCGCTTCCATTTATTCGGCTTCTGATGTTGCCAGAGAGGAATTTCCTGATTACGATGTAACTGTGCGGGGAGCTGTTTCTATTGGAAGAAGATTGATCGATCCATTGGCTGAATTAGTAAAAATAGACGCGAAAAGCATTGGCGTTGGACAATATCAACATGATGTGGATCAGACGATGTTAAAAAATAGCCTGGACGATACAGTGGTCAGTTGTGTAAATGCAGTAGGAGTGGAGTTGAACACATCTTCGAAAGAACTTTTGTCGTATGTTTCGGGATTAGGTCCGCAACTGGCGAAAAATATTGTTGAATTCCGTAATCAAAACGGACCTTTTCAAACCAGGGAGGACTTGAGAAATGTGCCCCGGTTGGGGGGGAAAGCCTTTGAGCAGGCAGCTGGATTTTTACGAATTAGAAATTCGAATAATCCATTGGATGGAAGCGCTGTCCATCCCGAACGTTACGATGTGGTCAACCAAATGGCGAAAGATTGTCAGGCTTCTGTTTCAGACCTGATGACAAAAACAGAATTGAGAAAGCAGCTAAAACTGGAAAAGTACGTCACGGAAGATTGTGGTCTGCCGACCCTTACGGATATCATGAGTGAGTTGGCGAAACCGGGTCTTGACCCGAGGGATAAATTTGAAATGGTAAGCTTCAAAGAAGGAGTGAACGAAATAACCGATCTCAAAGTAGGAATGCAACTGGAAGGAGTTGTGACGAATGCAACCAACTTTGGGGCATTTGTGGATATTGGGGTTCATCAGGATGGATTGGTTCACATCAGTCACTTGGCTGACGGTTTTGTTAGCAACGTCGGAGACCATGTAAAAGTTCACCAAAAAGTTCAGGTAACAGTTTTGGAAGTTGATGTTCCCAGGAAAAGAATTTCCCTTTCCATGAAAAGTGATCCATTTAATAAAACAACAGGAGGTAAGTCCATGGTTAAAAAAGATCGGTCAAAAGAAAGGCCATCTAGAAAGGAAGATAATTTAAGCTTTGAAGACAAGCTGGCGATGCTTAAAGGGAAGTTTGGGAAGTAACTTAAAGAAACAGGCCCGATTTCGGGCCTTTATATTAATCTGTTATTTTCCTCCAATCCTGGAACCTGAGGTCGATCCTTGCGGCTATTTTATCATAATTGTCCCAGCTGTCATCGATGTGATAGATTGAAGGCTCATTTTTCACGAGCGTCTCAATGTAATCATTTCGGTAGATCCCTCCCGCATAATAATATGAAGTGAACATGTTTCCTTGTCTGCCGAAAAGATCAAAGCTCAATGACCCATCCCAAATCTCAGCCAAAATGATGCAGCCAATTTCTCTTCTTGTAAATCGGTATATCTCAGTTGAGGCTTCGTCAGCAAAATAATCCGAATAAAGTTTTCTGTCTATGATCCACCCCATGTACATCCCAATATGCAAATAGGCTTTTTCAATGGGAAGTGATTGAGGGAAATCCCCTAAAAAGTGGTTCTTGGCAAGGTCGTAAATTTTATCCTGCTTTTTCTTATTCAACTGCTCACTCATAATAAAATCTATGTTAACGATAGGGTTTAAATATAGAAGAAAAGATGTTAATATTTTAAAAAGTATTTAATTTTTAGTCCAACGGGCCTTTTAACCCTATGAATGAAAAAAATCTTTAACCTCGTTTTTTTCTTTTTTCGTTAAGATTGATAGAAAAACATATATCCGATGAGAATAGATGCGACGATTCCTACAAAGTCTGCTAATAATCCACAGGTCACTGCATAGCGCGTTTTTCTGATTCCAACAGAACCAAAATAGACGGCAATGATATAAAAAGTTGTATCAGTTGACCCTTGTAATACACATGCAATTTTACTGGCAAAATGGTCAGCGCCATAAGTGCTCATGGTTTCAATCATCATTCCCCTTGCGCCACTTCCTGATAAAGGTTTCATAAATGCCGTTGGAAGCGCAGGAACGAAATCCGTATTGACGCTAAGTGCCGCAAAAAACCATTTTATGCCTTCGATAATAAACTCCAATGAACCAGATGCCCGGAAAACTCCGATCCCTACCAGGATAGCTACCAGATATGGTATGATCTTGACTGCAATAGTAAATCCTTCTTTTGCTCCTTCAATGAATGATTCATAAATATTGATCTTGGCTTTCATTCCCATTACAATAAATAGAATGATAATAATGAATAGGATGAGGTGACTGACAACTCGTGATACAACCTGAATTTTATCTGGTTCCATGTTAAAGAAATATAATACCATCCCTATAATGATCAAGGTGGCAGTTCCCAGGTAAGTCAATATTACCTTATCAAAAAGGTTGATTTTCTGAACAATTGCTACCAAAATAAGCCCGGTAAGCGTGGCGAAAAAAGTTGCGATCAGGATGGGTAAAAATATATCGGCCGGATTGGCTGCTCCCATCTGCGCCCTGTATACCATCACATTGATGGGAATGAGTGTCAAACCTGTAGTATTCAACACCAAAAACATGATCATGGGATTGGACGCCTTATCCTTGTCGGGATTAAGATCCTGCAGATCATTCATGGCTTTTAACCCAATAGGAGTAGCAGCGTTATCCAGGTTGAGCATATTGGCAGAAATATTCATTACAATGTGGCCGTAGACAGGGTGATCCTTTGGTATATCCGGAAATATCCGTTCAAAAAATGGCCGAACAAGTCTTGTTAATATTCTAATCATCCCCCCATTCTCACCAATCTTTAGCATTCCCAACCAAAAAGTTAATACGCCGGTCAAACCCAAAGAGATCTCAAAACCTACCTTGGATGAATCCATCGTTGCATCAAACATGGCGGAAAATACCTGATAGTCCTGAAAGACAATAAGCTTGATAAGCGCCACAACAAATGCAATGAGAAAAAAAGAAATCCAGATATAATTTAAGGCCATTTTACTCCATTTCTATACGTTTTGGTTTGATTTCATGGTTGCGGGTTGCCAGTTGCGAGTTATGATTTCCAGTTACGAGTAACGTACTCAATAAAATTATAAATTTTTCCTCCTAACAGATGATACTCGTCAAGTAATTCGGAAATGAATGCATCGAATTGAGTATAAAGAATCTTTAGCTTCTCTAAGTGACTAATGGTTTCATCATTGATTGCATGAGCGTAGGTAAGAAATTTGATAAAATCATTTTTATACCTTTTACGTCCATAGCCTTCTACGATATTGGAGTTTACAGAATCAGAGGATCGACGTAATTGGCTTCCTAGCTCAAATAGTTCATGCTTAGGGAGTTGAAAAGAAAATTTATGGGATTTGATAAATAAATCGAATGACAATTTATATATATCAAGATCCCGATACGATTTGGCAGCCATTTATTAATAATTTTTATTCATTTTAATCTTCATTGTCAACCGGCAACACGTAACTTGTAACAGGCAACTCTTAGAGTCATTAAATTATCCCAAACCAATTACGTCATCCTAATAATAAGGAGATTTTTTCTTTTCGAAAAGTTTAATGAATGCATGACCGGTTAAACCGGCAAATCCTGCTGCAAAGGCTCCAATAGATGCTGATATGAGAATTAAATATGTAGCCCCATTTATTGTAAACAAGGATGCTATTTGATTTGTCAATATTGAATCAGTTTGTTGATCTATTTTGATGGCCATAAATAGCCACAGTCCTCCTATGGCGAGAAAGCCACATGAAAATGATGAAAACCAGTTTGTTTTGATGACAATAGAAACAATAAAAGCAATAAGCATGACGGACCACCAGGGAGTATGAGGTTGGATAAAAATTGCTGCAATTAAAATCAGAAGAAGTTTGATGATAAATTTCATGCTATTGAGGATTCAGGGTTTGCGAAAAAATAGTTGCTTCTTCATGATCTGATGGCTCGTGATAATAAAATACTGGAAAGTATTCACCATTTACCCATGAGGCTAGAAAATGTTTGTAATGAGGATTGCCAGGGTTTCCTGATTGCCCCCCTGGGTAAGTGTGCCATGCTTTGATAGGATTGCCCATCTCTATAATGATCCTTTCAGATGGCCCATGTCGGTATGTATTGGCATTAACAGCATCACCACTTCCTCCAACCTCAAGATCCATGGCGCTAAATTGGGGGATCCTCGTGTAGTGCATGACATCTGTATGAAAATAACTTGCCCTGGTCAATTGTTCACCCTCATTTTCTTCTTGCCAATCAGAGATGGAATAGATGGTTTCTTTGAATGAAAGATTAATCAGGTCATTTATGGTTTCTTTTTGTTCTGTACTGTCAATATCAAAAAACTCAAAATCCGGTTCATTTTTAATTAGCCAGACAGTTTGATAAGAACTGGGATAGGGTAAGGGTATGTCTGATCGGGAGATTTCATCCCAGATAAGTTTGTAAAACTCTCCTGACCAGATCTCAAAATATGCTGGCGCTGCTAGTAAAGGATTATATTCATAATTCCAACTTTCCAAAACACTTAAGATATTCCGGTCATTTTCTGATAAATTGCTTTTGTCCAGACTATCCAATAGAACAGGCAATAGCTCTTCAGCAAATATACTATAGTTATCATTTTGAAGATTCATGAGATCATCCTCTACCATACTTTCCTTTTCATTCAATACAGTATTAATTCTCCTGTTCCGGTAATATTCATTGTTGTCTGAATAGACATAGTAGGGATAGGTCGAATCAACCGGGTGCTGATTTGCTGAGCTTACAAAACCCCTTGTTGGATTAAAAATCTGTGGATTATGTTCAGGAGAGATATATCCCGGCCATTCGGTTTTGCTGGTCGATCCATCCATGATGAACTTTCCCTGGTTAGGATATTTCACCGGGAATTTTCCTTGTACATGAATCGCAACATTTCCTTTGATATCTGCAAAAGCCAGGTTTTGTGGCGGACATGAAAAATGGCGAATGGCTTTTTTGAAATCCTCATAGTTATGTGCTTTGGCCAATTGGGTAAAACAAAGCGGTTCATATGAAACATCATGAGCCAGCCATCTCATGGCAAGATTGACTTTTGGGTTTTCTGCCAGAAAATTTTTGTCGTAGACAATTGGACCATGATGTGTGTGTACAATGGTGTCAATGATATCTTCAGCATCACGAACCTTTATTGTATCCACAATTTTTTTTGTAAGCAGCCAGGTACCATCATACAAATATTCATTTCGGTATTTGTTTTTGAGTTCAATCTGATACCAGTCAACAATATCACGTTTGGCATTGGTCATGCCCCACGCAATCGAATCATTAAAACCCTGGATGATCATGGGAGTTCCCGGTAAAATATGTCCATAAACATTGAATTCGGGTGTGTGATATTGGACGACAAACCATATTGCCGGAAGGCTCATGTTCAAATGCATGTCATTCGAAAAATAAGCATTTCCACTTTTTGTTTTTGTGCTACCAACTGCCCAATTGTTGCTTCCTACACCGGGATATTGCTTCGAAATGGTTTTGGCGATGGGAACAAAAACATATGAAGTATCAGTTTCTGTTTCGCGAAAAGAAGGAGTGAAATCCCAAATTTTCTCTTCAGGAATAATTGGATCAATCCCTTCAGGAAAATCCGGATAGATTTGATTGAACAATTCCAGGCCATACTTTTTAACAAAATTGGTATTTTCAATGTCATCCTCTCCGATAGTGAGCATTTTTGACATGTATTTCAGAACAAGGGCTGATTTTAGAGGCTCCCATTTTTCAGGTGCATAATTCAGGATTTTGTATTCAATTGGATAATCTTTGTAACTCAGTGATTGAATGTAGGAATTGACACCATTGGAATAAGAATTCAGCATTTCCATGATCTGCGGGTTTTTCTTCCATTCATTCAACACTTTTTGCGCACTCCACAACATTCCGATCCGCTTTTGCTCGCGGTCAATATTAATAGTTCGTTTGCCAATAATTTCACTTAGTCTTCCAGCTGCATTGTGTGTGACGAGTTCGAGTTGCCATAAACGGTGATAGGCGGCCACATAACCTGAAGCCATATACAAATCCTTTTCGTTTTCGGCAAAAATGTGTGGGATCAGGTTAGAGTCATAGCGGATGATAACTTCCTTCTCCAAACCTTCTAAGGAAATATTTGCTGGTCCGTCGATAGCTTTTGACTCGGCGTTTTGCCAGAAACCTTCGTATGGGTTGAGAAATTTGCCCAAAGGAGGAATGCTTACCGATTCAAGTTGAAGTCGGTTATTTAGTAAATAGAACAATCCGCAAGAAATTGCGAAAGCAATGAAAAATTTAAAAAATTTCATAAGAGCAATACTATAGCATACTTTGCCCGATTTAAGGGAAAATTTAAATTAAAAAAATAATATGCTAATAAAAACTAAGATTACTACTTAACTAGTTGTTCTGAAAAGTTAATAGTAAAACTGCCCCATCCATTGCTGTTTTTTCCAATAAATTAAACTCCCTGGTATCCAAATGATATGATGGATCATTCAATTGGCATTTCATGCTTGCGCATTTGTCCTTTTCCTTAAGCCAGTTAAGTAAAGGATTTACATGTTGCCTGTCGCCATTAAGTCTACTTTCGTATTCTTTCAGCATCTCGGGAAATGAAAGATCTTCATTTACTTCTATTCCCTTTTTCTCCAGTCTACCTTTCAGCCAGCTGACAAATTTTGTTTCAAACATGTCAATTGCCTCAAATAAACTTTGTTCATCACGCAGCCTCATTGTTAATTATTTTTTGGTTGATACTAGTAGTAAATTGTACTTTCTTTAAATAATTACATTTAAACTCGAAACAGTTCAATAAACTCGTTCTTCTATCTTGCTTAAATAGAATATAACCATTTTGTGCGAATTTAGTGCAAATGAATAGAAAAAAAACTTTTAGGGAATAATTTCTTTATTAAGATTTGATTGCTTTTGTGTTAAAAACAAGAATTTTGAAATTGGATTATTTCAAGAATTGATAAGACACTGTTAATTCGGAAGATCCATTGCCATAGGTGTAAAAACCTTCTCCGGTCTTCTTTCCCAGCTTTCCTGCAACTACCATGTTTTTAAGTAAGGGACAGGCAGAATACTTAGGGTTTCCGAAACCTTCGAAAAGTACATTCAGAATTGAAAGGCAGACATCCAACCCGATGTAATCGGCTAGTTGTAGTGGTCCCATTGGGTGAGCCATGCCCAATTTCATGATTGTGTCAATTTCCCTGACTCCCGCTACTCCTTCATAAAGGGCGTAAATAGCTTCGTTGATCATAGGCATGAGGATACGATTGGAGATAAAGCCCGGATAATCGTTTACGATTATAGGGGCTTTTTGAATTTTTTTCGTCAGTTCAACTATTTTATTCAATGTATGCTCGCTGGTTTGATATCCCCTAATGATTTCCACTAGTTTCATGACAGGCACAGGATTCATAAAATGCATACCGATCATTCTTTCCGGATTCGAAATAGCATTGGCCAAATTGGTGATTGAGATGGAAGAAGTATTGGAAGCGATGATACTTGTGCCGGAAACATATTTATTAATGTCCATCAAAACATCTTTTTTAAGATCCGCCTTTTCAGTAACTGCTTCGATCACCAGGTCACTTTCTTTAATGTTTTCAAATGAGGTAGAGAATTGAATGTTATTAAAGGAATTGTCTTTTTCTTCCTGGGTAATAATTTCCTTTTTCACTTGCCTGTCCAGATTGGTGCTGATGGTTTGCCTGGCCCTTTCCAGAAATTTATTATTTATATCAACGAGGTTTACCGAATAATTAAAAAGAGAGAAATGGTGAGCGATCCCGTTGCCCATTGTTCCGGCGCCAATTACTGAAATAATCTTCATGCTGAATTGTTTAATCTGACGATAAAATTACAAAATATACTATGAGATTTTAAGGTTAGATAATCAATCCTATCAGATATTAAAAATGATCCTTTTTACACGCAAAATGCAAGTTTATTGGTATAAATAGGTAGAAATCTACCTTGTTTAAAGAAATTTTACATCTTTTTAGCATGATTTAGGTGTTTTAGAGGTCATTTTTGAATGAAATTGCAAAAACTGAATAGTCAAAATCGAAAATTCTTCTTTTAGTCCAATATTTTATGTGAAAAATTCAATGAGTGGGTTTGTGTTAAACTTAACTTTCAGTATCATTTATTAAAAAATTCATAATAAAATTGGTCTCAGGTGAAGGATAGTTTATCAAAACATCAATTTTTTAAGCAAAAATTGTAGAGAATGTATTTCTTTTTCAAATTTTTTGAATTATTGGTCTCTTTCATACTTTTGTCTGAGGCTATTGTATTATTTGGTATTACGGGGAGATATACGAATGATATTTTTTAGATACGCTAAATAGCCAAGAATAATACCGATAATGAGTTTGTTAATGAAATAAAATTTCAAATTTAAATAGACAGTATAGTAAAAATTTTTTAACCACTTATTATTAAACTAAATCAAGTATGGAAAAACTAATTACAAACGGGATCTCGGTCCTGGAAGGAATTTCAGGCCGATTTGACCTACTTGCTTCTGCAGATGCTACGATGGCCATACAGGCTGCGACACAGGAAGTTAGCGATGGTCTTTTCACCGCTAACAACGTCTGGATGATGTTAGCAACCGCATTAGTGTTTATTATGCACCTTGGATTTGCCGGAGTGGAAGCTGGCTTTACCCAATCAAAAAACACGGTAAACATTTTATTTAAAAATACCTTAACTCCGGTTATTGGTATTATCACGTATGCCCTTGTGGGCTTTAACTTAATGTATCCAGGATTTACTCCTGACACTGGAAATGAATTTTTTGGTTTTGCCGGCTTTTTCATTGGGACAGATGCTGCCGGATTAACTGCCGAATATGCATCAGGTGGATACACCTACTGGACTGACTTCCTGTTCCAGGCGATGTTTGCTGCAACTGCTGCAACGATTGTTTCAGGAGCAGTTGCTGAGCGTATCAAGCTGAGCTCTTATTTGATTTTCACAGTTCTATTTGTCGGAATTGTATACCCGATAATTGGTAGTTGGGACTGGGGGTATGGTTGGTTAGATGACAGAGGTTTTACTGATTTTGCAGGTTCTACTTTAGTTCACTCAGTAGGTGGATGGGGTGCCTTGGCAGGTATCATTGTCCTGGGTCCAAGAATTGGAAAATATGAAAACGGAAAAGTAAATGACTTCCCTGGTTCTTCTGTTCCATTGTCTGTAATCGGAGTATTCTTACTGTGGTTAGGATGGTTTGGGTTTAATGGAGGTTCCGTATTGTCAGCAGATCCTGCTATAACTTCCCTGGTGCTTGTAACAACTAGCTTAGGTGCTAGCGCTGGAGCGCTTGGTGGGTTTTTAGCTTCATTCTTTGTTTTCAAGAGAATGGATTTGGGTATGGTTTTAAATGGTATCCTTGCCGGTCTGGTTGGTATTACTGCCGGTGCTGATGTGATCACTCCTGGCGAGTCACTTTTGATCGGATTTATCGCGGGTATCCTTGTTGTACTTTCAGCGGTTACAATGGACAAATTGAAACTGGATGATTGCGTGGGTGCTGTTTCTGTTCACTTAACTTGCGGTGTTTGGGGAACTCTAGCTACTGGCATATTTGGTGAAGGAGTTGATTTTGGCCCACAATTAATAGGTGTTGCTGCAATTGGAGCAACTGTATTTTTATCAGCATTCATCATCTTCAAAGTTCTGGATGTGATCTCCGGGATCAGGGTATCTAAAGAGCACGAACTTGAAGGACTGGATAGCCACGAGCACGGTATCAGAGGATATACAATTATTGTAGAATAATCCCTAACAATCAGACAATATCAGGTAAGTGATTTTTTCACTTACCTGCTTAAAATCAAGCACTTACAAAGTGCTACCAGGTAAAATATGTCCAACAACAATTATTTTAAATTTTATCAAGATGAAAAAAACAATTTTACTATTGACAACACTTTGTGTTTTTGCTTTCACGGTGAAGGCACAAGATGAAGATAGCGGATTAAAAATATCCGGTTCGGTTGATACTTATTACAAGTACGACTTTTCAGGAGAACCAAATATTGAAACAAGTTTTGCAAATGAACAGAATTCAGTTTCAATAGGTATGATCGATATCGCTTTGGAGCAAACAGTAGGTAAAGCATCTTTTGTAGGAGAGATCGCTTTTGGTCCGAGAAATGCGGGATCTGCAGGACCAGGAGCCTCGGTGATGGAACCACATATTCAGAATTTATATGTAAGCTATGCTTTCTCTGATTTGCTTACATTATCTGCAGGCTACATGGGGACTTTTGTTGGGTATGAAGTGATTTCACCAACTGGTAACTTCAACTACTCAACTTCCAGACTATTTACAAATGGCCCTTTCCAAAATGCTGGTATCAAAGCTGATTTCACAATTTCAGACAGGTTTGCATTTATGGTAGGTCTCTTTGATGATTGGAACGTTTACCAGGATTTCAACGGCGTATCTGACTTTGGTGCACAAATCTATGTGGCTCCTGTTGAAGGATGGGATGTTTATCTGAATTTTATCACAGGTTACCACACCCAGGCATTCTACACAGATTTAGCAGGATCTGTTACAGAATTTGATATCACTACAGGCTATCAAATCACCGACGCTTTCTACCTAGGATTGAACTTCGCTACTGCTTCTGCAGAATTTGAAGATGATTCAGAAGATGGATTTACTGGTTTGGCTCTTTATCCGCAGTATGCTATTTCTGATGCAGTTGCTATTGGTTTGAGATATGAAAACTTTAGCTGGAAAGATGCGCAGTCATACAATTCATTTACACTTTCCGTACCTATCTCATCAGGTCCTTTGACTTTCATTCCTGAATTCAGATTGGATACCTCAGATGAGGATGTATTTGAAGATAGTGACCTTGCAGCAACAGGATCCGCATCGCAGGTTTCTCTTGCAGCAATATATGCATTCTAAATTTCTTGATTTAGGTTTGTGAATGCGAAGGCCTGTGTATCTTTACATGGGCCTTTAAGCACTTGTAACATGTTGAAAATGAATGTAATTACCCTTCTTCTTTACTTATTTGTACATGTACAACCCTCTTTCTCTCAGGAAATTGAATTGCCTGTGGATGAATCCGGAAGATACACCTATCATGAAGTTGTAGATGTGAAGAATTTTGATTCCGTGACGCTATTGAATAATGCGGAGAATTTTCTAAAGGGTTACATCAATAAAAAGCAAAAGAAAACACTTCACAGGGATGATTTGAAAGGCGAAGTTACCGCAATGTCTAGTTTTCAGGTTTTCAAAAAAGGTTCACTTGGGAAAAACGTGGATGGTGCAATTGAGTATTCTCTGAGAATAGAAGTAAAAGATCAAAAGTATCGATATACTTTAACAGACTTTTATTTCCAGGAATACGAGAGAAACCGGTATGGAAAGTTCGAACCGATAAATGGAAAAGTCAAGCCACTGGAAACGCCTTCATCAAAACTTAACGATTGGCAATGGAATGATCATAAAAAAACAGTACAGGAAAAAATGACTGTTTTGGTCAGCCAGATGAAAGTCGATATGATGAAAATAAAGAGTGGTGACAAGAAGAAAGTTAAGGTAAAAGAAGACTGGTGATTCCGTTTTCAAAAAGACCATATTTTGACTGAAATTTTACATTTTTTCGAAAATTTGAACAAAAAAAGATCGATTAATTGTAAAAAGTGTGAAAATTCACAAAAAATTAGCTCGAATTGAATCAAAAAATGAAAAATGTGTTAATTTTCGAAATTGTTTGGGAAGGTTCATTATCTGACCAGAATTATCATATTCGTCACGATCAATTCAATAGGATTTCAAGATATCAGGAAAGTAGTTTGTGAGTAATTTTCATCCAGTTTTTGAATTCAGCAAAATACTCAGGAAGTCTTCGGAAATGCGGACAATTGACATATTTAAATTGAGCTTATGCTTGAGTCATCTCAAACAGATTAAGCTGTTACGCATAGATTTAAAGGAATAAAGAAAAGATAATAATTAACAATTTTAACTAATAATTTTTATGGCCTATTTAAGATTCAAAGCAGTTGAGGAGGCTGCGAAGAGACAACCTCTTGTGCCTGAAGCACCTTCAAATAAGGTATCAGATTACTACAAAAGCGCTTCATTTGACATGGATAAAATGAAGCAATCATTATCACCCGACGTTTTCAAAAAAGTAAAGTACAGCATCGAAAATGGTAAAAAGATCGATGAAGATACTGCTGATGCTGTAGCTGCTGCTGTTAAAACCTGGGCAATCTCTCATGGTGTTACAACTTATACCCACTGGTTTCAACCATTGACTGGTTCTACTGCAGAAAAACATGATTCGTTTTTTGATGCCATATCAGGTATTGAAAAATTCAAAGGAAGTGCATTGATCCAGCAGGAGCCAGATGCGTCTTCTTTCCCTAGCGGGGGTATCAGGCAAACATTTGAGGCCAGAGGATATACAGCATGGGATCCTTCTTCACCCATGTTTTTGTGGGGAACAACTCTTTGTATCCCAACGATCTTCGTTTCTTATACAAGTGAAGCCCTTGACTACAAAGCACCTTTGTTAAAAGCCCTGGAGGCGGTTGACAAAGCTGCGACTTCAGTTTGCAAGTTATTCGACAGGAATATTTCGAAAGTTACTGGTTCGTTAGGTTGTGAGCAGGAATACTTCCTTATTGATAAAGCATTACATAATTCCAGGCCTGACCTGGTAATGGCAGGTAGAACAGTTTTTGGTCATAACCCTGCAAGAGGTCAGCAATTGGATGATCACTATTTCGGATCAATTCCTCCAAGAGTATACTCATATATGAGGGACTTCGAAATCGAGTGTCACAAATTGGGTATTCCGGTGACTACCCGACACAATGAAGTGGCACCTAGTCAGTTTGAAGTTGCTCCTCTTTTTGAAGAAATCAATGTAGGAACAGATCACAACCTGCTTATGATGGATGTGATGCGAAAAGTTGCTGATAAGCACAATTTCGTTGTTTTATTCCATGAAAAACCTTTTGCAGCTTTAAATGGTACTGGCAAGCACAACAACTGGTCTTTGATCACGGACACTGGTGTTAATTTATTTCAGCCAAGTAGCAGTGCAAGAGAGAATCTATTGTTCTTAACATTTTTTGTTGTAACAATAAAAGCAGTTCATGCTTATTCTGATATCCTAAGAGCCTCCATTGCTTCTGCTGGAAATGATTTCCGGTTAGGTGCCAATGAAGCTCCGCCGGCTATTATTTCTGTATTTATTGGTTCTCAGTTGACAGAAGTGTTGAATGAGTTGGAAAGCAATGGGAACATTAAGATCGAAAAAGGCGACAATATGTACATGAAATTGGGAATAGATAAAATTCCTGAGATCATTTTGGACAACACTGACCGAAACAGGACCTCGCCATTTGCTTTTACCGGTAACAAATTTGAATTCCGCGCAGTAGGTGGAAGCGCTAACGTGGGACAACCCATGACAGCATTGAATACCATTGTTGCAGAGCAGCTTTCTTTATTTAAGGAAGAAGTTGATGGCTTAATGAAAGATGGTAAGGAAAAAAGGTTGGCCATTGTTGAGGTATTGAGAAAATACATCAAGGAATCCAAAGATGTCCGCTTTGAAGGTGATGGCTATTCTGAGGAATGGGTGAAGGAGGCTGAAAAAAGGAAACTTCCAAATGTAAAAGATACCCCAAGAGCTCTGGATGCTTATTTAGTCAAGAAGTCAAAAGAATTGTTCAATAAGCATAGTGTGATGAATGATAAAGAGTTGGAAGCAAGGAATGAAGTATTGCTGGAAAACTACATCATGAAAGTTCAGATTGAATCTCGTGTAATGGGAGATCTTTCTTTGAACCACATTATTCCAACCGCAATTGCTTATCAGAATAAGCTGATCAACAATGCTACCGGGCTGGCTAGCTTAGGGCTTGACAATACAGCCGTATTGAAAGTGATTGAAAAAATCACTGAGCATATTGATGCTGTAAAGAGTGGTGTTCTTGATATGATCGATGAAAGAAGACGAGTTAATAAGATTGAAGACTCACGTGAAAAAGCTATCGAGTACTGCGATAATGTGAAAGGTAAGTATTTTGAGCAGATTCGCTATCACGTGGACAAACTTGAATTATTTGTCGATGATGAAGATTGGCCATTGGTTAAGTATCGTGAAATGCTATTTATTAGGTAACGGTTTATAAACATTAATAGAAAATCCCGGGGCGATCACTTCGGGATTTTTTTATAACCAATTGAAAATCATGGGATTCATTAAAGTAGGTGATGAAATCCTAAATGAATTTTATGAAAAAAATTACCGTAAAAATTGTATAATAATTATTTGTTTTTGTACTTTTGAAGGAATCTTATTCATAATTTTTAGTTAGCGAGAATTAATTCGTTGTTAAGTAATCGCTAAGAGGTTAATTTCAATAAATTGAATTAATTAGACAACCAAAACAGACCCTTAATTTGAACCAATGAAAAAAGTTTTTTACCTGCTAATTCCCGTACTACTTTTGTCATCCTGTTATTCTACCAAAGACCTTAATTACATTCAGAGTGATGACCATATTAAAGGATTTGTAAGTTCATTTCACAATAAAAGAACTCTATACGAAGTCCAGCCGAGCGACATTTTATCTGTAAGGGTACAGAGTCTTGATCCGACACAATCAGCTTTCTTTAATATTGAAGGCTCTGATGGTAGAGTTGGTGGTGGTGGACAGAATGCTGATGCAGGTCTTTACTTAACCGGATATTCAGTTGACGAGAGAGGATATATCAACTTACCAATAGTTGGCTTGGTTAAAGTGAGTAGTTTAACCATTGACGAAGTACAAAGATTGATCCAGAAGGAAATCAGTAAATATCTTATTGATGCCATCGTTTTGGTAAAGCTAACAAGTTTTAAAGTTTCGGTTTTGGGAGATGTAGCAAGGCCTGGTACTTATAATATTTATAACACAAGAGCAACATTACTTGAAGCTTTGAGTATGGCTGGTGATATGAATATTGGAGCGAATAGGGAAAGTGTGAAAGTGATCAGACAAATTGAGGACAGTGGTTATGTCATAACACTTGACTTAACTGATCCAAAAGTTCTGGAATCTCCTTATTATTACTTAATGCCTAATGATGTTGTTTATGTCGAGATATTAAAACAATCGACAGTTAGGAACAACCTTCCGTTGGTTACAGTGACCTTCGCAGGTATATCAACACTTATTTTATTACTTAATTATTTGGATATCAATTCTAACAACAATTAAGCATGAAAAAGCAATCACAGGAAGATTATATTGATTTAAAACAAATCTTATCAAGGTTTATATCGAAGTGGCACATATTTGCAATAGCTCTGGTAATATGTATTGCGTTGGCGTTTCTATATATCAAATCCTCCCCTCCGGTTTATAAAGTTTCCTCCTCTTTAAAGATGAAAACCGAGGTAACCAAAGCGGAAAAGATTCTTGATCCGGTAGATGTAAAAGATAAGAATGTCAATATAGAGGATGAGATTTTGGTGATCAAATCAACCAATTACATACGTGAAACAATTAATAAGCTGGATTTTGCCATTTCATATTTCACAAAAGATTTATTGGTAACAGAAGAACGGTATAAGTTAAACTATCCTGTTTTGATAAGAATTGATTCTTCAGTTAGCCAAATTTCGGGTATTCCAATTTTTATAAATATTCTGTCCGATCAGGAGTTTGAACTAACTGTTAAAGGAGAAGAAGTGGTTCAGTATGATTTCGAAAATGACAGAGTTGTACAGAAAATACCCAATATTGATTTTACCAAGCGCTACCGATTTGATCAACCTATTAAAGAAAACCTTTTTGGTTTTACGGTGACTTTGACTGGAAATCCAAATATGTACGGTTCCAGTGAATTGTTTTTTCAAATCAATAATCCTGTTTCTTTAACGGAAAGATATCTTAATAAATTAAACATTGAGGTTGCAAGTCGTGAATCAAATATCCTTTTATTGTCGACAGAAGGAACGGTTGTTCCAAAGGAAAAGACTTTCCTGGATACTTTAATGTATTACGTTAAACAGAAAGATCTCGACGAGAAAAATATAGCTGGTATTAAAACCATCGAATTTATTAACTATCAGTTGGCCGATGTCTCTGAATCCTTGAATGCAGCTGAGCAGGATCTGGAGTCGTTTCAGTATTCCACTTCCAACATAGGGGAATCAGGTGCATTGTACCAACGACGAGACCAGTTGGAATCAGAGATAGCTGACCTGAACGTCAAGCTGAATTATTTGAGAAACATATTGAATAACCTTGAATCTTTGGAGAGTGTTTCAAAAATATCTGCGCCAATTTCTGTTGGTATTGACGATCCGATCCTTAGTAATTTGTTAGTAAAGCTGACAGATCTTAACCAACAAAGGATACAGGTAGGAAGGACAGCAACCGAAGCTAACCCGGTTATTCAACGAATTGACCTTGATATCCGAACTACCAAGAATGCGCTGAGAGATAACCTGACCGGAGCAATTAACACAACAAATATCAAAATAAATGATATAAATAGCCGGATTGCTCAAACTAACCAGTCGATTAATAGATTGCCAAGTGCCTCTATTAGACGTTTGGGAATCGAAAGAAGATTCGAATTTACAGATAATACATATGAACTGTTTCAACAGAGAAAAGCTGCTGCAGCCATCGCATTGGCTACGAATGAATCTGACTGGGCCATTGTAGAATCCGCCAGAATGGATGGAAATTCGCCGGTTTCTCCCAAAAAGAAATTCATATTATTACTTGCGCTTTTTATGGGATTGATCATACCAGCAGTGATTATTCTGGCAAAAGACTACTTTGATAATACAATTAAGGGTAAAGCTGAATTGGAGAAATATACCAATATTCCATTAATCGGGACAGTGGCAAAAGGTAATAAAAACATCAAATTGGCGAGTGACTACGATTCACGTTCTTTGTTATTGGAATCGCTGCGAGATATAAGACTAAATTTGCAGTTTTTCACAAGCAATAATGAGCACAAAGTAATTGGCTTTACCTCTTCAGCAAGTGGTGAAGGAAAAACCTTTTGCTCAGTAAATTTAGGGATCGTTCTGGCACAGTCAGGTAAAAGAGTTTTGATAGTAGATTCTGACATGAGGAAATCCAACATGCAATCCTTTTTTGAGGTTTCAACCAGACAGGGATTGTCCACCTATTTAATAGGTAATTCGGATATCCAGAATATCGTCCAGCCAACCAGGGTTAGGAATGTCGATGTGATCATTTCAGGACCTTTTCCTCCCAATCCTTTTGACCTGATTAGTTTACCAAGGTTCGGAGATTTAATCAACAGGTTTAAGGAGATGTATGATTACATCATCATCGACGCACCACCATTAGGATTAGTTTCCGAATATTTACTCATTGCTAACCACACAGATATTAATATATACGTGGCAAGGCATCATTACACAAAAAGGGATTACCTGGATAAGGTTAACGAATTATATGAAAGTCAGAAGATCAAAAATCTGGGAATCATTCTTAACGATATGAAGGTTTCGCAGATTTATGGCGGACTTAGCAAATCTCCTTCAAATGATAAATATGTGAGTAGTAATTTGACACCAAAAAAAGGAAAAATCCTTCAAAAGAAAAGCAAAGCTGCTAGTCATAGTCCTGCCCCGCAACAAGGGTAGAAGAAGTGAATAATGTGATAATAAGATAAGAGTTAATTATTGCAAATGAGAATTAATAAGAGCCTTTTTTACATTATTCCAATATTGATTTTTTTTCTTACTGAAGCCTTATTCATACCTTATCCTTATGATGTCGAGAGAACATCGTATCATGACTTTCTACTTATTGCAAGTAAGACTTTGCCATTTGGAGCCATGGTTTTTGTATTGATAAATTTATGGAAGCTAAGGAAGTCTTATTTTATTTTGTGTGCCATACCTGTTCTGTATATTGGTTATTTGGTATTTGAATCTCTTTTCTTTTATAATTCTTATTTCAAATTCCCACACGTGGGACTAAAAATAATGGATCTGGTAATTACCTGTTTCTTTTTCTTATTCTTCCTAAAAAGAGACTTTAAACATCACAATCTTTTAATGAATACCATAATAGCAGCGCTGATAATGACAATCATGCTTGAACCAAGCCAAATATCGATAGCTGCATTTGTAAATCATGATAGAGGAATACCTTCATCGTCTGTTTATCTCTTACTATTGCCCTGCTTGTACTTTTTTAATCAATATATTGTTGGGTTGCGTCAGATTGATTTGTTTAGATTTTTCTTATTATTTGTATTTATCATTTTTGCTCAACATAGAACTGTTTGGGTTGCTATGGGAGCTTCGTTCTTATTCAATTTTTATTTATTAAACAAACAAGGGAAATTAAGAGTTAATAAAGCTGTTTCTGGCTTTATACCCATTGGAATTACAATTTTTTTTGTTGTTTCAACTGTTTTAACATATCTGCCTGATGTAGTGGATAAGATTGATCAAAATATTGATCAGATTTTAAATCCCGATAAACAAGGTTCTACTTCTGAGTGGAGGCTAGAACAATTCAGATCGTATATCCCATTTATTAAAGAACACTTTTTAGAAGGCATGCGATTAAAGGGATTTGAATTGCCGATTCAGTTTTACAATCCCAATACTTCATTAGTTGAATGGGCTCCTGGTACAGGCCATCATTTTCATAGTTTCTATTTTGATAAACTGTTCTACTTTGGGTTAATAGGCTTTATATTGTTTTTAATTTATATGATTAGGCCAATTTATCGTGCACTAAGTCAAAAATTGGAATTTACTCACAAAGATATATGTTTTATTTCATTCGTTTTTAGTGGTTTTATCTATGGGTTAGGATATAATTTACCCACCCATTTTTTTGTCATTTTGGGCATTTCTATGGCTGTTGTTGAAAAAGCTATTAATCAACAAAAATATGCTAATCCAATTATGTACTCATAAAGCCATGTTAGAATCAATTATGCTGACTTTGTTTATTAGCTTTAAACATTAATTTTTTATGACATTAACAAGCATTCGGTCGAGTTGAATTAAAATTAATAATGTCACTTAAAGAAAAGACAATAGCGGGGGTTAAGTGGAATACTATTTCAGCAGTATTAACTGCAGTATTAGCCATATCTAAAACTTCAATATTAGCAAGACTTTTATCACCAACAGATTTCGGTTTGATGGCAATGGTACATGGAGTCATATTATTTGGAAGTCCGCTATCTGACTTAGGGATTGGGAATGCGATAATTCAAAAAGAAAGCGTTAATCACAAACAGCTTTCTACATTGTATTGGTTGAATATTTCACTTGGTGTATTTGTATTTATAATCATGGTGGGGATCAGTCCATTTGTGGCAAACTTTTATGAGGAGGCAAGACTACAAGAATTATTGATTTGGGTTGCAATTTCTTTTGTTATCGGACCACTTGGGAGCCAGTTTCATATTTTAATGCAAAAAGAACTTAGTTTTGACCTACCTTTTAAAATTAACTTTATAGCAAATATAGTGAGCTTTATTGTTACTATCGTTTTAGCACTGTATGATTGGGGCGTTTATTCCTTGGTGTATGGTAACTTGTGTATGGTAGTAATATCTACAACACTATTTGTCTTTTTTGGATTAAGAATCCATAAACCTGGTTTTTATTTCAACATTAATCAAGTTAAGGACCTAATCCGTTTTGGTAGTTATGAAATGGGGGAGAGATATTCCTTAATATTAACAAGTAGCTGGGATAAAATTTTAATAGGTAAATTTTTAGGGGCCGAACTACTTGGATATTATAATATTGCCTTTACAATTGTTGGAATGCCTATTCTATACATTAATCCAATAGTAAACAAAGTTGCATTTCCCGTTTTTTCAAAAATTCAAAATAATGTGAACAAAATTAATTCATATTACCAAAAGGCCAATTCCATGCTAATGACTATTAATTTTCCAATTTACATCGGGATAGCGCTTGTGGCTAATGAATTCGTTCTTTTATTCTTCGGTGCACAATGGCTCTCGTCAGTTCCAATAATGCAAATATTGGCATTTGATGTAATGTTTCGATCACTAAATACAGGAGGGTCAGTTTTAAGAGCAAAAGGCAGGGCTGATGTAAACTTTTTTTGGGGATTGATCAGATCATTCACGGTTCTATTTTCCATCGTTGTGGCATATTTCATACATCCTTCACTAGTATCAATTGCTATTGGAATAGTAATTAGCAGATATACCTTTGGGTTGTATTGGCACTATATAATTTCTAAAGTGGGTGGCATAGATTATCGACCAATTATTAGGGATGCAATTCGGATTTCAATTTTTGTAGGAATTATGGCAGTTGCAATTTTGATATTAAATCACCTTTTAATCATAGAAAATGTAATTTTTAAATTCATACTAGACATCATTTTAGGAGCGGGGATATATGCAATATTGATATTGAAATTTGATAAAAAAAATAAAGAGTTAATACTAGCTTTAAAAAAATAACACAAATATAAATACATGAACATTTTAATTACAGGAGCCAATTTTAACAATAAGGGTGCTCAACTTATGTTATGTACCTTAGTCGATACACTCAGAAGTAGCATACCTGATGTCAAAATTTGTGTTAGTCCCTTATTAGAAAATCGTATTAAGCTTCAGGAAATGAAAGTAAATATTCTAGATTTTCCGTTGTTTCATTATGGAAACAGACGATATTTTTTACTTGCTTTAAAATTTCCATTCATCATTCGGAATTTGTTAAGACTTCAGGGAGCCAATACCAATGGTGATATTCCATTGAATAATATAGATGTTGTAATGGATATTTCAGGGTTTGCTTTTGGAGCAAAATGGGGAAATTATCCACTTCATTATTTATCCCGTTTTATAAAAAGAATGAAAAAACAAGGTAGTAAATTCTTTTTACTTCCTCAGGCGTTCGGTCCTTTTTCAAACCTTGGAATGGAAAAAGATATTAAAGATGTCGTAGCAAATGTGGATTTATTGATTGCTAGAGATAATCAATCTTTTAAATTTATTCAGGACGCAATAGCGACAACATCAAAAAATGTAATAATCGCTCCGGATATCACACTTGTATACAAAAAAAATACTTATATAAATGACGATATTTTTAAAGGTGACTTTTGCGCCATCGTACCTAACGAGCAAATGTTAGTTAGAGCATCACCTGATTGGCAAATAAAATATACGGAAGTTTTAAGTCATATTTCAAATATAATACTTAGCAAAAGTAATGTGAATATAGTAATTCTTATTCATGCACAGGCAGGTAGCAAAGATTCAGAAATTGGCAAGCAAATTATGGACAACATTTCAAAATTAAAGCTATTTTCAGGTAGAATATTCCATTTTGTGGAAGAAGATCCTATAAGGCTGAAGTCGATTATTGCTAAGTCACAATTTTTAGTAGGTTCCAGATTCCATGCCTTAGCGTCTGCATTATCATCTAATGTTCCTTGTATCTCCACTTCGTGGTTACATAAATATGAAATGCTATTTGAGGAGTACAAATGTCAAGAGTTTAATTTTAAAGAGCCAACTGAAAATATATACGAGAAAGTTGAAAGTCTTTTAAATCCGGAAATAAGGAAAATGCTTACTGCAAAACTAAAAAAAGAGAATGCAGAAATTGAAAATAAGAATAAAGTAATGTGGGATTTGATTTTATCAAAGATTAATTAGGTCATGAGCGGGTTAAAAAAGAAATTAAGAGATTTTATCTTACAACTAGGACAAAACAGTAAATTCTTTTGTGTGGTTTACTATACATTTTTTTCCAATAGTTTCAATAGAGAATTCAGGGCGGTTTTATTGGGCAGGAAAAGCTATTTCGATAATTTGGAACAAAATGCAGGGAGTGAATTTCTTTTAAGAAGAAACACTCACAGGTTGGAAAAAGGGTTGTTAATGCGACCTTTGAAGGATGTTTTTGCATTGGATTATATCGAGGAGACCGTAAAAAATTATTTAGACTTAAAAAGCAACTATTCAGTAAATAATAGGGAGTCAGCTACATTTTTATGGTCTAGAGATGTTCTGCAACAATATTTTCAGACTGTAGCCAGTCACCCAGTAATTGAAAATGCCAAAAAGGAGTTTTACGAAAACGGAAAAGACGAAACTTGTGAGGATAATGTTAAAAAAATTCCTTATAAGCGATTTTCGAACTCAAAAGTTAACTTTGATGATTTTTATGAGTTATGCATTCAGAGGAGATCTGTAAGATGGTTTTTAGACAAGCAGGTTCCCCGAGATTTAATTGTGAAAGCTCTTAATGCGGCAAAGTACTCACCAAGCGCTTGCAACAGACAACCGTTTACTTTCAGGATTTTTGATGAAAAAGAAAGTGCAAGAAGGGTTGGGGCTATACCTGGTGGAACACGAGGATTTAGTGAAAATTTTCCAGCAATAGCAGTTGTTGTTGGTGATTTAAGTGCATACCCCTTTGAAAGGGACAGACATGTTATTTATATCGATGGTGCACTTGCCTCAATGTCATTTATGTTTGCATTAGAAACTTTAGGTCTTTCTTCTTGTCCCATAAATTGGCCGGATGTTGAACCAACTGAGCAAAAAATGGATATTGAGCTTGAGCTTAAGCCATATGAAAGACCTGTGATGCTTATTGCGTTTGGGTATCCAGATCCGGATGGATTGGTGGCTTTTTCTGAAAAAAAATCTATAGATGAGATAGCTTTTTTTCAATAGTATAAGTGACCATTGAAAATTGATTTCAAGAATTGAAGGAGTTGGAAACTAATTTTAGATTATTTCACATTGCATTTCTAGAGACTTTGGCGGTGCAATTGGCACTTAGAAAATTTATGTTCTGGTAAATTTTACATTATGATTGAGTTTAATATTAATCTGCAATATTTATCAGTCGAAAATTTCAATTTGATGTGGATAGCTCAAAAAATTACATTCTCTTGATTTAGGAGGTTTAATTACTGATTTTTGCGAATTTTGTCAACTTCAGAATGATAGTTTTTAAGGTTTTAAAGAATAATTTTTAGTAGGTCATTTCTCGGATAAATTAATATTCAAACAAAAGCTATTATTATTGATGAAATTAAAATGAAAAATTCTACTAAAAGCTTATAATTTACCTGTTTGATTATTTACCTTTCTTTGGCTAAATGTAGATAAATCATCCTTTATTATTTTTTTTTTGTTGTACTTCTTAATTCTATCAATTAATCAATTTGGAAAGGTTTTAGGTAGAAAAAATTTTCGATGTCTTAATGATCTATTCTTTAATGAAATTACTGAACCAACCAATTAAAAGTTCGAATCGTTTAGCATATTAAAGTCGAAAAATCTTTTATTGTTGATATTATTAGAACATATTTTTAATTTATTTATCCTTTTAATCTTCATAAACATTTCTAATCCCTTTTATTTAATTATATATTCTGTTAACTAACTTAGTTATTTTATTTAGGAATAATGACATTTTTGAATTTTGTATTCATGCAAAGCTTGATTCTTTTATACATAAATTGCAATTTAATATTAAGAAAATATTATTTTTTTGTTTTAATTATATTACATTTATGTTAAGAAAATTTTTTAATTATTAATTAATCTTTGATCTATGAAATCCATAACTCAAAAAACATTCAGACAACATTTTAAAATAACGTTGCTAGTCGTTGGTATTATATTTACAATTGGTGGGGTGTTACTTTCACCTGATTTTCTAATGTACTTTGGTTTTTTCAAAGGCAGTTTGACTTTTGAAAATAATTTGGTAGTAACTACAACTCTACTTGAGATAAGTATTATTAAGTGGACTCTATTGTTTGTAGGTTTGATCAGCTTGATAATTTATTTTACTAGCAATAAAATTAGTTCAACTTCTTTTTTTAAGGAGCTTTTTTTACAATCTAAATTGAATTTGTTTGACCAAAACACTTATTTTTTTAACAGAAGCTTTTACGTAATCTATTCTTTAATCTTCGCATCAATTCTATACTTACTTTTTGGAAATAATCTATTTTCTGATGAAATATTAAAAAGTATCAATATAGAAGATGGTTGGATTGAAAATATTAGTGCTATAGTGTTTCTAATAACTGCTTTAGTATCTTTTTCTATTGTCTTTAAAATAAAAGAAAGAAAACTAGATAAATTTATTTATTTAGGATTTGGTTTTTTATTCATCTTTATTGCCGGAGAAGAGATAAGTTGGGGGCAAAGGTTGTTTCAATTCGAGACTATTGCTCCGATCAAAGAAATTAATGTACAAGGAGAAAATAATATTCATAATATGTTCGGCTATTTTTTTGATCATATGTTTATTGCTGGAATTTTTATTTGGGGATTTATTTCTCCAATACTTTATCGAAAAAATTTATTTTTTAAGGGCCTTTTCAATTATTGCAAAATTCCAATAGCTTCATTAGGCTTAGCCTCAGGGTTTTTAATTATTTCAATGTATCATGACAGTATTTTATACAGGATGATCGATGAATTGAAGTATTTGCGAATAGCAGAGATGCGCGAATTTCTAACTTCATTAGCCTTATTGATTTTATTCTTGGAAGCTAGAGCTAGGTTCAAATCAACAACTCAAGTTGAACAACCAGTAGAAATAAGAGCAGAATTAGACAAGTTAGCAGTTAATAATTGATTGACACCAACTTTTCAATTTATTTAAACTCAATGGGAAAATTGAAGGGTTGATTAGAGAGATTTATCTCTTGTATTGTTAAAACTAAAACCCCAAAATTAGTAGATAAAGCTTTTTTTGGGTTCTAGTTTTTTTGAGTCATCATTCCTTTAATGCTAGAAATTATCACTACAAATTATTACATTCCTAGGCAAAAAATAGCATTGATTTATCAAATGGACTAAAAGTAGATTTATGATCTCCTAAAAATTGATTTGTATTAGTCGAACAACAAGAGTATGATGTGTTTATGGGTGGAAGACTATTGGCTTGACGAGTAAGAATAGTTTTATTCGTCCGCGCTAACCTCACTGGCAAATCTATATGCTAATAAAAATTTTCCTTGTCTTATGAGTTTGGTATCTGCTATAGGTGGTTTGATCTTTTCTTTTCAACGATTTAATAGAATGAAGCTATAAGCTATCAATCAAGTTTCATAGGTGAAAGGAATTTTCGCATTTGGGTGAGAAACTAGCCTGGAATATTCATCAAAACAAGTGAGAAAAGAATGAAATACTTATAACGAATAGATGTAGATTGTTTTGCATGTAGGGTTAAGCCCAATAAATATAAAACTCTAATCTCCGATTTGAATTTGAAGAGTGAAATAAATAAATCGATAAAAATTTAAATATTAAGATCATCGTTTTGTGTAATGGCTATCTCACTAAAAGAATGTAAATGAATTTCATAAGCAGGCTGCAACATTTTTAATTAATATCTAAATAAAAAGTGGTTGCCAAATAAATCTATTTGGCAACCACTTTTGTAAATTTAACTACTCATTTCATTTAGAGCTTCCAAAAGGATAAGGATTTATTTTCCCTTCCAGATCCCCATACATAAATAATTTTGCAGGCATTATCCCCCATGCTCCACAAAAAGGTGATACTCCACCCATACTACTGTACCTAAAACTTTCATTCATCAATTGTGTATACGCTGATTTAATTGTTTGATCCTGATAATATAAATTAGCATGTGCAAACCATATTGGCCTTGCGAATATGTTATCATCATCCCGGCCATCTATTTTAGTTGAGTTGTTATGGGAGCTTCCCGAATAGATGTATTTGCTTTGAGTTTTTTGGTCAAAATATTGATCAGTGATAAGCTTACTGAGCGTCTGAAGAACCAAAAGTAAACTCTTATTTCCTCCTTTACTTTCACCAATACCTTCTGAAGTCTGGTAATCGTACAATTCGAAATCACCTTTTCTTGCAAAAGCATCCGCCAAACTTAGCATACAATCTGCAGTTATAGAGGAGTAATCATATCCTGCTTCTGGCCTGCTGCTATTTGAACGTGAAAACTCGGAAGTTAATCCGGAAGGATAGATTCCAAATTTTAGCCATTCTTTAAACCATCTTTTTGCACTGGAAGCTAATGTAGAATTATTAAACTTAATTCCAGCAATGCCATAGAACATAACAGCAACAGCTTGTCTATTGTTGTACCAGCCATTTCCTCTTAGATTTTGATATCCTCCATCATGTGTATAAACACTTGGTTCTTTAGCAGTGGAAGATGGTGTATAGTCTCCAACATTTCTGTTAGGCCAAAGTTTTATTGAACGAACGTTGTCTTGGTGCTCCTGGTATACTTTAGCAGCAGTTAAAAACCAATTCTTCATTTCGGTTTTTTCTGAAGCTGAAAAATTATTTTCAACCATATCATACGAATAGACTAACCTATTAAGCCAATTCGCCATATCAAAATACGGGCTGCCATCAAGATTCTCTTTAGCAGATATGACTGAAGATTTGCCAAAGTCGGTTGAAGACTCTCTTACCTGACTAAGCAACTCTTTTTTTACAGCATTGGCATATTTTTCATCTTGAGTGATCAGATAAACAAACGCTGCGTCTCTTAAATTTGCATGTGCCCTTCTAATACGGTTCTTTTCAGTCTCTGAATCAGCGGGCCCACTACTTGACCAGGTAATTCTGTCGGCTGATGGATCCCGTAAAAAATCATTCGCATTTTTTAAAATCCTCTCGAAATCACCAGGTGAATTTATTCCAAAATCATTTGTTGACTTAAAAGGTCCATTTTGCATCCTATCTTTCCAGATCTCTATTTCTGCGTTAGTTGAAAATAAACTGGTTTGAAGCAGGGCCGGTTCCTCAATGACTGTGGTAGTGTCCTCCCCTTCAATATAGACGGTATCCTGAATGTAAACTGTATCGGGTTTTAAACTATTACTGAGTGAATCAACAATGGACTCGGAATCTAAATCTAATTCGAGTTCATCCAAAATCTCTGTACAAGAAAAAAATGTTGTAATTAGAATTACAAGCAACATGTTCTTTTTCATAATAATAATATTTAGTTAGCTGTTATCAAATCATTTTGTGTTTGATTTCATAGGTGGGTTTATCACCCTGTTGCGGTAGGTTGGTACTTGCGAATTAAAAAAATCGACTTTTTTAAATTCTGTCGTTTAATGCATCAAAACAATAGCTCAAAGATTCACATTAAAATCCGCTTAATTTTTTGAATGTAAATTCCAAAATGCAAAATGTAAGAATCAGTCACTTTTTGAAAAAATGTAAAATGTAAGTGGGATATATTTTTAATATACTCTTTCAATTGTAAGTGACGAACATTTCATTATATAGTAGATAATCAATGAAATACATTATGTAGATAGGATTAAGCTAGCGGATCAGTGATTAAAAATCAACACATTAGATTTATCACATAACGCGATTTTTTCGATGGAAAAATTAATAAAAAATGCAGTTGAACACATATTTAGCTAAAGTGCCAAGGTGTTTTTAATAGGTGTTAAATAGTAAAAACAAGGGATAAAATTGAACTATTTCTAGGGTTTTTGGCTAAATAATTTTCCATCTATGTTAAAAAATGTATTATTTACTTTTAATCTTGCCTGATCAACCAATTGCTTTTTCAATTGAGTTCTGATTTCCTTAAAATTATTCTATAATTGAATTATTCATATAATATTTTGTATAATTGCAATAAAAAGCACAAATGACAATAGGCATAGCGGGTCCAATGGCCTTAAAGATGATTAACATGGATTGGCAAGGGCATAAAATCCCTGAGGGATATAATTTTCCAATGATATCCATAATAATTAATGAATTGATATCAAAAGGATACAATGTGGTTGCATATACTATGTCAGGTGATGTTGAATCCCCTCAAGTTTTTAAAGGTAAAAATATTACAATTTGTGTAGGGCGAAGAACCGATCAACCCGGAAGAAAATTCTTTCTAGAGGAAAGAAAAGATTTGGTAAGTTTAATGAAAGAAAACCCAGCCGATATTATCAATGCACAATGGTCCTATGAATATGCATTGGCTGCCCTTGATTCGGGAATTCCAACAGTGGTAACTCTAAGAGATCATGCGACAACTATATTACTTTATTTTAAAGATATGTTCCGGTTAGTTAGGTCATTGATTAATTATAAAGTTCTTAAGAAAGCAGATTACTTTATTTCTAATTCAGAATACCTTAAAAAATTGCTAAGTTATAAAAACCAAGCTAAGACTAGAGTGATTAGTAATTTTTACTCTCCTTTTTTGGAGGGATACTATTTAGAAAAAAAACCAGAAAGTAAAACCATTGTCACAGTGGCAAACGGCTTTGATAAAAGAAAAAATATAGAAAATGGTCTGCAAGGATTTCAGTTGTTTAGAAAAAGATTTCCCGAATATCAGTACAAATTGATTGGTGTGAACATGGAGTCAAATGGCCCTGCTGCTGATTATGCCAGGAAAAATGGATTGGAGGAAAATGTAGTTTTTCTTGGTTATAAACCTTTTGATGCAGTAATAGATGAAATAAGTAAAGCAGACATTTTATTGCACCCATCAAGAGAAGAGTCATTTGGGAATACCATTTTGGAAGCTTTGGTAGTTGGTACAAATGTAGTAGGTGGTTTAAAAAGCGGGAATGTGCCTTACTTATTAGATCATGGGAATACAGGAGTTTTATGTGATATAAATTTACCCGATAGCATAGCTTCTGCAATGGAAAAAATTGTCAGTACTCCTGAATTTAAAGATCATTTACGTAAGAGTGGTCGTGAGTTTGCAAGTAGTAATTATTCAAAGGAGAAGGTGATTGCAAAATTGATTGACACCTATGAAGAAATAGTCTCGCTAACTCGTAAAGATAAAGTAGGTGCTAATTGATAGATATTTTTAGTTTATGACAGACTTTAACTTATAAATTTTATTTATGTGAGTCAGCTACAATTTTTCAGAAATAAGTGGATTCCTTATAAAGTAAAAAGAAGAACAGAAATTTCATGGAGAGAGAAGCGTCTTTAAAATCTTCGTAAGAGATGAAAAAAGTACTATTTATTCAAAGGTACCTACCACATTTTAGAAAGGAATTTTTTGATGGCCTGAAAAAGTCTTGTGAAGCGAGTAATATCCATTTAGATTTGGTTTCTAGCAAAATATATGGAAAAGATTCTGGTAAAATAAAGGAAATTGATCTGGAATGGGGAATAACTGTTCCGCTAACGATTTTTCAATTCCTTGGACAAACCTTTTATTGGCAAAAAGAAGTGAATCAGTTGGGTAAATATAATTTAATAATTCTTCAGCAATCCAATAGGGATCTGTTGAATTGGTTTTTTCTTCTATTTAGGAAGAGACATACCAATAAGTTGGCGTTTATAGGACATGGACGTAATATGCAATCTTCACAATCAAGCCTGGGAAACAAAATTAAGAGGTTTTTTATAAACCAAGTTGACGCATGGTTTGCCTACAATGAAAACGTATCAAAGTATCTTCTAGAAAATGGTGTGCCAAATATTAAGATTACATCTTTTGACAATACAATAGACACGAAACAATTAATAGACTCTTATGAATCTGTTACTGAAGATGAATTAAGAGCATTAAAAGAGGAAATGGATATTTTATCTGACAATATTGCTATTTATTGTGGTGGCTTATATCAGGAGAAAAGATTAGACTTTTTAATAAAGTCATGTCATTTGATAAAAAAGAAAGTCGATGATTTTCATTTAGTAATATTGGGAAATGGTCCGGAAAGAAATAAGGTCGAACAAGCAGCAGCGATGCATACCTGGATTCATTATATTGGTGGAAAGTATGATTTTTTTAACAAAGCGAAATACTTTAAAATTTCGAAGATTTTGCTCAATCCAGGGTTGGTTGGGTTGGTGATCCTTGATTCTTTTGCCACGATGACACCGTTGGTCACAACAAATTATCCATACCATAGTCCCGAAATCGCATATTTAAAAAATAGAGAAAATGGTGTAATGACTGAAAACAACATTGAAGCATATTCGGAAAATGTCATAAGAATACTACTTCAGGATCATGAATTGAAAAATCTTGAAAATGGGTGTAAGAAAGCCAGGGAGATGTATACTATGGAAAATTCTATTTCTAAATTTATGAATGGGATTGAGAGGCTATTAAAAACGGAAATTCAATGAAATCTAGTGATCTTCTGAGCATTTGTGTGCCAACTTATAATCGTCCTGATCTTTTGAAACGAAATTTGATATCTGTAGCAAAGCAGGCTACACCAGAAGTCGAGATTATTATTTCAGACGATTCGGAAGATCTACAAGCAAAAAGAGTGGTGGATGAGATCAATCAAACTTATAATCTTCAGATTGTTTATCATCGGAATGATTATTCTGAGAAGGTACTGCCCGAAGCTAAGCAAGCATTGAATGTGAACAAACTCATTGAAATGGCTTCCGGTAAGTTTATTTATATCCTTCATGATGATGATTATATACTTGACAATGGAATTTCCTTTATTGTAAGTGAATTAAAAAAGTATGGCAATTCCTATAAGGTGTTTGTTTTTGGGGTTAAAATAACTTCCCTAAACGGCAAAGTTCGCAAAACTCAGAAGGTGAGTAGGAATAGGAAGATACACAGTGATGAAGCACTAAAAATGCTGACAACAGATTCATCATTTATTCGAACTCCTGGTATTATTATTAACAAGGAAGCATACTATAATGTAGGCTTGTATGATGAAAAAGTACAATTGCCCATTGATTTTGATAT
This sequence comes from uncultured Cytophagales bacterium, assembly GCA_913057175.1. GTDB lineage: Bacteria > Bacteroidota > Bacteroidia > Cytophagales > Cyclobacteriaceae > CAJXNP01. The sequence goes on from CAJXNP010000020.1 coordinate 120,654, forward strand.
GTGGATGAGAATTTTTCCACATTATAATCTGATTTATTCCCGCTATATAGTTGCCTGCTATACCGAACATATGGATAACCTAACTTCTCGTGTGTTTAATCAGAAGTATCTGTATGTTTTGATGAATATTTTTGAAAAACTTCGAGCTAAAAAGCTGCTTAGAGAAAATGAATTATTAAAAAATCAATCACTTTTTCTACATCAGTGGATTTTGGCTGGTGTTTATCGAAATCTTAGATTTGGCCGCATTAGACAAGCAAAAGAAATTTTCTCCTTGTTTAACGAGACTAAAATGCAATCCCTTCCAGTGGCATATAAATGGTTACCACTAAAATGGATATTTAGATCATTCTTTGTCCTGAGTGGTCATTGAATTTATTATGTTATAAATACCTTAGTCCAAAATATTAAATCATTATGAATCGTCCGGGCATAAATAGGAAAAATCAAAGTATTAATTTTATTATTAAATTTATTCGTTAAGATGGTCTGGGTGTAAAAGATCTTTGGAGAATAAATAGGATGGAATTTTGTTTTTGCAATCTCAAGGTGTTTCAGATAAATGAATTAAGATTCACAGGTATAGGGTTAGGAGAAATTGACATTATACTTTTAAAGTATAATATCATACAGTGGATGATTAGTAGGATAAAAAAACTAACCTAATATTAATGTTTTTTCTTCCAACGTCAGTTATTTTTCTATAGTAGGTTTGGCTATCATTTCTGGTCAATCAGTAAGTTGTAAATGTATTTTGGTCAAATAAAAGATAAAAATTATGAGTTTAAAGCACAAATTGAGAAGAATTGTAAATAAAATTGGGTTAGATATACATCCATATCCATATATGGAGCAGAGAAGTAAAATGATTGCATTAAGTCATTTTAATATAAATTTGATATTTGATATAGGGGCAAATTACGGTCTTTACGCTTTAGAATTAAGGGAGTTGGGCTATGATAAGAAAATTGTTTCCTTTGAACCATTAAATAAAGTATATGCTTCGCTTAAAAAAACTGCCTCTAAGGATAGCAATTGGAAAGTTGATAACATAGCCCTTGGAAATAAGGATGGAGAGGATTATATCAATATTTCTAAGAACACACATAGTAGTTCAATATTAAATACTTTACCATTGCATACAGATGCAGCGCCAGAATCTGTCTATATTGACAAGCAGAAAATAATTATAAAAAGATTAGATTCCATTTTTTCAAATTACTATGAGTCGGGCGATAATGTATTTTTGAAAATTGATACTCAGGGATTTGAGAAATATGTGTTAGAAGGAGCAGAAAATAGCCTGGCGAACGTTTCAGGTATTCAACTTGAAATGTCGCTAACACCACTATATGAAGGGACACCTTTGTATCTCGATATGATTGAATATATGGATAAAAGAGGCTTTCAACTTTTTGCTCTTGAAAATGGTTTTGGAGATCATAGAAATGGTCAACAATTACAGATAGATGGTACTTTTTATCGCAAAGAGTTAATCTGAAAAGTCCCCTCGATTTATATATTTCCGATTATCTTATCTAAATTGTTGTAATCTTTTCTTATTAAGAGGATGGCGATTTAATGATTTTTCGTAGGCATGTTTATTGAACCTTTTGTAATGATTATTTTAATTGAGTAAAAAAAAAATAAATATTGTTACCTGTTTAGCCATCGACCAGCAACCCTCTGATCATTCCATTAAATACAAAGCTATCGGTAGAGTTTCTCGGGATATGAAAAGGAAAATATATTGGCGACTAGTCTATGTTTATTTTGCTATCTCGGTAAGGAATAATCCTCATTTTCATCATATATTTTTCACCAATGATCAGGACGATTTTGTTTTAGAGGGCTTTAATTTTTCTGAGGAAGTACGGAAACTAGGCGTTGAGATTAGATTTCTGCCATTTACTCAATTTTACATTCCCGCAGGTCATTCCAAACTCTTCAAAAATGCCTATTATAAGTTTGAAGTATTTCGCGAACTTGCAAGTGAACAAATTCCTTCTGTGTACACGGATATTGATTGTATTTGGGTGAGGCATTGGCAAAACCTCACTGACTTATTGGATGAATATGACATCCTTATTTACGATGTTTATGAAAGAAGTGACAAACCTCATATCAAACACCCCAATAATACAAGCATGAAGGAAATGGGGGATGTTTTCAGGTCCATAGATTCAGATTACCCATCAGAATTCCCGATTTGGTATGGGGGGGAATTTCTTGGGGCAAAACCGGAAATATATAACAGAATTACTCATAAAATAGAACAAGTATATCGTCAGATTCTTGGAAGTGACAAGGAATCGTTTTTATTACCGAATGGAGAGTCAATGCTTGATGGTGATGAATACCTTTCGACTTATGTTTATAACTATTTCGATTGGAAGGTATTTCACGTCAATTCTCATATCCGTCGGGTTTGGACCCAATACAACTATAAGACCACGCGTCCCTCAGATATGGATCTTTGCCTATGGCATCTGCCAGCTGAGAAATTATCCGGTTTTCCGTTGGTATTTAAAAGGTTAAGGGAAAAGTCTACAAACGAGTTAGACTATTTCGGTCCGGATCAGATAAGTTTATTAGCAAATTACCTTGGCATCACATCAGATAATAAATGGATGGCAACCCGAAGGACTTATGAATATATTAAGAACAAAGTATGGGGAATATGGGATCATTTTTGGTTGAAAAATTAAGACTAAATATAAAAATTTAAGATTTGATGAATATCAAATAACATTCAAATAGCCAATTTAAATTCCCTTATCACTTTTACTTCGAAATTTCAGAAATACATCCAATTTTTAGCACAATGAATTAACTTGTATGTGAAATATAAATGAGAGTAAATGGAGTAATTCCAATGAACATAATTTTTGATGTTGAATGATTTTATAAGAATAATAATATCACTATATTCATTAAAGATTACCTTTTTAAAAATTATCATCGAACAACCAAAACCAGCACTTCTATGATTGAGACCTTAAAAGAACGTCAAAAGCTTGAAAACAACAAATCCTTTGGAGACAGGGAATTCATGGTTTTTGAACAAAATCATTTTCATGACCATCTTAGAAAAATTCCATTTAAAAAATTGAAAAAATTATTAGACCGAAATGGGATTAACTTAGATAATAAAAACCTGTTAATTTCTTCCTGTGGCCGTGGTGTGGATGTGCATCATTTGAAAAAGTACTACGATGCTAACTTTTTTGTAACGGATTTAGCTGAAAATGCAGTTAAACTCGTGAAAAATACTTTCAAAGATGTAAGTGGACAAGTCGAAGATAACGAAAACCTTTCATTTTCGGATGATACTTTTGATTACACATATGTCAAGGAGGCACTTCACCATCTACCAAGACCTATATTGGGTTTGTATGAATTACTTAGAGTAGGTAAAAATGGTGTTATTGTCATGGAACCAAATGATTCATTTATTACCAGAATTGCGACCAGATTGGGGCTGGCTCAGAAAATTGAAGGAGAAGGTAATTACGTTTACCGGATCAGCAAAAGGGATGTAGAGAAAATAGCCAATTCGATGTTCCTTGAATTTGATGTGATCAGATGCTGGGCTATTCACCGTGTAGCCAAAAGCCAGATCGAATTTATGATTCTAAGACTAATTAACCGTTTTATGAATACTTTCTTCGCTAAAGAGGGAAACTATATCATTTTCCTAATTAAAAAGAATTCCTAAGTTCAATCCCGATTTGAAAGTGGTGAAGAAGGTTTGTTCCAATTGACTATTTTGTTGGGCATAACTTCTTCATTATTTTGGGTATTTCCTTAATAAAATAGATAACGAAAATTTTTTGAATATCCCGTAGTGCAAGATAAATAATAAGCTTGTCTTTAAGATTTTTGCTCTACCTTTTTATGTGTGATGACAATCCACCGTAATTTAATTTTTTTGAAAAATGGTATTTTTCCACTATATTATATGACAAACCTATTATTAAAGTTTGTTGTTTAACTCTAAACCACACCAATATGAATTATTCATACCTCTCAACAAAAAAGTATATATCACTTTTCATTTTTTTAATTCTTCTTACTTTTCATGTTCATGGTTATAGCAACTTATCAATTATTGTCAATGTCAAAGGTTCACAAGCCGGGGGTGAGTTTGCACATTTTAAAGTGCTTGTCAATGGAGAAAAAGTGGGGATGTCTTTTTCATCCCCGGATTATGAAAATTATACTTTTCCGATCCCAAATCAGAATCCGGTCGAGGAGGTTCGTGTTGTATTCGACAACGACAGGGTAATAGATGGGCACGATCGAAACCTGTTTGTGAAAGGTATTGAGCTGGAAGGAGAATTCTTCAATGCTCCGGCTGAAAACGTAACTTATGTACAAAGTAATGGAAGGGTAAGAGAATATAGAGACAGAATGCCCTGGAATGGGGATTTGATATTTGATATCAATAATAGGTGCTATGGTGATTTCTTATTGAGCTCTCAACAAGAAGTAGATGAATTCGACTGCAAGGAGATAATGGGTAAACTAACGATTTCAGGCAATGATATTACTAATCTCGATGGGCTATCTTCTCTAATTTATGTCGATTTTTTAGAAATAATTGACAATGAATCCTTATCCAGTATAGAAGGATTGCTATCAATTAGTGAGGTTTCTTCAGGTATTTCAATTATCAACAACACTTCTCTAATTTCACTCAATGGACTTAACAATGTAAAGAATATTGGCGGACCATTTGAGATAATAGATAACCCCTCTTTGAAGAATGTAGACGGTCTTTCATCTTTGCAATACTGTACTGATTATTTTAGAATACGTAATAATGATCAACTTACTAATCTTGATGGCCTATCATCATTTAAAAAAGTGGAATACGATGAGTTATTGATTGCAGATTTATATATTAGCGAAAATGATGCACTCACTAATCTTGATGGCCTATCATCTCTTACTTCTCTTTACTATTTTAATGTAGCCGACAATAGTAGCCTTAAGACATTACCACATTTTACGGATTTAACCCATGTTTTTCAATTATCTGTGAGGGGAAATTCTAATTTGCTATTAATAAAGGGCTTCAGGACAGATATTAATATTGGATATACATTTATTAATGATAATGAAAAGCTATCAAATTGTTGCACACTTTACCCGGTAGTAAAAAATGTTTCTGAACAGGCATTTGTGTCCGACAATGGAAACCTCTGTACTCTGGATGATATCCTAGATAGACATTCCTGTAATAAACTTTTGGTCAATGTCAAAGGTTCACAAGCTGGGGGTGAGTTTGCACATTTTAAAGTGCTTGTCAATGGAGAAAAAGTGGGGATGTCTTTTTCATCCCCGGATTATGAAAATTATACTTTTCCGATCCCAAATCAGAATCCGGTCGAGGAGGTTCGTGTTGTATTCGACAACGACAGGGTAATAGATGGGCACGATCGAAACCTGTTTGTGAAAGGTATTGAGCTGGAAGGAGAATTCTTCAATGCTCCGGCTGAAAACGTAACTTATGTACAAAGTAATGGAAGGGTAAGAGAATATAGAGACAGAATGCCCTGGAATGGGGATCTAATATTTGAATTGAAACTTGCTAATGCACGAACGGCAAACAATTATACAATGGAAAGCATGACCAGAGACTCTGTTGTATCGCAAACTTTGAATGCAATGATCTTTCCAAACCCAAGCGAAGGTGAATTCTCTCTTTTATTAGGTGAATTTAAATCCAACTATATCAACATAACATTGTTTGATTTGAGAGGCCAATTATTAATGACTAAGGAAGTGCAGGTTGAGCCATATCGAGAATTTAATACCATTGATTTATCGTATTCTGATAAAGGTGTTTACTTGCTTAAAATTGGAAGCAATAAGCATAGTGCGGATGTGATAAAGCTGGTGATCAATTAATAAATAGATTCTACCCCTATACCAGGTCATAATATAAAATAGAAACACTGAAATTTATTGCTTTATCAGCAAACCCTAATTAGCACAACATGTTAGCTTATTCAATTCATTCATAATTCTGATTTTATTTGCAATTACCATATTTTGGTATAAATTTGTATTGAAATAATAATAAATTGTATTTATTTAATTTTGTTGGATCGCTTCTTCCATTATTTTTGTTTAAAATTGGATAACCTTAAATCACATAATTTCACAAAAACTTTTAATAGTATATGAAGATTCTCGTGTCGGGCAATATGGGATACATAGGCCCAAATGTCATCAAACAACTTAAAAATTCTTATCCGGAGGCAGATATTATTGGTTTTGATATCGGGTATTTTGCCAATTGCTTAACCAATACTCCATATTTTCCGGAAACTATACTTAAGGAGCAATATTTTGGGGATATCAGAAACTTTCCGGAAAAACTTCTGGAAGGGGTTGATGCTGTGATCAACCTGGCAGCTATTTCCAATGATCCTATGAGTTTCAAATTTGAGGAAGTAACCTTAGACATAAATTATAAATCATGCGTCAACCTTGCTAAATTGGCCAAAAAGAACGGGGTGAAGTCATTTGTTTTTGCCTCCAGTTGCAGTATGTACGGATTGGCAGATGATAATCCAAGAAAAGAAGAAGACAAATTAAATCCCCTTACGGCTTATGCCAAATCCAAGGTTTACTCTGAGCAGGATCTTGAACCGTTGGCAGATGATAATTTTACCGTTACGTGCCTGAGATTTGCCACAGCTTGTGGCTGGACAGACCGATTCCGGTTGGATCTTGTTTTAAATGATTTTGTAGCAGGTGCCTTGGTTAATAAGGAGATATCGATTTTAAGTGATGGCACTCCTTGGAGGCCCATGATCAATACAAAGGATATGGCCCGTGCCATGAGTTGGGCGATTACAAGGGAAAATTCCAATGGGGGCAATTTTCTGGCAGTCAACGCTGGAAGTAATGATTGGAATGTGCAGGTAATCGATCTGGCTAAGGCTATTGCGGACGAGATTCCCGGCACCAAAATTTCCGTCAATCCGGATGCTCCACCTGATAAAAGATCTTATAGGGCAAGTTTTGATTTGTTCAAAAAACTGGCACCAAGCCACCAGCCTCAGGAAGATCTGATCAGTACCGTTCGTGAAATAAGGGATAACTTAATAGGAATGGAGTTTAATGATCCAAATTATCGTCAATCTAAATACATTCGACTGCATATTCTCAGTAATTTAATGGATAAAAATAAATTGAATTCCAAGCTGGAATGGACCTTATAATTAATTGAACTAAATCTAGATTTTGATATGAAAGCAGTACTACTAGCCGGTGGTTTTGGCACAAGGATTAGTGAAGAAAGTGGAGTTCGACCGAAACCAATGGTAGAGATTGGCGAAAAGCCCATCATCTGGCACATCATGAAGATCTATTCACATTATGGAATCAATGACTTCATCATTTGCTGTGGGTACAAGGCATATGTTATTAAGGAATACTTTTCGAATTACTTTCTCCATAACTCAGATGTCACGTTTGACATGAAGAGTAATCAGATGAAGATTCATAAAATAAATACCGAGCCCTGGAATGTAACATTGGTGGATACCGGATTAAATACCATGACGGGGGGACGTTTAAAGAGGGTGAAGGAGTATATTGGTGATGAAACTTTTTGCATGACGTATGGGGATGGTTTGAGCAATGTCAACATCAAAGATGCCATCGATCAACATAAAAGATCCGGACAATTGGCAACCTTGACCTCTGTTCGTCAGCACGGTCGATTTGGTGTTTTTAATCTGCATAAGGGACAAAATAAGGTTGAATATTTTAAGGAAAAACCTGAAGGTGATGGGGACGATACAGCCTGGATAAACGGAGGCTTTTTTGTTCTGGAACCGGGTATTTTTGACTATATCGATGGGGACAAAACGATGTTCGAAAAGAAACCATTAGAAAAATTGGCTGAGGACGGCCAATTGGGGGCTTATAAACATACTGGATTTTGGCAACCTATGGATACATTAAGGGATAAAATGTATCTGGAGAATTTATGGGCTGAAGAAAACCCTCCCTGGAAATTATGGGATGATTAAATATCATGATTATTTCACTGAGGTTGATTGAGATTATTACAATTAGAGTTATATATATTTTTCAACCATGAAATCGGTTAACATTAAAAAAGGAATTGTGCCTTCAAGCTCAATTTTCTACAATTTCAAATTGAAGCATACCAATTGCCCGAGTTGTCAAAGCGAGAATGTAGAAGATTTCTTCACCATTCCAAATGCGCCCATTCAAAGTCTTGTTACTATTAGAGAAAAAGATGATGCATTTAGTATCCCAAGTACTAACATAGATCTTTGCTTTTGCCACGATTGTGGTTTTATTTTTAATTCTTCTTTTGATACCACTTATGATTACTACACTAAGGGATATGAAGATCAGCAGGGTTTTTCACCTACATTTAAAAAATTCATAACAAGTATTACCAGCCGGTTCATTGATCGATATCAAATGAGGAATAAGGATATCGTTGAGATAGGATGTGGAAAAGGAGATGCTATATTACTGTTTTGTGAACTAGGCAATAACAAGGGAATTGGAATAGACCCCGCATGGGTTCCTGGCCGAACTAACCCGAATCCAAACCTAAGATTTATTCCTGAATTTTATTCGGAAGCCCATGGTAATCTTGAAGCGGACTGTATTTTTTGCAGACATACTTTGGAGCATATTCATGCGACCAATGAATTCGTAAAAACAATTCGACAATCCATAAAGGATCGCGAAAATGTTATAGTTTTTTTTGAAGTGCCAAGTATCGTCAGGATTCTGAAAATCCAATCATTCTGGGATATATTTAATGAACACTGCTCCTATTTCAGCCCCGGATCATTAGCCAGACTATTCCGGGCCAATTATTTTGAGATACTTGACATGTACCTGGAATACGATAATCAGTATCTCTTCATCGAAACCAAACCTGTAACGGAGATTTCTACGAAAATCCATCCTTTGGAAGAATCTGTTGAAGAATTGTATGGGATGGTAACAGAATTTACGAGTAAGATTACCAAAACCCTAGATATCTGGAGACAAAAATTGCTTGAATTACAGAGAAAAAATCGTAAAACTGTGATTTGGGGCGGAGGCTCCAAATCGGTTGGGTTTATGACAAACTTCCATGACATTGGTTTAATCGAATATGTAGTAGATGTCAATCCTCACATGGAAGGAAACTACATTCCGGGAATTGGTAGGCAGTATGTCCAACCAAAATTTCTAGTCGAATATAAACCCGATGCGGTCATCATTATGAATGGCGTTTACAAGGATGAGATAAGGAATATGCTAAAAGAAATGGATCTTGATCCTGAATTATTGATCCTATAGTTGCAATCGTATCGAATCACTCTGTTATCAAAATCGCAGCCAGGTATAGTTTATTGAACAAACATTAGTTACATTTTTATTTTAACGGGTGTAAACAGGCTCGAAATGTAATGGAAACCTTTCCATTTACTATTAATTATTTTATATTATTCGCAGGGCAAACGCATTTAAAGATTTAAAACTTTTTCTCTAAAGGCAGGGTCAAAACCAGCTTTAAAGCGTCTTTGTCG
>CAJXNP010000021.1 GCA_913057175.1 uncultured Cytophagales bacterium
ACCCTACGGGTTACCCACATACCCACATTCTTAATAGTAATATTCTTCGAATATCTATATTTTGTAAATCTAAAGGTTGGCGGATGAAGGGGTATGTCAAATCTAAAAAAATGTTTTTTGTAGGTTAAAATTCTAGAATGCAACAACCGTACATCCTGACCGGATGGAGCATTTTAATTTCAATCCTGTATATTGGAACAAATTTTTGATCATGAGTAAGGTAATTTTAGTTACTGGTTCCTCTTCAGGAATTGGGAATGCGATAGCTGAATATTTAGGTAAGAAAGGGCATCGTGTTTACGGAGCCAGTAGATCTTCAGTAGAAGCAAAACATTTTACTTCAGTGAAAATGGATGTGACTAATGCGGAAGAAATAGAAAATGTTGTTTCTAAAATTTTTATTAGTGAAGGAAAGATTGATGCGGTGGTAAATAATGCCGGATTGGGTGTTGCAGGTCCGTTCGAAACAAGCGATATCGATGAGGTTAGAAAAGCAATGGAGACCAATTTTTACGGTACCATCAATGTTTGTCAGGAGGTGCTACCTTTCATGAGAAAGCAAAAGGATGGCTACATTATCAATATTTCATCCATAGGATCTGTAATGGGTCTCCCCTTTCGTGGATTCTACAGCGCATCCAAAGCTTCCGTAGATATCATGACTGAGGCATTAAGAATGGAAGTAATGGGATTTGGGATAAAAGTTTGCCTGGTCCATCCGGGAGATGTCGCAACTGCCATCAACGATCATCGACTTGTGGCGGTGAAGGAAAATGACGATGCATACGGAGCGACATTTCAAAGAATTTACAAGGAGATAAATGAGGATGTAAAAAAAGGAGTGAAACCGGAAAAATTCGGCCCTGTTATCGACAAAATTATTCATTCCAAAAAGGTAAACCGGAATTATTACGTTGGGCATTTTACGCAAAAACTATCGGTCAGGCTTAAGAAGCTTCTACCTGACTTCTTGTTTGAAATGTTGATTATGAGTTACTATAAGATGTGAGGGTTCTGGATTGCGGATTTGGGATTGGTGATAGCAGATTTGGGATTGCGGATGGGTGATTGTGGATTGAGAAAACTAAGTTTTTAAACTGATTTTGAAGATTTTTGAATTTTGTAATATGACTAAAGATGAATTAAAAAACAGAACGAAAAAATTTGCGATATCTATCATAAAGCTTGTTGAACAACTGCCCAATACAAAGACAGGACATGTGATTGGCAATCAAATAATTCGTTCAGGCACTTCAGTAGCAGCGAATTATAGAGCGGCTTGTCGAGCCAGGAGTGCCGCAGATTTTATATCAAAGATAACTATTGTTGAAGAGGAATGTGATGAAACTTTGTTTTGGCTTGAACTAATACAGGAGACACACACATTAGAAAGTAATAAAATTTTGCCGATGTTGAAAGAGGCAGATGAACTAACAGCCATCTTCACATCTTCCGGCAAAACAGCCAAGAAAAATAACCCAAATCCAAAATATAAAATCAACAATAGAGCATAACATACCCCCTGACTTCGTCGCAAAAAATAGTTAAGTCACAGGTATTCAGTTAGTTGGTAATTTAATTAGGCACTACATTTGTAGTATTAGCGGATTTTGAAAGGCACGTCGGTCAATTTCAGGCCCATTATGCGGTACAGTTTTTCAGCCTGAATGGTTTTCTTTGAGGGTAGGCCATATTTGTGGTCATTTTCAATATGGTGCAGGATACTCAACTGCACCTCGGTGAGCGATTGGCGAATGCTCCGCTCTGAGAAATCCATTTGGTGGACCTTGGTCAGGTAATACAGGTACCGCATACACGCCAGGACCATGAAGCAAATGGCAATGTGTGCTTTGATCCTGGGCGGTGTCCAGTGGTAGATGGGCCTGATACGTAAATCCGTTTTACTTACCCTAAAGCATTGCTCTACCTGCCATAACCCGTGGTAATGCTGCAGGGCTTCGGTACAGGAAAGATTCTTTTGTCCCACATTGGTAATGATTCCCAACAGGCCATCCCAGGTTTGGGCCTTTTTTATTTTACCTTCATCTATGGTGTAGGATGCCTGTCCTTCTACCCTGATGTATTTTTTATATCCGAAATTACTCACCAGGTCTTTTGGGTTTTTTGTCCGGGTTAATTTTTCCATAAGCTTGTCAATAGCCCGTTGCCTGTCTAAACGATCTTTCTGGGCCCGTTTCAGGCTATGGGATACAATTAGCCTTCGTTTACTGATCGAAATTTCCCTTACAGATATCCCGTCCTTTAATGGTTGATAAGCATCCTTCTGTAAAATCTTTTCTGTAACACTTTTGCTTTGGTTCTTAATCCGGGCCCCTACGATATATTTTTTCCCTCTTTCCTCAATTAATTTGAGGTTCTCCTCACTGAACATTTCACTGTCGGCAACTAAGGTCAATTCGTCTAAACCAAACCGTTTTTCCAATTTATCCATCGCATCACATAACGTGTGCCCTTCAAAGGTAGCTCCCGGAAACACATCATAGCCTACCGGCAATCCCGTCGAAGTGACCAACAGGGACAATAGTACCTGCGGTTGGTTAAATTTCATGTCTTTGCTGTAACCGTTTTCCTTCAGTTCGTCTTCAATAAATGACTCAAAGTATAAGGTAGTGCAGTCGTAAAACATGACCCGAAGGGGTTCATCAAACAGGCTCTTTACCATTTCGTAGGTGACTTCCTGTATTTTTTCGATCACACGATCGGTTATCTGGTTCATCATACGGTAGAGCGCTGAGGTAGAAACCTCCACTCCATAGTGCTCGGTGAGCATAGTGGCTGTGGCACGTTTACTAACAGGGTGGGCGATCCTACCCATTACTGCATGGCGAAGATGCTTGACCGCAGCTTTTTTGCGTTGGGGGTTGCTGATCACTTTATCATAGCCAAACAATTCGTATACTTTGCCGAATACCTCGTGTATGCCTGTCACTATCCTGCTCTCTTCCCGTAGTTTCTTCAGGTCGACTGGCAGGGGTTTATCATCTTGGTTGTCCCGTGCAGCTATGGCCATCTCCGCTAAGGTAGAACCTTCAAAAAGATTTGCCTGGCCCTGTCCTTCCAACTGAACTTTTATGTGCTCGGCCAAATCACGCATGGACTTCAACTCATCATCATTATAAGCTGTGCCGACATGACGAACAATTCGTTGCCGTACCTTTTTGCCATCCCGGAATGATTCGACGATCTGCACGGATTTCTTTGGACTGTTACTGGAAGTTTTGATGCGCACGAACATGAGGCAAAGATAAAACATTGCAAAAAATAAGTCAATATAAAATAATTATTAGGCACTACACTTGAAATTTTGAAAAAATGTGCCTTAATTCGCTATATTAGAACATTCTTGCCCAAAAGGCGACGAAGTCAGGAAAAATAATCCAAATCCAAAATATAAAATCAACAATAGAGCATAACATACCCAGCCCAAAATCTCAAATTCCCAATCCGAAATCACCAATCCGAAATCACCAATCCGCAATCCGAAATCACCAATCCGCAATCAATCCCCCCCTCTTCCTGAAGCATCAACCATTTCAAAAATGAACGCATTGAAATCGTCTTCCTTCAGCAGGTCTTCCAGATCAATGTGAAACCGGTATTTCCAGTAATGTGGGACAATCGCTGGAATATTTATCCTTTCTTCATTTGGATTTTCCCTTCTCAGTTTGGCATCCATGGCTATCCAATCCTGCAAGGGAAAAATGGCCAGCATGGATGGAGAATGAAGGTGCTGCCTGAGAATATCCGTCACGAGCCAGGTTTCGCAAAATTGAGGGGCATCACCCCATTGACCCAAAATGTGGTTATAAAATCGCTGGGTCTTGCCCCGGTTTTCCTCCCACCATCCCCGAAGAGTTGATGTATCATGACTCGAGGTTGTCGTGACACTCATGTAGGAAGTATCATGAGGATGCCAGAATTCTTTTGTGTGATCGTTGGGCATTCGTTGGACAGCTAAACTCAGGATCTGAAGGTCATCCATTACCCCTGGTACACAATCCGGCACCATTCCCAAATCTTCTCCACATATCAGCATATTGGTTGAATCCTTTAATGCCGGGAGCTTTTCCATCGCTTTTTCCCGCCAGAAATCATTGTGCCGCTTATAGAAATAGTGATTGTAAAGGTCGTTCAGAATATGCTGTGTGTGTTCATCAAGATCCTGAAAGGAATAGGTGTTTTGAAAACCTACACGTGGATCAAAATACATGCCTCCGGATTCTTTGGCTTCCAGGAATAGCACTTCATTGATCAAATGACCTAACCCTGAAACGAGCAGATTCTTTTGCGGGTCAGATAAGTCCGATCTTGCATCAATGTGGCCTTTCACCTTTTTTTGAGTATTGACTTCTTCTTTCAGGCTGAAAACTCCCGGCTGCCCCTCTTCCATAAACTGTTGTTTCACTATTTGGGTCATATCACCGAAAATTTCCGCAAGCATGTACTCGCGGATGTAGGGTTTGCACATGCGTTCAAAATCCAGTCTTATTCCCCATGCTGCCAGCTCTTCCAAACTAAATGGAAGAGATGGATTAAATCGTCCCAACAGCCCATCAATGGCATGAAGGGGAATTTCCCATATCCTGAAAAATCCGAGTATGTGGTCTATCCTGAATATGTCAAAATATTCAGACAATTTTACCAGCCGATCTCTCCACCACTGATACACATCTTTTGCCATCTCATTCCAATTGTAGGTGGGAAATCCCCAATTCTGGCCTGTGGTAGAGAATTCATCCGGAGGAGCCCCAGTCTGCGTATCCATGTTGTAAAGGTGTGGCGCGATCCAGGCATCTACGCTGTTTCGGTAAATACCAATTGGAATGTCACCCTTCAGTACGACTCCATGATTCCTGGCATACTGCGACGCTTCTTTTAATTGTTTGTCCAGATGATACTGAATGAAATAATGGACGGCATAGTCATCGTAATCTTTTTTCCCGGGGGATGTTAACTGGTCTAATTCCTTTTCAGTGATGGTCTGGTATTTCTTCCACTTTGTAAAATCAGGGGTTTTATTCAAATCCCTTAAGCGAGAAAAAACAGCATATGGAACCAGCCAATGTTTGTTTTGCCTGAAGAATTCTTTAAACTCCTTACTTTCCAAAAATTCATCCCTTGCCTCATCATACTTCAATTTGAAAAATCGGGATTTGACCTTCATTACCTCTTCGTAATCGATTTCTGACAATTGATTGAGCTCCACTCTTTTTTCATCAAAATACTTCTGTTCTTTTTTGTTTTTCAATTTCCCAATGGCATCGAGATTGGCATAAACCGGGTGGAGTGCAAATACGGAAATGGCGGCATACGGGTAAGAATCGATCCAATTGTGTTTGGCAATGGTGTCATTGACTGGCAAAACCTGGATGATTTTCATTCCTGTTTTTACCGTCCAGTCAACCATTGGCTTAAGATCCAAAAATTCCCCAACACCGGTACCTTTTTTTGATCTCAGTGAAAATACCGGAATAGCTACTCCTGCCCCTCTCCAGTTCCCGTTGGGAAATCGAAAATGGATGTCGGAATGACTGAATAGCTGGGACTTTTGATCTGAAAACTGAATGGTCAACATCCTGTTGTCACCATATTCCCACCAAATAGCTTCTTTTTTCTTCGGATCGTAAACCAGGTATTTGTAATGCAGATGGGTGACTGAGGGGTCAACTTCAATGTAAGTGAACCAGGTATTTGCTTTTGACTGTTGCATGACAACGGCCTTTTTTATTGACCAGCCCCCGAGTTTAGGATGATCGCCCAAAACAGCCACTTTCATGCCCGCTGGTACTCGGGATATGGTTAAACTGAGTTTGAGATAATGGCCGAGAGATAGTTTTAAAGGTGCAGATTTCTTTTTGAAATTGGATTGATAAAAGGCTCGTGTAAAGGGAGATGTTTCCCAGATATTTCGCACGTCCAGCCGTGGACGCCAGTAGTCCCGCAAATGGATTTCATTAAACTGAAGATCTTCCTGAGAAACGACTCTGTTCTCGCCAAATTCCCATAAATCATGTTGATGATTTTCATCTTTGAGAAAGTATTTATACTCAAGCGCATTTACAGACGATTTTTTTACGTCAATTTCCAATTCCCACCTTTCACCAAAGGTATGATTTAGCGGAACAGCTTTGGAAATGTCCCAATTTCCCAATTCTTTCAATGAACCGGAAACATAAATTCTTTGTCCCCAATGCGTTCGGTAATCGATGCTGAATTTAATTTTCATGATAGATGCACTGTTTCGTCTTTGTCTTCTACAAACCTGACCGCGAAGGAAGCGATGATCAGACAGATCCCTGCAAATATGAGTGCGTAAATAGCTTGTGAATCATACATGCGTTTTACGATCGGACCACCAATAATTCCATTTATGATCTGAGGGATTACAATAAAGAAATTGAATATTCCCATGTAAATCCCCATTTTTCCACTTGGAATTGATCCCGCCAGAATCGCGTAAGGCATCGCCAGAATGCTCGCCCATGCGATCCCCACACAAATCATGGATAAGATCAGCAGGTTAGGATCATTAATAAAATAAATGGATAATAATCCAAGGCCTCCAACGAATAATGAAATCGCGTGTGTTCTTTTTCGCCCAATTTTTCCAGCAATTGCCGGAAGAAAAAAAGCAAATATTGCTGAGATACCATTATAAACTCCAAAAATCACTCCCACCCAGTTTCCGGCATCATTGTATTGCTCTGAACTTGTATCTGTTACAGGCAGATTATAAATATGCTGCGCAATGGCAGGAGTTGAAAATACCCACATGGAAAACAAGGCAAACCAGGAAAAAAACTGGACAACTCCCAACTGCTTCATCGTTTTTGGCATTGAAGCAAAATCTTTAAATATTTGAAAAAAACCGATATCCTCTTCTTTGGAATCTACCGGATGGTATTTCTCATATTCTTCCGGTGGATATTCCCTGGTCTTGGAAATTGTCCACAGAATAGAGCTAATAAATACAATTGCGCCAAAAAGGAATGAATAAATGACATTCAATGGAACTTCTCCTTCCGGAGCTGTTTTAGCTATCCCAAACCACTCTGCTAAAACATAGGGCAACCACGACCCGACGACTGCTCCTATCCCAATAAGGGCAGTTTGGACACTAAAACCCAACGTTCGTTGGTCTGATGGCAACATATCTGCAACCAAAGCCCTGAACGGTTCCATGGAAACGTTGATGGACGCATCCATGATCATAAGAATCCCTGCACCAACAAACATGGGTGGAATGAAAGCTGCCAAGACAGCGCTATTTGGCATGAAGGCCAAAGCAAGCGAAGCAAAAACGGCCCCACCCAGGAAATAAGGTTTTCTTCTCCCCAATCTGTTCCAGGTCCGGTCACTGTAATGCCCAACGATTGGCTGGACAATCAGCCCCGTCACGGGCGCTGCCAGCCAAAACCATGATAGGTGCTCGACATCTGCACCAAAAGTCTGAAGGATACGGCTGGCATTCGCGTTCTGCAAGGCAAATCCAAACTGGATACCGAGAAAGCCAAAACTCATGTTCCAGATCTGCCAAAAAGATAAGCGGGGTTTTTCCATTGTGAAGGATTTTTACTCATAGATATCGTGCAATGACTTATAAAAAGCAATCAAAGTAGTAATATTTGCGGTTCTCCAAGTTTGGTTTGTATCTATTTTGATCATCATATTTTTCCCTCCTAATTCAATTAATGTCACTTATAACTCTCGCGATGCGATGAGCAGATAATTACGGGCGAATTGAAGAGGACTTTTAAATTTCGATGATTTTCGATTCGCAACAAATTGTTGTAAGCCGTTTCTTTTATCCAGGTTCCACAATAACCGGTATTATAATTCTTACCGGAACCTTTTTCCCTCTTTGAGTTCCAGGGGTCCAGTTATTGAGTTTTTTCAATTTTTCTTCATCTACAGTGATTCCTTTTGGTTTGATAGTGCAAAAGTTTCTGATATTTCCAGTTGTGTCAATTACAAAAGTATAGAAGTATTTGGTATCGGTTATATCGTCCTTTTTCCAGGTGTATTTAATTATTTCAGAAAATTCATAATAAAATTTGTTCGATCCTCCTTTGTATTCGGGCTGTACTTCAACAATTTTATAGACTTCCTGACCATCTAAAGTATCTGGTTTGTGAACGCAATGATTATTAATATTTGATTGAGAATATGCATTAAAAATTAATAGGAATTGTGTGAGTATAAGGGTTAATATTTTCATTCTATGTAAAGATATACAACAAAAAGCTAAAATGAAGTCTATCGTGGATTTAGGTCAATGTTGCTATGAGATTATCAATATTCCACCTCAATTACAAATAAATATTTGTGATTTTTTAAATGATCATAAGCAGAAATTAGAGGTATCCATCCGTACTTACTGTTCTTCATCTTACCCCATCGTAATGAATCGTTCCGTTAGGAACGTTTGGTTGGTAGCTGGCAAAAACAATATAAAATTTACGTTCCGTTAGGAACGATTGGTGATTTTTCAGGAAGACGAATTATATTCCTCAAAAGATCGGTCATGAAAACATTTACCCAACTACATATTCAAGGAACCTTCCTAACCTGTGATTTCACCATACGTTCCTACGGAACGAATTTGATACCCCGGATTTATTTTTCCAAACGTTCCTAACGGAACGATACAAAATGTATCAAGGAGAGATTAAGCGCTTGAGTTAACGACTATGGTGGAGACACACAGAAACTTCACCTCTTATGAATAATGTAGTCATAATCATCGTAACCGAATTTTTGTCAATCCGTAAAAATTGGCTAAACCTAACCTTTTATCATTGTGAATACCCGAATAGACGACCTCCAAAACCTCATTGACCAGCATTACCCCAAATTAAAAGAAATATCATTAAGCGATTACCACCTCAAACCTTTGCCTGAAAAATGGAGTAAAAAGGAAATCCTTGGCCATCTGGTCGACTCGGCCCAGAATAACATCCAGCGTTTTATCCGCGGCCAGTACCAAGATACTCCTTCGCTGATCTACAACCAGGATGAATGGGTTCGGCTCAATAACTACCAGGAAAGCGATCTACACGAATTGATCGAACTATGGAGACTATTGAACCTTCAAATTGTTCGGATCTGGAAAAACATGCCTGAAGAAAATCTGAAAAGACCGTGTGATGTAAATGGAGAATTAGTTGATATTGAGTGGCATGTTAATGATTACACCGATCACTTGATCCATCACATGAAGCAAATTATGGGGCATTGATGGATTACTCTCACATGTAATTTTCTCTCATTAATCCATCAGAATAGCAAACTGAACTTTTTCATATTTGGTCTTCTTCAAAACCAGCATATTCTGATTTTGATAACGGGAACTTTATGAGGTTGATTATTCCATATAAATGGTCAGTTCTTTTGATATTTTTATTGACCTGGACATCTTATGTGTCGGGCCAAATAATTGATCAGGACCAATACGAACAATTTATTCAGGAAGCGATTGATGACAATAACTATGGCAAAGCTTCCTACTATTCCTATGAATTAGGCAAATATTATTATTCTGAAAACGAATTTGATCAGGCGTTAGACTACCTGTCAAATAGCGAGTCCTATGGAAAAAAAGCCGACGACAATATGTTGGTTTATCTTTCCTATCAACTTTCCGGTAATATCTATTCTGATATTGAAAACTACAGCAAAGCGCTGAACAATTATCAACGTGCGTTGAAAGTTGCCGGAGAGATCGGGAAAAAAGAATTGATTGCTGAAACACAATTGAATATTGGCATCAGCTACCAACTTTTAGATCGCCATAAAAGAAGCATAGACCCATTAAAGGATGCCTTGTCGTGGTCCATTCAAATGGAAGACCCCGAATTTCAATTGAAATGCTACGAGCTTCTTATCGATTCACATAAAAATTTAGGAGAAAACAATAAAGTCGTCGAATACCAGAAGTTGCACGACAACATCATTGAAAATCACCAAAAAGCCGAACAAACAAGCCAGCAACTCAATGCACTTGAGGAAGAGGTACAAAAAGCCGATCAGGAAAAAAGAAAAGTCCGAAGCAGGCTGACCCAACAATCCAGACTATTGAGAAATACGGAGGATTCGCTTTTGGCAACTAAATATTCGCTGGAAACAACCGAACAATCGCTGCGCCTTGCTGAAGAGATCAAAGAGAGTCAAAAGCTTCAAATTGAACTTTTGAGTAAAGAAAAAGAGCTGGACGAAATCCGAATAAAAGAACAAAATGCGCGGTTAAAAAATGCAGCGATCATCCGAAATTCGATCATTGGCGGGATCCTACTTGCCGGTGCCCTGGTTTTCGTGCTTATTAGAGGTTATCGCAAAAAGCTGGAAGCTAACAAAGAGATCGATCGTCAAAATAAAAACATTCAAAGTAGCATTAATTACGCAAAGCGGATCCAGGAAGCCATGCTTCACAAAAATGACGTGCGGAAGGAATTACTGCCTGAATCCTTCGTGCTCTACAAACCAAGGGATGTGGTAAGTGGCGACTTCTACTGGATCTCGGAAATTAAAAGTTGGTATGACCCGGATGTGGTGATTGTCGCAGCCGATTGTACAGGGCACGGGATTCCTGGTGCATTTATGTCTATGATTGGCATGAATGCATTGAACGGCATCATTACCAATGGAATTGCAGAATCGAATCAGATCCTGAAGGCATTGGACTCAGAAATTCGAACAGCACTTCAGCAGGAAGCCACGGGAAACAAAGACGGAATGGATATCGCCCTTTGCATTTATCGCAGGGAAAAAAACATTGTAGAATTTTCGGGCGCCAAAAACCCACTAATTTATATTCAAAATGGAGAGCTGAACCAAATTCGAGGTGATATTCACTCCATTGGTGGAAGCCGTGCCCAAAATGGGTACGAATTCAAAAAACACATTGTGTCAATTGATCAACCAACTACATTCTATATTTTTTCAGATGGGTACCAGGATCAATTTGGAGAAATCGCTGATACCAAGTTTATGTCCAAGCGATTTAAAAGACTGTTACTGGAAATCCATGAAAAGCCAATGGATGAACAAATGGACATTCTTAATAGCACAATCGAAGAATGGAAAGGGAACATCAAGCAAACGGACGATATTCTTGTTATGGGTGTCAGGCTGGATAACGAGTTGGACTAGCCATGGTTTTCATGCAATAATTTCAACATCACTGTCTGTAAATATTAAAATTTCAATTCTGATCACGTTTTTGTATAGCAAATTTAAAATTACGTAATTTTACTTAATTTCTACAACACCGCTTCAAATTTCGTGGATTTCCAAATCAATTCTATAATGGGCTTAAAATGCAATATTTTTGATTTTTTACTTGATTTACTTATTAAAAATATTGATTTGTATCAATTAAATCTCGATATTAAACATGCAGTTTTTAAGTAATTTTACGTAATCAAATCCACAATCATGACTGAAAAACAAATTGCACTTGTACAGGATTCCTTCGCTAAAGTCGCTCCTATTTCTGCTGTAGCTGCTGATATCTTTTATAACAGGCTATTCGAGATTGATCCGACACTTAAACCTCTTTTTAAAACTGACATAAAAGAACAAGGGAAAAAGCTAATGTCTATGATCGGAATTGCTGTGAAAGGATTAAACAATCTGGATGCTTTGATTCCGGCTGTTCAGGATCTGGGGAAAAGACATGTTGGCTATGGTGTAACTTCCGATCACTATGACACAGTAGCGGATGCGCTTTTATATACACTTGAAAAAGGACTTGGGGAAAACTGGACTCCTGATGTCAAAGATGCCTGGTTAGAAACCTACACGGTACTCTCCAACACGATGAAGGAAGCCGCTTATGCCAAAGCCGGTTAAAAGGCCGATCATTTAGGCTAACCCGGAAAATTCAATGAATTTTCCGCCAGATGGGCCGACGTTTAGCAAAATCCTGTTTTGAAGTGAAATAAGTTTGTTTTCACCATTAGTATAGAATACAACCATTCCTCAAATTTGGGTAATAAGGATTTTGATAAAGTCGGGGTTAACCTCCTACGAGTCTGATACGACTGTCGGAGTCATCAGACCTGGCATAACTTACTGAATAACAGATGTTTTTAATAAGTTATCGTATTATTCATGTTTTTCACATGAATAAACCGGGCTAAACAAACTCCTGTCTGACAACAAGCGCCAGGTATTCGTCATCTATTTTCAAGTATCCCTGATCAAAACAGAAGAAATACTCGTTGCCTGTTTTTGTCTTGTAGACATTGGTGTAATACTTGAAATCAAATCCCAAAGAAGTCAAATCGCTATATCGGACCTTGGCCTTTCCTTTTGGATTTAATTCAGCCAATACCTTTCGATTTTTCTTCAGAATATTCGTCACTTTTCTAATGTAAGCTGTTTCTTCCTGGTTTTGAGAATTGTAGTAGGCAGAACGGCATTGATCCGAGCAAAACTTTTTATCAGACCGGCCTATGACTTTTTCACCGCAATTGAGGCAAACTTTTTCCATTTAAAAAATAGTCAGGTGACAAATTGGATTATTTACATTGAATACAATTACTTATCTTTATTTAATATAAAAAGTAGCAAACATTTCTATACAAGTATAGTAATAAAAAAATAGAATCTGATTTTTAATATGAACGAAACTACTACTGCCACACTTGTTGAAAAGGTAGAGGCCCACTGCACGAAGATCCTTAAACAACTACCTGAGGACCTGACTTTTCATAACTACGACCACACATTGGAGGTAGTAGAGGGTATTAAAAGGATTAGTGAAAACATTGAGGTCGATGACGAAAAATTAGAGATCTCTACCATAGCAGGGTGGTTTCACGATACAGGCTTTTCTGTGAGATACGACCAGCACGAACAACATAGTTGCGAGTTGGCTGAGGATTTTCTTACAAAAGAAGGATTTGAAAAATCCAAAATCGAAAGGGTGAAAAGCTGTATCAATGCTACCCATCTGGGACAAACTCCCGATAGCGTTTGTGAGGAAATATTGTGTGATGCAGACATGATGCATCTTTGCAATAAGGATTATTTCGACCAATTGGAGCTACTGCGAAAGGAGTGGGAAACCTACTTGAAAAAAAATTATACAGATTTTGAATGGCATGAAGAAAACCTGAATTTCCTGACGAAACAACAATTTTACACTTCATACGGCAGAAATGTGCTGGATCCTCTTAAACTGAAAAACCTCAATAAGCAGCAAAAACTCATTAAAAAACTGGAGAAAAAACAAGAAACGGCTTTGATGAGTGAAATGGGAATTGATGCACAGGAACTCAAGGAGCTCAAGAAAAAACTAAAGAAAGCCGGAGCCAGACCCGAAAGAGGAATTGAGACTATGTTTCGGGTAACAAGTCGCAATCACATTGACCTGAGCGCTATGGCAGACAACAAGGCCAACATCCTGATCTCTGTAAATGCATTGATCATTTCCATTATCATTGGTTCTCTTTTCAGTAAATTAGATAGCAACCCGCAACTGATCCTTCCCACCTCATTTATCGTTGCGGTGAGCATGGTCACCATCGTCTTTAGCATCCTTGCAACCAGGCCAAACGTAACGAAAGGGAAGTTTACTAAAGAGGACATTAAAAACAGGAATGTCAATCTATTGTTCTTTGGAAACTTTCACAAAATGGAACGGGAGGACTACCAGCTTGGAATGTTTGAAACCATGAAAGATTCGGAGTATCTCTACTCCTCTCTCATTGATGACATCTACTTCAATGGAAAAGTGCTGGGCAAAAAATATAAATTTCTAAGAATTGCTTTCAACATATTTATGTTTGGCCTGGTCGTATCAGTCCTGATGTTTTTAATCACTAACTTTTTGTATCTGCAGCAGGCAGGTGGGTAGAAGAATGTTTTGATTATCTATTTTATTTTTTAGCCCAATAGTTTAAAAATTTTTTATGAATCGAAGTATCACTGAGATGATTTATGAAGATAAAATCAATAGGGCAAAGAATCGACTTTTATCCTTTTCAATTCTCATGCTTATCGCTACTTTCCTGTTTTTTATCTCTTTTTTGACCTATACGTGTAAAGCTTATTTTGCTTTTTATTTGATAATTGCCCTTGTCTATTATGGTCTATTTAGAATTTGGAACAAGCATCTTCTTTTAACAACAATTATTTCAATTATTTTTTATTGTATTCATACTTCGATTGAATTATTCGTTTTAGGCTTAAACTTTGAATTTTTAAAACCTTACGGATATGAAACTAACAATGATCATGCATTTCAACTTAGACTTATATTTGTTGACATAGCAAGAATCATGTACCCAATAGTTCGTTTTTCATTGGTGATAATGTTTATCATTCCATTATTCTATTTAAACAGGATAAAAAGTTAATTCAAACGATTTATGTCAGTATATATAGACGTGAACATTCTATCAGGCAAAAATGCGGAACGCCTATAACGCAGATTTTTATGATGAACACGGATAATTATAAGCATTCTGACATAACGGGAAAAATTATCAATGCATTCTACAAATTGTACAATACCCTGGGCTACGGTTTTTTAGAAAAGGTTTATGAAAACGCATTATGTATTGAGCTTTTGGTTATGGATTTGTTTGTTGAAAAACAAAAAAGGATAAAAGTTTACTATGAAAATAAAGAGGTTGGGGATTATTTTGCTGATCTAATAGTCGGCGGTTTTGTAATAATCGAATTAAAAGCAATTGAATCGCTTTGTGAAGAACATGAATGTCAATTGATCAATTATCTCAAAGCAACAGAAGTAGAAGTCGGTTTATTATTAAATTTCGGAAAGAAACCGGAATTTAAGCGCAAAGTTTTTTCGAACAAATAAATCTCTTTAATCATAAAAACCTGCGCTATCAGCGTTCTATTGATCCTGTTATCTAAATGCATAGTGGAGATCACCTCTCAATAATCGACTTTAAATCAGCCGGAGAATAATTGATTGATTTCAGGGTTTTGTTGTCCGATTTCCGGAAAACAAGGAAGTGCCCGTCAGACTCTTTATAATAGCAATCGGTGTTTTTCTCATTTTTGTAATATTCAACCGTTTTTTGCGCTTCTTCCTCGGTCTTACAGGACTTGCTCATATTGGATCGTTGCACCTCGTCAAACAATTCCCTGAATTTTTCTCCTAGTCCAAACTCCAGAACTGCCCCACTCAAAACGTACTGGATATCACACAAAGCATCGGCAATTTCCACAATATCCTTGTCTGCAATAGCATGTTCCAGCTCTTTTAGCTCTTCGCTGATCAACTCAACCCGCAATTTACACCTCTTCTCTGCAGGAATAATAGGCTTAGCTTCTATGGGATGATGAAAGGTTCTGTGAAATTCTGCTACCTGATTTAATGAGTCGATCTTATCCATATTTTAAATTTGCATGAAAGGGCAATAATAAAAAAATGTTGATTGTCCCTGAAATATTACATAAAGTAATTTGGCCCGTTCAGAAAAATTTCAATAACTGGTTATATTTAATGATTGAAAAGGCATATTTTGCCTTGATATTTAAAATTTTGAATGTTTAAACAGGATTTAATTAAAGGAAAATGAATATTTTGAAAAGAACATTTGGACTATTGGTTGTTGCGACCATTTTTCTTCATTCATTAAGTGCTTTCGCCCAACCTACCAAAGAAGGAGCTGAACAAACCGTTAAGGAATTTGCTTCACTGTATGAAAAATTGCCAAATGCAAAAAGTAATGAAGCCATCTTAAACCTCGTGTCTAAGAATTTATTTTCGACCATTATTAACTCGAGTGTAGCTGATAATTTTGGTCTGATCCGAAGCACATATGAAGATTTTGCAGGTTACACTGCTCATGTAGCAAATCAAAATGATGTGTCTATCCAATATGATATTGCTAAGATTTTGAAAACAAATTTCAGAGGAAAATCAGCAGTTGTCATTTGCGATATCAATTATCAGTACAAAAAAGGAAATGTCCTCCAGAGAAAAGGAACAGAGGCTACCACTTTTGTTTTAAGATACATGGACAAGGGATGGAAGATCATCAATTTCAACGTCGTTAATCTTGAAGAAGAATTAAACATGGGACCATGTGCATGTGAAGTGTTTACGGCTTCTACTGGTAATTACATGACCAAAACAACTGTTCCTGATGGAAATTCATACTCTCAAAAGATTGATGAGTTTCAGATCAACAGAGGTCAGAACGGATTATATTACATTTCAACAGGAAGCAATGAATACACCTGGATGAGAAATGGCGACATCACCAAAGTAGACAAAGGAAATAACCAGGAAACCGTAATTGGTTCAGCGGTAGATCATCTGGAAGCTGTCCTTAAAATTGTAGAGAATGACCTTTACAAAGGAAAGTGTTCGGAATTTAGGAGAAGAAGATAGAAAAAGACGGAAGTCGGAAGACTGAAGTTGGAAGAAATAAATCCTCCTTCGCGCAAGGCTACGGAGGACAAGGAGGACAAGAAATTTTGAGGCGGGGTTTCCCGCCTTTTTTTGTTATATCAATGTCAGGCGTTTATTGATCTCGAGCGCCATGGATTCCTGCCGGAGCTTGCCCTTCATTTCCTTGACGAATTCCACAACCTGGTTTAGGTTTTCTCTCAATGCCTTTGCTGTGGTGTAGGAATGAACGATGAAGACCTTTTCATCAACAATCCCGATATCCTTGCTGTTCCAAACACCAATAGCTTCTTCAGATGTAGCACCGCCAAATGTTTTTCCTAAAAACTTCAGCGCATCATTGACCATTTCAGTGGTGTCAAATTCTTTGTCGACATCGTATGTCGTAGGAATAAAAATGCCAATCCTGTTATTTCTCTCCAACCTGTCGGCTATCAGTTTCACAGACAGGTCAAAACTGACAATTTCCTCGGAAGAAACAGATCGTTCAGGATATCGATATCGAACATCGCTGACACCCTTATTGGCATTTTGTTCATTCAACATAAAATATTCAATATTTCGATGCGCTACCTGACGCTTTATCTCTTCCCTCCAATCAAGGGATTCCTGATAGTTTTTCATATCTGATATGAGGATAGCCTGATTCAGATTTTCAAATACAATGGATAGGTTTTCTTTTGGATGATCGTCAAAGTAAATAACCAGGTTGTCGTAACTGTTCAGCAGGCGATCGGAGATCATAGAAATCCTTGAATCAATCGGGAAATCCATTTCGGTCCAATTTGTTAACCGATCATAATGATCCGAAACCTGATCAATTTGAAAAGTGGAAGTTAGGTTTGTCTTTTTGGCTTTGCCTTTATAGTGAATGAAAATAGTACGGTGTCCTGTCTGCTCATAAATCCTTTTCGCCAAAGACTCGCTGAAAGCCATTCCGCTTTTCACCTTTCCAAAATTAAAGATGGTTATTAGATGATTGTCTTTGTTCCCTCTGGTAATCCGGTTATTCGTCTGAGTGAGGTAGTACCCTAGCAATCTCGCCAGTTCTATACCCAGTTTTGGGAATTTCATTAACAGACTTTCAAATAAATTACTGGGTATCTCAATCAGCTCAACATCAGTTAAAGCGGCAACGGTCGCCGAGCGGGGCTTATGTTCAAGTATCCCTACTTCGCCAAATGTGTTACCCGGCATCAGATAAGCAAGTATTTTTTCCGGTTCATTGGCCAGTCCTTTTTTCACCACCCCTATCCCATTGATGATCAGAAATAATCTGTCACTAGGTTCGCCTTCCTTAACAATCGTATCCCCCGAGGAAGCAGAAACTTTGTGAACCATATTAGATACATTCTTCAGTGAATCGGCATCCAATACTCTAAATAGCTCGCTTTTATTGAGAGCTTCAATCATCTCCTCCTGAACGGCGTTCCTGCCTGTTTTATACAGATGATCCAGGTGTGTATTATTTTCATAGATCATCCACCAGACCAACGGAATGTCTTGAACGGATTCAAATGGAATTTTCAACAAATTTGATCCCGGTTGTATAAAAATACTGACCCTTTCACTCTGATAATTGATGACATTATTCCCGCCAAAAAAATCGCCGGGTTTTAACTCGATCACTTTTTGGGAATTAACCAGCAAGTGAGCTGTTCCGGATTGAAATATATAGATATCATCGAGTTCTGATTCCTGCAAAACCCTCTCCTGCATCACCTCCAGGTTTTCAGCTAAATGTCCAATGGACAATACAATATTAGAACTTGAAAAATGATTAAAGATCCGGGAATTTGACAGCGAATTTATCAGGGATGATCTCTCAATCGCATCACACCATTTTGTTGATTTCGCAACAATTTTCTTAAAAAATTTCTTCTCACAAATCAGGAGATCAATAAATGATGTGTTCACAGAATAAATTCCTTTGGAATGATCAAATATTTCATCTAAGCCCAAAATATGATCCTTATCGAAAAGAATTCTTTGATCAAAACTTACATTCGTTTCTGTAACATTTCCATTCAATAAAAAATAAACCTGGTCATCTTCCACCCTGATAATTTCATTTCTACTCAGGCGACACAGTTTGCCCTTTTCAAATATTCGTCTGGCGCTTTTATCATCTACATCCTGAAAATTATTTACTAGAGTTTCGTAAAGTCTTTTCAATAAGTATTCATGATGATAACCCGAAATAAGAACATCCTGCTTTCCAAAGCATGATTCTGTTGTTTCACTATTTCTTGTTTTAACAGAAGGACATTTTGTATGGGAAAAAATAATTTTTTCAGAAGGATCATTCAAATAATCGCCCTTCTCACCATGAATAGCTCCTCCTCCAATATCTACCTTTTTTATATCTGCAGGCAACAGGTAATTAGACTTTATGTCTTCTAATTCCATAGAAGAAATATCATTTCCATCCTGTCCTCGCTGAAACAAATCAATATCTCCAATGGAAATAGTATCAGCCAAATGAGAATATATTTTATCCTCACCATTAACAATTACTTTGAAAATAAAAGCATTTGTTTCCACAGGATGCGGTGAAAAGCATGGCTTAACTTCCATTCCATCAAGGTTATTCCAGGCACCCAACTCCAGGTCAACAACATCGAAAAAGTAGTGAAAGGATTCTTCAGCCAATCCAAGCAAGCTGGCAAACTTTTTCTGTGCTGTCACCCTAACCATTTTTGAGCTGAAAAACCTGATCTTCCTGGTTGACTTGGTAAGATCGACTAAACCGGCATAGTGATCATCGTGAACATGCGTGAGAAAAACACCTTCCAGGTCCTGTATATCCAGTCCCAAATGGTTGATGATATCCGCAAACCCGGGACCGGTATCTATGGCATAAATTTTACCTTCGTGCATTAAGAGGCTTCCCATACAAGGATTTTCAGGCTCCCAACCATTCCCTTCTCCACAGTGAATTACACTAAAATCATTGTATTCAAAGAAGTGATCATTCAGTGAAAAAGGCAATTTATTTGTATCCTTATCATTGGCAAAATCTATGATGCAACTGTCCTTTTTATATTCAATTTTGAATTTATCGAAAGACAATCGATGGATCATCACTCCATTTTTAATTTCAATCGCTTTTTGTTCAAGAGGCATGAGCCGACATAGCTCATCAAAATTGTAGATCCTGTTTTGTGCAAAATGCAATTTGTAATGCATCATTTTTCTTGCAAATGATTCATCAAATCCATTTTCAAGAAATTCTTCCACACTATAATGTCCGTAATTTCCTCTGCATATGTATTTTGCCTGCTGCTCGATAATTTCTCTTAAACCAATTAAAATTGGCAGGGGTTTTTGCGTCCCGACATGTTGGATCATTTCATTATTGTAAAGCATGTTCATGATCAGGAACTCTGAAAAATTGGTCAGCCTGCCTTTCTGAACTTTGCTATCTGGTAAAAGTATCGCATTCGGAGAGGAAGCATATTCGGATTCGACTAAATGACCTGCCTTTTTTAGAAATTTGACAGCATCCGGAGGACAACCGCAACACAATCGAAGATCTGCATCTTCAATTTCCACCAAATGCAATCCGCGGGTAAGCTTAGTTTTTTGTATGTATGACATTTGAAAATTTAACGAACCAATTTAATCTTTGATGGATGAATTGAAAAACCGATATTCATAATTACTAAATAAATTTGTTTCAGTTATTGCTAAAAAAGAAGAAATCGAGACATTGGTCAGCATTTGCAAAAAAGACATGCAAATTGAACAAAAATCGTCTATTTATTTTAAACACATAAATGAAGTAAAAACATGGCTGGAAAAAGAAATTCAATATTTACTGGATCATGACTTTCAAAAGCTCATCCAAATATTGTATCGAATTGACATTCCAGAGGAAAAGGCAAAAGAAATTTTGAATAACACCAACCCTGGTCAAATGTCAACCAGCTTTGCTGAGCTAATCATTGCACGGGAACTACTGAAAGTGGAAATGAGGAGGAAATACAAAAGCTGAAATTTAGGAATTGCGTATCTCAGGAAACAACTTTTTCACTATGCTCCATTACCTTCTCTTTCACTTCGATTGGTAGCTCAATGATGAAATCCGATCCTTTTCCGTACTCAGTTTTCAGATGTAATTTACCATCGAGTTTTTCGGTCATTTCCTTGGCAATGTACAGCCCAAGTCCCGAACCTTTGGATTTATCAGACCCACGGTAGAACATGTCAAATATTCGTTCTTTTTTCTCTTCGTTGATGCCATCACCATTGTCACTTACCTTAATCATGACCCTATTATTATTCTTTTCTGAACTAATATTTATATATGGGTCATTTTTCAGTAAATTATGGTATTTGAAGGCATTAGAGATGAGGTTTCTCAAAATGGTTTGCACCCTTTTCTTGTCTGATATCAAAACCAGGTCTTCGTTGAGGTCAATTTGTACATCTATTTTATGATAATTTTCAATGAACTGAAGATCGTTGATAATTTCTTTTACGAGCTCTTCCAGGTTGATCTCTTCATGCAAGACTTCCAATCTGGAGTTCCGGGAAAAATCAATGATCTCACCGATAAATTCATCCAGTCTGTTCACACGATTGGCCATCAGGTCCAAAAATCCATGCAAGTCAACCTTTTTCCTGGCATTTTTCGCGAGATCGATCAGTCCTAAAATGGACATGAGCGGCGCACGTAAATCGTGACTGGTGCTATAAACAAATTGATCGAGCTCGGCATTTGTCTTTTCAAGCATCTTATTTTGAAGGGTTATCCGCTCTTCAGCTTCCTTCATTTCAGTGATGTCAATAATTGACCCAACCATCCTGACAGGCTCTCCTTCTTCATTCCAAAGTGCCATTCCGGAATCCATAAACCACTTATACTGATCGTTTTTGGTTCTCAGGCGGACCTCCTCAACATATTTGGATTTCTTAGCCAGCAAATCATCAATTTTTTGCTTGATCCGACCGCGATCTTCAGGATGTGCAAAATCAATGAATTGTTCAATCTGAAAATCTTCTAATTCGTGGTCCTCATAATCAAGCATATTTTTCCACATGGGTGAATGGTAAATGTTGTTCTTTTTAATATCCCAATCGTATAACCCGGCATTCGACCCTTTAAAAGCAAGTTCAAACCTTTGCTTACTCGCTTCTAACTCCTCCAATATTCTATTCAGATATTGTTCGTTGCTTTTCAGATAAGCTTCTGTGGTATGATTCAGGCGAATAAAAAACAGAATGATCAGGAATGTGGCTAATGTGGAAACACAAAAATGAAGCAGAAAGCTCATTTTTAGACTATTTTCGTCCACTTCCTGAACCGGTATGATGGAATAATCAGAATTGAACATGAGGAAAAACAGTCCGACCGCAATGATAGAGAAGATCATCGCGTATAGCCTATGCTTATAACCATACAAAGCAAATGCTGCCAACAAAAGCGGAAAAAAACTGAGGAACTTTCCCGATTCCATGGGCTCTGAAGATCCAAAAACAAAAAGCATGGCAAGTGTGGAATACAGCAGAGTCACTTTGGCAAGGGAATAATACTTCATCCTGTTTAGAAAAAAAGCTGTCGCTGCAAACCCAATCAATAAAAAATAGAAGGGAGCCGAAGTCTTGATTCCGGCATATAGATCAAATATTAAATAAACAAAACAGATGAAAATGACAAGCATACTCAACAATCCCGTCAAAATGGATCGTTTGTACACACTTGTGGATTTGACAAAAGCATGTTCGCCGAGAATAAGGTTTTTATAAAACTGCTCAAAAAGTGGATTATGCATGTTAAGAATCCAAGTTAGTTCAAAAAAGTAATCACAAGCTTCCGCTAAAATACTGTTAAATCACTACAAATCAGTGAAATTCAGCTAGTTTTTAAATATATACCTTACTTCTTTGCGAATTTGTAAAGAAAAGATGATTTTAAATCAATTTGTATCAAATCGGTTTTAACAAATGAATCTAAAAAAAATCAGTGTTTTGGGTTGTGGATGGCTGGGGCAACCCCTCGCTGTAGAATTAATTAAATCAGGATATCAAATCAACGGCTCTACAACGAGAGAAGATAACTTAATTTCCCTTTCTAAAGTTGGTATTCAATCATACCTGATCAATATTACGGACCAATCTATCAAAGGTAAAATCGAACTCTTTTTGGAAAGCGATTTATTGATTTTCAATATCCCACCGGTTAGAAGACCTGACATCCTTGACTTTTACCCAAAACTTATCGGCTTGCTCCTCCCCCACATAGAAAAATCATCGATAAAAAAAGTCTTGTTCATAAGTTCAACTTCCGTTTACCAAAACATCAATGGAACGGTTGACGAAACAACAATACCTGAACCTGAAAAAGACTCAGGTATGGCGATATTAAAAGCAGAGTCAATGTTACAAAATTGCGATAAATTTAAAACGACCATTCTCCGGTTTGCAGGTTTGGCAGGCCCTGACAGGCATCCCGGACGTTTTCTTGCTGGCAAAACTGGACTTTCGGGAGCTTTAAATCCAGTAAACCTGATCCACCTGGACGATTGTATTGGAATCATTATTTCCATTGTTAAAAATGAGAAATGGGGAAAAATATATAATGGCTGCTATCCGAATCATCCAACAAAAATGGAGTTTTATACCCATGCAGCCACCCAATTAGGACTTACACCTCCTGACTTTAGTTTGGACAAAAGAAGTGATTTCAAAGTAGTGAATGGGCAAAAAGTGGAAAGAGAACTAAATTATCAATACAAGAAAGACATTTTTAAACTTTCCTAAAACTTTCTTTAAATCTCTCGTTTATAATTGTACATTTGATAAAACTTTAGGGGTGTCCATTCGGACTGAGATTATACCCTCAAGACCTGATCCTGGTAATGCTGGCGAAGGGAAAAGTATCCTACTCAGTTCGCTATACACTTCTTATTATTAATCAGGTTAATTGTGTTTCAATCGGATTAATTCCGATCAAATATTGATTCAAAATTCTATGAACATTAGTCTTAATGAAAAAGAAGTGTCCATTGACAAACAAATTTCACTGGAGGAGCTTTTTAATCAATACGATATAAAAGCCACAAAAGGAGTGGCTGTGGCAGTAAACGAAATGATCATACCAAAAAAAGAATGGTCGTCTTACAATCTGAGGGACAATGACAAAATATTGGTCATTACGGCAACTCAAGGAGGGTAGGGCAAATTAAAAACCGAAATACCAAGTAAGTAAAGTAATTGGTATTCGGTAATTGAAATCATTAAATCGACAGATCACTAAATCATCAAATATAAAATGGCAAGAGAAGAAAAAATACCCAGTCAAAACGTCATAACCAGAGATCCTTTTCCGAACTCAAAAAAAATTTATGTTGAAGGGAGAATTCATGATATCCGTGTTGCTATGAGGGAAATTTCCCTTAACGATACGGTTCAGAAATTCAATCCTGATGCACCCGTTGAAAAAAATGCTCCCCTTACGGTTTACGACACCAGTGGACCCTACACGGATCCCAATCAGGAAATTGATGTAAAGATGGGCTTGCCAAAAATACGGGAACAATGGATACTCGATCGGGAGGATGTGGAAGAACTTAATTCTATCTCCTCTGCGTATGGCCAGCAAAGACTGAATGACTCCTCTCTTGACTCACTGAGATTTGAATACCTGAAAAAACCTCTTCGTGCCAAGCCGGGTAAAAATGTTACCCAAATGCACTATGCTAAAAGGGGTATTATCACCCCGGAAATGGAATACATTGCCATTCGGGAAAATCAAAAAATCGAAGAATGGAACAATCAGATGCAGCAACATCCTGGGGAAAGTTTTGGCGCCAATACGCCAAAAGGGAAGATCACACCTGAATTTGTGAGAGATGAGGTTGCAACAGGACGAGCCATCATTCCCTCCAACATCAATCATCCGGAAAGCGAACCCATGATCATTGGCCGCAATTTCCTGGTAAAAATTAATGCTAACATTGGAAATTCGGCGGTATCCTCAAGCATCGAAGAAGAAGTGGAAAAAGCGGTCTGGGCCTGTCGCTGGGGCGCAGATACCATCATGGACCTATCCACTGGAAAAAACATTCACGAAACCAGGGAATGGATCCTTCGAAACTCTCCCGTCCCAATTGGCACGGTTCCCATTTACCAGGCGCTTGAAAAGGTGAATGGAAAAGCAGAAGACCTGACGTGGGAAATTTACAGAGATACGTTGATCGAACAAGCGGAGCAGGGAGTCGATTATTTCACGATCCATGCTGGAGTACTATTGAGGTATATTCCCCTGACAGCCAAAAGAGTTACTGGGATTGTATCACGAGGCGGATCTATACTTGCCAAGTGGTGTCTGGCCCATCACAAAGAAAATTTTCTCTACACCCATTTTGAGGAAATTTGCGAAATCATGAAGGAATATGATGTAGCATTTTCATTAGGTGATGGATTGCGTCCTGGTTCGATTGCAGATGCAAATGACAGAGCCCAGTTTGCAGAATTGGAGACTCTCGGTGAGCTAACAAAAATTGCCTGGAAACATGATGTACAGGTCATGATCGAAGGTCCGGGCCATGTTCCCATGCATATGATCAAGGAAAACATGGAAAAGCAACTGGAAATTTGCCAGGAAGCTCCATTTTATACTTTGGGACCCTTGACAACAGATATCGCCCCGGGATATGATCATATTACTTCGGCTATTGGGGCAGCCATGATCGGATGGTATGGAACAGCCATGCTTTGTTATGTAACGCCAAAAGAACACCTTGGACTTCCCAACAAAAAGGATGTGAAAGATGGTGTAATAACTTATAAATTGTCGGCTCACGCTGCTGATCTGGCGAAAGGGCACCCCGGCGCACAGCATCGCGACAATGTGCTGAGCAAAGCCCGGTTTGAATTCCGATGGGAAGATCAATTCAACCTTTCGCTAGATCCGGATACTGCAAGGGAATTCCATGACGAAACACTTCCGGCCGAGGGTGCTAAAGTGGCTCATTTCTGTTCGATGTGTGGGCCCAATTTCTGTTCGATGAAAATCACACAGGATGTTCGAAAATATGCCGATGAGAATAACCTGATGGACGATGAAGCCATTGAAAAAGGCATGGAAGAAAAGTCGAAAGAATTTGCCGAATCGGGCGGTGAAATTTATATCAAACAATAAATGAAGATTATTCTCATCACATCACCGGAAGAAGTCAAGCTGGAATTGGAAACAATCGACAGACTTTTTGAAGAAGGATCAGACCTTCTCCACATTCGGAAACCAGAATGGAGTGATGAGAAGCTATTGAAATATGTTCTTTCATTGCCTCAAAGTTTTAGAAATCAAATGGCTATTCATGGAAATGCATCAATAGCATTGGAATTGAAAGTTGGCGGTATTCATCAAAAATCGAATCAAAAGCCGGATGAAATTCCTACAAGTTGGAAAGGAAGAAAAAGCCGGTCGACTCATAGCATTGAGGAAATTGAGAGTTATCAAAACAAATACGACTATTATTTCCTGAGTCCAGTGTTTGAAAGCATTTCCAAGCCTGGTTATAAGAGTTCTTTTGATGCAGATGAATTGAATAACTATCTGACCAAAGAACGAGAGTTTGAAATCTTTGCCCTTGGAGGGATCGATTCTTCCCATGTACAACAGTGCGCTGAAATGGGTTTTGATGGAGTTGCAATCATGGGATCGATCTGGCAGAAAGATTCTTTGGAAGAAAGATTGAAGGAATTCAGGAGTATTAAGAACGGAGTAGATCAATTGAAGCAAGAAGTTTGATTAAGATGCCAAAAAAACTGAAATATATCTTAAGCATTGCCGGACACGACCCATCAGGGGGTGCGGGAGTCCTTGCTGATATCAAGGTATTTGAACATCATCAATTAATGGGTTTTGGTGTTGTAACGTCTATTACATTTCAAAATGATGCTGAATTTAATGGACTGGAATGGATAGCTCCTGAAAATATTTTCAATCAGCTCAAACCATTATTTAAATACGATATCGATGTTATAAAAATCGGATTGATAGAAAATCTGGAGGTTCTGTTGAAGATCATTGACTTATTAAAAAAGCGATGGCCTGAAGTAAAGATCATTTGGGATCCGATCTTAAAAGCATCTGCCGGGTATGAATTTCATTCCGAAATGGACTTGCAGGCATTGGTGAATGTTTTGAATAAAATTTATCTGATTACACCCAATTATCCTGAAATGGAAGCGATCGGAAGTGAAGATGCGTTGACGAATGCATTGAAAATCAGCAACTCCTGCTTTGTTTTCCTGAAGGGAGGACATCATTCTGAAAACGCAAATGACTTATTAATAAAAGATGGCAAAGTCCTTCGGGAATACAAGCAGGGGAAAATTTATGGTATTGAAAAACATGGCAGCGGATGCGTTTTGTCAAGCGCTATCGCTGCCGGGCTGGTTTTGGGAAAAGATGTTGAAACATCTTGCCGTGATGCAAAGGAATACACACTTGATTTCCTGATCAGCAATGAGACATTATTAGGTCAGCATAATAATCCACTAATCGCATGAAAATTGAAAAATTACATTATATCACACAAAGTTTGAATGGCAAAAGCCATGCTGATATGGCTCGCGAAGCATGTCAGGCGGGCGTAAAATGGGTCCAGCTTAGAATAAAGGATTCCAATGAAAAACAAATGTTGTCTGAAGCCGAAAGGGTCTTAGCTATCTGCAAAGTTTATGGAGCTAAATTTATCATGAATGACCATGTCGAATTGGCCAAATTTATCCAGGCTGACGGGGTTCATTTGGGTAAATCTGACATGAGGCCGGAAGTGGCAAGGAAAATCCTTGGCGATGAAGTAATTATTGGGGGAACTGCCAATACCCTGGAAGATATTATTTCGCTACATGCCCAGGGTGTCGATTACATTGGCCTGGGACCTTTGCGATTTACCGATACTAAAGCGAATTTGAGTCCAATTCTTGGCTTTAGCGGATACAAAGACATCATCCGCCAGTTGATTGAAAAAGGGATTGAGACTCCGATTATTGCTATCGGAGGAATTCAGGTTGAAGATGTTGAAGAATTGATGAGGGTGGGAGTACATGGAATAGCAGTCGCTTCACTTATCAATCATTCCGAGCAAAAGAAACAAACAATAAACCACGTACATAAACAGCTAAGTTATTATGGAGAAATTGCACATAGCTGATAAAACTTTCAGCAGCAGATTATTTACCGGGACGGGTAAATTCAGCTCATCACCTTTGATGGGTGAAGCGATAAAAGCTTCGGGGTCGGAACTGGTAACAGTTGCCCTTAAACGGGTCAACCTGGATAAACGGGAAGATGATCTGCTTGAAACACTTAAATCAAATAACATACATTTACTTCCCAATACTTCCGGCGTGAGAAATGCCAGGGAAGCAATTTTTGCCGCACAATTGGCGAGAGAGGCGTTGGAAACCAACTGGATCAAACTGGAAATCCACCCTGATCCCAAGTATTTAATGCCCGACCCGGTCGAAACCCTCGAAGCGACACGGGAATTGACGAAAATGGGGTTTGTCGTACTGCCATACATCCACGCCGATCCCGTTTTGTGCAAAAGATTAGAAGAAGTTGGTTCGGCAGCAGTCATGCCGTTGGGCTCTCCTATCGGAAGCAACAAAGGCCTGAAAACCATTGATTTCCTTGAAATCATCATCGAACAAAGCAATGTGCCTGTTGTGGTTGATGCAGGAATTGGAGCGCCATCAGACGCAGCCAAAGCCATGGAAATTGGCGCTGATGCCGTTTTGGTCAATACAGCCATTGCTGTCAGCGACAGCCCTGTTGAGATGGGAATAGCCTTCAAAATGGCTGTGGAAGCCGGAAGGATGGCGTATGAAGCAAAGCTGGCAAAACCAGGCAAATTGGCCTCTGCCAGCAGTCCGTTAACAGCATTTTTACATGAGTAGTTTTAAAGAAATATTTGATCAATACCATTGGGATGATGTCAAATCATCCATTTACAACAAAACACAACAGGATGTGGAACGAGCATTGGCAAGTGAGGAGCGCTCGATCGAAGATTTCAAAGCGCTGATTTCCCCTGCTGCCAAACCCTACCTGGAAGAAATGGCTCACCAAAGTAGGGAAATTACCTTGAAGCGTTTCGGCAATACCATGCAGCTATATGCCCCGCTCTATCTTTCAAATGAATGTCAGAATATTTGTACCTATTGTGGGTTTAGTTACAATAATAAAATCAGGCGAAAAACGCTTTCCAATGTCGAAATATTGAAGGAAGTCGAGGCGCTCAAAAAAATGGGTTTTGAGCATGTCCTGCTGGTGACTGGCGAGGCCAATCAAACTGTAGGCATGGATTACTTCCGGAATGCCATGAATATCATCCGGCCGCATTTTGCCAATGTCAGCATCGAAGTACAACCATTGGATGAGGAAGATTATGCAGAGCTTTCGGATTTGGGTGTCCATGCCGTGTTGGTGTACCAGGAAACGTATCATCAGGAAGACTACAAACTGCATCACCCGAAAGGGAAAAAGTCGAACTTTTACTATCGGTTGGACACACCAGATCGGCTTGGAGAAGCGGGAATCCACAAAATGGGCCTCGGCGCATTGATCGGACTGGAAGACTGGCGCACTGAAAGTTTTTTTGTCGCACTGCATCTGCAGTACCTTGAACGGAAATACTGGAAAACAAAATATTCCATCTCCTTTCCAAGGTTAAGGCCTTTCTCGGGAGGACTGGATCCGAAAGTGGAAATGACCGATCCGGAACTCGTCCAGTTAATATGCGCCTACCGCCTTTTGAATGAGGAGGTAGAGCTTTCGCTTTCTACCCGGGAATCGGAAAAATTCAGGGACAATGTGATGAAACTGGGAATCACATCCATGAGCGCCGGCTCCAAAACCAATCCCGGCGGCTATGCCGTCGAAAAAGAATCGCTGGAACAATTCGAGATCTCAGATGAGCGAACCCCGGCAGAAATAGCTGAGCTTATTCGAAGGCAAGGCTATGAACCAGTTTGGAAAGATTGGGATGCGGTGTTGGAAAGAAAAGGGACGACTATGGATGTGAATTTGGTTGGGGATGAGAAGTGAAATGTGGTTGGTGGGGGTTGGTTGGTGAGACACCAACCAGGGTGTGCTTAATGAGATGCCAAACAGGCTAATGTTAATTTAATTTTTTCCATTTTATATTCTTCCGTCTACTTATTCATTTGAATAAGCCAGTGCTTACAGACAAATAATTACATGTGATTAACTGAAAGTCACGCTATTTATATTTAAGAAATTGTTCTTAACTTATAAGTATGAAGTTATTTGTCTTCAGTCTCTCTTTTATACTTTTTTTGACTGGGTGTCAGGAAGAAGGAAACGACGACCCAAGAAGTGGGTTAAACCTTCCTGAGGATGTAGCTTTCACACACCTGCCAACTGACCTTTCCCGTATGTTGGAGTTTGGGGCAATTGGACAAATAAATGTCATACCGAAAGCCCATGGAGGTTTTGGAGTAAAAGATTATTACTCACCTACCCCCGACATACCTGTTTACGCCATGTCAGATGGCATTATTTACAACATTCGTTATGAAGCCAGGCACTATGAGGCGCCTTTCGCACCTGACTCACTAGTAGGGAAACCTTATGATGATTATACTCTTCATATTTATATTTCTCAAACTGCGGAAATGCATTTTGGCCACTTATCTAAATTGGCACCGGAAATATTGGAACAGGCCGGCAACCTGGAGATCGGAACTACCGAAAATGATGTAAGAATCCCTATCAGGGAAGGCCAGGTGTTGGCTAATATCGGCACACATCCCGGATTTGATGTTGGTTTATATGATGTAAAAAAGGAACATTATTTTGCTAATCCCGATCGATATAGCATTGACTATCGCTCTGCCATCCCATTTACTGATTTTCTTCCTGAAAATTTAAGGGAAAAAGTTTGGGAAATTAATCCCAGAACTGTTGAACCGCTGGGTGGGAAAATAAATTATGACCTGGATGGTACCATTTCAGGCAATTGGTTTCTGGAAGGAACAACTGGAGGAACCACCTGGGAAAATCAGCTCATCATTGCTTACCACGAGCGATATGCAGATAGAATTACCATAGCAGATGCCAGTCCTCAAAAAGAAAGAGGCGAAAGCAATATTTGGTGGATCATAGGTAATCAACCCTACCCTGAGGAAATCACTCCTGAATCCGGGAAAGTAAAATTAAATGTAGCGACCTGGTATAAATTTGCCACGACAGACACCCCACCCTCCGAGGGTATAATATTAATAGAGCTTACGGAAGACAATTTTTTAAATTTTGAGTACTTCCCGGGAGAATTACCCGAAAATGTCGAAGATTTCACCAGTAATATGAGGGTATATGAGAGGTAAGGTTTGTCGAAATTATTTTTTGTGGAAACGGACAGCTAAGATGAGTATGCCCCCAGTTGCTATTAGCGCTGGAGTTTATTTCTGGAAGAAGACTTTCAAATGTCTTCGTTCGCATATTCATTTTTAACGTTTGTTGGCATTTCGTTTTATCCCAGATTAAGCTAAAGCTTAATCTGCACTATCGGTTGACGAAAAACTGCGTTTTTGTCAAGGTTAACCCTGACAAAGCTCCGCTTTCGTCAGCCCAAAGGGCAAATTCCGCTCCAATGCGGAATTTGGGTTTATTCATGTTGTATGTAAAACCGTTCTAATAAATCCATAAGTAAATCAGAAGGGTCTTCATTTCTATCTTTAATTAGCAGCATTTCTTTCAATTGGTCTTTAGTCATGAATAGAATAACTTTATTGTCTTGATTAAAAACTGTGTTTCTTTGACGATGTGCCGCTTCATTTGGAGTCCTGCTACAGATCATTACAGAAAGCCTCCCCATTGCTGCCGTCATGTAGTTTCGAGTTTGATTTACTTCTTCATGTCCGATTTCTGTGACATCATAATTTTTAAATTCAAAAAGGATCATTCTCGCATCTAGCTCTAAAAATAGATGATGCCAATTTTTTGAATTAAAACTATTGGTTGGAGTAATATTCCGATTAGGTATTATTGCATCTCTTCTGTTTACCCCAGAGAACGTTCTTGCATGTCTTGTAGCAGGGTTCAAAGGTGGAACAAATAAGTAGGTTAATATTTCTGTGCAAATATTCTCAAATTGAGACCACCCTGCATTACCTAACGGACAGGCATCCAATCTTTGTATGAAATCGTTTACCTGACTCATTTCAAGAAATATTTATTCAGGAGTCTCTTACGTTTTGAAACTACTTTTTTGAGCTTTGTTCCATCCAAAACTTTAATTTCTATATTTCGGCTTCTCTGAATATCTTCTATAAATTCATCAGCTACAGAAGTCAAAACACTATTCGTAATAAGAAGGATTTTAGCATCTATCCGATTTATATATTTGAAAGATTCAACAATTTGATGCAGGACACTGATACTAAACCTTTCCTCTCGATAAAACTTGGTCTCTATCATCCATATCTCTTTGGATGGGAAGCCGAATACATCCTTGTAGTAGGATTCAGCAATAAAATCAATACCAAAATCATTAACTCTTTGTTCCCTTTGAATATTTTTAAAGCCATATGCTCTCAATATGTCATATGACAATTCTTCAAAATCTCTAGGTGAAAAGTAATCAAAGGATAATTCAGGAATAATTTTAAGCTTTTGAATAATTTTCTGTAAGCCTTTATTAAAGTCGTTAGTTAGGTTTATAACTTCATATTCAAGAAAGTCACTTGGGATTTGGCACTTTTCTACTAATACAGGAATGATGTTAACCTTTCTTTTTCGGGCTTCATCAAAAAAGTATTTTGGAAATTCAAAACGGAAATAATCAGAACCAAATAGTGATTGAGAAAGTAAAACCATCACTGTTTCGCTGGACTCATACATATACCTGATTTGGTCAAATACATTCTCTCCAACGCTTATGTCTTTGTAGTCAAAAACAACATCAATGTTCTCATTTTGTAATGCATCGGAAATTCTGTGTGCAACAGAACTATCATTGTGATTATATGAGATAAATACTCGATTACGACTATTAGTCATTTATTTAAATTTAATGCATTCTATAGTAGATGTCCCCTGTCTGCGAGGCATGTCTACGTTTAATTAAAATGAGATCATTAAGTCTTATTCGTCCTTCAAGAACTTGCATTAAATCCATGCCGTCCATTAGAATCATTGACTTTGTTAATGGGCTTCCGGTATCTGTACATTCTGCTGAAAATGGCCCTAGAGAAATGAATAAACCCAAGGTGTTCTTAAGCTTACCCTGAATTTTTCCTCCGAATTTGTAAAGGTCAGCAGCATTGACTGCTTGTTCTTGCCATTTGGCCTCTAAAAGATAGTCTGCATTATCAAAAGTGAAAGCTCCATCAATTTGCTCTCCAGTTACTTTAAAGGCAGATTTAGGGTCTAAGTCGAAGAAATTAAAGAGTTTGTTTAGAAACTTCTCAAATTGAAATCCTTTTTGTTGAGAATTCGAATTTGAAGAAATTGAATAAAATTCAAGCTTTAACTCGTCAAGTTTTTGTTGATAAGAAATACTGTTATTTAACTTCTGCTTATTCTGCTCTCTTCTTTCTTCAGCCTTCTTTAGTTCTTCTATAATATCAAAATGCCCCTTGGCTTGTTGTCTCAATTTGTCTACAGCAGTTTTCGCTTTTTCAATCAGTCCTTTGTTTTGTTTTTCCCAGTATTCTAAATGGGAAAAATCGTTCATATTACCCACTTCCTGAATCAACTTCAATAAGTCAGTTTGAAACATGTCTTGTCGTTTAATCATCCTATCAATTAACTGAGAGACACTTTCATACTTTATATTCTCAGTCCAATCAATGGTAGCAATAATTGCAGTGTTGTCTATAGTTAGTTCTATGAATTGTCGGAGGTCTTTCTTGCGATAATAGATAGCGACCAAGGCGTCTTTTAAAGCCAGAACTGCATTTGCCGATATTTTTTTTGTGAAGCCCAAATTTGTTCAGTTAATGACTAACGTGTTTGTTTAGATACCAAGCTACTATTATTTTGACCATTACTCAACGTCCCTTAACACTAACAAACATTTATTAGTTGCTAGAAAGCTATTTGATAGCATATTAATATCTAATGGTAAAATTCATTTCTGAATATAATGATAAGTAGTTAATAAGGTTTGTACTTGATGTGATTTTTCAGGTATGCTAATTTCCAAATAGGTATTGTTAATAGATATACTTTTTCAAAAAACTGAA
This sequence comes from uncultured Cytophagales bacterium, assembly GCA_913057175.1. Lineage (GTDB taxonomy): Bacteria > Bacteroidota > Bacteroidia > Cytophagales > Cyclobacteriaceae > CAJXNP01. The sequence continues at coordinate 33,647 of CAJXNP010000021.1, forward strand.
TCTTGAGGCCACACTGATCTGTAATAGATCAATCCCTCAAAGCCTCCTTACATTTGGCCCATAAGGCTCTGCTGGTTCGCTTACCATGTCCTGGAAAAGTTCATTTAGGTCGATTTCAAATCCTTTCAGATAACTGCTTCGTGCAATATCCCCTTTTGTCAGGGGTTTGGAGGAAAGGTATGATCCATTTTCACCAAGCGTGAAAATGGTGAGGGTGTTATCGTTAGGTTGGACAACCCAATATTCCCTGACACCAGCCGATTCGTACAATTCAAATTTTTCATGTAGATCTTTTGAAACAGAACTTTTAGACACCACTTCCACAATCAAATCCGGCGCTCCATTGCACCCTTTCTCGTCAAGCTTTCCCTGGTCGCAAACTACTGTTATATCGGGCTGAACTACACTAACAACATCCTTTTCGCTTTCAGAAGAAAACCGTGAAAAACGGACATCAAACGGAGCAGGAAACACTTTGCAACCTGTCCCCATTACAAATTTGTAAAAATAAAAATTGAGGGTTGAAACTATTTGCTGATGTTGCGAGGTTGGCGCAGGCGACATCCTGAAAATTTTTCCTTTGATCAGCTCTACCCTTTCACTAAACCGCCACAGCAAGTAATCGGCGTAGGAATAAATTTTGTTGGTATCGAGCTGATTGATATCGGTGATCAACTTCATTTTTTACATTTTAATGATCAAATTTAGCCAAACCTGATAAATAATAAATGGCTTTTGGGTAGTTATCAATTTAAAAATTTTGATTAAAAAAACCCTCAAAGCCTCCTTACATTAGGCCCATATGGTTCCATGGGCTCTTCTACAATATTTGGGAATATGTTGTCGATATTGATTACCAATCCATTAATCACCCGACTTTTTGCCGTATCACCGCTGGTTAGCAACTTACCCGGCATATATTTACCCTCGTCATCAAGTACATTAATTTGAATGGTATTTGCTACAGGGCTTACTATCCAATATTCTAAAACACCAGACGATTCATACAGCTCATATTTCTCATGAAGATCCCTATTTGAACTCGATTTAGATAAAATTTCAAATACAACATCGGGAGCCCCAACACAGCCTTTTTCATCAATTTTATTATGATCACAAATAATGACAATATCCGGTTGAACGACCGTGTAAATCTCTTTATCGCCTTCCTTTTGTTTATTTGGAAACCTAACATCAAAAGGTGCATGATAAACACTACATGGATTGTTGTTCAAATAGTCTGCAAGTTGTTTCAAAATATTGAAAGAAATCCTTTGATGTACTTCCGAGGGCGAAGGTGACATCCGGAAAATTTTTCCCTTGATCAGCTCTACTCGCTCACTAAACCTCCACAAAAGATAGTCGGCGTAGGAATAAACTTTATCGGTATCGAGTTGATTGATATCGGTAATCAGATTCATTTTAACTTTAAAATTGATTTTTAAATTTAACGAAAATTAAGGTTAAGTGTAAATCAGCTTAAGTTGACAAAACAGAACTTCTAACATATTAACCAATTTATTCTCCCCTACTCTGAATCCATTCCACAAAACTTGCAAATTATTTAAAGCCATTCAACAAACAGCTACAAAGTGAATAACGCCAGATGTAGATTCATTGCCACCGGATATTGATTCCAGATAGCGACGAAACCAAACCAGGGCTACATTTGAGCTGTAAAAATTATTATTCACTAAAACCAAACAAACATGAAAGCGAGTTGTCAAAGCTTAACTTCTAAGGTAATAGAAGTAGCAGGAGATTATCTGGACGAATACCAGGAATTTCGCAAAAACGCAGCCAAGGTACTTGTACCAAACTTTTTGAACATTCCTATTCCTACCAATGTCCTGAACGACCTGATAGACCAGGCCATTGACCTTCAGACAAAAGCCTTAAAATCATACGGCGTTGTTGTTGGCCAGGGCAAGGGAAAGATTGGCCCGCGGTATCAAATCGTTCCGACCAAAAAGGTTACGGGCAAATTGGTGACAGAAAGGACCTTTTGTGTCCTTCCATCCACTTTTGATAAACTGATCATCACTATTAAAAAAACAGATGGGAAAGCCGGCGCTGATGTAGCAGTTTGTGCCAAATATTCTAATGGCTCGATATACAATGAAAAAAGAAAAAGCATTGATAAGGGCAAAGACAGCAAAGGGGATGAAATTCGATTTGTCCTGGCAAACATGGAAGATAAATTCCTGACCATTCATTTGGTCCAAACCGGATTGGTCACAAATACCTGTAGCTATGACCTGTCAATTGAGGGCGAATACAACCCCAACAAACTGGAAGAAGAGACAAGTAGCGCCAAGGTTATTAAAAGGGCCGTCAGGGTAAGTTAATAATATCCATTCTTCACATAGTTCGATAAAAGAAGCGCAGATAAGGAATATTGTTATCTGTGCTTTCTTATATTATTCAAATCCAATAAATAAAGTCAACCTTCATTTTTATTAAAAACTTCAAGCAAGAAGAAAGCGATTTTTCCATTTCATCCCATTTCAAAAATTCAACTCTCATCTAACCCGAATCCACTCTATTTATTTTAAACAAGCCTAATCGATAAAAGTAAAAATCACCCTCACATTTTGCAATTTTCCGTAAAATTTGGGTTGCTTTTTAATACTTATATCATTAAGAAAAATTAATTTTATACTGCGTGAAAACACCTGATACAGTATGCATCATACTTTGTGTTTTATTGTTATTTGCAAAATTCAACTCATTCTCATCTAATATATATCGTCGAAAAGATTAATTGAATACAGTGAATCGACTTATCACAATCATATTAATCATCGCATTGGGTAATTCTTTTGGTCATGCCAATTCTTCAGACCAGGAAAAGCTGGACAGTCTGCTAAATCACCTGAAGGTATTGCCCGACGACTCGGTTAAAGTCTTTGTTTACGGACGTGTATCCCGGGCATATTTTTACATGCGTGACCAAAATGACATTGCCCGAAAATATGCTGATAGCATGTCCTTCTTGGCAAAAGAAATAAATTTTGAAAAAGGCCTGATCGACTCCTACTACCGGCATGGAGAAATTGAAATATTTGAAGGAAACTACAGCAATGCCATTGAATACCTTGAAAAGTATCTTCAATATTACGAAAACCAAAACGCCAAATATCAAATGGTCAATGCGTTGATAGCCCTCGGCAAGTCATACAAATACCTCGGTGAATTTGATAAAAGCCTGAATTATTATTACGATGCTGTAAAAATCTGTGAGGAGACGGATGACCTGGAAGGCCTGGCTATGGCCTGGAATAGCATAAGCGGAATTGACAGGCAAATGGGCAATCACAGAGACGCCATCAATCATTATTCCAAAGCAAATGAACTTTACTTAACGACGGGCCAATCCAAGAATTATGCTATGGGTTTACAAAACCTGGCAAATGTGTACTCAGAAATACAAGAATACGACAGCGCTGAATATCTCTATGAACAAGCTTTAAAAGAAATTCAGGTTCTTGATTTCAAATATGAAGAAGCGATCATTCTTGGGAACATTGGTGAGCTATTCAATCATCAAAAACAGCCACAAAAGGCGCTGAATTATCAACTAAAATCATTAGAAATAAGAAGGAAATTATCCAACGACAGATCTCTCGCTTTTGGATTAAATTACGTTGGGAAAACCTATTTTGAATTAAGAAATTACCCTTTGGCCAATAAATATTTAACGGAGGCCCTGCATTTATCGCAAGAATTGCAATCCAAAGATTTATTGCAAGATATCTACCAATCCTTGTCCGATGTATCACTGGCAAGCCATGATTACAAAAGCGCCTATGAATATAATTTGCTGTCAAATAAATGGAAAGACAGCATTTATAATGCTGAAACCGCGAAACAAATAAATGAACTGCAAACGAAATACGAAACCGATAAAAAGTCGCAACAAATCACCATTCTGGAAAAAGAAACCGAGCGGCAATCCACTTTAAAAAAAGCCTTTATTATCGGGTTTATTCTGATTTCGCTCCTTGCAGCTTCGGTTATTTATTCCATTCAACAACGGCACAAAAACCAGAAAGCGCTTGCAGCCAAGGACAATGAAATCAAAGAGGTCAATTTCAAAAAACAACTTGGCGAACTCGAATTGAAAGCGCTTCGGGCACAAATCAATCCACATTTTCTCTACAATTGCATGAACTCGATCAACCGCATGATCCTTGAAAAAGAAAATGAAAATGCTTCCAGATACCTGTCCAAATTTTCGAAGCTGGTTCGGCTGATTTTAGAAAATGCTGAAAAACCACGGGTAACACTACAGAATGAGCTCGAGATGCTGGAATCCTATATCAACCTGGAAAGCCTGAGGTTTAAAGGGAAATTCAGCTACTCCATTGTGGTTGATGAGTCGATCGATACGGATGCCACATTTTTACCATCGATGGTGTTGCAGCCATTTGTAGAAAATGCCATCTGGCATGGCCTGGTCAATAAAAATAATGGAGAAGCCGGCATGATAAAGATTTCTGTCAATGAGGAAAATGAAATCCTGAATTGTGCCATTGAAGACAACGGAATCGGTCGGGAAGCGGCACGTGAGATCAGGGAGAAATCAGTTTTAAAGACAAAGTCGATGGGAATGAAAATTACGGAAGAGCGGTTAAAATTGATCGCCAAAGAAGGTTGGGAAAGGCTCGTGAAAATCATTGATTTGAAGGATCAGCTCAACCATGCGTTAGGAACAAGGGTCGAGATCAACATTCCGGTAAATTATCAATTATGATCAAGGCCATTATCATCGATGATGAGGAAGACAGCAGAAAAACCCTCGAGATTCTGATCAGGAATTATTTTAAAGATATTTCCATTCTAAAATCCTGCGAATCGCCTCACTACGGTTTAGAAGCCATTCAAACATTAAAACCGGAACTTGTATTCCTTGATATCCAAATGCCCGAAATGTCCGGGTTTGACTTGCTGAGAAAAGTTTCTCCTGTTGAGTTCGAAGTGATTTTTGTTACTGCTCACGATCAATATGCCATCAAAGCTATTCGTTTCAGCGCTTTGGATTACCTGCTCAAACCCATTGACCTGGATGATTTAAGAAATGCCATTGAAAAAGCAAAGCAGCGACTGGTTGATAAAAACAGCTCACTGCATTACCAGTCAGTCATTCAAAATGTGCAGCATAAAAATGGGCGGATAGAAAAACTGGCAGTTCCTACCTTTGAGGGCATTGAATTTTACAATACGAAGGATATTATTTTTTGTAAAGCAGATGGAAGCTACACCACACTTTTTATGAAGGACAATACCAGCAAATTGATCTCACGAAATTTAAAGGATTGTGAAAATTTCCTGGTTGATTCTGGTTTTTGCCGTGTGCACAACTCCTACCTGATCAACCTGCGTCATATTGAAAAATATGTGAAAGGGGAAGGAGGATATGTAATTTTAACCGGTAATCAACACGTGGATATTTCAAGACGTAGAAAAGATGAGTTTTTGAATTTATTGAATAAATTATAGTACTATTCCAGCAACACCTTCGTCAATTATTCCCTCAACCTGCCAGCTACAAACTGAGTTGCACCAGCTATTAATCGCCTCTTAATTTCCCCATTCCCCTCTGCTATTTTCGAATAGCCAATCAAACAATGAAAACCATGAATACCTCATATGAAATTTACAAATTTTTATGCCAGCTATTGCTTTTAACCATTCTGCTGTCTTTCTATGCATGTCAAAATGACCCCGACATTGAACCTGATAAAAACGAGCAAAAAGAGGAAAACGAAGAGCCAGAAGAAGAAAACGAAGAAGAAGATGAAAACAATAATTCCGGAAGTACATTCACTTCCGATGAGCTTTCTTCTTTCCTGGTATTTAGCGAAAATCCAACGCAAATATCTGGTAATCTTTCCTCAGCGCCGGATGGTCAAATGAAGATTGATGTTGAAGACACGATTTATGTGGTAAAAGGATATCCCCTGGGAAACAGGATCAGCTTTTTGAAGGATCCATCACAGGATATTACCGGATTTTACATCTCCGTGGCAGGGGCCTCCCACTATTTTGATGTGCCGAAAACGATTGAAGAAGATCAGTTTGTAGCCGAAGGTGAAGATGATACCGTTTCGGTTATCCTTCTAGGTTTTGACCCTTCGGCTCAAAACGGCCGTTTGGCTGAAACGAAAGAAACAACCTATCCTGTCACAACAGAAATTAAGATCCAGCCGCATGATAAAAATGGAACGGCTATCGATGAGTTCACAAAATTTATTACGGTAGAAGACCCGGAATCCGGGGCAAATTGCAACTCCATTCTTGAAAAAACCTGGGAATGGAATTTCACTTTCAGAATAAATAATGGAGAAATCGTCAATATATGGGCACCCGGATTGGGCATACCGATCAATACAAAAGGCGGAGGATGTTGCAATGGCGATGGTAAAAGTTTCACTGTGACTGATCCCGGATGCGTGGCGAACATTAATGAGCCGAATATGAAATGGATCGAAGTATACCCTAATGATTTCTACGTTCGTCCATTTGAGATCCTGCATTTTTATAGCGGTGACAAAGTGCTGGCTTTTCAGAAAGAGATCATTAAAAACTGGGACTTGTTTAACACGGATTTTTGCAGTCAAAACCTCACCTATACCAGTAAGGTAAACGACAATTTCGCAAGGCAAGGTGAGCACGATTTTACACCTGGAGCAAGCAGGATAAAATTAAGTTTTCCGGATTGGAAAGGTGGCTGGAGACCAACGGGAGGTGACATTGTCTACACTTGCAATACCCTTGTAATAATCGCCGGAAATGAGGGAGATACTTTTCTCTACGTCTACCGGCTATGGAACGGATTCTCATTGATTACGCAAACACAAGTCATATGGCATGACTAAGAATGGTAATGAATTTTAAGAAAAAGCGGTCTTCTCTCGCTACTGCCAGATACTTCAAAAACCGGCCACCTGCAAATTCAAACTTCCCAACCGAGAAGTGGGGCTTCGATCAGACAGATACAGCATTTAACTTAAATGACAATAAAACATTAAAAGCTAAAACCAATCAAATAATGAAAACCAACCATAAAATTTATAATCCTACTAGCATTTTATTGATTTTATCCTTGTTGATAATTTTCAATTCCTGTCAGGATGAACCGGAAGTTGAACCAAGTGATAATAATAAGGTGCAAAACGAAGAAGAAAAAGAGGAGGAAGAGCAAAACAATTCAGGAAAAACATTTTCGCCCGATGAACTTTCATCCTTCCTTGTTTTTACTGACAGCGTCTCAAAAACAGATGGAGAATTACCATCAGCGCCAGATGGACAGATAAAAATCGATGTCGAGGACACCATATTTGTTGTAAAAAATTATCCAATAGGTAAAAGAATTCACTTTAAACATAACCCTTCCCAGAAAATATCAGGGTTTTATATCTATGTTGGCGGTTCGTCTTTTTATTACGACGTACCTGAAACGGTTACCGATGACCAATATATTCCCGAGGGGGATGAAGATACAACATCTGTCATTCTCATCGATATTGACCCACCTGCTGATGAAACAGACTATCCTTTCACTACGGAAATTGTCATACAACCCCATGGTGAATCCGGCACTCCGCTTGACGAATTTATAAAATGGATCACCGTAGAGGATCCTGGAAATAACTCAGGTGGTTTATGCAATTCGATAACTGATTCCAAATCTACCAACGATGCAGGCAAACCAGTAAAAACCTGGGTGTGGGATTTTACCATCAGGGAATACAACGGCGAGGTATTAAATGTCTTTGCTCCAGGCCTTTCAACGGTTATCAATTCACAAGGATCTGGTTGTTGTAGTAGCAGCGGCATAAGCTTCACCGTAAATGGCAGTCCATATTGTTTTGTGGATACACCTCACATGACCTGGGTGACATTGGATGTGAATGATTACAGTGTCCGAACCTATGAATTATTGACATTTTGGGATGATGGGGAAATTTACCAGCATAGCAATGAAGTAAAGAAACAATATGATATTTCGATTACTAACTTTTGCTCCGGTACAGTTGGGTACACATTTGACAACAATTATTATTCAAACATCGGCACCCATGATTTTACACCAGGCGCCAGCCATATCAATTTGGAATTCCCTCAATGGAAAGGCAGCTGGCGTACGCAGGGAGGACAGCTGATTTACACTTGCAACACCCTGATCATGAGCTGGGGTGGCAACGACAAGTTTACTGCGATTTATCGCAAAAAAGAAGTTGACGAAGACCTGTTTGGTTTCTACAACCAATGGAAACCCTGGTTTGATTAACCTAATTAAATCATACTCAATTAATTAACAATTCAATTTTCAACAAAACCAATCAAACAATGAAAACGATTCAAAACAATGCAAAAAGAGTCATGCTATTTATCTGTTTAAGCATGGCCGTTCTCTCATTTTCAATGTGTGGCTCCGAAGGTGATGACAATAATGATGGAGAAACAGGCCCCTGCGAACACCTGGAATGCCAAAACGGTGGTGAAGCCATTGTAGATGTCGAATTTGATGGTTGCAGGTGTAATTGCCCAACGGGATTTACCGGTGAATTCTGCGAGACAACTTACTGCCCGGGAAATATCGAGTGCCCCAACGGACAATCACCCAACCCGGCCAATGACTGTCAATGTGAATAGAATTCTGATTCGAATTTTTCACCGGTAAAAAGTGTGTTTTACACGATTTTGGGAATTGGCATTTCAACCATGTCAATTCTCAAATTTCAACCATCAAAAACCTGTCAATCATGAAAAACCCATCAACCAACCAAAAATATTGCAAAAAGTGGATATTGCTCACTTTTCTTTATTTGCCAGCAATAACATTATTTGCCCAACCCAACGACCATTGCGCAGATGCAATTGAGTTAACCATTTCATCAAACTGCAGTGTCAAGGTTTTTAGCAATGAAAATGCAACCGTAGAAGAAAAATCCATTGCAGCAGACCCCTCTTGTGGTCACTTTTCAGGCAGGGACATCTGGTTTTATTTTGAAGTTCCTGCTTCAGGTTATTTGCGTTTAGAAACCCAAAACCAATCCGGTTCTGTCGCCCATTCTATGACCCTTTATTCAGGAGCTTGCGGCGACTTTCAGGAAGAATTATGTATCAGCCTTGATAGACAAAGAACCATTTACCGGCCAGACCTTGCCGGACAAACTCTTTATTTAAGAATGTTTAACTATGCCAAAACAAATCCGGAGGGTAGTCCATTTGATCTTTGTGTTTATGAACCGGAAGTTCCTGTAAATGACCTTTGTTCTAATGCAACCGAGATTGAAATTGAAAACATTTGCCAACTTCGCTCCTATTCCAACGCCTTTGCCACCGCTGAAGAAACTACGGTGGCAGCGCTTCCCTCGTGTGGTCAGTATTTTGGAGGTGATGTATGGTTTAAAGCAGTTATTCCCGATACGGAAAACCTTCGTATCGAAGTTCCACGTTCAGTTGCGCTCTATTCAGGATCGTGTGGATCCTTTCAGGCAATTTTTTGCAATCAAATAGACAAAGAAGAAATTTTCCCAGTCGAACCGTGGATTGGTGAAGAAATTTACATTCGAGTGTTTACTTATGGATCTGAGGAAGGATCAGATTTTAATATGTGCCTGTTTAATCCCGAAACGCCAACAAATGATGATTGCGCAGCAGCCATTGAAATTGCAGGTTCTGAGACTTGCAACAAATTTGTTTACACCAACCAATACGCTACCCCTGAAAATACCTCCGTTGCTCCACTTCCATCCTGTGGCCAGTATCAGGGTGGGGATGTTTGGTTTAAAACCACCATTTCCCAATCGGGTATTTTACGAATTGAAGTACCACGGTCCGTCTCAATCTATACCGGTACCTGTGGGAATTTATCTGAAAAATACTGTCATCAACTAGATAAGCAAAAAACGTATTACGATGATTCATGGATTGGTGAAGAGGTCTATATCAGGGTATTTACCTATGGATCGGAAGAAGGAAGTGAATTTGAAATTTGTGTATATTCTCCGGATTTGCCACCTAACGATGACTGCAGTCAAGCCATCGATCTGCCAGTTTCAGGCGAATGCAATCCTTCAAAATATTCGAATAACAAGGCTACCTCAGAAACATCAATTGCGTCGATACCGTCCTGTGGTCAGTACAAAGGTGGTGATGTCTGGTTCAAATCAACGGTACCTGCATCAGGCAATTTAACTATTAAAGCCAATTTAAGTACAACAAACAATCAGCAATCTGTTACTATGTATAGTGGAAAATGTGGAAGTTTTACTGAGTTGGTATGTAGCGAGCTCACCGATGAAGCCACTCTCTCAGATTCTGCATTGGCCGGAGAAGAAATATATATCCGGGTTTACAGGTATGGTACTGATGAAGGTACGGATTTTGAAATATGCGCATATGAATCCAATTGTAAAAATGGTAGTCATGATGCTGGAACCATTTCGATTTGTGAGGGAGATCAATACCGGTTTGGATCTCAAACCTTAACACTGCCAGGTACCTATTCAGAATTATTTGAATCGAAAAACGGTTGCGACTCCATTGTCAACATTCAACTGGAATTCCAGATAGAAGATTGTCCCGACAATGAAATTACCAGCCTGGGTGAGGATACTAGTGAAAAGGATAAAATTAACATTTATCCAAACCCGTTCAATGAAAGTTGTCAAATACAGATGGATGAAGAATATGAAACATTGAAAATTGCAATTGTGAATACCGTTGGGCAAAAGGTTTATTCAAGGCAATTCACCAACCAATCTTTTGTAAACCTGGATATGAATGAAATATCAAACGGTCTTTATTTTTTGTCGATAGATACAAACAAACACCTATTCGTTCGGAAAATCTTAAAACGATAATGATGGATCGTTGAAATAAATAGACTCAAATGTCGTGTAATATATCCATAGGAATTTATCTGAAATATATTTAGATAATCCAATATTTGGCCGTAATTTCGTGCACACACAAGATGAGCGGAGAACAGACGATAGCACTTTACCAACCTATGCTTCAGGCAATAGCCGTGAAAATAGTAGGTTCTATACACGATGCTGAGGATATTGTTCAGGACACCTTTCTGAAATATCTTACGATCGACAAGAGTAAAATCCAGAATTCAAAAGCCTATCTGATCAAATCCGTAACCAATAACTGCCTGAACCACATCAATTCATTCAAGCAAAAAAAGAAAGAATACCTTGAGTCCATCAAATTGCCGGAATTTATTGAGAAAATTGACCTCTCACATCTGGATATCAAACATGATATTGATGCAGCAATGGAAGTCCTTCACAAAAAACTTGAACCACTGGAGCGCTCGATTTTTATACTCAGAGAATGCTTCGATTTTGAATATGACGAATTGCAGGAAATATTTGACAAGAAAAAGGATCACTGCAGACAATTGGTCTGCCGGGCTAAAACCAAACTTTCTGATAAGTCATTTAAATTCAATACTCAAATTCCTTCTCTTAAAGGAAGCTTTTTAGACACGCTGAAAAATGCCTTCTCAAAGGGTCAATTAACCGAATTAGTCGAACATCTTAAGAGCAATTCAGAAAAAACTGAAAATTAATTTCAGTTTTCTGTCACAACCTCACACCTTCTTTGTCTACTTAGTAGATATATATCACAAAATCTTAAATTAGAACTGAATCAGAATGGAAGTGATCATCCCCTTTTTTATTGCGCATTGGTACTTGTCTTTGTTTTTCCAGACATTCTTTCTTCATCGCTATGCCTCTCACATGGCATTTTCGATGAGTAAACGGACAGAAAAAATATTCTTTATATTAACCTGGTTCTTCCAGGGATCCAATTATTTAAGTCCCTACGGATACGGAATCATGCACAGAATGCACCATGCATTTGCTGACACCCCGAATGATCCGCATTCTCCCAAATATGATGAAAGCATCTTCAAAATGATGTGGAAAACCAAAACCATTTATTCAGACATTACCAGTAAAAAAGTTAAGGTTGACCCCCGGTTTACCAAGGATGTTCCGGAGTGGCCTGCATTTGACAAATTTGCACGCTCATGGGTATCAAGATTGATGTGGGGAGCGCTTTACTTTTCGGTTTACCTAGTATTCGCTGATCAGTGGTGGTTATGGTTATTCTTACCGATCCAGTTTGCTCTGAGTCCTATTCATGGAGCGATCATCAACTGGTTTGCCCATAAATACGGTTACAGAAATTACGAAGTGGGCGACACTTCCAGAAATTTTCTTCCTGTTGACTTCTTGATGATGGGCGAAAGCTATCACAATAATCACCACAAGCATGGTTCACGACCAAATTTCGGGGGTATTCGCTGGCACGAAATCGATCCCACGTATTACATGATCAGACTCCTTGATAAAATGAAAGTCATTAAGATCAATGAATACGCCCGGGAAGTTAAGATAGAGAAAAAAGAACGCAAAAAGGAGGCTGCATAAGGAAGAACCACTTCCTTCCTATATTAAGTTTCCATCAACTAAATTAAAGCTGATTTTGGGATAGTTATATTATCACCAATATCAGCTTTAATTGCGTATATGGCTGATGTGATAAATTATCAGACACCTATTTCAGAAATAAAAAAAGGTTAATGCCCCAAAATTTTAGTGAGTTATATTTTTGGTAAAGCCATATAATAGTTAGATTATAAAATGATTTAGATCCAAATCAAATCAATTTTCAAATCTTAACTGTCTAACTATGAAAAACAGAATCTTAGCTACATTAGCGATCTTTACCCTTTTTATCAGTTCTTGTACCGAAATGGATGAAAAAGGAGAATCCCATTTGGTACAAACTTTAACCCCTAAAGTTCCTGAAGCTGTGAAAATTGCCCAGGCAACAAATAAGCGGGTGACTGCAGAAGGCATCAAGGGAATGTTAAATGAAACCTTATTTGCAGGTAAGCCATACCAAATCTCCTCCATTTGCATCTATAAAAATGTTGAAAAACAAACAACCGTGGAAACCATTGACCAACAATTTCAATCGACATTATCACACCGATGGGTTCCAAATGACACCCGGCGGAATTGGAATGGAGATGGAAACCTAAATGATATCGATTTTACATACCTGGCTCCTTTTGCTACAGCAAACGGGTTTGATGGTCCTATCAATGCCATTCCGGTCTATGATGCCATGCTTTCAAAGTGGGAAAATGAAGGCTATTGTAATACAGTATCATTAGATATTTCTGTCTATGATCTGTCAACTGGAATTAATCCAAGCCTGATTTTGGATTTTGGTTTAACTCCGGGCGATCCTCTCTCTGACGTGCAGGTTTTAGGTTTTGTACCTCCAGAAATCATGGAGGCTGTCCTGGGAAGTCCAAATGTCTTGGGTGTTGCCTTTGCTTTTGTTTTCATTGATGAAAATGGCAATCCAATAAAAACCAAAAGAGGAAAAGATGATAAAGCTTATTCGGAAGTATGGTTCAATGAAGGCTATCCGTGGTCTAATTCCTTAAATGGCATCAATATCCAATCCGTGGTTTTACACGAATTCGGTCACACGTTAAATCTTGGTCATTTCGGTATTCTTCAGTCATTTACTACAAATGGAGAGACTGAATTAGTTTATCAACCGGTAAATACCATGAATGCGTTGTATATCGGTGAGTACCGAAATTTCCTGGGACCAAATGATAAAGGGAATTACTGCGAAGCATGGGGTAGCTGGCCCTGGAACTAACGAAAAAAGAATCTAAATCATAAAAGGACTTAAAGACGAAATGACTCGTTTTCGAGTCCTTTTTTCTTTTCATTCTTTCGAAAGAAAATTATAAGACTATTTTGCTATCTTCTTTGAAGATCTTGGTACGGTAAACTTAAACATACTTCCATTGTTAGGCTCACTTTCTACCTCAATTGAACCGCCGTTTCTTTCAACAAAGTCCTTGCACAAAACTAAACCGAGGGCAGAGCCTCTTTCTCCATCCGTTCCAAGCCTGGAGTTTTTCTTTTCAATCTTAAACAGATTATTCTTTACAGTATCATCCATTCCAATTCCATTATCAGAAATGCTTATTTCCGCATAGTTTTGTTTTTCTTCAACCGAAATGGTGATCTTCCCTTTCTTAGGAGTGAATTTGATGGCGTTGCTTAAAATATTTCTGATCGATGTATTGATCATATCCCGGTCAATTCTCACAAGTACCTCCCTTTTTCGGATTAACTCAATACATATCTCTTTTTCCTCAGCATTGTTTTCCAATAGTTTGATCGATTCACAAATCAGCTCAAAAATATCGATATCTACCGGTTGATAAATGATCTGATTGGTTTGCGACCTTGCCCAGTTGAGGAGGTTATCCAACAAGCTGTAAACAACTTTTGTTGACTGGTTGATGTAGGTTGCCATTTTGGATTTCTCCTCATCGCTTAATGATTCAAACTTGTTACTGAATAAATCCGATAAGCTCAAAATACCATGAAATGGGTTCCGAAGATCATGTGCCACAATGGAAAACAGCTTGTCCTTCGTCACGTTCAACCGCTCCAATTCTTCATTTTTTACTTTCAGGTCATCTGTCTGATACTGTAATTTGACGGCTTGCTCCTCAACCTGCTGTTGGCGTTCCTCTAACAGCGTATTTATTTCGTTAAGGTCCTTTGATTGCTGCTTGAGAATAACATTCTTTTCATTAAGTGATTTGGTCCTCTCATCGACCATCTTGGTCAAAGCCAGCTTTTGATTTCTCAGCTGATTGATCCGTATAAAATAAAAGGAAACCAACACAGCAGTTGAACCAAATATAGCCAACAGCTTAAACCACCATGTCATCCACCATGGAGGTTTGATGATAATGCTGACAGAAGCCCCCATATCATTCCAAACCCGATCATTATTGGATGCCTGAACACGGAAAACATATTTGCCCGGATCCAGATTGGTGTAGGTTGCTTCTCTCTTTGGCCCAACATCATTCCAATCTTTATCAAAGCCTTCCATCTTATATTTATAAAGTGTCTTTTCAGGATTGATTAGATTAGAAGCAAAGTATTCGAATCCGATCACATTCTGACTGTATTCAAGAGTAATCTCATCTTCAAAAATGACATTCTTATCCAATATGGAATTTTTAGTGTAATCAATTATTTCCTCATTAAATAGCTTGAATTTGGAAATATAAACAGGAGGAATTGTTGTATTGTAGAAGAGATCTTCCGGATTAAACTTATCTGCTCCACTTATTCCTCCGAAAAAAATTGTGTTTTCAGTATTTTTATATGTTGCCCTGGGATTGTATTCACCAACCTGCAACCCATCTGATCGATCAAAATTGAAAATTTGGTATGTATCTGGATTGAACATTACCAATCCATCATGGGTACTCAACCAAAGACCTCCATTCGCATCTTCCTGAATAGAGCAAATAAAGGAATTTTTAAATCCTTTCTTATACCGAACAAAAGAATCTGAAGATCCAACATAAAGATTGAGCCCATCGGAAGTTCCCGCCCAGATCCTGCCCTTCGAATCCTCGAAAAGACAGTTAATTTCATTGTTGCTAATGGATGTGCTATCCTTTACATCATAGAAATAATTGACAAAATAATCCTCACCACGTGACAATTTATTTAAACCCCAGGATGTTGCTACCCAAACATTCTCACCCTGATCCTGTAGAACCTGGTAGGTCCAGTTTCCTGAAAGATTACTGTTGTCTTCGTTGTAATTCCGAAAAGTATTTCCTTCCATGGTAAATTTATCAATCCCTTTGCCATGCACAACCAGCCAAAGATTCCCATCGGAATCCTCGTGGATATACCTGACATCATTGCCCGAAATAGAATTTGGATCATTGGGAATATGCCTGTATGATATAAAATTGCTGTCAGCAACATTAAAATACTGTAAACTACCTAAATTGGAACCTAACCAAACTGTCCCTTCACTATCCGTAAAAATGTGAAAAATCGTTCCTTTCCCAATTCCATTTTTATTTTTAGAATTGTATTTAAACGTTCTTACACCTCCTTTATTCCAATCAAAAATATCAATACCATTGTGATGGTTGCCAAACCACCAATTACCAGCGGCATCAGAACCAATGGCCGTAATATTATCAACAGTCGTTCTCCAATATGACTGAGGAGCGGTATTGATTGTCTCGAAACCACGGGGTTTGAGGCGAAATGTCAATCCTCCCGGTGAATGCAATGTCCAGTAATTGCCTTGTTTATCCTGAAATATGTTTATAGGATTTTCCTTTATGGAATACAAACCTTGTCCGGGATAATATCCATGGAAAAAATCGGAGCCCTCATCATACAATGTGATCCCGGAAAAATCACAGGTCCAGAGACGATCCTCCTGATCTACAAAAAGATCTACAGCATACATATCATAGTTGCCTTTGGAAGGATATCTCTTGAAAGTATAATCCAGTAAATTCATTGAATTGATCCCTCCACCGGAGGTTGCAATCCAAAGTTTATCATGATAAAATGTGATGTCAGTCACATCATTATTTGACAAGCTTTTCGGGTCGAAAGGATCATTTTTGAAATTCCGGAGGCTTTTCTCCTTTCTATCAAAATAAGTCAATCCCCCGCCCTGAACCCCGGAAATCCAAATATTATTATGTTCGTCAAATATGAATCTGGAAATTTCCCCGCTTCCAATTTCCATGATCTTTTGAAAAGTTTGAGTAGATGGATCAAATTGATACAAAAATCTTTCCGTAGAAACATAAATAACTGAATCCCTGTCCTGATTTATCGATGTGATGTAGGGACTGATGAGGCCCTTGAAATCCCTGTGATCTAAAACAATATCAAAATTGTCAAACAAACCGTTGTAGGTACACAAGCCGGTATTTGTCGCTATCCAAAGCTTGCCTGACTTATCAATAAACAAATCAAGTATATGATTATTGACCAGACTCTGACTATCGAGCGGATCGTGTTTATATTTGTTTATGTCATACCCATTGTAGGAATTTAATCCTTCCTGTGTGCCAATCCAGATCACCCCTAAACTATCCTGGGCAATTGAGGTGGTAAATGTGTTTGTCAGGGATTGCTCTTTAAAAGGATCTACAAATTTCATGTCCAACCTCTGACCATATCCGGAAAACTGATGGACAGTTAAGGCCACAAAAAAAAGCACTGTCTTAAATGAAGTAAAACAATTATTCACCCGACTTTATTAGAAATAACAATAAAAAATTACCTCAAAACTGTCTGCCATTTAATTTATCTATCTGAATTCGAGTAATTATTAAAAAAATCGAAATTGGAAATCAACTTATTAATTTCGGTTTTTGAATTCAGATCCCCGTTTCTTCTCACGATATCCTGGAATAATAAAAAGGACATCTCAGCCTCAAATATGAAAAAAAACAGTACTACAAAGAAATAGCTAAAACCAATGAAATAGTACTTGAAAAGTGTTTTGAGGGTTTTTTGTTAATATATGATTTTGAACAAAAAGATATTGTAAAACGAAACCTGAATAAAAACAAACAGCCAAATAAAAAATTTCAAAGTACTAATGGTCGTTATCAACATCAAAATAACAAACATAATACCGTACACCAAACAGGCAAATGAATATAGATGCAGGATATGAAGATATGCTGGATATACAGATAATCTTTCCTTCTTTAGATGAATGCCTGGAAAAAATTTTTATATATTTTGATCAAAAATGATTTTACTCATTAGCAAAATCAAAATATCTTGACATTTTTGGAAGAAAAACAAAAATAATCCATCGATCATATAGTATTTATTTCATTATTGAAAGTATAAAATTTAGGGATAAAAAATTTCAAAGCTCAAATGAATCATTCAAGGAGAAAATTTATTTTAAATTCGGGAAAGGCGCTGACTTTAACCAGCCTGGTAAGCACAGCTACATTAGGACGGGAATTATTCCAAAAATTTGGGCCAAACGATACGGTGAACATTGGTGTGATTGGTACAGGTGGAAGAGGAAGCTGGCTGATCAAACTGATCAGCGACCTCGAAGGAATCAATGTCACTGCCTGCTGCGACATCCTTCCATTTCGATTGGAAAAGGGCTTGGCACTAGCAAGTCCGGGAGCAAAAGGTTATACCGAATACCAAAAACTACTCGAAAACAAGGATTTGGATGCAGTCATCGTTTCTACTCCCCTTTCGCTTCATTATGAAATTGCAGACGCTGCATTGAAAGCCGGAAAACATGTCTATTGCGAAAAAACAATGGTTTTCACAATAGAACAGGTCAAGGCTTTAGAAAAGACTTATAAAAATTCGGGACGGTTATTCCAGGTAGGTTATCAGCATCGGTACAATTTACTTTATCAGTGGGTGAAAGATTTTGTGAACAGCGAGAAGTTTGGAAAGCTTTCGCACATCGAAAATTACTGGAACCGTAACTCTGATTGGAGACGTAGTGTACCAAGTCCGGAATTGGAACGAATGATCAACTGGAGACTTTACCGTGAATATTCCGGAGGATTAATGGCCGAACTTTCTTCCCATCAACTTGATATCATTGACTGGATCGTGGAAGACCATCCTGTAAAAGTAACAGGCTTTGGAGGCATTGACTACTGGAAAGATGGTCGTGAGACATTTGATAATATCCACACAATCTTTGAGTTTGAAAATGGCTTGAAAGCAAATTTCAGCTGTTTGACCTCTAATGCACAAATGGGATATCAAATGAAATTTTACGGAAGTAAAGCAACCATTCAAGTCAAAGGAGCACAAAGCCATCGCGCTTACCTGTACCTTGAACCTGAGGCGTTGGATGACCAGGAAATTTCAAATGGTCTGGATGCAGTCTCCGGCGCAACAAAAAAAGTACTCCAATCCGGAGAACCCGTGGAAATCAAACTGGATGATGAGGGATATAAAAATGATATGCCAACCAGTAAAGCCCTTGCAAGTTTTGCCGATTGCATCCGCAATAATAAGGAACCACTGGTTAGTTTTGAATATGGAAAACAGGGCTCGATTGAAGTGGTCATGGCTAATAAAGCTATGAGGAACGGCACCGTTGAACATTGGGACGAAAATGCCTGATTTGTTAGTGGCTTCACCAATCTTACAATATAAAGAAATCAAAAACGATAGGTAATCCCTTACAATTATCTATTTTTGCAATCTTAAAATGGTAAACACACTTATTTTTTAAGATGGTCGTTTTTATCCGGTTTAGAGCAATGAAAATAAAATTGTTTTGATGCGAAGATTGTTGATTCAGGGAATTGTGGCTGTATGGCTGTTGGTATTATCCATTCAATTCAGTTTTAGTCAGGACAGCTCAATGTTTATCGGGAGGATGTGGTATTTGCAGGGAACAGATGAGTTTTATACAACCATCAGCTTTAAGCCGGAACTCAATGACTCCACCTCCAGGTCCGAATTAATCCCTCAACTTGATAGCGTTATTACAAAAGAATATTACCTGACCAGAAGAGGCCTTTCCAAAGAGCTGGCAGAAAAATATTTCAATCTCCAAAATTACCAGCAAGTTGTGGTTTTTAACCAATCACATGACAAGGTAACAACGTGCAGACTCCATCATGTGGAATATTATGAAGACATGATTGACGGAATGTTTATCGCCGTTTTTGATCACGAAGAAATGGATGATGAGTCAAAAAGTGAACTCGTCTTTTATGGAACAAGCGCTCAACTTAGTCCAAAACTCGTTGATAAGTTTAAACATGAAGAATTAACCAAGAATCAACTAGATAAAAACATCATTAACTTTCTGCAATACAACAAGGATGACCTAATGAAATCCAAACACCTGGAGATCAAAAAAGGCAACCTGAAAAAAGTATCTATCCTATCCATTGAAGACCTGGAAAATTTCACCTATCAATCTTATATGCTTGAACATAATGGCAACCGAGTAAGTATTTTGAAACAGTTGAAAGGTGATTATGTGTTCTGGGACCTGCTGCCCGTCCCCTATCTTATCCATGACAAACCGGTGTTTATTGTAGAGATCATCATACCTGATTCTGATTATACCGGCTACATGCTTGCCATTTACAATGGAGCTGAATATGAATTACAAAACAGGATGGAAATAAGTATTTGAATACTATTTTCAAGTTAATTATTTGTATGTACAAACATATTAATTAAATTGATCGTATATGCCTGAAAGTGAAAACCCATATTGTCAATGCTTGTATTACTCGGCAAATGCCTTAAGCAGGCTCATCACAAAAATGGCAGAAGAGGAATTTGCCACTACGGGATTGACCCCGAGCTATGCGTTTATCATGATGAGCCTGAATAAACATGAAGGTCTTTCACCAGGGGAACTGGCTAATATTATGATGCTCACGCCATCCACTATCACCAGATTGGTAGAAAAGTTGGAAGTAAAGGGCTTGGCAAAAAGAACATTTAAAGGTCGAAACACAATTATTCAATCAACTACAAAAGGAAAAGAGTTGAATGATATAATCCTGAAAGCCTGGAATAATTTATTTAAAAGATATTCAGAAGTGCTAGGTGAAAACGAAGCTTCCAGGTTGACTTCAGCTTTATACGCATCAGCTGAAAAGTTGAACAAAAGTTAACATGTATAAAAAACAAAACGAATATTTGTATGTACAACCAAAATAAATCATTATGAAAGACAAAATTGGAATAATTGGCTCAGGTATTGTGGGAAAAGTACTCGCTGGTGGCTTTTTGAAACATGGATATGATACCATGATAAGTGCCAGATCACCTGAAAAATTAAACCCTCTAAAAGAAGAATTAGGAAACAATTTACAAACAGGTAATTTTAATGAGGCATCTGAATTTGCAGATATTATCGTTCTTGCCGTAGGTGGCGGGGTAGCTAAAAGTGCTCTCAACCTGGTCGATGAAGCAAACTTGAAAAATAAGATAATCATTGATGCCACAAACCCGATTTCAGATGCCCCACCCGTAAACGGTGTCCTTCAGTTCTTCACCGGTCCGAACGAATCACTTATGGAAAGACTTCAGGGTGAATTTCCTGATGCAAAATTTGTGAAGGCCTTTAGCAGCATAGGAAATGCTTTCATGGTCAACCCTCAGTTTCCTGAAGGTAAACCAACTATGTTCATTGCAGGAAACGATGAAAACGCAAAGAAAAAGGTAAGTGAAATCCTCGATCTATTTGGACATGATGTAGCTGATATGGGAAAAGCCGAAGCTGCCAGGGCGATCGAACCACTTTGTATTTTGTGGTGTATTCCAGGATTCAGAGAAAATACCTGGAACCATGCTTTTAAGCTGATCAGACAGTGAAAATAGTTACAGATCATCTATAGAGGCTATCCTTTTGTCGTGGGGATAGCCATCATTATCTAAAAGGATTAATTAGCTGGTTTTTCTCCTTATCTATATCTACTACCTTTATCAGGTAAGTTTTCATTAAAATATACCTGACATTGGTTGTCATTTTTGATATATTTGTTTTTGATTTTTTTATTCCGACTTTATTTTTTCATGAATTATAGAAATGGAATTATTTTTTTAGGCATTGTCTTAATTTCTCAAATTGGCATTGCTAGAAATCCCGGCGCTGAGCTTATCGAAAGAATATCGGATTATTCAATCATCAATCAAAAACTGGTATTAGAAGAAAAATACACCATTCAAATAAATGACCGGTCGGGAGAAAAATATGCATCTGTCAATATTCACTTTTCGAAGCAAACGCCACTCAAAAACTTTAATATTGCTCTGACAGACCGACACGGCAATGGTATCAGGAAAATTAAGAAGGATGAAATCATCGATGTTAGTGCCTATTCATCAGGTTCATTTTATGAGGATGAATTTTATCGAACTATTGACCTGAAACACAATGAATACCCCTATCGGGTGTCCTATTCCTACCGCAAAGAATATGATGAATATTTCACCATAGCCTATTGGTATCCCTTTTATGATACCGAAGTCCCTATTCACCATGCGGAAATTAACTTTACAGCGCCAAATGACTTCCTATTCAGAAACAGGCAATTAAATATTCCGGAACCGGAAATGAAAGTTGTTGAGAATACAACTCATCTTCGTTGGGAAGTAAAAGATTACATTCCTATGAAATCAGAACTGTACTCCCCTCCCATTGAGCAGTTCATTCCGAGGGTTCAAATCGTACCAATAAATTTTAGTTACGGGGTTGATGGCAGTTTTGAGAGTTGGAAATCTTTTGGTGACTGGATTTATTATCTGAATGAAGGTTTGGATAAACTTCCACCACAGGATATTCAAAAGATCCAGTCGCTGGTCAAAAATTGCCCGGATGAAAGAGCGAAAGTTAAGAAACTGTATCAATATCTCCAGGAGAACATGCGATACGTCAGCATACAACTGGGAATTGGTGGATTACAATCCTATCCGGCAGAATATGTATCGCGAAACAAATATGGCGATTGTAAAGCGCTTACTACCTACATGAAAGGAGCTTTAAAAGAGATTGGAGTCTCGTCTTACTACGCAATGATCGATTCAGATGAACACATTCCGGTTGTTGAAGAAGATTTCCCCATTCAACAATTCAATCACGTCATCTTATACGTTCCATTGGACGGGGAAGATATCTGGCTGGAATGCACCAGCAACAATGATCCTTTTGGTTTTCTGGGAAAGCATACTCAAAACAGGAAGGCTTTAATTGTTGAAGAAGGAAAAAGCAGGCTACTCCAAACCCCTAAACCCAATCTCTCTGATTATTATAATATCGGAACACATCAATTAACCATACGCGAGGATCATACTTGTGATATTCATTCCGGATTCTCTCTTAGAAACACTCCACAGTTCGAATTTTTCAGCTATTTATATCACAATTCATCAGCCCAGGACCAAAACAAGTATATCAGCTATCTGAATTCATTCCCAAATGCCCAGATAAATAAAAAAAAGATTGAGAGAAATCTGAGCGATCAGGATGAAATAAAAGTATTCACAGAAGCTATGACTACCCAAGCACTAAAACAATATGGAAATGATGTATTAATGGATTTTCCAAAAATTGACCTTCCTTCTTTCGAATTACCCGACAAAAGAAGACTCCCAGTACAAATCGATTTTCCTATCCATAAAATCGACACCGTTAGCATCAAATTTCCTGATGATGTAACTGCTATTCAAAATCCGGAAAATCTAACTATTCATTCAGAATTTGGGGAATATGCGTTCACCGTATATGAGAAATCAAACGAAAATGAATTTCAATATATCCGGTCATTCAAACTTTTTGCAGGAGCTTATTCATTATCAACATACAGTGAATTTTACTCATTTATTTCATCCATTAAATCAATAGAAAACAGAAAGATCATTTTTTCATACTAATTCATCAAATGCAATGAAACCACTTTTTTTCTTAATGCTACTATCCATCATTCTTTATTCTAACACTTTCGGTCAACAATATTCCCATGAATTTGGAGAGGTCAACACAATTGACTTCCAATATGTTTATGAGGACGATAAAAATGCTGAGGCCATTGTGCTTTATGATATAGGAGAAACAAAGTTTAAAAGAACCGACAATGGGTTTGTACTCCATTTCGAAAAGCGAACAAAAATTAAGATTCAGTCCAAATCTGCTTTGGAGAAATTCCTGGAAGTGGAGGTACCCTATTATAAAGAAACCCACAAAATTGAAAAAGTAGAAAACATTGAGGCTAGCACTTATAATATTGAAAATGGCCAGATAACAGAAACAAAGCTCTTGAAAGATGCCATTTTCGAGGATGTTATAAATGAAAACTGGTATGTGAAAAAATTCACAATTCCCGATGTCAGGGAAGGATCCGTGATTGAATACAGATATACGGTCGAATCACCGTTTTTTGTCAATTTAAAGGATTGGGAATTTCAGTGGACAGTACCAACTGCATATAGCGAGTATACTGTCAAAATGATTCCGTTTTACGAATATGTATTTATCCTTCAGGGAACTAATAAATTTGATGAGCAAAAATCATATACCTCACAAGGAATGAAAAGACAATTTGGAAGTATAGAGTTCAACGACAATGTTCACCATTTTGTAATGAAAAATGTACCGGCATTTAAAGATGCTGAATACATCACTTCAGTCAATGACTATATCATTAAGCTCGATTTCCAACTAGCGAGGATCTACCCCCTTACAGGAGGCAAAATTGATTATATCACAACCTGGCCCGACCTGATCAAAGAGCTTGACAAACATCAGTACTTTGGAGATTTTATCAAAAAAAGTGAAAAACAGTTTTCCAAGTCGGATTCCTTTGTTGACATAGAAAACAAGCCTGATATGGAAAAATTCGAATATGGGGTTAATTACGTTAAGGCAAATTATTCCTGGGACGGTCGAAATGGCAAATATGCTAATAAAGATTTCAAAGAATTTGAACGGGAAAAAACGGGAAATGCAGGCTGCATAAACTTGTATCTTACCGGTGTTCTACAAAGTATGGGATTGGAAGCCTATCCGCTAATCCTGAGCACAAGGAATCATGGAAAAATAATTGAATCCTACCCCTTTAGCAGTTTTTTCAACTACACGGTTGTAGCTGTAAAAACTAACAATAGTTATCTTCTGACAGATGCGACGGATATATTAAATTCTCAATTCAGGATACCTATTAAATGCATGAATGGTAATGGGCTGATCATTAAGGAAGACGAGGAATTTTGGTTAAACCTGAATCCCAATTTCATTTCAAGAACTGAAAAATTCTTTAAAATATCACTCAATGAAAACCTGGACTCAATTAGAGTAAATGAAGAAATTAAAGCACATGAATACGAAGCTTTGTATTTCAGAAACAGATATTATAATGACACTGAAAAATTAGACGAATACATCACCTCCAAAGAAATTTTCGGGACAAATAATCTAACTGTTGAAAATGCAAATGATGCCAGCAAACCATATATTCTAAAATTTTGTGGCACGCAGTCGGCAGAAGTGTATCAAAACAAAGTATATATTTCCCCTTTCTTAAACCAGGTTGTCGCCGAAAACCCATTTAAACAAGAGACCCGGAATTACCCTATTGACATGATCTATCCAAATTCACATAGTTTTAGTTCAATTATATCAATTCCAGAGGGATATGCTATTTCTGCCATACCTAATTCTTTTAATTTTTCAAATGAATTGGCAGATATCAACTATGCAGCCTTTATAACAAGTGATAATGAGGTCAAAATTAGTGGCTGGTATACCTTTAAACATGCCTTATATCATCAGGATTACTATTCGAAATTGAAATATTTCTATATGGAAATCATCAAACACTTCAATCAGCAGGTTGTTTTGGAAAAAGAAACTTAGAGGTTCGTTCATCCTATTGAAACTTTTCCTATTTTGAATAGATTGAATCAATTTCTATCAATCCGGAATTTAACAAATATCTATTGGCAAAATTCAGAAAAAGGCCTGTTGAAGTAAATGCCATTCAGTGGACAGGGAAAAATCTCGATGAAATAACTGAATTTCTTGAAGAAAAAGCTATTAAAAATAGCGTATCGTCAGGGTATAATTTCTATCTGGATTATCAAAAAGTAGATGGAGGATTGGTGATAAAAACATTGGAAGGCGAACACATAGCATCAATCGGTGACTGGATTATCAAAGGCGTGAATGGCGAATATTACCCATGTAAACCTGATGTTTTCCGGGATACTTATGAGGCTATTTGATTAGAGCTTAATTTTTAGAACTTATTGATAACTTGATTTCCCATCAATAAAACACCACAAAATACTGTAGTAACCCAGCAATGCCTCCCAGTGCTGCTCCAACTAAAATCAATGTCATTTCATCTTCCTTAAAAACTGGCCTGAGAAATGCCTCAAATTCCACAGGAGTTAATTCTTTCATTTTCCGTTGGAGAACAATTCTTAGATTCAAGGCCTCCTCTGTATACCCAAAAACGGTCCGGATATTCTGAGGCAATTCCTGCATAAAGCGGAAACTGGCAATATTTTTTATGTATTCAAACATCTTGCTTCCACTGACACTCTCTATGAGTTCCTTAGCGGTTCCTGCCGTTTGTTCAATGGTTTGTTGAATATGCTTTTGTACAATGGTGTACATTTTCTGTGATCCTGGCCCACGAATAATGTACTCAAAAATATTCTCAACAGTAATGATTTTAGAAGCAATTATTGCAGAATATTCTTCACTCACTTCATTTTGCCTTTTGATAAATAGGCCCTGTATTTGCATTCTCCCGATTCGAAAAGGATTGAGTGGACGAAAAATCAGCTTAAGTGCCAGCAAATTTGTGAAATAACCAACTAATAAGCCTGCCAAAGGCAACGTCCACCAAAGAGGAAAATAAACCCATAGCACCATCTGGATGATTCCGAAAAGAAATCCAAAGTACAACCCCGACCGCTCTATGAATTTAAATTCCCGGGCGCCACAACGGATAAACACCAGGTTCAGCAGCTGCCTGTTCTGCGTAAGGGAAGAAACCGCCAGTGCTTTAAGGTCCAATAAATTATTGAAATTCGACTTCACATCTCCCATGATTTCCTTCATGATCTCAGGAAGCTCTTTACTGACATTTTCATAGATGCTTTCCTTGACAAACCCAGGAGTCTTTTTCCAAACTTTTCCCATTTGGGCATCCATCACTTCATCGATAATTTGTTTGGATAGCCGGTCAACCGAAGGCATCATCTCCTGCGCTACCTTATCGGGTTCTACACGCGCAAATTCTTCTTCCATATTAATGAGCTTTCCTGTCCACAGATCAACCGCAGTCTCAGCCATTTTTTTTGCTTTCGATGGAATGATCCCCTGCCAGCCAAAGGGGCGAATTCCTTTGAATTCTAAAGGATAAAACGTCATTTTGATAGCAATAAGATTCGTGATCCAGCCCACAAATGCACTAACAAAAGGAATGGAGAGAAAAACCGGGTTTTGAATAATATTATCGAAAAAATCTTCCATAACGCTATCAGCGCCCAATTAACCGATTTGTATGCACAACAAAAATGATTTGGGTTTTATTTTTTGGGATATGTGTGGAATTCAATAGGTAAATTTCTGATACAACAAGGGAATCGGTAGGGATCGGGTAAGTAAAAATTGATCGGTGAAAAGAAAGTTTTACTGACGACAGATCACCGATTATTGTTTACTTTCTTTCAGGAAAATATCCTTTCCACGATTCCCGTCTAATTGCTCATCCTGGCAATCTTCTCCCGCATCATTTCATACTCTTCAGGTTTATTGGCATTGATCAATTCCTCCGGTCGATCGGGTTTGATCATTTCTATGTTGGAATTGATAAGTACTTTGCGAGGACATCCATAACCTAAACCCAGAAAATTGAGCAGAACAGGATATGCTTTGGGTTCCCAGATGGTAATAAGGGGTTCCGGAAAATCTGTTTCCCTGTTGTAAAAGGCCGTTGCAATTTTACATGGGTTTCTCGATTCAACCAGTTGTTGTATTGTTTCTTCGGATAGAATAGGGAGGTCAACTGCCAACACCAACCACGCCTGATCAGGGTATTCCCTGAATGCACTTAAAATCGCGCCATACGGACCGAGATCATCAAATGTATCGACAATTAAATCAAACTGACCAGCGAGTTCTTCTTTCTGATCTTTTCTACATGAAACAAATGTCTTTGAAGTGAATTTGCTCAATTGATTGTGTAAATATTCCCGGTGTGGAACTCCATGATATTCCAGCAATCCCTTATCCCGGTTCATTCGCTGACTTTTTCCACCGGCCAAAACCAATCCCCATAGTTCCGGAACCTGATCACCGAGGTATTGATCAATATCTCTTGAGATATTTTCAATATCGGTGATGGAATATTGAGGAAGCTGATCAATATTTTCAATGTGATCCTTCAGGTATCGGGGAATTTCAGATTGTCCTTCACTGAATAGGATCATGACTACGTCGGTAACTTTTTCCAGTTTCTTTTCCAGTGGTTTTCTCTCGTCAATGACAACAATTTGCTTTTTAGAGCTGAAATGATTCCCATTTATAAGCACCAGATCATATTCATTGAATCGAAGGTTTCTATGAAATTTGTCCATTGGCTGAACAGTGTCAAATCGCTCAAATGAGATTTTATCAGTGTAGACCAATTGGCTTCCGGCTCTGAGAAATTTAGATTTTTCTTCCTCCTCGGTTTTATGATCTGCATCGACATAAGCAATCTGTTTATCAGCTAATTTTCCAATAATTTGCTCGCTAAGTTGTTTAATGTCTCCACATGGTGTGCCAAGGATAGACAACTCGACACGGCCGAATTCTCCAAATTTAGCCCTTACTGTTTTCCCATGTTTTTGATGATTACTTTGATTGGTAGTCATTTTTACCTCCGGTTTTTTCGATTAATTGAATTTCACTGATCACAATCTTTTTTGAAAAGGCTTTACACATATCATAAATGGTTAAGGCTGCAATCGAAGCACCTGTCAAAGCCTCCATTTCCACACCTGTCTTAGCGCTAATTTTAGCAACGCAAATTATTTCCAACTGGTTATGACCAATATTCTTTATCTCGACCTGACAGTTGTCTAATGCCAAGGGATGGCAAAGAGGTATCAGCTCACTGGTCTTTTTAGCTCCCATGATCCCAGCCAGGACTGCCGTTTGAATAACGCTTCCTTTTTTTGTCTTAATGTCATCATTTTCAAAATTCTCAAAGACTTCCTTTGGCAGGGTAATAATGGCCCTGGCCCTGGCTGTGCGCTGTGTTTCCGATTTGTGCCCCACATCTACCATCATTGGTTTGCCGGCCGGATCAAGATGCGTAAACTCTCCCATAATGTGTGTCGATTAAGTTCCGAAATTATTAGATTGCAGGGACAGATGCTTGTTTTTAAATGAATATTTAATGATCGACGTAGCCGAAGCCGAAAAAATTATCCTTTCCAACACGTTTACTCCCAACATTATTGAGATTCCCTTAGAGCTTTCCATTGACAGGGTTTTACAGGAAGATGTGTTTACCGATACGGATTTTCCACCTTTTGACCGGATCATGATGGATGGGATCGCAATCAATTTCGATGAATATGAGAACGGCAGAAGAGAATTTAAAGTAGCTGGTATTCAAGCTGCTGGAAAACCTCAACAGACCCTGATTGATAAGACCGAGTGCCTGGAGGCAATGACAGGAGCAATTTTACCGAATGGTACCGACACCATAATCCAGTATGAATTGCTTGAATTTAATGATGAAAAAACGGTTGCAAGAATTAATGATGAAGATATAGAAAGAGGCCGAAATATTCACAACAAAGGAACTGATAAGAAAGCGGGTGATCTCCTGATCAAAAAAGGAGTCATTGTATCTGCAGCAGAACTAGCTGTGATGGCATCGGTTGGAAAAACGTCTGTAAAAGTTTCTCAACATCCGAGGGTAGCTGTTATTTCAACCGGAGATGAATTGGTGGAAATCGATCAGGAACCCCTGCCACATCAAATTCGCCGATCCAATATTTATGCTATCCAGGCAGAGTTAAATAAGCTTGGTCTGAAATGTTCCAAGCATCATTTGAATGATGAAAAAGACGAACTGGAAAAAAGCATTCTGAAAATTCTTGAAGATCACGAAGTGCTCATTCTAAGCGGCGGCGTTTCTATGGGAAAGTTTGATTTTGTGCCGGAAGTATTGGATACATGCGGGGTTAAGAAATTGTTTCACAAGATTAAACAAAAGCCCGGCAAGCCCTTTTGGTTTGGTGTTAGGGATCAAAAAAATGTCGCCTTCGCCTTCCCAGGAAATCCGGTTTCGACCTTCATGTGCTTTCATCGATATTTTAAACCATGGCTGATGAAAAGCATGGAAATAGCTGAAGTCAAAAAATATTATGCTGTTTTGAACGATTCCATTGACTTTAAAGCACCGCTAACCTATTTCTTGCAAGTAAAAACCCACTTTGATCAAAACGCCAATTTGTGTGCCCAGCCCATAGTAGGTCGAGGTTCGGGAGACCATGCTAATTTACTCGAAGCTGATGGCTTTTTGGAAATACCTGGCGGATCAGAAGCCATAAAAAAAGGGCAGGTTTTTCGATATTTTCCATTTCGAAATTGAGACATACACCTTATTTTCAGATTTAATCAATATTTAAAAAATATCGATTAGATTTAGAATGTGTATTTAGAATAACTACTCAACATGGACGTAAGAATAAAATTTCTGGGAGGTGCTGGCACCGTGACCGGTTCCAGGTACCTGCTGGAAATAGACGATTTTAAACTTCTGGTCGATTGCGGATTATTTCAGGGTGTTAAGGAACTTCGAATAAAAAACTGGGAACCTTTTCCCATAGATCTTTCAGAAATTGATGCAATTGTTTTAACCCATGCTCACATCGATCATACCGGATATCTTCCGAGATTAGTAAAAGAAGGTTATACCGGCCCTATTTATTGCAATGATGCGACAGAAGACCTGGTAAAAATATTGCTTTTGGACTCGGCTAAGTTACAGGAAGAAGAAGCAAACTACGCAAGGAAAAAGGGCTATTCCAGACATGAGGAGCCCTTGCCGCTATATGGAATCAAAGACGCAGAAATGGTTTTTCCCCTAATCCGTTCGACAGACTATTTCCAGGAGATCACGATCCGGGAAAAGATCCGCGTGAAGTTTAAAAATGCCGGGCATATTTTAGGGGCATCTATCGTGGAAGTGAAAATTCAGGGAGATCAGCAGGAAAAGAAAATTGTCTTTTCAGGCGACCTGGGTCGATATAATGACCCCATGCTTTACCCTCCGATACCAATTGAAAAAGCTGATATTTTACTAATTGAATCAACTTATGGTGACCGGAATAATCCAATGGGGGATATTTTTAGAAACCTGGCTGAAATTGTCAACAGGGCCATGGACAGAGGAGGGTGTTTGCTCATACCTGCATTTTCTGTTGGCCGCACACAACTTATGCTTTATTACTTCAAGCAAATGATTGAGAATGGGAGTATTCCCGATATTCCCGTTTATCTGGACAGCCCCATGGCCATCAGCGCTACTGCTCTGCACAAACGTCATTTTGAATATCATAAGTTGGACGAGTTTGACCTGGATAATCAGCATGCTGTTTTTGATTTTAAAAATTTTAGATACAAAAGCTCTCAGGAAGAGTCCGTTCAATTGAACACCCTGAAGAACAATGCCATCATCATCTCTGCGAGCGGAATGTGTACGGGAGGCAGGATTATGCATCACCTTTACAACCGGTTGCAAAATGAAAACGACACGATCATGTTTGTCGGGTACCAGGCAGAAGGTACCAGGGGTAGAAAGATCCTGGATGGAGAACCATCAGTCAAAATGTTTGGCTATGAAATACCGGTAAAATGTCATGTTGAGAAAATTGAAGGCCTGTCCGCTCATGCTGACAAAACCGAATTGATAACCTGGCTGGATCAGCTGGGGGATTCGCCAAAAATGACATTTGTTGTGCATGGCGAGAAGGAGGTTTCAAGAAAATTTGCTGCGACAATTGTTGATAACTATAGATGGAATGTCACCTTACCCGAGCTCAATCAATCCTATGAATTGTTCAAGGGAATCTAGTCTTGTTTGAGATTGGCTAACAATCGCTCAAGTAAATATCCGGAAAACCTGATCATTTTCCTGATCTCATTAGGAGTTGCAAGCCGCATATGTCGGAAGACCAATAAAGATTGCCCATTGCTTTCGAGATGATAAACATCCCCCTTATTAAAAAAGTCTATTAACTCCTGGGTAAAAAACTCACGAATCTCATTTTTCCTCGGGCCTTTAAGCAAATACCTTTTTGAAAATTTTGTTTGTCCCTTAAAATCAATATCCTCATTTGCCGCTAACTGAATTACCTTATCAAGCAGGACTTCCTTTTCAAGTGAAAAAACCGGAAGATCGATTGGTAATTTCAGTATTTCAACGCTTGTATGATAAACTTCACGGGCGATAAGAGCTCCTTCATCAAAGGTAATATCGCAAAACTCCCAATCCACATCAAAATTTTCATACCTCCCCTTTATAATATTTTTCTTGTATTCGACCGGACGGGTTCGAAAGAACAAAAATTCCCTTAGATCCGAAGTATCAAAATTTAATTCCGGCGAAAAGGTAAGATTGTATTCACCAGCTATTTGCTTAATCTCCGATTGTCGCTTGGTTAATCTGATCATATCCTTTCTTGGTCGCTCATGGAAATGAAGTGAATACGGATGATATGACGAAGTTTTCAACACTCCCAATCCCACAATTTCAAATTTTCCACCCCGGATGCTGTAATCATCGGCATATTGGTGGATGTACTCGAGCGTGGTATTATCTACAAGGCGAACATGAGCAAAATCTGCAATAATTAATTTTCGGGAGGGCAGTCGATGCAATACCTTTCTCAAATACATGATATTAAGGAAGTTTGCCACACCTTTGATCTTTAGGACAACCTTACGATTCTCTTCATCTACCACTTTAACAAATGGATTAAAGACATATTTGTAGAAGGCGCTAAATCCTAAACCGAGTTTGAAATAGTGAATGATTAATATAATGATCATTCCACTCATAATTCCGTATAACAGTCCCAACCAAAGAGTAAATAATAACGTCCCGAGGAACACAACAAATTGCTCCCATCCCATTCGCGACATCTCTGTGAAAAGCTTGGGAGATGCCAGTTTATATCCTGTGTAAACCAGGATAGCAGCCAGAGCAGCAAGCGGCAGCTTTTGAATAAGACCTGGAAGAAAGGTCACATACATCAGGACAAATATTCCGTGATAAAGATTGGACATTTTGGTCTTTGCACCATGATTGACATTGACAGAGCTTCTGGATATGACAGAATAGGTTGGAAGCCCACCAATACCAGCGGAAATTACACTGGCAAACCCTACACCAATCAGATCCCGGTTGAAATTTGTTTTTCTCCTTTCGGGATCCATTTTTTCAATAGCACTCGCACTTAGTATATTTTCAATGGTGGATATAATCGTAATATTCAAAACAGCATTCCAAAAGATGAATGTGTTCATCTTCGAAAAATCAGGCATCATAACTCCTTTCATTATATTTTCAGGAACCTGAATGAGTAAATGAGGCCCGGTTTCATAAGTTGTTCCAAAAGCAGTAATGGTGTTATAACTGAAGAAATCAAATACAAAAACCAAAGTGACAGACGCCAGCACAACCCATATCACTGAAGGTATATGATGAATTAACTTACTTTTGAACTTATGGTGAAAAATGAGAATGAGCAATGAGACAAGGGCAATGAAAGTCGTAAAAGGATTCAGATGCTTTAACAGGCTGGGCAATTCGATAATTGCATCAAGGGTGTTGGATGCTTCTGAGGTGACATCAAGGGAAACGTGAAGTTGTTTGATCATGATGATTACACCAATGGCAGCCAGCAAACCCTGAATAACCGTGGATGGAAAAACATGGCTGTATTTTCCCAGTTTCAGAAAACCAAAAAGAGCCAAAATTAATCCGCTTATTATGAAAGCAGCCAACACATACTGAAAGGTTTTGCCATCACCAAAATTCAGGCTTTCAACCGCAGAAAGTGTGATGACGATCAAACCGGCTCCCGGACCTTTGATTACGAGATGTGTACCCGTAAGAAACGTACAGAAAATTCCTCCAACAATTGCCGAAAAAATACCTGCAAAAGCCGGTGCCCCAGACGCTAGTGCAATCCCAAGTGCAAGGGGTAGGGCAACAAGAGAGACGCTAAATCCCGCTAGCAAATCATGATTCCAATGTTTTAGCGTTTCTTTCCGAAACAGATCTAACATGTAAGCCCGTCAGTTTACTATCAATTTGTATTATAAAGAATAAATAAGAGATAGCCAAGTAAAAAAGAGTGATCACCTCAAAACCAAAACCCAATATTGAGATAAGTTTTCCAATTCTTCCGGTCAATATCTTTTGCCAGGGCCACCATGATAGGGCCAAGTTTTGAATTATATCCGGCGGAAAATCCAAACCCAAACCTTCTGGTCAAATCCCCAAAAGTATTTGATTCATAATCCTTTAATAAGAATTCCATTGGAAATTCTCCATCAATATAATTGACCAGCCCCTGCAGATAGATGTCTTTAAATGGTTCATACTGGTACATCAATTGGAAATAAGAATAGCTGG
The DNA here is from genome assembly GCA_913057175.1 of uncultured Cytophagales bacterium. Classification (GTDB taxonomy): domain Bacteria; phylum Bacteroidota; class Bacteroidia; order Cytophagales; family Cyclobacteriaceae; genus CAJXNP01. The sequence goes on from CAJXNP010000021.1 coordinate 67,755, forward strand.
TCACTGTAAATTCTTTATCATTTACACCCCAAAATCGATTAGCATGAATATACCTTGGATTAAATCCACCTACATACTGATAATCAGTAAGGTTTAATGATAGAGTATCGATATCGGATATAACGGCCTTTGCCTGAAGCATGAATGTTGACTTGGGACTCAGTTTGAAATATTGAATGTAATTGATCATAAACTGAAAAAATCCATCCACATCAACATCCAACTCAATTGCATCAAGAGAATCCGCAAGATCATATGTCAGAGAATTATTAATGCCAAACTCATATTTTGCATTTGAAGTCAACAATGTGCCTTTCGTTGGATAAAAAGGCCTGTTAAGTGTATTTCGATTATAAAAAACACTCACTGAATGATTTCGTAATTTAACCTTTTCAATCGCTGCTAACTCAGGATCTGCAATTTCGGGTTTTAATTTCGAAAATTCACTTGCATATCTTAGTCCAAATGTATAATTCTGGTGATTGGTCATTTGCCATTGCAAAAAATAAGTAAAATAATCAGTCCCGAATACCCCACGCTGACTTCCATCGTCTTCATAAACCGGAAGAGGGAGATTTTCATAGTTAACGCCAAGGTTTAGTGCTGTTCTTTGTTTAATACCAAGGTATTTAAAATAGGAGGCATAAGCTCGTGGAGACTCTGCAATATCCACTTCCGTTAAAATTCGTGAGTTTTTCAATAATACATTTCTGAAAGTTAGGTTAAAGTTCGCTCCCATCCGGTTTTCGGAATCATAGTGTAAGGCTACACTCAGTTTACTTTGTAATGCTTCTTTCACATCCAGGACCAGCAGATTACCATTTGCATTTTCATCAATTATGTAATTAATTTTTGTGAAATACCTTGTGCCATACAAAAGATCAATTCGTTTTTCAATATCATCTATTGATATTTCGGTGTCTGGTGAAATATTAAGCTTCCCAAGTATGAATTCCGAATCAATATGCTCATTCCCATTGACGATTATTTCCGAGATAAAATAACCTTCGGATTCACGAAGTTTCCGGGCAGGCTTCATTTCTTTTCCAATCAGGTATTTTTCCTTAAAGGTTTTAATAGAATCGAGCAGATCCAGAGCTGATACTTCCCCTGCTTTAACGATATCTAATCCTTCTTCAAAGCTTTGTGTATAGTATCCTTCCAAATCCGGAGTAATCAAAAAATCAACCAACTTGGATTGTTCCCGTGTATCAAAAGCACTAAAAATGAATGCTGACTGGCTCAATACCTCAATCATGTTTGTAAGCTCCTCTTTAGGGTTAAGGTCGGAACTAACAAAAACACCAATAACAATATCTGCCCCCATATCGCGGGCTTCCTGAACGGGAAAGTTTCTTACCAATCCTCCATCAACGAGAAGCTTTCCATCAATTTCGACTGTAGTGAAAATAGATGGAATGGCCATGCTGGCTCGCATTGCCTCGGGCAGAAACCCGTGATCAAGTATAACTTTCTCCCCCGTGCTGATATCTGAAGCTACGCAAGCAAAGGGTATGGGGAATTCTGAAAAATCATGGATATGATGAACCGATCTGGTCAGCCTGGAAAATAGCTCATTGAGTTTTTGTCCCTCGATTAACCCCCTTGGAAGAACGATCTTTCCCTTTTCAAGACCCAGCTCTAACAGATACCGTCCATAAAAAGGCTTTTCTTCAATAGTAATTTCACTTAAAGGTGTACTGTTTGTTAACAGATGATCCCATTCTATATTTCTGACAACCTCCTCCATCTCATCAGGCGTATAGCCAATAGAATAAAGCCCCCCAATCAAAGCGCCCATACTTGTCCCGGTAACATAATCCGGATAAATCCCTTGCGACTCCAACACACGGATCACTCCTATATGAGCTAAACCTTTCGCACCGCCACCACTCAAAACCAGGCCAAGCTTAGGTTTTTCGTTTTGTGCAAGACATATTGCGCTGATATTGATGAAGAGGGTAAAATAAAAGACAAACTTTTTCATTTAGTATTTTGTTATTCAAACCACCAAAACAAATTAAAAAATCCTATGTATAAATTTGTAATGAGTTTCCTGGTTATTTGTCAATTATTCATGACAAATTTAGCTTTGGGTCAAAATACACAAAAAGATATGTCTGATAATCAAAAAATGGAAAAAGCTACTTTTGGCGCAGGTTGCTTTTGGTGTGTAGAAGCCATTTTCCAACGTCTGGATGGAGTTCAAAAAGTAGAATCCGGATATTCCGGTGGAAAAGTAGCTAATCCTACTTACAAGGAAGTTTGCACGGGTACAACAGGGCACGCCGAAGTGTGTCAGTTAACGTATGACCCTTCCGAAATCTCCTTCACTGAATTGCTGGAAGTTTTCTGGCAAACACATGATCCCACGACACTAAACAGACAGGGGAATGATGTTGGCACACAATACCGGTCTGCTATCTTTTACCACGATGATGAACAGAAAAAACTCGCTCAGGAATACAAAACCAAGCTGGAAAAGGAAAAGGTTTTCGATGATCCTATTGTCACTGAAATTGTACCGTTTAAAACATTCTATGTGGCCGAGGATTACCACCAGAATTACTTCAATGAAAACGGTAGCCAACCCTATTGTTCCATTGTGATTGCTCCAAAGGTGGAGAAATTTAAAAAGGTTTTTAAAGATAAGCTTAAAGATTAGAAATATCAGGCTTATACCTACTCGAGGATAAATTCTGCAACCTTTTCGGAATAGTCTTTCTTGTATCGGGGATCCTGATAGATCTTTACATGATCAACGCTATCGTAGGTCTCCAAACGAATGTTTTGGTTAACCAATTTGTTGTACTCTTCCTCCATAATATGGTAGAAAGTAAGCTTGTCCGTATTGCCCATCAAAATAAGTAAGGGGATATTGCTTCCCTCCATCAGATAGGACATTTTCATACTATCAGCGTATCCGTCGGTTAGTTTGTTAAATCTTTCATACCCTCTTTCTACAAGAAAACCGGGAAGCTCCATATCTCGCGCATTATATATCAATGTTTCTTTTACGTTTGTCAATGGGCTATCGAAGACCAGCTTTTCAAAAACTATTGAATGTTGACTCAATGTATCTGAGAGATCCGACCTGTTAAGCGCGGTCATGATCGCCATGGCGCCCATGGAAAAGCCGTATAAAATAAAGGTATCCTGTTTCATTTCCTGATGGAGAAATAGCAGGTAAGTAGTGAGGTCTTCAGCAAATTTATATCCCATCATCGTTTTGGATGGTTCTGATTTTCCGGAATTCCTTAGATCGGGAATGCAAATGTTATATAGCGAATCAATTCCATAATCCCGAAATAATTCAAGGTATTTCATGGTTTTCAGGCGATTGGAGGTACGCCCATGAACGAGAACAATGCACTTTGAAGAAGATGCCGTAGGAAGATACCATGTGTTCAGCTTTTTCTGATCATATAATGAAGAAATATTGAATTCATCATAGTTTTCAAATCCATAATCAGCTGGTGACACACGATTTTCAATTCCATAATTGATCCGCATACTATCATCTTCCAATACTCTGCTGAATGTATATGGATCGTAATTCACGATCATACTGGAAATTTTAATTGGGATTACATAGAACAGGATTAACAAGATTACAACCAGGATGGAAGTAATAATAATGGCTCTTTTTCGCATAGGTAGGATTGCTTAGGTAATCTGTTTTGAAATTAAATAATTGATTTCACAATATCATCGATGAAACAATAAAATAACTTTTTCATGATTTTACTCTCATCCCTTATATAGCTCACTCAAATGGAAAGAGTATAACTATATGATTATCAATTGTTTGGAATCAATAGTGGTATGATATTATAAGTTGAGACCTTTATGATGGAAAAAACTCATCTATACCTCAACACCAAATCGTTAGTACAATAGAAGCTTGGTAAGGATATGAGGATAATTAAAAAGCTTTAAGATTAACAAAGATTTCATGGTTGGTTAGGTTGTTTGGTTAATGAGGCGAAGGGGCCACCCTTCGCCTTGATTATTTTTGAATTCTCAGGGTTTTTTCATCTAAAATAAAAGAGAATTTCCACGAAAGATCAACAAGGTTTACCCGATAGGGGAATAACAAATGGATTCAGTATCGACTTTAACTATTTCTTGTAAAGTGAACGAGGTGGGACGGCAAAAAGAGAAAAATTGACAAATGGTGTGAACTGATGGTTAAAATCGTGAACGTTAAATCGCGAAGCTTTTCCTGGCTCAACTAATACGGAATTGATCGGTTGAGTGATTCCCACATCCATTCCAACCCAAATAAAATCTTTGATTTCTTTTTCAAGTCCTAATTTTAGATCAACAGCGCTTCTCCTGTACTCGATATTTGAGAATTCGTCAATCGGATTATTCAGAAAATAGGCAGCGGCATTTCCTTCAATTGTGCCTTTCAGATAAAAGTTATCAGGAATGATAGCGTGAGTTAAAGTCAATTCTTTTGGCAATTTCATTTTTAGATGCCATTTTTCGCTCAATTGATTTTCATAGATTAAAAGCGGAGCAATTCTAAAACGTCCAAAGCTATTGCCAAGCAATACTCCAATCCCAAAGTTCTTTTCTCCATTTTTCATCCCCCATACAAATGAGCTATTGTAATCGAGAATGGATGACATTCTTTCGAATTTATATTCATCAGATTTAAAAGACCCGCTGGCATGGCCTGCGATGTATTTGGAATCCTGGTAAAACCACTGATAGGCCAGGGTAAACCCCGCATTATTGAGTTTTATTTTTCGTTCGTAAAAATCATTTTCTCCCAGGTTTAATATTTCATTTTTATAACGCAACTGCCCGATCAACCGGAAGTTGTCCTTCATAACAAAAGGAATACTCAATTTCATTTCAAGCAGCCTGTTGGATTCAAATTCCTCATCTCCACTAAGATATTCCGCCGGATAAGCATTAATTGAAGGAAGTGTCCGATAGCTGATTTCAAAAAATTTGGGACGTTGAAAACAACCGATATCATGATATTCAGAATCACCATCTGACGACAGGCTATCCGGTTGCACGGTTTTAGCACACACAAAAAATGGCGCTACTATCAATACCCATAAAACAATTCTTGCAATGATCATTTTAAATCTATAAGCAAACTTTTAACTCTGGAAAAATCGGATTGTTTGAACGTTATAATTTGAAGTGTATATAAATATCCGCAAATAACCGGATTATTTCAAAAAATTCTGTCAGAAACATTTTATGATTAGATGAAATCCGTCAACTATTCGATGAATAATGAACCAGTAGTTCTTCACTTATTTCTTCCCACTCCTTCTCCAGGCTCACAGCGGGCATATGCCTGCCTGCTTTATTGTACCAGTAGTTGGCATTCCAGTTGTCTCCTTCCTTACGATGTAAATAAGCATGGATCCAGCTACCTGTATCATTGGGGATATCCTGTGCAATCTGGTGAGCTTTGTTCCAGTTTCCCATCGCATCTTCAAACATCGCCTCGAGGTATCGATTGAGCCCTTTTGGTTTTTCTTTCTGCTGAACAAAGTCTTTAAATTCATTAATATCCATATTTACAGATTTAGTGCTTTCCTGATCAGGTACGTTGATTTCTCATCCAATTTCAGCTTTAAAGCTTCACTTTTTGCTTTTTCAGACATTTTTGCCCAGGTCTTTTGAACAATGCTCAACACCTTCTCTTCATCGTGCTCTTCCGCAAAATCATAAAAATAATTTTCCAGAAATACCAGGCAAACCACGTCTTCCAACGTTTGTGTTTCTTCGTCTTTCCTTAGCTGCTTTTTCTGTACCAAAAATTTCACCCTTTCAATAACGTCTTTCGAATAACCGATTTGAGACAGAGTCTTTTCAGCAATTTCGGCATGATGTTCTTTTAGTTTGTTTCTCCATTTTAAATACCCCACCCTATCCTTCGGATAGCTATCCCGTGGTATTTCCCAACGACCGATATGTTGACATCGTATGGCCAAACGAAGCGCCTCTGTCGCATCCGGTTGAAAATCTACTAATTTCCTGCTCATCCGCTGTGCATAGAGCAATTCTTTGGGGAAAATTTTATCACCCGCCTTTTCCGTATTGGGATCTTTTTGATTGTACTGATCAAAGGCTTCAATGGCTTTTTCAAAAAGTGCTGACATATCCGGAAGATTATTTTGGTCTAATTAAACATATTTCGTATTTAATATCTACTATTTCTGGAGTAGTAATTAATTTTATCAAAATAAAATTGACTTATGCGTACAATGCCCGCTGAATGGGAGCCTCAATCCGGGGTCTTGCTTGCCTGGCCACACGAAAAAACCGATTGGTCGGAAAATCTACTGGAAACAGAGCAGTGTTACCGCAAAATCATTGGAGCGATTTCTGAGCGGGAAAAAGTATTCCTTCTTACCCATGATGTAGATGCTACCAGAAAAAAACTGGATGATCTCAATCTGGACAATATTCTCCTGATCAATGCTGATTACGACGATACCTGGGCCCGGGATTTTGGTCCCATTACTGTGACGGAAAATGGCGAGATCATTTTGCTGGATTTTAAATTCAATGGGTGGGGAGAAAAATTTGATGCCCAAAAGGACAATCGGATCAACAAAGCCCTCCAGCAAACACTATTCAAAGGCGTAAAAACAGAAGATCATAATCAATTTGTACTGGAAGGCGGAAGCATTGAATCGGATGGGAAAGGCACCATCCTTACCACCTCCCATTGCCTGATTGCAGAAAACCGGAATCAACCTAAAACCCGCGAAGAAATCCAGAATTACTTGCTGAAATCGCTCGGTGCGGAAAGGATCATTTGGCTGGAATATGGCTGGCTGGAAGGCGACGATACGGATGGTCATATCGATACCCTGGCAAGATTTTGCAATGAAACAACCATTGCCTATGTAAAATGTGACGATCACAAAGATTCACATTATCATGATCTGCGCGATATGGAAAATGAATTGAAAGAACTGGTAGATCTGAACGGCAGGCCATATCAGCTTATACCCTTACCGATGCCTAGTCCGGTTTATGCACCCGATGGAAGAAGGTTACCCTCCACTTATGCGAATTTTCTTATCATTAATGGCGCCGTCTTAATGCCGGTTTACAACTGTGAACAAGATGATCTTGCCCTTCAACAGATGGTTTCGGCATTTCCGGACCACGATATAATCGGAATAAATTGTTTACCCTTAATTTTGCAACACGGATCACTGCATTGCGTAACGATGCACTTACCGAAAGGAATTTGATCATTATGAATAAAATTAAAATAGGCCTCATCCAGCAATCCAATAAAGGAGATATTCAACAAAATATTGAGAAATTAAAAAATAATATTCGATCCTGCTCTGAACAGGGAGCACAACTTGTCGTGTTACAAGAACTTCATAACAGCCTTTATTTTTGTCAAACAGAAGAAACCGATTTGTTTGATCTGGCGGAAACTATTCCTGGACCTTCAACGGAATTATTCGGTTCATTAGCCAGGGAGTTAGGAATCGTATTGGTCACTTCCCTGTTCGAAAAAAGAACCAAGGGAATGTACCACAATACAGCGGTAGTATTTGAGAAGGATGGAAGTATTGCAGGTATTTACCGTAAAATGCACATTCCGGACGATCCGGCCTATTACGAAAAATTTTACTTTACACCAGGAGATAAAGGATTTGAACCTATTCAAACTTCGGTCGGCAAATTGGGTGTACTCGTGTGTTGGGATCAGTGGTTTCCGGAGGCTGCCAGAATTATGTCGCTAAAAGGAGCTGAGTTGTTGATCTACCCAACCGCTATCGGATGGGAATCAACCGATTCAGATGAAGAGAAAAACAGACAAAAAGATGCCTGGATTACATCACAGCGAGGTCACGCAGTTGCAAACGGTCTTCATGTCGTTTCTGTCAACCGGGTAGGACATGAACCCGACCCTTCCGGTACGACAAATGGGATCTCATTCTGGGGTAACAGCTTTGTTGCGGGTCCTCAGGGAGAGGTGATTGAGTTGTGTTCCGATGATAAGGAAGAAATCAAAATACTGGAAATTGATCTGGATCGGACCGAGCAAGTCAGAAGGATATGGCCCTTTTTCAGGGATCGAAGGATCGACGCCTTTGAAGATCTGTTGAAAAGATATGCTGATTAAAATGAGGAGAGTTTTCGAGGAAAATTACTCGTTATAGCTCCAATATTTCCTGTTTTTCTCCAATTTATCAAACAGGTCTAGGATGACACTCTCCACAACATTATTGATGGTGCATTGCCACGAACCTTCGTTGCAAGACAATTGACCTCCAGGATTGTTTGCATTTACCGTATAGGTCTTATCGAGAAAAATGCGATTGGAAATAGAATTATAAAGCACCACATGGGCAATCATGACTTTACCAGCATCTGTATATTTCATTTCAATAAGAACCGGGTTAACCACCCAATCTGCTCTAAATGTGGTTGATATCTGCTTAAGTGATGCATGATCCGGCCGGGAAGTTTTCTTAATTGGATAGATCAACAAATTATCGTGATAGTCATAAACTTTGTATGTCAGGTTGCTGGAGACATAAAAAGGAAGGGCACTAAAGAAATCCTGCTTTTGGATAAATTCCAATTCTTTGGTCCGGATAATTTTCCAGTTTTCTGCCAGGTTTTCCTGCACATAATTTTTTCTGATCTCATCAGTAATAACCGTTTCTTTCTCATATCCCTTCAACCCGGTCAATATTGAATCTTCAGCCACAATTTCGTGAGGGTACATTATGACAACAGTCGGACTAAAACGATTTTGGCCAAACGAACTCAATGTAGCCACCAGAAGTGTTACCGCTAAAAAAAGCTTTTTCAAGGAGAAACATTCAAAATTAAAAAAAGCAAAGGTATTTAAATGCGATAAACAAGAGCCAGACTTGTAGGATAATAGTGATTTTAGTCTAAAAAACTTTTCAATTCACAGCCAAACAAATTGGGATTTTAGTTGTCTGAGGGAAGAAACTTTGGAACTCGCCGATGTTTTGTAGCCGCTTCATAAGCATAGGCAATTTCGATGAGAACAGGTTCACTCCATGCTCTTCCAAAAAAAGAAATACCTACCGGCAATTCATCAATAAATCCCATGGGAACAGAAATATTCGGATATCCCGCAAGCGCTGCCGGTGTCGAAGTTCCTATATGATAATTATCTCCATTGACATGGTCTGTCACCCAGGCAGGGCTTCCGGTTGGAGCGATGATGGCGTCGAGATCATGTTCATCCATTACCCGATCGACACCCTGTTCGCGGCTTCCCCTCAGCATTTTCTCCAATGTATTTTTATAATCCTCAGATGTAAGGTCATCCTTTTCCAAAGCCATTTCCAGGTATTTCTGATTGTGATACTTCAATTCAATGGAATCAGCCAGGTTAAAAGCAATCAAATCTTCAATACCTTTTAACGATGCATTTTCACCCAAAGACTCAAAATACTTATTCAAACCATCCTTGTATTCGTAGAGAAGAATCTGGAAGGAAGAGTTTTCCGTTTCTTCCGTCAGAATTTCATCAATCTCGATGATCTCCACACCCTGGCTTTTCAGGAAATCCACAGATGTATTCATAACCGAATCAACTTTATAACTGATGCCAAATGGTTGGGTGAATAATCCAATTCTTTTTCCCCTTAATCCATCTTCATTCAGAAACTGAGTATAGTCTGAATAATAATTTCCCCGGCTAGCCAAGGTCTTTTCGTCTGTAGAATCTACTCCTACCAAAGCTCCGAGACAAATGGCGGCATCCTTCACCGTTCGAGCCATTGGTCCAGGTGTGTCCTGGGTAAATGAGATCGGTATGATTCCCGAGCGACTTATCAAGCCAACAGTAGGTTTGATCCCCACTACACCATTGCTTGTAGCTGGGCACACTATTGATCCATTTGTCTCCGTTCCAATAGCCAGAACGGTAAAATTAGCGGATACAGCTGCTCCGGAACCAGAACTGGAACCACAAGGATTTCTGGTCAGAACGTAAGGATTTTTGGTCTGGCCTCCTACTCCACTCCAACCACTTGACGACATTTCTCCACGAAAGTTCGCCCATTCACTGAGATTTGCTTTCCCCAGGATTACTGCGCCGGCTTCCCTCAGTTTCTTAGCTACAAAAGAGTCCTGAAGCGGGTAGGAATCGATCAATGCCCTTGAACCTGCAGTAGTAGCCATCTTATCATGTGTATCGATATTGTCTTTCAGCAAAACGGGAATCCCGTGGAGAGGCCCTCTTATTTTTCCGGCATTCATTTCAGCATCTAATTCTTCGGCTATAATCAGTGCATCAGGATTCACTTGAAGGACAGAATTGAGTTGTGGCCCATTTTGGTCTATTTTTTCAATGCGTTCGATATAAGCCTGAGTGAGCTCTTTGATGGTAAAATCGCCGTTTTCAAACCCTTGTCGTATTTCTGTAATATCAATCTCCTCAAACCGAAAAGGTTGATCAGAAAAGGTTTGAACCTGTGCCGAGTGACAGGAAATGAAAAGTACAACCAGTACAATACAATGAATGATTTTGAAAAAATAAGTCGATTTAAGGTGTTTATTCATGACCAAAGTGAATATTAAAAAAAGGTGTTTTCTTATTGCATTGAATATAAAAAGGAATCACTAATTTTCAGATTGTATTGGATAAAGTTTATTAAGAATGAGCTTGAAAGTGATCGGGTTCTTGAAAAATTACCCAGGCGAAAGGATAAAGATAACCTTTACTTTGATCTAAAATTACACATTTCATAAATCTTAATTTTAATTCTTCTCGATCTTTACCTCAAAAATAGTTTGGAATTAATGTGACTTTTCACTTACATTTGCATCCAATATGAAAACTAGGAAAGTAAATAAGAAAATTGATCTGCTAAAAGCGATGGCCCTGTGGCCAATAATGCCTGGACTTTAAAATATTAAAAAATATAAATATGAGAGCCCGGGCATTTGTCCGGGCTTTTTTGTTATGAAGTGTTTCAATCAAATATCGTCAATGCAAACATCTGATATGACCCAGAGGGATATTAAACGTGTGCAATGGCCGGACCGGAATACCTGAACCACTTCAGTAAATTAAACTTAAATGGAAAAAAACCCGGTCCGATTACAACTGACCGGGTTTTTTTGTGTGTCACTATTTTTAACAATAAAACAATGTCTCAATTACAAATTGAAGAGTATTATCTGGAAGCCCTTGACCAACTGGAATATGGGGAAACGGTTGAGGCGAAGCGATCGTTCGAAAAGATCATTCAGGAAAATCCCGAATATGGCAGGGCATACAACTACCTGGGATGGATCTTTCATAAATACTTTTACGATTTTCGAACGGCAGATGAAATGTACCGGCTGGCAATCAAATACAATCCGGAGTTTCCATTGACATACCTGAATTACATATGTCTGTTGGTTGAAACCGACAAATGGGAACACCTGAAATACGTGCTTGACAAAGCCATAAAAGTGCCGGGGACTCAAAAGTCCGTTATTCTCTATCACTACGGAAGGCTATATGAATACAATGAAAATTTTGAAACAGCACTTGAATTTTATGCCAAGGGCATGAAAGCGACCGTAGATGAGCAGGAATTGGGCAAGTTTGAGGAAAGTATTAACCGATGCTATTCCAAAAAATCGCACCATAAGCACTGGAATAGTGTCATTATTTAAAAACTAATTAAAACACCTAAACAACAATTAACCATGGTTCGCACAAATAAATATATCGAAGAATTATTGATCGATGTCGGTAGCGCGATTAATAGTAATAAGCCAAAAGAGGCGAAAAATCTACTGGAAGAAGTTTTGGTAATTGAGCCTTCTTACAGCATAGCACACAATGATCTCGGCTGGTTATATATGTATTATTTCAAGAATTATGAAATGGCTGAAAGCCACCTGAGGTTGGCAATTAAATTCAAACCTCCTTACCCGGCAGCATTTCAGCACCTGGGAAGGTTAATGATCTGGAAGAACAAGCTGGATGATGCCAGAAAGATCCTTGAATATGGCCTGGAACTGGAAGGTATTTACAAACCTGCTGTTTACCAGGAGTTGGGAAATATCGCTGAAATGAAAAGTAAGTTCTTTTTGGCAAGGAAATATTATAAACTTGCTATCAGGAATTGTATTGATGACAATTTCCTGAAAGAGCTAAGATCCAACTTAAAAAGATGCCGCATTAAAATGTTTATGTTTTAAAAGATCAGGTTGTTCCAATAAATGCGGGCAACCTGATTTCCCTTTCTCTCCAGATATTAATTGTCACTCCTACACTAACAATGTTACTTTAAAGATTAAACCTATCTATTATTTACACAACATTTACAAACTTTATCGTTATTTATGTCGTTTAGCAACAAATACGTTCCACTTAGCGAAAAAATATGTTGTTACGTTTTATTGTCTTTACATTTAAATGGCTTTGAACTAAATGCAGGGTTATGGAATATGCGAGTTTCGAAAAGGTTAGTGAAAATTTGCTGCTTGTTAAATTTGATGCATTTAGGCCTACAAACGAAGGGTTTGAAGAATACTTGGCCAAATTGAAAGAAAATATTGAGCAATTCAGCGATCTGGCAATTGTCGTTTTTGACACAAACAATCTGAAACACATGAGTTCCGAATTGAGACACAGACAAGCTGAATGGATGAAAGAAAATGAAGTGTTAATAACTAATAAGTGTTTACTATCTATCTATGTGATCAACAATCCAATAATCCGGTTCCTACTGGAGGCAATTTTCCTTGTGCAAAAATCACCAATTCCCTATCAGGTTGTCAGATCATTTTCCAATGCACAGGAGATTGCAAATGATTTCTTCGATGTGACTTCTGTTAACGTTGAAGGAGTGAAATAAAATAATGCTAAAAGTCCAAAAAAAGGAGCGGCAGCCTACAACCGCTCCTTTTTTTATTCCAAAGTAGTGAAATATTGATACTTATCTTGTCGCATATCCGAGCGATAGAACTCATTGGTTTTCGAAGAATACTCATAATCCTTTATCCAATCGTGATGATGTTCTCTAATTTCAGCTAATGCCTGCGCCATAAAGCGAACTTCATCATTTGTTGTAGTTGGATGAAGGGAAATACGCACCCATCCAGGTTTCTGGCTCATATCGCCCTGGTTGATCAAATCTGTTATTTTATGACTCATTTCCTGATCGACATGCAGCAAATAATGACCATACGTTCCAGCACAAGAGCATCCTCCCCTAACCTGAATTCCAAAACGATCGCTTAGTAATCTTACAATTAAATTATGGTGAATATTTTCCATGTAAAAAGATATCACGCCAATTCTTTCATGTACCTGGTCAGCAAGTATCATTAGCCCTGGAATTTTGCACAATTCCTCAAATGCCAATTTTATGAGTTCTTTCTCCCTTTTTCTCATGTTTTCCACCCCCATTTTTTCCTTAAGTTCCAAACTCAAAGCAGCTTTAATGGTTTGAAGAAAACCAGGAGTTCCGCCATCTTCCCTTATTTCAATGTCATCGAAATAGGCATGTTCTCCCCATGGGTTTGTCCAGGTTACTGTTCCACCACCCGGATGATCTGGAATCCTGTTTTTATATAATTTTTTGCAAAAGATGAGTATTCCCGAAGAGCCGGGGCCGCCCAGGAACTTATGGGGAGAAAAGAAAATGGCATCCAGTTTTTGATTTTCATTTTCCGGGTGCATATCGATCTTGACATATGGGGCTGAAGCTGCAAAATCAACGAAACAATAACCTTCGTGCTCGTGCATAACCTCAGCCAGTTCATAATAAGGCGTTTCAATTCCTGTTACATTGGAACAAGCTGTAAACGACCCGATCTTTAATTCCCGGTTTTCATATTTTGTTAATTGCTCACGCAAACAATCAGGGTTAACCAATAAGTTTTCATCAGGCGGAAGGACCACTACATCGGCCAGGGATTCAAACCACGGGGTTTGATTGGAATGATGCTCCATGTGACTGAGGAAAACAACCGGCCTTTCGTTTTCATTTAACTGACAAAATTTCTTCAATTTCTCAGGAACCTTCAGGCCAAGAATTCTCTGGAATTTGGCTAATGCCGAAGTCATCCCATATCCAGAAGAAATGATCACATCCTCGGCATTGGCATTGACAAGTTTCTTAATTTTCTTATGTGCTTCATGATAAGCCAGGGTCATCGCCTGACCGGTTTCGCTGGATTCGGAATGGGTATTGGCAATAAAAGGACCAATTTCGTAACTGATTTTCTGCTCGATGAGACGATAAAGTCTGCCACTCGCTATCCAGTCAGCATAAAGCAGCTTCTTCTCTCCATAGGGCGTTTGAATCACCTGATCAATACCGATAATCTGGTTTCTGAACTGCTGGAAATATCCTTCTAACTTCGTCTTGCTTTCATTCATAAGACAAAATTAGGGCTAATTTTATTTTTTCATGAACAATTTAATGAATATGGAAGGCTAAACATCACAAATCATTACCCGCTGACTGATTTCAACTTGTCATCGTACTTTACTAAAAAGATAATTTTACAGTTTGCGAATCATTTCAATAAATTCTTCTGGGGTAATTTCAATCTGCCGTAGAATAGCTCTTAGTAAAGTTCGGGAAATATCCTTATTCCCATGATGCGGAATAGTGGTGTATCTACCATCAGGATGACGATAAAATACATGACTACCTTTTTGCCTTTTTATTTCAAATCCAATTTTCAGTATGAGTTTTTCTAATGTTTTTGCATCGATTAGGGGTAACCTGCTCATACAGCAACAGAGATTTGCTGAAATCCGATAAAGTCCGATAAATTAGAAATATCCTCCTCTGTTAATTCTTCCAAACATAGCTGGATTACCTCTTCTAAATTGGCTCGTAATTCATCTAGTGTTTCAGCCTGGGAATATGCACCTGGAAGATTAGGAACAATACCAACGTACATTCCCGTTTCCTTATCTTTTTCAATTTGCGCAGTAAACAGATAATTTTTCATAGCTATAAATATAACGAATTCAGAGCTCAATCGAATCTTGGAATATTAACACAAAATTTCAAAATCTGTGAAATGAATTATCCTTAAACATCACAAATCATCACTCCTTGCTTCAATGATTTCAACTTATCGTCATATTTAGGCACAAATTCCTGGGCGACAAATCCGTCGTAGCCTGTTTCAACGATCGCCCGCATGATGGCCGGGTAGTATAATTCCTGCGTTTCATCAATTTCGTTTCGTCCCGGGACACCACCAGTATGGTAGTGTACGATGTATTCATGGTATTTCTGAATGGTAGCGATGACATCCCCTTCCATGATCTGCATGTGGTAAATGTCATACAATAGCTTGAATTTATCAGAACCCACTTTATCGCAAAGTGCCACCCCCCAAGGCGTATGATCACATTGATAATCGGGGTGATTGACTTTACTGTTAAGCAATTCCATCACGAGGAAAACATTGTGTTCCTCTGCCACCTTTACCAGAGGTTCCAATCCAACCGCACAGTTTTCCAAGCCTTCTTCATCGCTCAAATTATTCCGATTCCCTGAAAAGCAGATGATATTTCTCAGTCCTGCATCCGCAGCTTTTGGGATCAGCTCCGAATAGGTTTTTTGGAGTGATGCGTGGTTTTTTGGATCATTAAACCCTTCCGTTAGACTGAATTCAGAGGGGTTGGCCATGGAGCAGGTTAGTCCATATTTCTTAACAGTTGCCCATTCTTCGGGCTTCAGTAAGTCAATTCCTTTTAAACCAATTTCTTTGGCAGCCTCAGATAATTCGTCAAGCGGTATGTCATTGTAGCACCATCGACAGGCAGAATGTTTAATATTTCCTTTCAAAGCTGTATTATTTTTTTCACTCGAAGATGCTGCTGATGTTAATCCACTAAAACCGAGCGTTACAGATCCTGCTACCATCGTTTTCAGAACTTCTTTTCTTGTCATGATACATCATATTTTGCAATTCCCTACCAAATTTAAAATTTAATCATTTGTGAATTAGTGATCACAAGTTAAAAGTTATTAATTAAAATTTCGTCAGCCAACGTAGCTTTTAAATCATATTTCGGTAAAAAAAACAAATGCAAATCAACCGTTGGATTGACTTGCATTTCTCTCATTCGATAGTAATATTTTTGTTATCTCACTTCATAGGTGACTAAAAATTGATATTCTCCCAGAACAATATACGGTATCTGGATCAGACCAGTCCCGTCATCATTTTTTATATGTGTTACCGGCGCAGAATCATCTTCCGAAGCCTCCAATGGATTAAAAACTACTCCTGCCATATCAATAAATACGGCTTCATTATCAACCGTATCTACCTCAGAAATTGCTATATAAAATTCATTGTACGACATGACGAAGTCCTCCGGAATGAATTGGTTATCAACAGTTATAGAAATCGGTGTGTAAATCCCGTCTTCACCACCATAATTCAAATCTTCAACAAAGGCATAAGCGATTTCATCAATACTCTGAGCATCTGAATATCCAACTTCAAATAAGACATCAGGACCGCCAACAGCATCCCATGGTTCTCCATTGTCATCAACCATGCTAATATTTATGATAGATGCAGACATTAAAAACCTCTCGCCAACAGAAACTGATTGAGTAGTTTCTGCAAATTCGCCTTCATCGTTATAAGCTCTTAAGGTAACAGTGTAGTTTCCAGGATCGTCGTAAGTGTGACTGGGTGAAACCGAATTCGTTGAATCTTTTTCTCCATCACCAAAATCCCATACATAAAATGAAGCTTTCAAACTGGAATTCTCAAACTTTACAGGCAGGTTTACTTCTGGGGCAGATGTTGCCACACTAAATGCCGGAGCGGCCAAAGGCAAAGGCTCAGGATCATCAGAACAAGAAGATAAAACCACCAATCCCCCAAAAAATATGGCAGAAACAAAATTCAGTAAATTCTTTTTCACGTACGTATCTTTTTAGTTAAACAGTATTTTCAAAATAATTATAAAATCTATGAAATGATTTGAATCATTCAAAAAATTTCCTCTTTTAATTGAAATATGATGAACAGAAATAAAAATAATTTGATAATTAAAAATTATTTGTTCATGATCTGACTTTTTAATTTATTCATGAGGAGAAGTTGGCAAATGGCAGTTGTCAGTTGGCAAACGATGAGATTGCCAACTGCCTCTTGCCAACAGCCAATTTTATAATAATGAGTGCTCATTATGTCAACATTCGACCATATCTATCAACATTTACTTTCTGTTGCATCAAGCCCGAAAGTTGCCATTCCTGGAATTTGGGTGAATGAAAAACCTAACAAAATCATTTCGACAGAATATCATCAATTTCTACTTCAACAATTTGATCTGATAACGGAAAATCTTAACAAAGAGACAGTAAACCTGAATCCTTTGTCGGAAACAACCAGTGGAGAAACAAACTGGACCAAAAACGCTACTACCTAAAATCTTCTCATCCGGTTTTTCACTGCATTTGACCATGATCAAAATGGCACAATCGGCGAAGGAAAATCCTATCTCGACAATAGCAATGGTATAAGAGAAAGTGGTACTTTATTAAAAACCATTGCCTTGCTCCCTTACCTGAAAAAGCTAGGGTTTAATACGCTACACCTCCTGCCAATCACACCGATCGGTCAAGATGGGCGAAAAGGAGATCTTGGATCACCCTATGCCATTAAAAATCACTATGAGATCGATCCGAATATCATTGACCCGTTTGTCCCCTTTTCGGGAGAACAACAACTGGCAGCTTTGATCGAAGCTTGTCATGGTTTGGAAATACGGGTGGTTTTGGAGTTTATTCTACGAACTTCTGCCAAAGATGCAGACTGGGTGAAAGTTCATCCAAAATGGTATTACTGGATAAAAGAAGAGGTCAAAAATTTTGAAGCTCCAACCTTTCCAAAAGATGATCTTATAAAGATCAAAAAAATACCTCTTGGAAAAGGCAAATACATACCTCCACCAGAAAATTATCAGAAGATATTTACCAGTCCTCCAAAAACTAATTCTATAAAGGGAGATGAGTATTATACCGGAACTTCGAATGAAACAAAAGTAAAAATTCCTTCTGCTTTTGCAGATTGGCCACCTGATGACCCTCAACCTCCGTGGACAGATGTGACCTACCTGAAGTTTTATAACAATCCGCCTGACAAAAACTTTAACTACATTGCATATAACACCATCCGGTTTTACGATCCGGATCTGGACAAGCGGGAAAATATCAATTCGGAACTCTGGGACAAGCTAACAGACCTGATTCCCTTTTATCAAAAAAAGTACGGAATTGATGGTGTAATGATCGATATGGGTCATGCATTACCGGAAGCTTTTAAAAATGAAATGATCAAAAAAGCCAGGAATATCAATCCTCAATTCGCCTTTTGGGATGAGAAATTTGAAGAAGACCAACATTCTATTAAGGAATATAATGCCATTATCGGAAATACCTGGCACCTGGCTTTCCAGCGAAACGGACTTTTGACAATCCTTGAAAATAGTGAAAAAGGTCACCATCTCAATTATTTTGCTTGCGGAGAAACGCATAATAGTCCGAGGTTTGGCCATAACAATCCACAAAGGAAAAAACAGCTTTGGCTATTATTAAATTTACTTCCCAAAGGAATGCCATTTCTCCACCAGGGATTTGAACTCAACGAATGGATCCCTGTCAATACAGGGCTCAACATTCGTAAGAGACTTTCCTCAAAACTAAAAAATGAAAAACTCCCCTTATTTAAAAAGACTTTACTGAACTGGACTTCACAAAAAAATATCATTCCATTTATCGAAAAACTAAACCATTTCCGACGGGAGAATTCAGGGCTTTTTGATGAAAAAGCTATAACCCAAATTCATCAACTGGAAAATAAAAAAATTGTGTGGATCAAGAAAAAGAGGAAACATAAGGAATTCATATTTCTTTTTAATCTTCATCACAAGAATTCAGTATCCGTTCATTTGGATGAAATAGGACTTACTCATTATCAACCGATAAATATTTTCAATTCAGATAAACACTCAGAAACATCTACTGAAATAATTAAGCTTTCCCGTTCAGGATTTTTCATCTTGAAAAGTCCATATCCGATTAAAAAAAATCCGACCCTAACAAAAAACTAGCAATTGTATATCCGTAAATTAAAGTAATTGACCTATATCATGTTTTGGTTGGTATAAATCCTTAAATTTACGGACCAATTAATGGTAAACTATTCTAAAACCAGAACAAATTTCAATTTCTAACATTAAAATTATGAGTGAAGTAGCAACAAAATTCAGAGCAGGCGTCTTATTTGGTGAAGAAGTCAGCCAGCTCTTGCGATATGCTAACGAAAATGACTTTGCACTACCTGCAGTAAATGTTGTCGGAACAAACTCTGTCAACGCTGTCCTTGAAACAGCAAGGGATCTTAATTCTCCAGTCATTATTCAGTTTTCGAATGGAGGAGGTGTGTTTTTCGCTGGAAAAGGATTGAACAACGAAAATCAAAAAGCCGCTATCGCCGGGAGCATTTCAGGGGCGCTTCATGTTCATGAAATGGCAAAAGCTTATGGTGTGCCCGTTATTCTTCATACAGACCACTGTGCAAAAAAATTATTGCCATGGATCGATGGCCTATTAGATGCTGGTGAAGCTTATTATGAAAAAAATGGCTGCCCGTTATACAGTTCTCATATGCTGGATCTGTCCGAAGAACCTTTGGAAGAAAACATTGAAATCTCGAAAAAGTATTTGGAGAGAATGGCAAAGATAGGAATGACCCTTGAGATAGAATTGGGTGTAACCGGTGGTGAAGAAGACGGAGTAGATAACACAGACGTTGACAGTTCAAAACTATACACGCAACCGGAAGAAGTCGGATATGCTTACGAAGAATTGTTGAAAATAAGCCCTAATTTTACTGTTGCTGCAGCTTTTGGAAATGTTCATGGGGTGTACAAACCAGGGAATGTGAAATTGACTCCTGAAATCCTGAAAAATTCTCAGGATTATATCCAGGAAAAATTCGGAACGGGGCCCAATCCTCTAAATTTTGTTTTTCACGGTGGTTCCGGTTCAGAGAAATCAAAAATTAAGGAAGCCATTGAATACGGTGCTATCAAAATGAACATCGATACAGATATGCAATGGGCATTCACCCACGGTGTTAAAAAATACATGGATGAAAAAGATGCTTATTTGCATAGTCAGATTGGTAACCCTGAAGGTGAAGATGTACCTAACAAAAAGCACTATGACCCAAGGGTATGGTTAAGAAAAGGAGAAGACACTTTTGTAGCCAGATTAAAAGAAGCATTCGAAGATTTGAATTGCGTTGGTAGAAACGCATAAAGATCAATGATAAAAATAAAAAGGGGCCAGGCTGCCCCTTTTTTATTGTAAATGTTAAACCCAGGTCAAAAATCCTCTCAATAAATAATCTGAAAGCTTTTTCACTTTGATTTAATCTGATTTAATACTTTTTTTTCTACTTTTACCTCCCTTATTATTATTTGTCAGAATCACAAAAAAAGTAATAGACGCACAATCCTCTATTGTTATTAAGCATTGGACAGGATTGTATAATTAAAATCTGGAAAATGAAAGAAGTTGCAATTGGAATCGATATAGGAGGCACCTACTCGAAATTAGGAATCGTTGATAGGGAAGGAAATTGCCTGACTGAAAGTTCGATATCCACGAGGGCACACAAAGAGTTTGATACTTTTTTAAAAGCCATTATCGAAGAGATAGAGCAGCTTAGTCATCCATTAGGTGACCTGATCCAGGTCAAGGGTATCGGGATTGGCGCCCCAAATGCCAACTACTTTTCAGGAAATATCGAGGAAGCTCCCAATCTGAACTGGAAAGGGATTGTTCCAATTGTAAAAAAATTCAAAGAACACTATAATCTTCCCACTTATCTCACCAACGATGCCAATGCAGCAGCTATTGGCGAGAAAATATATGGTGCTGCTAAGAATCTGGATGATTTTATCGTCATTACCCTTGGAACGGGGCTTGGTTCCGGATTTTATGCAAATGGAAACCTGATCTACGGTTTTAATGGCTTCGCCGGCGAACTGGGGCACATAATTGTGAAAAGAAACGGACGAAAGGGAACTGCAGGATTAAGAGGCACATTAGAGTCTTATGTTTCTGCCACTGGAATGAAAAGAACCATTTTCGAATTGATGGCCGATTCGCTTGAAGATAGTCCATTAAGAGAAATCCCTTATATCCACATGACCTCTAAAAAGATTTATGAAGCTGCTAAAAATGGAGACAAGCTTGCCCTTGAAGCTTTTGAAATAACCGGTAAGTATTTAGGAGAGGCTCTTGCAATTTCCATTTCACATACCAATCCAAAAGCGATTTTTCTATTTGGTGGATTAGCCAAGTCTGGCGATTTTATTATTAAGCCCACCAAAAAATACATGGAGCAAAATCTGTTGGAGATTTACAAAAACAAGGTTGAAATATTGCCTTCAGGACTTTCGGAAGCCAATGCAGCTGTGCTGGGAGCTAGCGCTTTGGTTTGGAGCGAAGCCAATTAAAAAAGTGGGATTATTTAACATATTTCCATTTCTCTATTAAATTTGCCTACGAAATAAAGACATCATAGCTAGCTATGGATAACAAGAAATTATTACCAATTGTTGTAACCTTACTTATTGCCATTATCATTATTGTTTCACTTTCCTCAAGTATATTTTTTACTATTAGTCCTGGAGAAGTTGGAGTAATATTCAGAAAATTTAGTGGTGGATTGGACAAAGAAAATATTTACCGGGAAGGCTTTCATGTAAAATCTCCCTGGAATACGATCTACAGGTATGAAATCAGGGAGAATAAAGTGGAAGAGAAAATCGATGTATTAGACAAAAATGCCCTGACCATTAACATCGATATAACAGCCAGATTCAGGCCAATACCTCAAAGAGTTGGATATATCCACGAAAGATTCGGTGAGGGTTATGTTGATAAACTTGTCATTCCGGAAGTTCGCTCCACCGTAAGAAAGGTTATGGGACAGTATTCTGCTGAAGAAATCTATTCTACCAAAAGAGCCGAAATTGAAGCTCTGATTAAAAGCGAATCAGTTAAAGCTTTGGGAAGTGAGGTAAATAATATCGAATTGGTTGAACTTCTCTTCCGCTCGATTGCATTGCCGGATCAAATCAAAAAAGCCATTGAGGCTAAACTTCAACAGGAACAGGAAGCATTGGCTTATCAATTCCGATTGGAAAAAGAAAAGAGCGAAGCTGAAAGAAAGCGAATTGCCGCGGAAGGTGAAGCCCGTGCAAATGATATCATCAATAGCAGTTTGACAAATGAACTATTGAAAATGAGAGGAATAGAGGCCACAAAGGAGCTTAGCAATTCCGAAAACACCAAGGTAATCATCGTTGGAAACAGTAAGGACGGACTACCTATAATACTTGGAGACAACTAAAAGGACACTCTTGAAACAGATGTGTCCTTTTTTATTATATATATAATTGTTTAAATAAAATTTAAAGATGTCGAAATACGCAGAATTAATTATCGATGGTAAAACGTACCAGCTGCCAATAATTGAAGGATCGGAAGGTGAAGTTGCTGTTGATATCAGTAAGTTGAGAGCTGAAAGCAAGGTGATCACTCTCGATATAGGTTACAAAAATACCGGGTCAACAAAAAGTGAAATTACTTTTTTGGATGGTGAAAAAGGGATTTTGAGGTATCGTGGATATCCGATCGAACAATTAGCGGAGCAATCCACTTTTTTAGAAGTAGCATATTTGTTGATTTATGGCGCCCTACCTTCAAAAAGTGAATTTGATCAATTTAATTCTGATATTAAAAAAAACTGGCTTATCCATGAAGACGTTAAGAAAATCATCGACGGATTTCCTTCAAACGCCCACCCAATGGGAATTTTGTCTTCGCTGGCCACCTCACTAACTGCGTTTTTTCCGGAATCTCTTGATCCTAACCGGTCATGGGACAAAGTGAACCTCACCATTCATCGGCTTATTGGTAAAATTCCAACACTTGTTGCGATGTCATTCAACAAGCAGCGAGGTGTACCATTCAATTATCCTAATAATTCAATGGATTACGTGCCAAATTTCCTTAAGATGATGTTTGGCATTCCCTCGGAAGAGTATGAATTGGATCCAGTAATTGTCAATGCGATGGATAAAATATTTATTCTTCACGCTGATCACGAACAAAACTGTTCGACATCAACCGTTAGATTTGTCGGATCATCACAGGCAAGTTTATATGCATCTATTGCAGCTGGCATCAATGCCCTTTGGGGACCTCTTCACGGAGGCGCTAACCAGGCAGTAATTGAAATGCTGGAAAACATTGAAAATGACGGCGGTGACGTAAGCAAGTATATCGAGAAAGCAAAAGATAAAAATGATCCGTTCAGGCTGATGGGCTTTGGCCACAGGGTATACAAGAACTTTGATCCACGTGCTAAAATTCTAAAAAAACGAGCAGATCAGATTTTGGATAAAATGGGCGTTGACTCTCCTATTCTTGACATTGCTAAGAAACTGGAAGAAGTAGCGCTAAAAGACGATTACTTCGTAGAAAGAAAGCTTTATCCCAATGTCGATTTTTATTCAGGAATCATTATGAATGCTATTGGCATTCCAACCCAGATGTTCCCGGTTATGTTCACGATTGGCCGACTACCAGGGTGGATAGCACAGTGGAAAGAAATGAGGGAGAACAAGGAACCAATCGGAAGGCCAAGACAGATCTACACTGGCGCGAATGAGCGCGATTACATTCCTTTGGAAAAAAGATAATTAAAACAAATTAGAATTTGTATTAGGGAATCTTTCAATTAGATTCCCTTTTTTATTTTAAATATTTAAAGATGGACTTACATGAAGAATTTGAACAAGCCTCAAAAGATGTTCAATCCTTGTCAGAAAAACCTTCCAATGAAATTTTATTAAAACTATATGCATTATACAAACAGGCTACTGAAGGCGATGTTCAAGGTGAGAGACCTGGTGGATTTGATTTTAAAGGAGCAGCAAAATTTGATGCCTGGACATCGGTAAAAGGCATGGGAGAAGACAAGGCCAAAGAGGAATATATTATGTTGGTTAAAAGCCTTATGGAGTCATAATGCTTTTCTTTCATTCCAGCCCGGACGAAAAAACGATAATATTAAACCCGGACGAATCCAGGCATGCTGTAAAAGTACTAAGGCTTAACAAAGGTGACTCGATCCAAATCACTGATGGAAAAGGCTCAATCTACCAGGCAAACATTATACAACCGGATGCACGGAAGTGTTTGGTAGAAATAATTGACCAAAAGCGTTATCCATCAGATCCTTATCGTATCCACATCGCAATCTCGCCAACAAAAAACATTGAAAGAACCCAGTGGTTTGTTGAGAAAGCCATAGAAATTGGGATCCATGAAATCAGTTTTCCAATCTGCAACCGAAGTGAAAGGAAAGTCCTCAATGTGGATAAAATCCATGCAAAGGCTGTAAGCGCCATCAAGCAAAGCCTTACTCCGTTTTTACCAAAGATCAATGATCCTACCAGCTTTGAAAAATTAACAAAGAATAATTATGACGGAGATAAATTTATTGCACATCTCGAAAATGAAAACACGCCTGAATTACTATCAAAAATTGAGAAAGACAGAAGCTATACCATTTTGATCGGTCCGGAAGGTGATTTTGACGACAATGAATTGAGCCTTGCCAGAAAAGCTGGATTTATCATGGTAAAATTAGGTAACAAAAGACTTCGAACAGAAACAGCCGCCCTTCATGCATGTAGCTTGTTGAACGGCCTGAACTATCAGTAGACCCATTCCTTCTTTTTACCGTTTCGGGAATATTCAAACCAATCCCCTATCTTTTCACCCTTGCTAAATAAACCTGAATATTGCAGGGTGCCATCTGTCCGATAAAACTTCCATTCACCGGTTTCTTGCCCATTTTTAAATTTCCCTTCCTGGTAAATTCCGCCATCTTCATAATAAAATTTCCAGTACTTTTCTGGCAAGCCTTCCTTATAAAATCCTTCCCGTTTCAAATTTCCATTCTCGTAATAAAATGTCCACTGCCCCTGATAAAGTCCATTTTCAAACTTTCCTGCTTTCTCAATTTGGCTATTTGAATAATAATAAACAGATGTATTTTGCTGTAAGCCATGTACCCAATTTTCTTCGGCAATTAAATGTCCTTCGAAATCATAATACTTCACTTCTCCATGAAGCTCGCCTTTGAGGTAATTTTCTACTGCGCTCAATTTTCCCGAGGGAAAATACAGTTTCCATTCTCCTTCTTTATTCCCGTTTACCACCTTCCCTTGTGACTTTAACTGTCCATCTTTATATGTTTCACTTTCAATATTTTGTGAATTTGCATATTCCAAAACAAGCAAAATCATCATGAAAAAAGCCCAAAATATTTTTATTAACATGTGGATAACTTTTTGGTTAAATTCAATTTAGTGAATATTTAATTCTTTAATTTGACCATTATTTGTTGTCAGTCACACTATCTGAATCTGGTTTGTTTTTTAAGAATACAAAGGCAATTATTGAATGCTTGACAAGAATTTATATAAATTTTATTTGTCATATCGCCACAATAGCGAAATTTTTTTGGAATGGGTAGAAGGCATAAATCTTCGTCACGCAAAAGACAAAATTTTATTGAACCATCCCGAAGCCTCGGACATCATGGATTGGACCAACGAGAAAAAAGAAGATTTGGAAAAATACCTGGAAAAAATCCGTTCCTATCAGGAAAAGGAAAAGAACGCTCAAGGTGAACAGGGTTACTAATGGTCCATTAGTATCAATTCACTTTTTTCTACAAATTTCTTATAAATTCCTGAATGACCGGTCGGTAATAGAATAATAGATTTATATTTCAACTTGTTAGCAAATTTATTGATCTCCCGGACCTTAATGATCCGATCAAATTCGCCTAGTACAAATGTCGTCCGGATTTGATGTGTGTTCAATGTTTGCATGAGTTTGCTTTCGGAAACGAAGAATTTTTTCAGGTAAACCCAACTATTATAGACACGGTTTCGCTTTTCAAAAGTATTCATTTCGTGTAATGCAAATTTTCGCGCCCGGCCATCTACCAATTTAATTCTATCAAGAAAAAGTGCCATTTTAAAGAACCACTCTGGCTTGTGAACCATTCTACGAAACAGTTTTTGAAAAAGTAAATCATCCGTGGCAAGTGCATACCAGAAATCCTTTTTGATACCATCCGGAGCCACCAGGATTAATCTGTTGATCTGCTCGTAGTAATCGGGAATAAGACTTAATGCATATTTTCCACCCATGCTAAAGCCCAGCAGGTCAAAACTCTCAATTTTCTTTTGCAAGAGGAAATCCTCAAATAAATTATGGAACAATTGATGACTTAATGGAGGCCTGGGTGATGGAGAATCACTCTCGCCGTGATAAAAAAGATCAAATGAATAAAGTGTGATTTCGGGGTTTTGACCAGCAATGAATTGTAAATCACTACCATTCTGACCGTAACCATGGAAGGCCACAATTATTTTTCTTCCCGATCCGAAAACCCTGACCGTTAAAAAAACGTCATTAAATCGACAAATGACTCTTTTACCGGAATTTACTGAAATCATGAACAATCCAAACCTTAACCGATCAGATCAATATACTACCCTTTACTTAATTTCTAAAAATTTTCCTGACTTTGAGAGAACTTTTTTCTCTGTTTAAGGTAAAAGACAGATAGAAACTTTGAATAATAAAATAGTTTCCTCAGTTTTGCGCCATGATAAACAGAGACGAAGAAACAAAATCTCTTATAATTAAAAGATCCGTCGAACTCTTCCTGAAATATGGACTTAAAAGGGTGACAATGGACGACATAGCAAAAGAGTTGGGCATCTCCAAAAAAACCATTTATCAACATTTCAAGGACAAGGAAGAAATCATCAGCATCGCGACTCAAAACCACATGGAATATGAATGTGAAATTATGAGGGATGTCAGAAACAATTCAGAAAATGCCGTTGAGCAATTATTTCGCATATCAAAATGCATGAGAAACAGCTTTTCACACATCAACAGTTCAATACTTTATGACCTGAGAAAGTACTATAAGAAGGCCTGGGAGATTTACCGAAAGTTCGAAAAGGATGTCATTTATAATGAAATCGAAAACACATTAAAAAATGGAATAAAGGAGGGGTATTTTCGAAAGGAAATCAATATCCCCATCCTGACCATACTGAGGATGAATCAGATACGGATGTCGTTTGACCAGGAATTGTTCCCCCATAGAGAATATTCAATCCTAGATGTTCAGACCCAGCTTCTGGAGCACTTTACTTACGGAATATTATCAGAAAAAGGACTTGTATTATTTAATCAATATAAAAAACAATTAGTCAATGAGAAATAAATACATCATAGTACTAATATGTTTCTTGTTTACAATTGGATTCACTGCATACAGTCAAAATGAAGGCGCAGTCATCATGAACCTTGACGAATGCATTCGTTACGGACTGGAAAACAGCGAGTTAGTGAATATTTCCAAATTGGAAATTGAGAAACAAAAAGCGTACGTCGGAGAAATAACAGCGGAGGGTCTGCCACAGATAGATGCAACTGCAGATTTAAGCAAAAACTTAAAATTGCAAACAACATTTATCCCAGCAATTTTCTTTGATCCCAACGCCGAAGAAGGTGAGGTTGCACCTGTTACATTTGGCACCCCATACAGTGGCCTCGCCGGGATCAATGCCTCCCAAATGATCTTTAACGGATCCTATTTTGTTGGCCTTAATGCAGCCAGGACTTTAAAAGAACTAACTACCAAGGAACACATTCAGACAAAAAGGGATGTGGTCGAGGCCATTCAAAAAGCCTATTACTATGTTCTTGTTTCAGAAGTTTCCTATCGCACCGTTCAATTGAATTATGACCGGCTGGATAGCCTGCTGAGGGAAACCAAAATCATGCATGAAAACGGTTTTACCGAAAAAATCGAGGTAAGTCGTACACAAGTGCAATTCAACAATATAAAAACGAATCTGGAGAATTCAAGAAGAGAGCTTGAATATAGTAAAGATGTGTTAAAATTTCATATTGGAATGCCCCTTGAAACAAACCTGCAAATCGCAGATAAATTTTCCGGGTTCAACATCAACTTTTCAAACTATGTCATTGAAGATGCAGATGGAAGACACAGAATTGAAGAAGAGATCCTTGAAATACAAAAACAACTCGCAACTCTGGATCTTAAAAACAATCATGTTCAGTATTTGCCAACACTTGATCTCTATTTCGGTTTAGGTGCCAACGCTGGTACGCTAACCAGCAAAGAGTTATTTTCTTTTAATGATGACAACTGGTTTGGGTACAGAATGGTAGGCATTTCTGCCACTCTTCCCATTTTCGATGGATTGAGAAAAGCCAAGAAAATCCAACAAAACAGAATCAATATTGCCCAGATAGAGTTACAACAAAAGAATCTTGAAAGGTCTATTGACAATGAGATAAAAGACACAAAGATTCTGCTACAGAACAGCCTGGAAGAACTTAAAAACCAGCAGGAAAATGTCCAGTTGGCTGAAGAAGTTTACAATATTGCAAGGATTAAATACCAGGAAGGCGTTGGATCAAGTATTGAAGTGATGGACGCCGACAATGAGTTTAAGAGAGCTCAAACCAATTACTACAATGCACTATTGAGTACTCTTATCAACAAAGTGAATTACGAAAAAGCGCTTGGCGTTTTAATGGATGAATACAACTAATCAGAATTATAAAAAAATGAAAGTTAAATCAATCATATCAGCTCTATTGGTAGTCATTACAATAGCATGCAGCCAGCAAAAAGATGAGCTGGAGGCCAAAAAAGAAGAGTTGAATACTTTGAAAAGCCAGCAACACGATCTGAAGGTGAAAATAGCCTCATTGGAAGATGAAATTTCATCAATAGACCCCGAGTTTGCGAAGATAAATAGAAAGGAATCCCTGGTAACAACTGTTCCGGTAAAATATGGAAAATTCGAGCACATGATAGAAGTTAGCGGATCTGTCAGGTCAAAAAAGAACGTCGTACTAAGTGCTGAGAATACGGGAAACATTACCAACGTAGTTGTAGTAGAAGGAGATATGGTAAAAAGAGGCCAACTTATTGCCAGTCAGAATACGGAGGTTCTGCAGAAGCAATTGGCCCAATTGGAAACGCAGTACGATTTGGCCAATGAAATGTATAAAAAGCGTTCGAATCTGTGGGAGAAGGAAATTGGCACAGAGGTTCAATATCTCGAAGCAAAAAACGATAAGGAATCTTTGGAACAGCAAATAGCCAATGTCAAAGCACAAATTGCAAAATCTTCTATCAGAGCACCTTTTGATGGAAGCATTGAACAAGTCTATGTAAATAATGGTGAAATGGCAATGTCCGGAAATCCGATTGCTCAAATCGTCAATCATTCAGGATTGTTTGTGTCGGCAGATATTTCAGAATCGTTTGTTGGTTCTTTTGATAAGGGGGATACTGCAATCATTGATTTTCCATCTTTGAATGAAACAATCAAAGCAAAGATTACAGCTGTTGGTCAGGTAATCGATCCACAAAACAGAACATTCAAAGTGGAAATAAGACTTCCGGATCTTGATTTCAAGATAAAGCCAAATCTCCTCGCGGTAGTGAAAATTACCGATTATGAGAAACAAAATGCATCCATCGTTCCCTCCAACCTTATTCAACAGGACATGACTGGTGAATACGTTTTTGTTACGGAAGAAAATGGAGAACAAGATCAGTTGATCGCAAAGAAAATTCACATTGAAAGGGGAAAAACCTACAAAAATGAAACACTGGTTCTTTCAGGTCTGACTGGAAAAGAAAGTTTGATAAATGAAGGATTTAAGGAGGTCATTGATGGAAGTCCTGTAAAAGTCGTTGAAAACGTCCTGTAAAAACAACCAATTCTATGGAGCAGCAAAAAGATGACAAAAATAAAAGTGGTGTAACGAGGGAATTCGGGCTTAGCTCATTCTCGATCGACAACAAGACGACTGTTTTTATTCTCACTTTAATGATTGTGGTATTTGGATTATTCACTTACATCACAATTCCAAAAGAGAGCTTTCCAGAAGTGGTCATTCCCACAATATACGTTGGAACTCCATATCCGGGAAACCCTCCTATTGATATGGAAAACCTGATTACCCGTCCGATAGAAAAAGAATTGCAGGGGATCTCAGGAATTAAGGAAATCAACTCTACATCGGTACAGGATTATTCAACTATAATTATTGAGTTCAACCCTGAAGAAGAAATACCCAAAGCTCTTCAGGATGTAAAAGACGCGGTAGATAGAGCAAAACGGGAATTACCCACGGACCTGAAAGACGATCCCATGGTGATGGATATTGACCTGACTGAAATGCCGATCATGTTTGTCAACCTTTCAGGAAACTACAGCATCAATGAGTTAAAGTCATTTGCCGAATACCTGGAAGATGAAATCGAAAAACTGTCCGAAATATCAAAATGTGAAATCCGTGGCGCCCTCGAAAGGGAAATACGTGTAGATGCGGATATTCATAAAATGGAAGCCATGGAGGTCAGTTTTGGTGACATTTCTGATGCCATCGCTTCTGAAAATGTAACACTTTCAGGTGGAGACTTGCTGGTTGGCGACTTCAGAAGATCTCTCCGTATCGATGGCGAATTTAAAGAAGCCAAAGAAATCAATGATGTTATTATAAAAGACGAAGATCAGAAAATAGTATATGTCAAGGATGTCGCCAGGGTTTCCGATAGTTACGAGGACAGAAAAAGCTATGCCCGAAACAGGATGGAACCTGTTGTCACATTGGATGTGGTGAAACGAGGTGGTGAAAACCTGATCGTCACTGCCAATAAAATCAACCAGATAATTGAGAAAGCTAAACGAGATCGTTTTCCTGAAGACCTCGACATTACCATTACGAATGACCAGTCAAAGTTTACCAAAAGCATGGTCAACAACCTGGAAAACAGCATTATCACCGGAGTAATCCTTGTGGTTCTTGTACTGATGTTCTTTATGGGATTAAGGAATGCCTTGTTTGTCGGTATAGCAATACCTCTATCCATGTTTATGTCATTCATGATCCTTGGATCAATTGGGTATTCTGCAAATATGATGGTGCTTTTTGGATTGATCCTGGCACTTGGTATGTTAGTGGACAATGGGATTGTCGTGGTTGAAAATATCTATCGCCTTATGCAGGAAGGCTACTCCCCTATTCGGGCAGCAAAAGAAGGGGTAGGAGAAGTAGCCTGGCCGATTATCACCAGTACCATGACAACACTCGCAGCATTTCTTCCTCTTGCCTTTTGGCAGGGAATCATGGGTGAATTCATGAAATATCTACCCATCACGCTGATAATCGTACTGGCATCGTCGCTGTTTGTAGCGTTGGTCATTAACCCTGTGCTAACTTCCGTCTATATGAAAGTCGAAGAAAAAGTTGTCAATCGAAAAAAACTATGGATTGCGGCTGGTATTCTATTATCCTTCGCCATACTATTTTATGTATCAGGCAACCTGGTATTTGGTAATTTATTGACACTATTTGCATTAGGCGCTCCATTTACCATTTACGTTTTAAATCCGGCAGTTAACTGGTTCCAGACCCGATTGATCCCTTTCCTGGATAGGGTTTATGTCAGAACCATGAATGTAGCCTTAAGAGGTAAAAATCCTCTTTGGTTTTTCCTGGGAACAGTAGGAGTCTTGATATTCTCACTCATGCTATTTGGAACTTTTATACCTAGAGTAAATCTATTTCCGGACAACGAACCAAACTATATCAACATCCTGATGGAAAAACCCATTGGTTTTGACATTGAACAAACAAATGCCTTTTGCATGGTAGTGGAAAAGGAAGTGATGGAAATCATCAAGCCATATGAGGGAGCTATCGAGTCGGTCATTGCCAAAGTGGGAGAAGGTGCCTCCGATCCTAACCAAATGGGAGGTCAGCAAACAACACCGAACAATGCCCTGATCACAGTTTCTTTTCTGGAGTATGAAAAACGAGGCGGGATCAGCACCCAGGAAGTAATGGATAAAATACGTGATGCCATGCGAAAATATCCGGGCGTGGAGATAGTCGTAGATAAAGATGCCATGGGCCCTCCGGTTGGAAAACCCATTAATATTGAAATTTCGGGTGAGAATTATGACAGGTTGATTTCACTTTCAAATGAAGTTAAAAACAACATTCAATCTTCAGGCATAGAAGGCCTGGAAGAGATAAAGTCCGATCTTGAAACCGGAAAACCAGAACTTCTTGTAAACATCGACAGAGATAAAGCCCAGCGGTTTGGCTTATCTACGAACTCTATAGCTAATGTCTTAAGGACTGCTTTGTTTGGGTATGAGATATCAAAATTCAAGGTAGGTGAGGATGATTACCCGATACAGTTGAGGTTGCTTGAAGAATACAGGTATGATATCGACGCACTTATCAACAAGAGGGTAACCTTCAGGGATGACCAGGGGAATTTAAAACAAATTCCAATATCATCTGTTGCTGATGTTAAATATTCCTCAACTTTTGGTTCTGTAAAAAGAAAGGATTTGGACAGGGTAGTCTCACTATACTCAAATGTATTGGAAGGATACAATGGAAATGAGATCGTTGCACAGTTAAAGCTTTTGATCCAGGACATGGACATTCCTGAAGGCTACACAGTGAAATTTACAGGTGAGCAGGAAGAACAGGCAGAATCTTCAGCATTTTTAATGAAAGCTTTGGCTATCGCTGTATTCTCCATATTCTTAATAATAGTCGCCCAATTCAACTCTTTGAACTCACCATTCATCATCATGGCATCGGTTTTATTTAGCACCATTGGTGTCTTTCTTGGTTTGGTTGCTTTTCAAATGGATTTCATCATCATTATGACTGGTATTGGTATCATCTCACTGGCAGGAGTAGTGGTAAACAATGCCATTGTTTTGATCGACTATACCAATCTTACAAGGAAACGAAGAAGGAAGGAATTGGGGCTTTCTGAGACCGACAGACTACCCTACAATGAATTGATCAGTTCGATCAGGGACGCTGGTATGACCAGGTTGCGACCTGTATTGCTTACGGCTATTACAACTGTATTGGGCCTGGTACCCATGGCAATCGGATTGAATATCGACTATATTGGCTTTTTCAGTAGGTTTGAGCCAAACATCTATATGGGCGGAGATAACGCGGCCTTCTGGGGACCCATGGCATGGACAGTGATTTTTGGTCTGACATTCGCAACTTTCCTGACACTGGTAATTGTACCTGTCATGTATCTGTTATCTGATATCATGGCTTATAAGAGCGCGCGGCTCTTTAAGAAAATTTAAACTAAAGTTGATGGCCTAAAAATAAAATTTGTGTCATCCTGCCCGCCAAATGGCGGACAGGATGACTAAGCAAAAATTCCTGCAGGATTAAATGGATAAGCTGACTAAAGTCCTATTGCTCAATATTCTTTTCTTACTAATAGACTTGTATGTCTATTATGCAATCAAGCCTCTTTTTGATGATTTTTCGATATTGGTTAGAAGAACGCTATCGTTCACCTATTGGGGTGTTTCTATAACCTGCATGCTCTCAGTAATCATTTTTAATTATGGCATTCCCTCTCATCTACCCAATTATTTCCGAAGCTTTATCATTACAGGGCTTTTTGTCATTTACTTTAGCAAAACTTTTGGGCTGCTTTTTATCTTCATTGATGACGTAAGGAGGTTTCTTGTATGGACATTTCATCAGATTACCTCTCTGGCCGGAAACGAACCCAAAGTAGATACGGTTGACCGACTCGATTTCATGCGAAAATTGTCGCTTGTAGCAACTGCCGTTCCGCTTTCGGTCATGTCATTCGGGATCGTCTCAGGCGCTCATGACTACCGTATTCGAAGGCGGAAAATTTCACTACCCAACCTTCCTGATTCATTTGATGGGGTGAGGATTGCCCAGCTATCTGATATTCATTCAGGGAGTTTTTTCAATAAAACAGCTGTAAAAGGTGGAGTTGACATGTTGCTGAGGGAAAAACCGGATATGGTATTTTTTACCGGGGACCTGGTTAATAATGAATCAGATGAGTTTGATGAATACTTTGATGTATTCAAAAAAGTCCAGGCTCCTCTTGGTGTATATTCAATACTGGGAAACCACGACTATGGCGATTACCGGTATTGGCCTAGCAATTGGAAAAAGCAGCAAAACCTGGAAAAGTTGGTTGCCGCTCAAAAACAAATGGGGTGGGATATTTTATTAAATGAAAACCGATCAATAAAAGTAAATAATGAAGAGATCGGGATAATTGGAGTAGAGAATTGGGGAGCAGGAAGATTTGCAAAATACGGAGACTTGAAAAGAGCTTATGAAGGAATGGAACACCTTCCTGTAAAATTACTTCTATCGCATGATCCAAGCCATTGGGATGCACAAGTCAGGCCTGATTTCCCCGATATAGATGTTACTTTTTCTGGCCATACGCATGGTTTCCAATTTGGTATAGAAATGGGAGATTTTAAATGGAGCCCGTCCCAATATATTTATAAGCAATGGGCCGACCTTTACCAGGAAGGTAATCAGTACATTTATGTCAACCGGGGATTTGGATACCTTGGTTTTCCGGGCAGGATTGGCATCCTGCCTGAAATAACAATTTTAGAGTTAAGCAAAGGTTAATTAGAATCTGCGATCTTCTCCCAATCATCGGACGATGAGACGGTCATGGTTCCATCATTATAAATTAGGATGTAGTCTATGAGACTGGTTTTCGTACATCCCTGAAAACTATTATTACCATTACAACTGTAAATGATCGGGTAGGAATATCCGTATTCTCTCTGAAACTTGACCAATTCATCATTTTCATCAACGATCAATCCCCAGTCGAAACTTATTTCGCCAGCTTCACAGTTTTCAGGTAAGAAAGCCTGGTAATCATACCTGTAAACTCCAGTTCCATCACTTTTAAGGGTTAAATAACCCTGTTTCCTTCCTTTATAGGTCCCATAAAATTTATCATCCACTTTAAAAGTGGTTTTGACCTCATTGTGATTATGCGTAAGAAATCGATACTTTTCATCATCTACTTCATTCTGAAAAGACGATAACAACAATGAAAGAAAAAGGAATGGAATAATTTTCATATTAAGTTGAATTAAATAAATCGATTGCGGTTTACTGAGCAAAATTAAATAATTCACATAAGACAATTGCTACCAAAATACCCAAAACAAAGCTTGCTCTCCCGGTAAGTTGAATTCTTTTAATTTTTACACTTAATTTGCCACCTTTTAAAACCGGACCTTCATTGAAAATTACTTAACTTTTGAAATTACAATTAATGATGTACAAAACTCTTAAAACGATTAAGTCTCAACTATTTAATATTAATTTGATTTAAGTATTTGGAATTTACCGTGCCGGGTATTGTGCTTTCTAAAAGATACTAACGTTACGATATGCTGCTTTATACCATCCCTTTAATTTCCGCCCTTATTGGTTGGTTTACCAATTTCATTGCTATCAAAATGCTTTTTCATCCCAAAAAGAAGGTCAACCTCCTTCTATTTAGTATCCAGGGTATTTTTCCAAAACGACAAGATATCCTTGCCCAGAAATTGGGAAAAATAGTGGCAACTGAATTATTTTCCTTTGAAGACATAAAAGACAGGTTTACCTCTACGGAAACGGCCCATGAGATCAATAACGTTCTGGATGAAAAGCTGGAAGACTTTCTTGAAAACAAACTAAGATCTGCCCTTCCGATGTTGTCTATGTTCATGAATGACAACATGAAAACAAAGATCAAAAACACCCTTCACGAAGAATTTCAGAATATTTTGCCAGATATTTTGAATAAATTTTCTACCAAGCTTGAAAAGGATATTGACGTAGAAGAGATCGTAGCCAATAAGGTATCGGCATTTTCTACAGACAAGTTAGAGCAAATTCTCTACTCCATAATGAGTAAGGAATTCAGGTTTATTGAAGTTTTAGGAGGCTTTCTTGGCTTTTTGATCGGCATTATACAAGTTCTCATTATTCACTTCCAATCCGAATTATTATAAATTGATAGCTAAAAGACATTATGACAATTTTTTGATCAGATAGTTAA
The DNA here is from genome assembly GCA_913057175.1 of uncultured Cytophagales bacterium. Classification (GTDB taxonomy): domain Bacteria; phylum Bacteroidota; class Bacteroidia; order Cytophagales; family Cyclobacteriaceae; genus CAJXNP01. The sequence goes on from CAJXNP010000021.1 coordinate 103,899, forward strand.
ATTGTTGTGCAAAAAAATAAGCGTAAAATTTACACTGTACCAAAATGTTATTATATTTATCATAGCTCAATTTATATTCCATGAAAACAAGATTTTTACTATTGCTTTTGGTTGTCATGGTATTTGGTTCGTGTATGAGGAACGAATACCTTGTAGAGTCCGACTACAGTTACAGAGGAAAGTTTAAGAAATACAATTCCTTTGGTTTCATGACCGATATAGGTATCAATAATGATTCATTAGAACAGAGATTTGCAATTGAGGAAGCTATTAAAAGAAGAATGAATCTACAGGGATACAAATTCAAAGACAAAAAGCCCGACATTCTCGTTTCATACAAAATGTTTTATGATGAATTCAAATTCAATGGATTTTATCAACCGGATTTCACTGCATGGCTAATCTCAGAAAACGAAGATGAAGAATACGAACCCGTAAAATACAAGATGTATGAAGGGACGATTATTGTGATTCTATGGGACAGAAAACAGGAAAGTGTCGTATGGCAAGGCTATGCCACCACTCTTTTCGGAAATCCCAATAAAAACAATAAATACATTAACTGGGCAGTTCGGTCAATTTTTGATCAATACAGAGTTTTTGGAGAAGAATATCAATTTGGTACTAAATTGAATTAAAAAATTATTATATTTGCGTGGTTTATTTTAAACCACAGCCTACTCGAAACAAAGCTTAAGCCCATTCGGGCTTAAGCTTTCTTTTTATAGAAAGCCTTAAAATTTGCAGAAAACAAAGGATCCAGAGCAGTCTTTAAACCTATTTGTCCTCGTCTGATTTCTTATTAAATTCCTTAAAAATATCAATGTGAGCCAGGCCAGCTCCAAATGCAATGATACAAACAGCTATCATGATAAAAAGATTTGCGCCTTCGCCAATTGGTGGATCAAACATAATTACTCAATTTAATTTCGGGTCGCAATTTAATACATTTTTCAAATTCGCACACCCATTCAATCCAAATTAATAGCCCCTTTCGACGGTTTTTGAAGCAGTTGATTGAGGTTCATTTTTAATCCTGTCAGGGAATCAATAATTAACGTATTGGCAGGTAGAGGTTCTTTCTTTGCCAGTTCCGCTAATCTATTTGACAAGCCTCCGGCAAAATCAATCAATATGATGGGCTTTTGATAGATCCAGGCAAAGGATATTTCAGAAAGCGTTCCTGCCTTCCCTCCTATCGCAATAACAACATCCGCTGCCAAAATGGTTTGACTGTTTCTCGCATGCCCAACACCAGTTGGTAATACCAGGTGACAAAAGGGATTAGCTTCTGAAAAGTTATTACCTGGTAAAATACCTACAACCATCCCCTTATTTTCATACGCACCCTTGCTTGCTGCTTCCATTACACCCGTTCGTCCGCCTGTGATCAAAACTGATCCTGATTCAGCCACTATTTTTCCGACTTCATATGCCATTTCATATCTGTCATGATCTGCCTCTGCATCACCGATGACTGTGACCTGCCTTTTTCTGATGGTTGATTCAATCATTTGTGATGGACATCACCACCTGAAGAAGAATCTATGTCTACATATTCAGGTTCACCATAATAAAAAATATCACTTCCTCCTGATGCCCTGGCAGATATTCTCTTTCCAACAGTAATCTGAATATCCGAACCGCCTGAAGATCTCAAATCGGCTTCATCAGCGATTAAATCATACGCCTTGATATCACTTCCTCCACTGGATTCAGCATGCAAAAACCTGACTTTGCCGGATAATTTAATATCTGATCCGCCGGAGCTGTTGAGCTCCAATTCCCGAACATCAACATCCAGTATGATATCACTTCCTCCGGATGATTCCAATTTGAGAAAATCCCCAGTCAGCCTGTCACGGCCTTCGACATCAGAGCCCCCCGAACTTTTGATCTCTTCAAGGTTGCGGACGTAAACATGCACTTCATCATCCCTTCCCCATTTAAGAAACGACCAGCCATCCTTGTACCTGATCCTCAAAACATCACCATTGACTTCGGTGACTATATCATCAGGATCACCTTTAGATTCGATCTCTACCCGATAATCATCATCCTGGTAGATAAATACATCGATTCCCCCGCCAACATGTATGGAGTGAAATTCATCCAACTTACGGTGATCACGATCTTTACCGTAAGATCTATTCGCAGAAATAAGGGTACAAAGGATCAATAAATTAAAAAGAAGCAGCTTTTTCATGATTTTTTATGTGATAATTAAATGGGGTTTAAGATCAATATTTGTTTGTTAAATATCATCCCTTATAAATTGATGAAAAAAAGTAGAGACAGGTTGCAAAAAATACAAAATTTTTACAAGGAACTGGCTTATTTTTTGATATTCAAAAGCATCGTGAACTTAGTGATGTTTGGTCTGACTAAATAATTTGCTTGATAATCACTTTTAATTGTCGTATCATGGCACATTGTTTTACATGAAATACAAATAACTATTTATAAAGAGAATTGATTATGAAAAATTTAGAGCTTTTGAAAAGAACGAGATCTCTGTTTATGGCATTAACATTGATTCTGACAGCAAGTACTTTGGTGTTTTTAGCAGGTTGTGGAGATGATGACGGTGATGGAGGTGATGATGGGCCTTCGGTTGTCGGAACATGGGTTATTAGCTCCGCTGTTTTAAATGAAGATACACCAGATCCAGTCCCAGCCTCCATCACAGGGTTGCCTCAGGACATGGTATTACCTGCTGGATCCGATGTAACACCACTATTTGGTGGAATCGTTTCGCAAGCTGGTCCCTGTACTAATCCTGCCAATACAGCTATTGAGTTGACAGAAGATCAAACTATGTTATATGTTTGTCAAAATGAAAGTACACCAGCAGAAGAAACGGGTACATGGTTTTTGTCTTCTGATGAATCGACCCTTACAATATCCATTGTAACAGAAGTTACAGGATCAACTCAAACCATTCCGTTAAACGTAAGTCCTTATACAGTTACTAATACAAACCTGACTGGAACCATAAGTAACTTTGCATTCTTTCCGTCAGCAACAAATCCATTTGGAATACAGACGGTTTCCATTGATATAGAATTTACCAGAGTTCAATAAAATATCAAAAAATAAAATAAAAAAGCCCTTTCAGCAAACTGAAAGGGCTTTTTTTATATCTCTATAAAATATTCAATAAGTTTTCACCACCAATTTCCCGGTTGTCTTACCCGTTTGGAAAAGGTGAATTGCTTTTTTCACGTCTTCAAATTCAAAAATTTGTCCGATAACGGGCTTTCCCAGGTCGTAGTTTTCCAAGTCTTTCAGGATCTCCCCCATCTTTTCCTTCTTATCATACAGATAGATCAGGTTAAATCCGAATATAGCTTTGTTCTGCTCGATCATTTTTTGAGGGTCAAGTTTTGGGCGAGTGTAGTATTGCCAGATGAGTTTCAGGTAATTCGGGCGATTTCCCGTTTGGGTATAACGCGCTGAACCATATACAACCATCCTTCCCATCCTGGCCATATTTAAATAACTGTCCAGAAAAATATGTCCACCGATGCATTCCAGCACAATATCCAATGACCTTCCGTTAAGTTTATTTTTCAGATCCGATCGGAAATTTTTACTGCGTACGAGGTAATCATCATAGCCTTGATCTTTTAACAATTTTGCCTTTGACTCATTACCGATTGTTCCGATTGAATAACCATCAAGGTTCTTGACAATTTTATTGGCCCAAAGCCCCACTCCACCTGCAGCACTGTGTATCAGGACGGTTTCTCCCTTTTTCATTTTCGCCAATTCAATCAATGCCCAATAGGCCGTCATAACCTGCACCAGATAGGCAGCACCTTCCTCAAAAGACCAGCTCTGGGGCAGTATCGTGACATATTCTTTCTCTACATTTAATGCCGATGTATAGCCACCAAACCTGGTCACACCCATCACCCGATCTCCTTTTTTGTAACCCATTACCCCTGTTCCTACCTTTTCAACTTCACCGGCATATTCCAGCCCCGGGATAAACGATCCTTTTGGCGTTGCCCCGTACAAGCCATACATGGCGAAAATGTCTGCAAAATTGAGACCAATGGCTTTTACTTGTATCTGAACTTCATTTTCAGCAGGATAGTCAATTGACTCCTCCACTATTCTCAGGTTGTTGATATTTCCGGCTTTGGGAACCAGTCTCCATGACTTTCTTTGCATCATAAAACAATTTGGTTTGGAACATGAAATTCTAAATATAACAGGTTAACCCGGAAAATTCGTTGAATTTTCCGCCCGATGGGTCAGACGATACATCGGATGTCTGACTCTGACAAAATCGTCACGAGCCGACGTTTAG
>CAJXNP010000022.1 GCA_913057175.1 uncultured Cytophagales bacterium
TTCGGGGTTTTTTATTAAATTTTTATCGACGTAACTTGTTGTCTTTCTGTCTGTTGACTTTTATAAGGTACGGCCTACCTATAGACAGATATTCTACCTATTTATTCAGCAACACAGCTTTCTTTGCATAGTACTTATTCAAAACAGGGTATAGAATGATTGACAGAATGATTAGCATAGCTCCAATAAAAAACGGGGCGTTCATCATCTTGTGCTCATGAAAGATAATGAACGCTAACACGATCCCATAAACCGGCTCAAGATTGATGGAAAGATTAATTGCAAAAGCAGAGAATTTTTTCATTAAATGGATGGAAGCTGTATAAGCATAAACCGTACAAACCAGTGACAAGACAAGAAGATAAATGATATCCATTGATTGCAGCCCCAATTGCAATCCGTTAGATTCAGAAAAATAACTAATGTAGAGAGGAAAAAAGAGAAGAATTCCCAGGTTTGCTCCTGACATTTCATAAAAAGCTATGGCATAGTGATTGGTTTTCTTAGCCATCTTACTGTTAATAATGGTAAAAATGGATGCAAAAATGGCTGAAATAATAGCCAATATCAGTCCTGATGCCACTTCAAATTCATACATGAATATGATATAAAGCCCCAGGATCACCAACAATCCCAGGACAACCTCGAGCCAGATCACCTTTCGTCTCGAAATAAGAGGTTCGATCAATGAGGTCCAAAAAGCGGTGGTGGCAATTCCCACCAGGCAAACCGACACATTTGAAACCCTGGCGGACAAGAAAAAAAGAATCCAGTGGGCGGAGACCAACATACCGACCAGCAACAATTGGATAATTTGTTTCAGATCGGTTTTTAATTGTTTCTTGTAAATAAGTGCGATCGTGCCAATTCCAATAGATGCGATCAAAGTCCTGTAAAACACTAATTCCACAGAGGGAATTGAAATGAGTTTACCCAATATAGCTGTAAAACCCCAGATTAAAATGATAAAATGCAGGTGAAGGAAGTCTTTGCCCGAAGCATTCATTTCGGCACTTTTTTATACAGATAAAGACCCACACCAGCAAATAGAATATTTGGCATCCATACTGCAAGAATCGGGTTCCAGGAACCCGCATTCGCAACAGTCCGGGAAAAGGTAAATAAAATGATGAAAATAAATGCGATCAAAAATCCAAGCGCTATTTGAAATCCTGATCCACCCCTAGATTTTTTTGATGAAATGAATAGTCCGATAAAAGTGAGAATAATCACACCAAAGGGAGACATAAAGCGAATATATTTTTCCACTTTGTACATCAGAATATCGTCAGCTCCACGCATTTCCAGCTCTTCAATTTTTTGTTCCAATTCGCCCATGTTCAGGGATTCGAATAGCATGTATTCCGAGCCAAGATCCTTAGGTCTGATCATCAAGGTTGTGTCGAGCTCTTTTCCATATGAAAAACTCTCATCAATCCCGTCAAAAGTATGAAGTGTCCAGTCGTCAAGCTTCCATAAGGAAGAATCTTCATTCCAGTATAACCTTCTTGCGTAAAGCTTTTCTGTAAGATCTGTCCCTGTGATGGTTTCCAAAGTAAAATCATATCCGGTGTTGGAAGCAGTATTGAAAGTATTCAAATACAAATAGCTGTTTGGCCCAACTTTCATATGGATATCAGATTCTGAATAATTGGACATTTTTTTTAAATACGTTGTTTCAAATATGATCCGCTCCTTATTGGAATTTGGAATAACCCATCCACCGAAATAAAAAGACAAAGAGGCTATGACCAAAGCTCCAATAAAATAAGGTCGGGATATCCTCAAAAAACTAATACCACTGCTAAGCATAGCAATGATTTCCGTATGTGTGGCAAGCTGGGAGGTGACAAAAACAACCGCGATGAACACGGTTATCGGGGTGATCATATTTGCGATATAGGGGGCGAAATTGGCATAATAGCCCGCTATTTCTTTGGCATTCAATCTGTTCTCGATGAATTTTTCATTCATCTCCGTCAGATTGATGATGCAAACAATCGTCACAAACATGAGGACAATGAAAAAGAATGCCTTCAAAAACTTCTGTAATATGTACCAATCCAGCTTTTTCATTCAACCTCTAAATTCTCTGTTTCACTCTCTTTACCATATTATTTTTCCAGTTAACGAAATTACCCGATTTTATTTGATTTCTGGCCTCTTTCACCAACCACAAATAAAACGCAAGGTTGTGCAAACTCGCTATTTGAGCTCCCAATATTTCCTTGCTTATGATCAGATGTCTTAAATAAGCTTTCGAATAAAAATTACTGGCATAATTGTCCAGGTTGGTGTCTATCGGACTAAGATCATCTTTCCACTTTTCGTTTCTGATATTGATGATTCCTTCGCTGGTGAATAACATTCCGTTTCTTGCATTTCGGGTTGGCATCACGCAATCAAACATATCAATCCCCATCGCAATCGATTCGAGGATATTTTCCGGTGTACCTACTCCCATCAGGTACCTGGGTTTATCTGCCGGCATTATCTTGGTCACCTCCTCCGTCATTTCATACATCATTTCCGCCGGTTCACCCACAGACAGGCCTCCAATGGCATTCCCATCCATTTCAAATGATGCAATAACCTCCGCTGATTTCTTTCTTAGATCTGGGTAAACGCTACCCTGAATGATCGGAAACAAGGTTTGCAGGTAGCCGTATTTGGGTTCAGTTTCATTAAACCGGTCCACACATCTCTTCAGCCATCGATGTGTCATTTCCATGGATGATTTGGCATAATCATATTCACATGGATAGGGCGTACACTCATCAAAAGCCATAATGATATCTGCCCCAATAACTCGTTGAATATCCATGACATTCTCTGGCGTGAAAAAATGTCTTGATCCGTCAATGTGTGACTGAAATCTTACCCCTTCTTCGGAAATTTTTCTGTTATCTGCCAACGAATAAACCTGGTACCCTCCACTATCGGTCAGAACCGGGCCTTTCCAACCATTGAATTGATGAATTCCTCCACATTTTTCAACCAAATCCAAACCAGGCCGCATGAATAAATGGTAGGTATTTCCGAGGATAATTTGTGCCCCAATATCATTTTCCAGCTCCCTCTGATGCACAGCTTTTACTGTACCTGCTGTTCCAACAGGCATAAAAATAGGGGTTTCAATTTGCCCATGATCCGTGATGATCCTTCCTGCTCTGGCTCCCGAACCCGCATCTTTTACTTCAATATTAAAAATCATTTCTACTGTTAATTCGGGCGCAAATTAAATCATAAAATTTAATTGAAAAGTCTAAAAACTTCTTCACTCTGATTATTGAGATGTGCATATTCTTTTTTTCGAATTTATTATCGATAAAAAATTACACCATTTAACATTTGTTAAAATATACATTTACTTTTGAGAATCTTTTATTTTCTTGACCAAATGATTCAACTCATCCAAATAATCTGGTATATATTCCTGGCTAGCGCTGCTATATTATTGATTTACAACCTTGTATCTCTTCTCAGTATCCTGTTTTACAATAAAAAGTTCAAAAACCACTCCCAGGGTGTCTCCGTGGTAATTTGTGCCATAAACGAATTGGAAAACCTGAAAGAGCTCATCCCCCAGCTATTACAACAAACCTATAAAAATTTTGAGTTGATCATAGTCGATGACAGGTCAGATGATGACACCTATTATTATTTGAAAACACTTGCGGATGAAAATGAAAAAATAAAGCACGTTAGGATCGACTCAACTCCTGACCATATTAATGAAAAAAAATATGCCATTTTTCTGGGAGTGAAAGCTTCGACCAACGATATCGTCTTGCTAACCGATTCCGATTGTAGACCAGCCTCCACTCAGTGGATCGCCAAAATGACGCAACCATTTTCCCAGAAAAACACAAAAATTGTCCTTGGATTTTCTCCTTATGAAAAAACCAAAGGGTTGCTGGGAAACTATATTATCTTTGAAACCTTTCTGACAGCCATTAGCTATTTCACATTTGCCATGCTGGGGAGACCCTACATGGGAGTAGGAAGAAACATGGCGTACCGAAAATCGTTCTTTCTTGAGAATGAGGGATTCAAGGGCTTTCAAAAAGTACTGGGCGGTGACGATGATTTATTTGTCAATAAAAATGCGAAAAAAGACAATACCGCCGTTGTACTAGATAGTGAGGCCAAGACCGTGTCAAAACCAAAAAATTCATGGGATAGATATTTTGTGCAAAAGACCAGGCACTTATCGGTAGGAAAGTACTATAAAAAGGGAGATAGATTTTTATTGGGAGTACTATTTATAAGCAAACTGCTATTTTGGCTGACATTTATTCCTGTAATTGTGGCAGAGTTTAAACCTATTTGGACTTTATCAGGTTTTATTGGTGTATTGGTACTATTCTTGACCTCTTATATTGTCTTCAGGAAAAAACTGAAAGACTCAAAAGGAGCCTGGAATATAATCCTCTTAGACATTATACACATATTTTACTATCTTTCAGTCGGTCTGAAAGTAAAGTTCACAAAAAAGGTTAAATGGAGTTAAATAAAAATTTTTCCGATAAAGCGCTCGAGGATTTTCGTTTGATCGATATGGCCGTGGAGTATAAGGACCAACAGGCCTATGGAGAACTGATGAAAAGATACAAGAGACCGGTCTATCATATGATCCTGAAAATGGTTCGAAATGTGGACGATGCGGAGGACCTGACCATTGAAGCGTTTGCCAAAGCATTTAAAAACCTTGCCAGATTTAAAAAGGATTATACTTTCAGCACCTGGTTGTTCAGAATAGCGACCAATAATGCCATTGACTTCATCAGAAAGAAAAAGCTGGACACCATGAGCCTTGACACCACATTCAAGGATGATGATGGAGCAAGTGTATCAATCGACGTGGAAGATGAAAAAAACCTGAATCCGCAGGAAGTTGCGATCAAATCGCAAAAAATCGAATTAGTAAGGGTATTTGTGGATAAATTACCTCCAAAATATCAAAGGCTGGTTAAGCTGCGCTATTTTGACGAATTGTCTTACGAAGAAATCGCCAAAGAACTGGATGCTCCCCTGGGAACCATCAAAGCACAACTTCATCGGGCTAGAGAATTAATGTACGACCTGGTAAAAGACAAAAAGCAGCATATATAGAATGCTCCCAGGCATTGATCGCATCTATCATTATTTCCCGGATCTTTCCGTTCATCAAAAAAATCAATTGGAAAAATTGTGGCTTTTGTATCAGGAATGGAATGCAAAGATAAATGTCATTTCAAGGAAAGATATTGATGACCTTTATGTCAAACATGTTCTCCATTCCCTGGGAATTGCCAAAGTTGTAAAGTTTGAACCAGGCTCGGAAATTCTGGATGTGGGAACCGGTGGCGGCTTTCCCGGAATCCCCCTGGCGATCATGTTTCCGAAATCAAAATTCCACTTGGTTGACTCTATCGGTAAGAAAATTAAAGTAGTAGAAGAAGTGGCCAGAGGAGCCGGAATACAAAACGTGACTTTTGAGCATTGCCGGGCTGAAAAAATAAAAAAACAATACGACTACGTGATAAGCCGGGCTGTTACACGGATGAAGCCATTCTGTCAATGGGTCAGCAAAAACCTGAAGCATAATCCCAAAAATTCTCAAACAGGGATTTATTACCTCAAAGGTGGGGAATTGTTGGAAGAAATGAGCGAGATCCGCTATGGCTGGAGGGAATATCAGTTGAGTAACTTCTTTAACGAAGATTTTTTTGAAACGAAGAAGGTGGTTTTTGTGAAGATTTAGATCATCTAAAATATCAGGAATATATGACTTCGGTCTTGAGAATCGGATTGCTATTCATTCCGTGCGAATGATTACCTTTTCCTGAAGAATAATCTCAAGCCCGTACTAATCAAAAAGCCGTTTGAATAAATGGGTTCAGTTTCCACCTTTTCTGCTTTAGCTCCGGTTCCAAGAGCCCCCAATTCAATAAAAATTGATTTGGAAAGCTTGTTTTCATTCGGAAATAAAAATTCAAACCCAAAGATCCCGTAAATGCCAGGGACAACACTTTCACCTGAAAATATCTCATTGGGAAAGATGAAAATACCACCAATTTCACCATAATACCTGAAGAAATCCTGAATAGGCTTTGTTGCCAAAACATACCCCAATTTTAGGTTTTGATAATTTGTCCAGATAATTTTTGAGTTTTCATCCAGATGTTCCAAATACTGAAAATTATAGGCCAGCCTGATCGCTGAATTTGTTTTCTTTCCCCAATAGGGAGACGTCAGTTGTAAACCAATTCCAAAATCCTTTTGGTACTGCTGTATACTTAATCCAACCGACATTTTGTTGATGGATTTGAGATTATCCTGAGCATGTATTTGTAACCATAAACCACTTATAATCAAAACTGCTAAAGCTCTTTTCATAATGAAATCAAAAAGTCAAACATCCAACAAATTAATAAAACTATTGAAGTTTCCTTAATTCAAAATGAATATCAAATCACAGGATTTTTTTTAAGATGGTTGATTACTATATTTTTCGGGCATTAATCTGTTAACATGCAACTAAAATTCAGGGACTGGCTAATCATTTCATTCTTCGGGATTACTCTCATTGTCATCCTTTTCTTCCCTCAGTTCTCCTATCAAAGACTGAAGGAATCTACTTTGGAAAAAACCAAAGATCAGTTACATGTAAGTGTGCGAACAGTCGAAACCCATCGCTCCAAGATCATGAAAAAACTGGGAGTCGCAAATACAGCAGAGATGATAAGAGCGGTCTATGAGAAGAAAATCATTTAGCAAGGGGCAGAGAGGTAAGTGCAGAGGGGAGGTCAAAGATAAAAAGTCGGCCTGCAGAGGCATGCTCAAAAGTAATGTGATCGGTATTCAGTAATTGGCGAAATAGTTCGAAGCTGAAAGTTGAAAATTTATGGGTTGCCCGTTACGGGTTGTCCATTGTCCGTCCAACATGGAACATTGAACTTTAAACATTTAGCGTTGAATATTGGAAATACCCAGTGACTAATTACCAAGGCATAATGCCAAATTTCCTAATGCCTCAATGCCCAATTCTCAAATCACCAAATCACCAAATCACCAAATCACCAAATCACCAAATCACCAAATCACCAAATCACCAAATCACCAAATCACCAAAGACGTACGTATTTTCCACATTTCTCATCAGTATTTTCAACAATAAAAAATACCGATTTTTTGGGCCTAACTAGTTGATTATCTGAACGTTTTATTTAGTAACATTGAAAATCAAAATATTAACGAATTAAAATAAAACAGACATGAAAAAGATACTTGCATTGAGTTTAGCGTTCTTAATGGTATCGGCATATAGTTTTGCATTTACCGGAAATGACAATAAAGACGAAAAAGAAAAAAAGTCAACTAAGAAAGAGGTGAAAAAAGTAGAACTACAAGGGCCAAAAGCAAAAAACTATCACCCTGCTAAATACGATCTCCAGACTAGCGAAACAAAAACTGTTGAAACAACACACGAGGTGAATAAACTTCAAGGTCCAAAAGCAAAAAATTATTCTCCGGATAGCTATGATGTAGAAGCTCACCATTTGAATGATGTCTCTACCAATTCTGAAAGAACAAAACTACAAGGGCCGAAAGCAAAAAATTATCGCCCTGGTAAATAAGATATATAATACTTGATTTAGTTTAAAAGTGGAAGCAGCCAAATTGGCTGCTTTTTTTGTTGTCTATCATCATGATGTGAGAAAATAGTTTTATTATTTTCATCACTAACTTTAATTTCACCCTATAGTAATCTTCACTTAATTTTTGATTTGTACATTTTTGAAGTCTGATTTAAAATTTGCTACAAGACTCTAACAAATATGGGATCAACTTTGTCCCACAATCGTGTTGATGACATTCCTTTTCTTCTCAGGCCATTATTATTAATTTTTGGTTATGGAATGGGAATATTACTCTTTTTATATATCATCCTATCCCGTCTAACAATTAAAGTTAACGTTACCGGGAAGGAAAATCTGGATCTTCACCCCAATCATATTTATTGCCTCTGGCATTGCTATGACCCTGTTGCTTTTCAATGCTCAGCACCCAGCATAAGTAATTTCCTCGACAGAAATTCATTTGCTATGATGCAACACCCAGCTATTTACATGAAACCCATCCATGTTCTACTTCGAATGATGAGGATCAATAAATTAGTAATGGGATCAACTGGAAATGACGGACGAAAAGCTGCTGATCAACTAGTAAAATTACTTCGGGAAGGCTATTCAACAATCATAAATCCTGATGGGCCTTATGGTCCTCCTTTTGAATTAAAAAAAGGAGTCTTGCATTTATCGCTTCAAAGCAATGTCCCAATTGTCCCTCTCAAGTTTAAATCTTCTAAATTTTTGGAGATGAATTCATGGGATCGAAAAAAGTTTGCTTTGCCATTTAGGAAAGTTGAAGTTGTAATCGGTAAACCTATTCAAATTTCCGAATCAAATTTTGAAAAAATCCAGGAAGATTTAATCCTGAGATTAAGCTAAGAAACTGCTTTTTGAGTTCAACAAATCAAAAAATAAAAGACATAACTTTTCATAAACGCTATGCCTTTTATGCTGACAACGAGATTATCCCAAATTTAGGATTATTAAATCTGGCTTAATCCGCCATCCACTTCAAATTCAACTCCATTGATGAAGGAAGCATCTTCCGAGGCTAGAAACAACACCGTTGAAGCTATTTCCTCAGGGCTACCAAATCGTGCTAACGGAACCCCGGCTAATACATTGCTGCTAAACCCATTCAATTGCTCTTCTGTCATCCCCATTTTTGAATAGATAGGAGTTTGAATTGGGCCGGGAGATACGCTGACCACTCTTATCTTTTTCTCCCGAAGTTCACTGGCCAATACCCTTGTCAATGAGCGTAATGCTCCTTTTGAAGCAGAGTAAACAGCCAAGCCGTCAAATCCCTTCTGATTAACGATCGACGTATTTGTAATAATGACTGCGCCCTCATTCAAATATGGAATCGCTGACTTAATGGTAAAAAATGGCCCTTTAACATTTGTATCGAATATCGAATTGTAATGGTCCAGTGTGATGTCACTGATCGGGGTTGGTGGGGCAATGCCAGCATTCAGAAACAGGATGTCAATTTTGCCAAAATGTGAAACAGTCTTTTCGATCAATTTCTGATTTTGCTCAATATCACTGGCATCTGATTTAATGGCCAGAAAATCGCCCTTCAGCTGTGAGGAAGTTTCATCAAGCGCTTCTTGTCTCCTACCCGTAAGGACTACTTTGGCTCCTTCTTTCAGAAACAATTTGACAGTTGCCAGGCCAATGCCACTATTACCGCCAGTAATGATTGCTACTTTGTTTTTAAGTTTTCCCATGATTTAAATTTTTATTTGGAATGATTGTTTCAAACAACGTTCATTTGAAACGAACGTTTCAAATACATGTAAAAAATTTTACAACACAGATAAGATTCTTTCGATTAGCTGATCCATCTGCTTCCTGGATTGATTCAACATTCCGGTTAGCTGTATCCCCTGAAGACTTGAAAAAAGATAAACTGCAGTTGCATGCACATCGAGATCTTCACGGAATTCTCCCTGCTCAATACCCCTTTGAAGGATATCTGAAAACAATTGGATCATATCCTCCATATTTGACTGCAAAAATGCGGATACTTTATTATCGCGATTTGCCAGCTCCGCTGTACTATTGACAAATAAACATCCCTTGAAATCTTCTCTATTTTGAATGGAATTGCCGGTATTTGTAAAAAATGAACGTAACGCCTGCATAGGTGTATTATTTAATAAACAATTGATATAATCCTTTTGCTGACTACCCTTGTAATGCTTTAATGCTGCAAGAAACAACTGGTATTTGTCACCAAAACTGTTGTAAAGACTGGAACGATTCAATCCGGATACATCCACGATATCCTGCATAGAAGTAGCGCTATAACCTTTATTCCAAAATAAGTCAGTTACCTTGTTCAATACTTCTATCCTATCAAATGTTTCGGCCTTCGGCATATGTTTATTGAAACGATTGGTTTAATATAATGTTAAATCAAGAGAAAACAAATCTCTTGATTTCCTTCGAAAAGGTTTGCTCAAAGTATTAATTAACCTGCCAACCGAAATTTACGTAATAGGATACTCAACAACCTCTAAAATTCTATTCAATCCATCCAGACCAAAATTAAATATGGACTTGCAAATCAAGAATAAAACTGCTTTTATCAGTGGATCGACCAATGGGATAGGTTTGGCAATTGCCAGAAAATTTCTGGAAGAAGGTACGAATGTCATCATCAATGGTCGCTCCCAAAACAGCATTGATCAAGCGTTAAAAGAACTAAATCGACTTAAATTTTCGGGAACCCTTTCAGGAATTCCAGCAGATTTTTCTAATGTAAATGAAGTTGACAAGCTTATCAGTGAACTTTCGGATGTAGATATATTGATTAACAATGTAGGAGTATTTGAACCTAAGCCATTTTCAGAAATCCCGGATGAAGACTGGTTCAGGTTTTTTGAGGTAAATGTTATGAGTGGTGTGCGCCTTAGCAGGGCATTGCTTCCTAACATGCTCAGGAAAAATTGGGGAAGAATTATATTCATCTCAAGTGAATCCGCAGAGTTCATTCCCGAAGAAATGATCCATTATGGCATGACTAAAACCGCTCAAATCGCAATCAGCAGAGGACTGTCGGAATTAACAAAAGGAACTCATGTCACGGTAAATTCCATCTTGCCAGGACCCACCAAATCTGCCGGTGTAATAAAGTTCATTGAGGATTTAGCTAAAGCAGAAAATCTTTCCATAGATGAGACAGAAAAAAATTTCTTTCAAAAAAATCGTCCCACTTCCATTATTCAGCGATTTGCAGAAGTTGATGAAGTAGCCAACACTGTCGTTTATTATTCCAGCCCCCTGGCATCGGTATCCAATGGTGCTGCTATTCGGGCCGAAGGAGGAATCATCAGATCAATTCTTTGACAACCTGAAGATATTTCTAACATGCATCAAGCCATTTCACTCTGATTCTTTCTGAATATCGGAAAATAAGTCAGGTTATTTTCTGGATTGCCATTACACATTAACATAGTCTTTGGAATGTTTGATTTTTGCTAAAACAAACATTAATGAATTTCAGACATTGTTTGAATGATTTCTTTCAAAAGAATTTGAAATGAATTTAAACCATTTCATCTCAAGCTGTGTCACTTCTTTTGAATTGATCCAAAAACAATTTTGAGAACCAAACCCTATTATGATGAAAACATTTAAATGGTCCATTGCATTGATCGGAGTGTCTGCAGGCCTGATGGCGATCCTCTCTTTCGATACCTACTTCCGACCTTCCTACGAACCGATTCTCATGTCACGTGAGGACATGGAGGCAGCCGTTCAACTAAGGGAAAGTCGCGACATTGAAAAGCCTGGAAAGATATGGGTCTACAACCAGTTTATTTTCGTTATTGAAAAATACAAAGGAGTTCATGTATTGGATAATTCAAATCCTTCAAACCCTCAAAATGTTGGATTTATTCAGATTGACGGTTGTACGGATGTCGCAGTAAAGAACGGCCTGATCTACGCCAACAATGCCGTTGATCTCATTGGCATCAAACCTTCCTCTGATTATCAGTCTATTGAGGTAGTCAGCAGAAATCGTGAAGTACTTCCTGAACTTGCTTCCCCGGAAAGCTGGGGTGATTCGGAATTTAGAAAATTAAGACCTGACAATACGGTCATTGTAAGATGGGAACCCTATAACCGCTAAAAACATGAAACGAACGATCCTATTTATTTTCATTCTTGCAGTCACTTTCGCATGCGAAGATGGTTCTATATTTTCTTCATCAGAAAGCTCCGATAATTCTTCGGGAATATCAAAAGGCGGCTCCACAGCAACTTTTGCCATCAAGGGCGATGTATTATATGTTGTTGATAGTGAACACTTGAATATTTTTGACATCTCGATTGAGAATGAATCCGAATTACTTCAAAAAACGCAGGTTGGCTGGGGCATTGAAACAATCTTTCCATTTGGAGACATGCTATTTTTGGGTACTCAATCCGGAGTTTTGATTTACGATATTTCTCAACCCACTAGCCCATCATTTATTTCAGAATATTCACATATCGTAGCCTGCGACCCTGTGGTGACAGACGGTGACTTTGCTTACCTGACTTTGAGAACCGGCTCTAACTGTGGGCGACCCATCAATGAATTGCAGATCCTTGACCTTTCCAACATCAACCAGCCGGTTATGATCAATGCTGTTCCCATGAACAATCCAAAGGGACTGTCTCTTCACGGTAACACATTGTATGTATGTGACGAAGGTGTGAAAGTCTTTGATGTGAGCGATAAAAACAATATTGTTGAAATTGGCCATATCCCGAATATTCCTGCCAACGATGTGATCTTCCACAACAATCAATTACTGGTAACAGCCGATAATGGTTTTTATCAATTTGATGCGACCGAATTTATTCAGTTGAGCTATTTCGAATATTTATGAAAAAACTTTTTGCTTTTTGCTTCGTCATTTCCTCAGCCTTTAGCTTAGACTGTTATGCCCAAACAGATGTGGATGTGGATTACTTTCCCGGCTACAGACAGGCCATTTGTGTTGTTCCCCAATATGCAGTGATCTCAGGGATCAGGATCGATTATGAACGAAAGATCAGTAGCAGGAATCAATGGCTGGTATTTTCACCACAATACTACTCCAACAGCAATGGCTATTCTGGCTACCATGATATGACCGGAACCGGACTAAATGTTTTTTACAAGCAATACCTATGGCAGGCCGACCGGAAAAACGGACATGATCATTCGCGCTCAAAATTATACTTTTCGGCGGGACCTACTTTTCAATATTTTAGCTTGCTAAGTATCGAGGAGGTTCCTGAAGAATTTACCGAAAATGGCATTACCTACATCCAATTTCATTCAGAGGAAGTCCCGACAAGGATTTATAAATTAGGCCTGAATGTTGATTTCGGATACCAGGTAACACTGAATCGTTTTATCCTTGACTTTTACCTGGGCATTGGAATGCGCCACGCTCTCGATGAAAACGGAGAAAAAATGGATGACCTGAATGACGATTGGCTGGACTACGGGTACTCCGGAGCTTTGATGGATGGAGGAGTGCGACTTGGATTTTTGCTTAAATGAAAATGTATACCTTGGATGGCTGCTTGATTTTTTTTACTGATCGCATTCAGAAGGAATAATAATATGGTCATACATAAAATGGTCAGCCACTCAAAGACTATATCTATCCTTTCTTTTTAATATTCAACACTTGATAAAATACCTATAACCAGCAAAATTGTCATTCGTTTCAATATTCAAAGAAGACATCATGGATAGAAAATCATTCATCAAAACAGGAATTATATCTTCACTGGGGCTTACCATTCTTCCAAACTTTTCTTCAGGAAATCAAGAAAGTGATCCTGAGCCTTTAAAATTGGAAACAGTAAAAGAATTTGTAAGCGCCGGACATAAAGATCTGAATAAAGTAAAAGAAATGCTGAATGATTATCCAAATTTAATTTACTGCAAATATGATTGGGGAAACGGAGATTTTGAGGAAGCAATTGGCGGTGCTGGACATATGGGAAATAAAGAAATTGCAAATTACCTTATCGATCAGGGAGCAAGGGTCAATCTGTTTGTACTGACCATGCTTGGAAAAACAGAGCTGGTTAAACCCATACTGGAGGAATACCCAACCTTGATCAATGCAAAAGGACCGCATGGATTCACATTGCTACACCATGCGAAGGTAGGAGGCCATGATTCCCTGGAGCTCTTGGAATACTTAACCAAAAAGGGACTCACGGAATCTAAACTACAATTAAAATGATTGCAAAAAATGAAAAGGCCAGATAAGATAAATCATCCTACCTGACCTGATTGCACTTTCTATTCTCAATCTACCTATAAAGTAGGATTTTGATCAAAATACAACTTACCCTCTACATTGGCTGTCCATAATAGATCTTTTCCTGCCACAAGCCTTAACTTGATCTTACCGGTTGCCCCACTAAATTCACCCGTTCCTCCAGCCACTGAAATTTCTATGGTTTTAAATCTTGGATCCAAAAATCCCCACTCCTGATAAGTACCATATATTTCCGAACCGGAATCGGCCAGAATTGACATGTTGCCATTGGTTATCTCAACTGAATTGTTTTCAACTGAAATAGTCTCATGATGGGAAAGAGTCATTTCACTTATACCGTGACCATTTAAGTCTCCCTCCCCTTTCATAGAAATACCCGTAGTTGTTTCTGGACCATAATCATCAACAAAGAGCTCTTCTGTAGTTAAGGTAAACGAGCCATTGAGAATCTCGTCTGGTGGAGTAACAACCGGAGGTTCTGTTTCAGGTTTTTCTGGCTCACAGGAAAATAAGACAGACATCCCTGCTATAAGCATTCCTGCAATCAAAAGGTTTTTAAAACTTTTCATGTTAATTAAATTTTAGGTTGAAAATGTTTGATGTTTATTTCATTGTGTAGTGAATGGAAAGAACCTAACTATTTGAGAAAGAATTACTAAAAAGATTGGCCTAAGGTCAGAAGACAATCAGACCATTCAGATCTTATATCAAACTACGGTTTGACCTGAACTTCTGGTTTACAAATTTCTTCTTTTAAAATCCAAAATTCTGTTCCGTTTCGCGGGAGATTTTAATACCTTCAATTTTTATTTTCCTTAGTCAGCAAAAGAATTTTTCTCATCGCTTATGTATTTAATTTTTGATACGGAAACTACCGGATTACCCAAAGACTATAACCGCCCACACACGGACCTGGACAACTGGCCGCGCCTCGTTCAAATCGCCTGGCAGCTTCATGACAACAAGGGAAATCTGATCAATGCAGCAAACCACATTGTCCAGCCGGATGGTTTTACAATCCCTTACAATGCAGAAAAAATACATGGGATTTCTACTGAAAGAGCGCAAAAAGAGGGCAAACCGCTAAAAGATGTCCTCGCTATTTTTGCTGATGATATAGCCAAAACCGAGGTCATCATCGGCCACAACATCGAGTTCGATATGAATATCATGGGTGCCGAGTTCATCCGAGGAGATGTTGATAGTCAGCTGTGGAACAAAAAGCTGATCGATACGAAAGAAGATGCAACGAACTTCTGTGCCATCCCCGGGGGAAAAGGCGGTAAATTTAAATGGCCAACCCTGACAGAACTCCACCAAAAACTATTCGGTGTTGGATTTGACGATGCGCACGATGCAGCCTATGATGTGGCCGCCACCGCCAAATGTTTTTTCGGGTTGTTGACACACAACGTGATCAAATCGTACGATGGCACACCAATTAAAGATATTACATACGAAGAGCCTGAACTCGAAGAGGCCAATTTTAAGGTAGTCGAGAAAAAAGAAACCAAAACGGATGAATCTACCTCGCTGAGTGTTGACAAAAAGGAAGGTTTGGAAGAGCTTCATCATGAGGATTTTGCCCATCTCCATTGTCATTCGCAGTTCTCAATTCTTCAAGCAACAACAGATACCGCCACTTTGGTGAATACCGCGAAGGAATTGGGAATGGAAGCCATCGCAATGACCGATCACGGAAACATGATGGGGGCATTCCACTTTGTGAAAGCGGCATTAGGTGCTGGGATCAAACCTATCCTGGGCTGTGAATTCAATGTTTGCCAGGATATGAAAGACAAAACCCGACAGGATAACGGGTACCAGGTGGTTTTGCTGGCGAAAAATAAACAAGGCTATCACAACCTGGCCAAGCTGGCCTCTTTCGCCTACGTCGAGGGTTTCTATTATGTACCCCGGATCGACAAGAATTTATTGGTCCAATATAAGGAAAATTTGATCGCCTCCACTGGAGGAATCTGGGGGGAAGTTCCCTATAACATCCTCAACGTGGGTGACCATCAGGCAGAAGATGCCTTTCTCTGGTGGAAGGAGCAATTTGGAGATGATTTTTATGTTGAGCTCAACCGTCATGGAATTGAGGAAGAAAACATCATCAACGAAGCCTTATTGAAATTGGCTGAAAAACACGGTGTTAAATATTTTGCTGCCAATAACTCCTACTACACGAAAAAAGAAGATGCTGAAGCGCACGATGTTTTGCTGTGTGTGAAGGATGGGGAAGCTGTCAGCAAGCCAAAAAAATACATTGGCCGACGAGGAAGGGAGTTCCGTTATGGTTTTCCCAATGACGAATTCTACATCAAGTCCCCGGAAGAGATGAAGCAGCTCTTCGCTGACCTGCCGGATGCTATCAAAACGACAGGTGAGATCGTCGATAAAATTGAATCATACAAACTGGCTCGTGAAGTACTGCTCCCCAATTTCGAAATCCCCGAAGAATTCCGCGACAGCAGGGACCAGGAAGATGGAGGCAAACGAGGAGAAAACAATTACCTCCGATACCTGACTTTTGAAGGTGCAAAAAAGAAATACAAGGAAGTCACACCTGAAATTGAGGAGCGATTGAATTTCGAACTCTCGACCATCGAAATGACCGGCTATCCGGGTTATTTCCTCATTGTGCAGGATTTTACCCGTGCTGCCCGCGACATGGGTGTTTCCGTCGGTCCGGGGAGGGGTTCCGCCGCCGGTAGCGCCGTTGCCTATTGTATTGGCATAACGAATGTCGACCCTATCGAGTATGACCTTCTTTTTGAGCGTTTTCTCAATCCGGACAGGGTTTCACTTCCTGATATTGATATCGACTTTGACGATGAAGGTCGTGGAAAAGTCATCGATTACGTCATCAACAAATACGGCGCAAGCCAGGTAGCCCAAATCATCACCTACGGCACCATGGCCGCCAAATCCTCCATCCGGGACGCAGGCCGTGTGTTGGAACTGCCTCTTCCCGATACGGACCGGATTGCCAAGCTTGTTCCGGATATCAAGCTGAGCAAGCTATTCGGTATGGACGACAAACAGCTCAAAGAAAAGCTTAATGGCGAGCAGCTGGATATGGCCAACGAGCTTATGAAAATATCCAAAGGAACGGATCTCTCTTCCCAAACACTCAACCAGGCGCGCGTCATCGAAGGATCCGTGCGAAACACGGGTATCCACGCCTGCGGTGTGATCATCACTCCGGATGACATCACCAATTTCGTTCCGGTCGCGCTGGCGAAAGATTCAGACATGTACTGTACCCAATTCGATAACTCGGTTGTGGAGAGCGCCGGATTGCTCAAAATGGACTTCCTGGGATTAAAGACACTCACTCTCATCAAGGATACGGTCAAACTGGTGAAGGAACGGCATGACATCGACCTGGACCCCGATCATTTCCCACTCGATGACGAAAAGACCTACGAACTTTTCCAGCGAGGCGACACGGTGGGTATCTTCCAATACGAATCTGCCGGAATGCAGAAATACTTGCGCGAGCTCAAGCCAACAGTGTTCAACGACCTGATCGCTATGAATGCATTGTACCGCCCAGGTCCATTGGAATACATTCCCAGCTTTATTAAAAGAAAACACGGCGAGGAGGATATTACTTATGACCTTGCAGACATGGAGGAATACCTGAAGGAAACCTACGGTATCACCGTTTACCAGGAGCAAGTGATGCTTTTATCCCAGAAACTTGCGGGATTTACCAAGGGTGAAGCGGATGTATTGCGTAAAGCAATGGGTAAAAAGATATTTGCCCTTCTTTCCGAATTAAAACCAAAATTCATCAACCAGGGAGAAGAAAAAGGCCATCCGAAGGAAACACTGGAAAAGATCTGGAAGGATTGGGAAGCATTCGCCTCCTATGCCTTCAACAAATCCCACTCGACATGCTATGCATGGATTGCCTACCAGACTGCTTATCTGAAAGCTCACTACCCTGCAGAATACATGGCCGCGGTGTTGAGCAATAACATGAACGACATCAAGCAGGTGTCTTTCTTCATGGAGGCCTGCCACCGGTCTGGTATTCCTGTTTTAGGTCCGGATGTGAATGAATCGGGCGTGAAATTCACCGTAAATGACCAGGGGCAGATCCGGTTTGCATTGGCCGCCATTAAGGGTTCGGGAGAAGCAGCTGTACAGGCCATCGTGGCGGAGAGGGAAAAAGAAGGAAGGTTTACCGATTTCTTTGATTTCACATCTCGTGTCAGTTCAAGATCGGTCAACAAGAAAACTTTTGAAGCCCTGGCGATGGCAGGAGCCTACGATGGTTTCCCGGAATACCATCGCAAACAATACCTGTTTGCCCCCCATAACGATCAGAACCTGATCGAAAAGGCGATGAGGCATGCGAGTAAAATGGCTGTTGAGGCAAGTAGCAATCAGCAGTCGCTGTTTGGTGGTTCGGATGTTGTGACTTTACCACGGCCAAAAGTTGAAAATGTTGAGCCTTACTCCAAACTGGAGCAATTGAAAATTGAAAAGGAAGTCGTCGGGCTCTATATCTCAGGTCATCCATTGGACCAGTTCAAATTTGAGATAGAAAACTTTTCCAATGCCTCACTCAAATATCTAAACAACATCGATGAACGGATGGGACAGGAATTGACCTTTGGCGTGATCGTGACAGATATTGCCCATCGGACCACCAAGACCGGTAAGCCGTTTGGCGTATTGACGGTAGAAGATTATGAGGATTCCCATGCATTCTACTTGTTTTCGGATGACTACATCCGGTTGAAGGAATTTTTGGTAAAGGATTGGTTCCTGTATATAAAAGGGCAGGTCGTACAAAAACCATGGGGAGACAAGGCACCGGAGTTCAAGATCAACGACATCAAATTGTTGAGCGAGATCAGGGAGAAAATGAGTAAGGATGTGCTGATCACTGTTCGTCCGAAAAAAGTAGATGAGCTGCTGATTGACAAGATAGAGGAGATTGCGCTTGCTTTCCCTGGAAAATGCAGCCTGAAGGTCAACCTGATAGACGAAGAGGAGCAAATGCAGATCGAGCTGCTCTCCAGAAAGTACCTGATCTACCCGGATGATGAGTTCATCAAGCAGGTGAAAGAACTGCAATCGGTGGAGGTGACAATACAGACATAATGTCCGACCGCAAAGAATTTGTCAGCTTTTGTTGTCGCTGATTGTACAAATCTGATCTGGAAAATTAAAAAATGGCATGGAAGGGCAACTTTGTACTATATTTGCAGTTACGATTTTTAAAAATTTAAAGAACTAATAAAATTGATTATGTCGAAACCCATTGAAATTACAGATGCGAACTTCGAGGAAGTCCTGTCTACAGATAAGCCGGTATTAGTTGACTTTTGGGCCGAATGGTGCGGACCCTGTAAGATGATCGGACCTGTTGTAGAGGAGCTGGCGGGTGAATATGATGGAAAAGCTGTAATTGCGAAAGTTGATGTGGACAGCAATCCACAGGTATCGGCGAAGTTTGGTATCCGAAGCATTCCGACCCTGTTGTTTTTCAAAAACAATGAAATCGTTGACAAGCAGGTTGGAGCGGTTCCGAAAGCCGTTTTATCACAAAAATTAGAAGCTCAATTGAATTAATATAATATCATTGCTTTAAAAAGAGAAGCCACCGGATTTAGTTCTGGTGGCTTTTTTTTAATAACATTCAAAACAAATTTTGGTTTTGGTTGGTGAGACACCAACCAGGGAGAGGTTTCCATTAAGAACTTTTTGCCCTCACGATAAATCCAATACCAATAAATATTAAACCCACAAGAATTTTAACCCAGGCCGTCCCCCATTCTGCCAGGCCGCCGAGACCAGAGTCACTGTTTCTCATAAATTCAAGTGCATGGTGATATCCCAAATGATACATTCCAGAGCTTAATACAATCATTCCAATTAATATGTATGAAATTTCCAATATCTTTTTCCAAGAGTTCATTGTAAAGGATTAATCCAATTCATTAACAGGTTTTAAATCTTCAAATGTCAAGCTACTCAAATGGTCAATAGCTGATTGTAAAAGTTCATCAATGTTAGATAGAATGTCATTGAAAGTGACATTATCTTTAAGTTTGGATAAATTTATCTGCTCCCGTTCTCGTCTTTTCCAAGCTATCCAGACTTTTTAAATTTCCAATTTGCTTCAAATTTTATGTGAATTGGATTACAATTCATAATATATTAGAGTTTGGCTTTAAATTTTCCACTTGGAGTAATCTCAAAGTATTCTTTGTTTGACTTTATTTGATTGAAGTACATATATTTTGTCAATGTGAGAGTGTTCTTATCTATATAAGCCACGGTTCGAAACATACTTTCTGCATTTTCATCATATGTGATTTTTTTAAAGTCTAGCAATTCAAAATCATAGCTATAGTTTGCAAGAATGGTACTCAATTCATATTCCATAAAGTATACATAATATACAATGCTAATAAAACTGTCAGATAAGTGTAAGATATAATTAATTCCAACCCTTGAGCCTTCAAGGTCTAGCTTATCCTGAGGTATAATTTTGTTCAAGCTTAAAAGAGACATTTGATGTGGAGTCAGCAGTTTTCCAATGCTGTGATTTTCGAAGTTTGTTGAATCTAGCAATGGAACATTAAGAAGTTTACAATCATTTAAGAATGAGAATTCAGAGTTTAACTCCTTGCTATTTTTGTTCATCAAATCTGTTTGAGCAATACAGCAATTATTCGTAAAAAATAAAAAAACGATTATTCCAATCTTGATTTTCATGTTAAAAATAGTTCTTAAGAAACCAAAAAACGCTTTGGTCTTCAAATTCAACAAAATATAGTTCTTTCCCATAAACTTTGTCATCAAACATTCTCCCCTTCTTTCACCGCAACAATTCTGATCCGCTTGTAATCGGCGAACCATTTGCCATTAATTAAACATTTGTCTTTCACCGATTCCTGCACTTCGGCTTTAATTTCTTCCTTATCCTCCACTGAAACGCCATGGAAGAAACTCTCCGCAAACATGGAAATCCAGTCTTTAATCCCCGACTTTTCATCCGCAAGTTCCGTCAAGCGGTCAAAGTGTTGCGCCAACAATACCCTGAATCCATGATTTTCCAATTCAGTGGAATATTCGCCAATTGATGGAAAGTACCATATCTCAAGTTTGGACTGGGTTGTATATCCTCTTTTTGCCAAAGAATTTCTTAACTGACCAACAATGGTTTGTACATTCCCTTTTCCTCCAAATTCAAGGACGACCTTACCGTTGGGCTTAAGATTTTCATACATGCATTTTATCGCACCCTTATAGTTTTTGACCCAATGCAGGGCTGCATTTGAAAAAATGCAATCAAACTTTTTATAAAACGTGAAATTTGTTGCATCACCTACTTGAAAATCTATGTGTGAAAACTTGTTTCTGGCCTCCGAAATCATTTCAGGTGACTGATCCAAACCAATGACTTCCTTTGCCAATTCGCTGATTTTAAAAGTCAATTGCCCGGAACCACATCCAAGGTCCAAAATACGATCATCAGGTTTTGCCTCAAGTAATTTGATTAAGTCCTCGCCGTAATCGTAAACAAATGAATGTTTGTCCTGGTACAATTGAGTATTCCATTTTGTTCCTATGCTTTGCATGCTTGAAAAGAATAGAAAATTATATTTACTTTTTAAACATACGGCAAATCTTCATTTATTTCCTAAACCTTTCTCGACCATCATCAAATTACCCATAAAATCTCAGTATGAATCGTTGAATTTATCATGCTCTTCTTTCAGGGATTTATTTGTTACTTTTTTTTCGTCCTGTCGATCAACCATTATTTTTGTCCAATTAAATCTGATAAACGATAAGTTATAATCTGATATTTGTATTTTCAGCCCATCATTTCTCTACCATGGATATTGATTATAATAGCTATTCTGCCCTGTTTCTGATCATTGCTCTGGGTTTTATCCTCGGAAGGATCAAAATCAAAGGTATTTCCCTTGATGTTTCGGCGGTCATTTTTGTTGCCCTGGTATTTGGCCATTATGGCATTTTTATCCCCCAGGACTTCCAAAACCTGGGCCTTGTACTTTTTATTTTTACCATCGGTATACAGGCCGGCCCCGGTTTTTTCGATTCCTTCAAAAAACATGGCAGGGAATTGGCCATTTTAGCTACCATTTTGATATTGAGTTCAGGTATAATCACCTTTTGCATTTACTACTTTTTCGGCGCAGACAAAAACCTGTCAATAGGCCTGCTGACAGGCTCACTGACAAGCACGCCCGGTTTGGCGGCGGTCATTGATGTGACTGGTTCACCGATCGCTTCGATTGGCTACGGTATCGCCTATCCTTTTGGAGTGATAGGAGTCATTTTATTTGTCAGCTTCCTACCTAAAATTTTAGGAACCAAAATCACCGTGGCAGAAGAGGAATACAAAAAAGAAATCTCTGGCGGGTTCCCTGAAATAGTCAGTAAAAATTTTATCGTTGAAAATGAAAACGTTTTTGGTAAATCCATCCAGGAACTTCGCATTCGGTTTATGACAAAGGCAGTTGTCTCGCGGGTCATGCATGCTGATACCACCGTTACCGCCTCCGGTGATACCATATTGAATAAAAACGACATCATAAAAGCAGTAGGATCACAAGAAGCCTTGAAACGTGTCGGGCTATTGGTTGGCAAGGAAACGAATCAGGAAATTCCTCTGAGCATGAATTATGACGTTCGATCCATTTTGGTAACCAATAAAGAGGTGATCAACAAAACACTGGGACAGATCAACATTTTGCAAACGTATAACGCAACCATCACAAGGATAAGGCGAGCAGGGATTGATTTTTCTCCCAACTCCACCCTGAAGCTCCGGATGGGAGACAAAGTAGTGGTGGCATGCAACAAAGAAAACATGAAACAAGTAAGCCACATTTTTGGGGATGACAATAAAAAATTATCTGATACGGACTTTCTCCCTATTGCGATTGGTATTATCATCGGAATAATTGTCGGAAAAATTAGCCTGAGCTTCAATTCTTTCACATTTAGCCTAGGATTAACAGGAGGCATTTTACTCACCGCACTGATTTTGGGAAGAATAGGAAAAACCGGCTCCATCATCTGGACCATGAGCGGTGCAGGAAATCAATTATTGAGGCAGTTGGGATTATTATTTTTTTTGGCATCCGTAGGTACAAGTGCCGGTGCAAATCTGATCGACACCTTCCAGGAATATGGCATGGAATTGTTTGTTTATAGCATCTTCATCACCCTTATACCCATGATCCTCACAACTGTAATTGGCAGGATTTTCATGAAAATGAACATTCTCACATTATTAGGAACGCTAACCGGGAGCATGACCAGCACCCCGGGCCTGGCCGCTGTGGATAATTTATCCGATACCGATGCGGCTGCTGTCGCCTATGCTACTGTCTACCCCATTGCGATGGTGTTATTAATTGTGGCTGTCCAGGTATTGAGTTTGCTTTAAAATATGTGAATAAGTAGAAGTATCTCTTGACATTTCTACTTTTCAATTGTACTCCCCAACAGGTAATTTCTCCGGGTTTGATAATTTAACAGATAGCCTCTTTTAGTTGAATCATTCAGAAAGGAACGAGTGATTAATGTTTCAACAAAATGTTGTCTTTCCAGAAAAGGACCAAGCGTTTTTTCTATTCTGCTTTCAGTTACCCCAATTCGTTTTGCCAGTTGAATAAAATCATCTTTTCCCGGGTGACCGGTTTTTTTCCAGGATTCACTCCTAAAACCATCAGTAAACAAACCTTTATCCAAAGCGAAATCCGTGTCATCTACATGAATACTTGTATTTATCAAATCATAAGCTGGGCTCAGCAGGTAATCACCGTCAGCGGATTCCAACAATGAAAAATTTTTCAGGTGTGCATCTCCGTTCGAAAAAAGATAATTAAACAACACCAGTGAAAAAAACTTTTCAATCTCCACTCGCCACGCTGGAACATATTTTTGAATAAGCAACCCCATCTCCTCATAACTGTATTCGTATTTGAAATTTGCTCCTGCATTGTTTTTTGTTTTACCTGCCAAAGTAGCAAAATCTTCTTTTCCCCATTTACCGCCTTCCCTTTTTACATCAAACCGCTTAGTGACATATACCGGCACCCCATTTCTAAAAAATATCATGGCATTCTCAGCAGTATGAATACCATACACTTGTCTCGCTATTTGCATAGTAAGATGTTCGTTTGCCGGTACCTGATCAACTTTCTTCAGGTCCCTTGGTATCGGCTTGAGTATATGAGTTCCCTGTTCACCTTCAACCGTGAGTCGCAAAACATTTTTATCCAATATAAAACTGAGTTTTTCCTGCACACCTGATATAGAAATGCGCTTTCTGTTCTCAATGAATTGCTCTGCCACCTCTTCACTTTGTTGTGGTGGATCAAAAGGCAACACATGACTTACCTTTTTACCATTAAATAAGTTACGAAGGCAGCTTGGGCTATAGGTTGAAAACCCTTCCGCTAATGTCCCAGGACAATATTGTATTTCACTCAGGTTCATTCGTTAACCGTTTTTACTGTTACAGCTCCAACGGTATCAAACTGTGCAGTTGCTACCAATAAGCCGAAATCATCCTCCTCATCTATTCGCAATTGTATACTTTGAAGTTTCCGGTTTACTCC
This sequence comes from uncultured Cytophagales bacterium, assembly GCA_913057175.1. Classification (GTDB taxonomy): domain Bacteria; phylum Bacteroidota; class Bacteroidia; order Cytophagales; family Cyclobacteriaceae; genus CAJXNP01. The sequence continues at coordinate 24,535 of CAJXNP010000022.1, forward strand.
CTCACTCAGCATATTAAAGAAAAAGGGAAATAAATTCTCACTCCTATATTCCTGCTGAGTTTTAGGTAAGGTTAGACTAATGGCGGGTTTACTTGTATCGTTATAATAATCGCTATTGTAACGGAATATATACCGATGCCGGTTTTCTTCTGTCAAAATACCTGCTAATAAACCGTTCCGGTATACTTGAGCCTTCCTCATTTAATTAATTTACATTCTTTACTTCTAACTTTAATTGCATTCCCAGCACCTCAGCCAATTTATTCAGCACATCCAACGATGGATTACTCTGTCCGCGTTCAAGTTTATATAAGGTATTGGTGCTTATTTGTGCCAATTCCGCAAGGTGGGGTTGAGTCAATTTCAACTCCTTTCTTCGGTTTCGAATCGTTTCACCTAATTGTTTGGATAACATTATAATGTGATTTTCGTGTCAAAAGTAAATCTCCTTAAGATAATAAACAAGCAAATAACACTATAATGTGATTTACATAAAAAGCAAGAATGTTAATCTTAAGGAAACCAATAAATCACATCATAATGTGGTTTATGTGCTTTTTATGCTAGCCTATAATTGTTCAGGAAATGAATACGGGATCGCTGATCAGAACATTACTTTTGTTTCATGTCAATACTACAAGTAAAAGGATCAAAGGATTACCTCTCTTCAATTGTTAGCACAGGAATCACAACATCCTTCTCATAGATATCCCGGAATAATTCACCTGAAGATTCGGAATAGGTCTCGATGATTCCAAGGCCATTGAATTCGGAAAAGCCCCTGTTGTCGATCAGTAAATGACGTATTTGATCCAGCTCAGCAGCATTTGACAAATCCTGATCGCTGAGCGAACCTGAATAAACATGCGTGTGAAACATGGCCACAATGGGAATAAAAACATAATCCCTGGCCCCATCCTCAATAACTTGATAATATTCTCTTTCCAGTGGAATGGAATTGTGCCAGGCAATATAATACCTATTCATAAACCTGATAGGCCTTGGTCCCTCCACCCTGAAAGCGCTTCCGATAGCTGTTATGATGATCTGTCCGCACAATGTAATCACCCCCTGTACTTCACGGTCAGGGTATAATTCGAGGATGCCTTCAAGGGCAATTTCCATATCTCCCAACTCAATTGAGTCGGGAAGAATGTTGTTTGTTAAAGTTAATTCAAGTTTTCTTTCATATCCGGTAGCGATGTGGAATTGAACGGCTTCAAAAATGGATCCCTTGAATTCCTGCAGTTTAGTTTTCAAACAAAAACGATCAGAATAATTTAACCAGTCATTTTGTTCAATAAAAATGGGGTAAAAGGATATTGCAAACCCAAGGACAAGGATCAGTACTTTCCTGAAGTTTAAAATTAGATTGGTCGGAATTTTTTGTATCATCATTGTAACCATTATGGATGTCAAAACGATTATAAATCCATAGCCAGATGATTAATAGAATGAAATGATTTCACTTCATCGATGAAAAATATTCATGTATGGAATTGCGTCACTTAAGATTAGTAGAAACCGTAGCCAATGAGGGTTCCCTTGCAAAGGCTGTAGATAAACTTAGCGTCTCTCCGTCTGCACTCAGCCACCAGCTTAAGGAAATCGAGACAGAAATTGGGGTAAGGCTTTTCGATCGAATAAGCAAAAAGCTGGTGATCACCGATGCCGGCCGAATTGTCTTGCGCTCAGCCAAACGCGTACTGCGGGAGCTTGAGCTTGCCGAACACGATCTAATGGTGATGCGTGATGGTCAGGTCGGGGAATTGAATATCACATCGGAGTGCTATACCTGTTATCACTGGTTACCAGGTGTGATGAAATCATTTTCAAGGGACTTTCCGGGAGTTGATATCAAGATCCACCCGGACCTTGTAGATCGCTCGATTTCCGCCCTTTTGGGAGGTCAGGTAGATGGAGTGATCACGAGTGAATGGACAGACAACCCAATGATTGCCTACCATCAGCTGTTTCGTGATGAAATGGTTGCGGTAGTAGCAAATGGCCATCCCTGGGAGGAAAAACCTTATGTGGAGGCCGAGGATTTTGCCAATGAAAACCTGATCATTTACGGTAAACCTCTGGATTCAGTCTATGTATTCCGACAGGTGTTGATCCCAAATAACATATCTCCAAAAAAAGTGATGGAGGTTCGCCTGACAGAAGCGCAGCTGGAAATGGTCAAGGCAGGTTACGGCGTGAAGACTATTGCCCGATGGGCAATAGAACCCTATTTGAAAACCCATCCCATTACAGCAATTCCCATTACCGAAAAGGGTCTGAGTCGCACCTGGTACTTTGCAACATTAAAAAAAGAACCACAACCACTTTATTACAAGTGTTTCATCAAAAGCCTGATCCGCCAAATGCGTGAGGGTGATTAGGGTGATGATGATTAATCAAACAACCTACCCTGTGTTTGACTGGACTCTCTCTCATGATACTCATAATTCCCCATTAACTGCCGGAAATTATTCGCACAAAGATTGCCGTAACTTATGGTGCGGTTGTTGATCCGTTGCCATCTGGTGTCTCCCAGGCCAGGCTGGCACTGCATCCGCTAACCGGACTGTCGAATGCGTTGAGATAATTGCCCCCTGCGTAAAACTGCTGTTCGATTGTCAGGGTAATGTCAGGAGGGATGAGACTCAATGGGACCCTGGTATTAACAGAATTTGTTCTGCTTAAATACCTTGTGAAGAACATCGTAGTCAGCTCAGTGGTGAGCTGAGTCGCTTTAGAGCAGCTTCCGCGACCAAAGCTATTCGAGCATTGAACCTGGGGCGCCAGCATGTATTCCCAGTGATGTCCATCATTGAATTCCGCACGATGCTTGGGTTGCGGTGTTCCCGCCCAATTGAATCCGACAAGGGCTTCTGCGATATCAGATGTTGGATGACCTCTCATGAAAAGAACAGGTTTATTCATTGTCAGATAATCATTCACACCTTCATATTGGCCGGAAAGGGAAGCGAATGCTTTGACATTGCTATTTGCTTTACTAAAGCTGGCTCCAATGGGCGCACCGAAAGAATGTCCGATCACACCGGTATTCGGAGTGACAAGATCATGAAACTCCCAGTCATTGAGAACCCAGGTCCTAAAAGTCTCCATCGCAGCAATGGCCGGGTGTGTCGGACTGGGAATGCTGCTAATCGATGGAACCGATGGGATAAGCACGACATATCCGCTTCTTGCCAGCTGAGCAGGAAGCAGGAACCATTTTTTATAATGATTTGCATCGCCCTGACAATCTCCATGGATGAGGATGATCAACGGATACTTGCAGCAACCTTCCAACGGAGGTGCACCCGAAGGAGATCCGTCCAATGAAGGATAAAAGACACGACATTTGCCTGGTGGGCTTGCCGGATCACCTGAGGCAGATTCATAATCCTGGTGTCCATAAAATACTGGTGAGAAAGCATGTGGTTGCCACCCTACCGGGCAATCGTTGGCACAGGTGCATGATTTGAGAATCATTAGAAAGAAGCTACATGCACACAATAGGAGAAAGGATAGAATTTTCATATGTGTTTGATTTATTTGGAAATTCTCAACACAATACCTACCCAGGTGCTTCAGTCAATTCCTAATATTCTTCTAATTTAATAAAATGAGCTCACAGTATTCGGAAATGCCGGAAATTTCGGACAGATGATCGAAGAAGGTTAGAAGAAACAAAATAAAAAGCTATTGATCTTCCCAATTAATATTCCAAATTGGATCAACTCCTCTTAAATGCCTGACAAAATAATTCCATCTTATCTTTGTAAAGTATTTCAAGTGATCATCCTGATAACCGTGTCGCTGGCTTGGCAAAATCAACATATCAAATTCCTTATCTGCCTTGATAAATGCTTCAGCGAGCTTAAAAGTTGCCGATGGATTAACATTTTCATCAATTCCACCATGAGTAATCAGCAGCTTTCCCTTAAGGTTTCCGGCCATGGTAATGTTGGATTGCATGTAATAGGCCGAGTCAACCGGCCATCCCATGTACATTTCAGGCCACCAGGCCTTTTCCATTCTGTGATCATGATCTGCTGAGCTTGCTACGGCAACTTTGTAAAAATCAGGATAAGCCAGCAGGGCATGTGCCGCATCATAACCTCCTGCAGAATGACCAAAAATACCTACCCGTGTAGTGTCAACCCAAGTGTACTTTCTCCCTAATTGTTTGATGGCTCTGACATGGTCTTCCAGATTACCACCGAGATTTTTATAAGAATAATTGTGAAACTGTTTTGAGCGGCCCGAAGACCCCAGTCCATCTATCACGACTACAACAAATCCCAGCTCGGCAAAGGACTGTAAATAGAAAGCTCGTGAAAAAGTCTTTGGGAATAGTTGTGTATGGGGACCTGTATAGCTTAATTCTATTACGGGATAATGATTAGTTGAATCAAAGTTTGTCGGTTTCCAAAGTGCCCCGTAAATGGTAGTCGTATTATCCCGGGCAGTGGCTGTAAATATTTCCGGAGGAGTCCATCCACTTAAAAGAGAAGCATCTGCATGACCAATTTCAACAAATATTTCCCCGTTTTTCGTACTTCTTAATATGGTGGATGTTGGGATGTTCACTGTAGAAAGATTGTCAACAAAGTATTGGCCATCCGGGGAGATAGTCACCTGATGATGCATGTCCTCAGGCGTTAGCAACTTCATATCTTTTCCATTAAATGAAATACTGTAAAGATGTTGATAATAGGGATTGCGTCCCTCCTCTCTACCGGAAGCAAGAAAATATATTTTTCTATTTTCTTCATCAATCATCTCAATGCTGTTTACATAAAATGATCCATTGGTAATTGATTTTTCCTTTTTGGTGTTTAAATCCAGTCGATATAACTGACGCCAACCGCTTTTCTCAGAAAGAAAAAACATATAGCCACTCTTCTCAGCAAATTCATGGGTGAAATTATCAATATTGGTAACGCTGGATTCTGAATATAAAGTTTGAAGCTCCTCGGTTCTTAAATCAAATGAATAAATGCTGATGTTCTGATATCCCCGGGTAGATCTATCAAGAAATACTTTTCCAGGGGTTTCTGACCACCTGACACCAATACTGTTTATATAGGTGCTTTTCGGTAAATCTACTTTAATTTCCTTTCCTGTTTGAACATTGAAGAACACAGGTTCAAGATAAACCATTGCGGTATCTCCCGGAGATCCGCGATAGTATGAAAGTAACCTGGGCCTGAACAATGAATCAACGCTCCAATCCAATAAATACATTTTCTGTGCAGACTGCAAATCGCAAATATTGGCGGATATCCAATTACTATCCTTGGACCAATCAACACCAAAATGCCTGGGACGCTCACCATTTTCTCCTTCTATGATATCTGCCCATCCATACCACGAGGCATATTCATATCCCTTTTTACCATCCTTGCTGAGCTGTTTTACCACTCCAGAATCAGCGGTTTTAATAAACAGGTTATAATCCTTTGTGTAGGCAATCCATTTCCCATCGGGAGAGGTTTTTTCATTTTCATTTGGTTTATCCTCTGGTGATGACTTTTCCAAGGTATTCTTATCGGTATTGAAAACGTATTTTTTATCCCTGACCGTCAGCAACAGCTCCGTTGGATTTCTATACTCAATGGCTGAAAGAGGCAGGTCATTAGCCTTAATTTCTTCATCAAGGGAATCGGTAAGGATGGTAGCTAATTTATCATGGTTAAAAAAATCTGACACATTCATATCCGGAAAGGTAATTTTCCGATATGTTTTATTATCAAGGGAATGTGTAACATACCAGACTCCTGAACTGTCCGGAAACCAATTAGGTTCAATACTCACATTAAAGACTTTTTTATTGATCAGGTTTTCGCTTAGGAAACCGACAGCACGATCGTATTCATCCGCGGTTATTGCATCCTGACCAAATACATTCACTGCAATTAGCAGGTTGGAGAAAATAATTGAGGTTGACAACTTCATATTTATATTACCAGGTGAACTTTATGTACTTGAAAAAGAATTATCTCTTTTATATCCTTTTTTTCATTCTACTAAAATAGTAAATCCTCTTCACCTAATTTAAGGATGTATCCGAACGCCTCTGGCAGCTTTATCTATTTAAAATCCCCAAATATTCTATCCAGGGACCAACTTCAGACTTGTATTGTTTTGCCATCACCCTCGATATTTGTGAAAGATGTCCCAGGTCGTGAACCACCCAGGTCGACAATAGCTGTTTTAAATTGACTTCACCTAATTCAGGATGCATTCCCCTCTCTTCTAATTTAGTATCTATGATCTGAAGGTCTTTCAGTTCATTCAGGTTTTTCGTTCGAAGTTCCTGGAACTCACTCAATAGTTCTTCTATAGACCGTTCCTGGTCCTCCTGCATCTGCGCAAATCTGTCATATGGTTCAAAAGTTTTATTTTTTGAATTGGATAAAATAATCCTGGCTCGTACAATCCAATCCGTTTTTTCTCCATGGATGAGATGTCCTACAATATCATACGGACTCCAGGTGTTTTCTCCTTCATTGGATTTCAACCATTCTGCTGACAAACCACCTAGCAGGTGTTCCAATACCGCAGGTGTTCGCTCTAAAATTTCTATGGATTTATTGATTTCAAATGTCATTTGTTTTTATTCAATGTGACACGGTATAAACTTTCAATAATGACAGCTACGATTGTCCTGCAATCTTCTTTCTAAAATACCAAACTCTATTCATCAATCAAGTATTCGTATTTATTACTGATGTCCATTATTTGACCATACCCATTTTTATGCATGTCCATCATTTGTCCATAGTGAATTTTTTACATACGGACGGTAAATGTATAGTTTCGAAATACCGATTTATACGGGTTCAATTGTTTATCGCAGTTCTCTGGGATTGCATTGAATTCAATCACCAAAACAAAAAACAACTGTTATGAAAATGATTAATTACTCTTTTTTTGTGCTGACCATTCTTGTTTCAACTTCCTTTTTGAGTTGTACGCAAGACGATCCCAATCCTGAGGGAGGATTCGATCAAACAGATTCGATCAACTCGGAGTTTATTCTCGATCCAGGAAGCATTGGATTGGTCATTGATACTCGTGACATCGCTAAAAAGGGATATTCCCCATCCAAAGCTATCATTACGTTTGATGGTGGTCTGTCCTCTTTTTCCAAAACACTGGATGTGCATTCCAGTACAAATATCGCTACCCTGAGCATTCCGAAAGATGATCTGACCAGTCAGGTTATAGATCAATTTGATGGAGGAGTCTCAGCAACGATCACCATACAAGACGAAAATGCTGGTGAGCTTGCCAGTGTTTCCGACAATGTTCGTGTGGATTCTTCCAATGAACCCCTTCGGGTAACAACTGATCTGCCGGCCCTTTATCCGGAGTTGAAAATAAAAGAGGAAACACCTTACCTCATACAAGCCATCACGGATGATGAAGATGTTCATACCCTTCTTTATAAATTTGTCTATGACCCTGGCTATGAAACAGGTTTAGATCCGATATTGTATCGCGAATTCGATGCGAATGAACTTGCCACATTTTCATTCTATTTTGAAAGTGTGAATGGTTCGGACTCCCTGTTTTACCTGAAAATGCAGCCAGATATTGTGAATACTCCTGTATACATAAGAATGTCAGGCCCTGGTAATTTATATTGCTATTATGTAACAGACGTGGCCCAGGCCAATTACGATTACTATAAGTTTGTAGTAAAAGCCGATGAAAATGGGCTGGTTAAAATAAGACCGTTAAGTGGAAATCCAATCGGCAAGCATGTAACAGGAGTATACGGAAGCCAGGTTTCCTATTCCGATTCACCGGATGAATACATCTCTGTGAGAATTGTCGCAGCAAATATCACCTGGGAAGTGGAAGACCGGGGCACCGAGTTCAGTCCGCCGATACTTCCGCCTGCAAAGCTGGATTTTGCCTACAAATCCATTCTCAAGAATTGCAGTAGCGCGACCCTGACCGAATCAGTAGGGAAATCAGAAACCCAATCAAAATCCTACACGGTGGGAACGGAAGAGAGCGTTTCTTTATATTCAAGCCATACAGCATCGGTCAGCCTTTCCACAACGGTCGAAACCAGTGCAAAATTCTTCGGTCAGGGAGTAGACATTTCAGTCGAGGCAACAGCCGGCTATGAATACACCACATCCAAAACCACCACAGAGACCAACACCTGGGAGGAAACCGTCACAGAAGAAGTAGAGATCTCACGGGTGAGGGATATTGAATTACAACCATTCACGGCAGTGGAGGTATTTGATGCCATTCAGACATTGGAAAATGTGAAGGTGCCGTTTGTCCAGATCCTAAGAATTAGGGGAAATTACAATGGCACGGACCCACTTTCAGGTCCAGAAATTGCCTCACAATTACTGGCGAACCAATTTAGCGGTGTAGTGAGCAACATCCAGAATGATTATGTAGAAATATCGATTAAAGGAACCTCTGTTATCGAGAAATTTTTCGAGGTGGAATCAGAAGTGAATGAAATAATTGGCGCGTGTGATTAGTTCATATCCTACAATCTATTGAAAAACGCCAATAAGTCATCTCATCCGATTGTTATTTACTGTGACATCTGGGTGGGGTGGCTTTTACTGTATTGATGTCTTTCTTTATTGAGATTACATTCGAAATTAGCAGAAAGTATTTTTAACACAGCTAATCATTTAACATCCTATTGGTGTTCTGAAGACGATTATTCTGTAACCATTTCTGGTCTAGATATTACCAGGTAAACTTAACATCTATCAAGATTTAATTTTTCTTTATAGAATTACAAATTTTCCTGCAGGAATTCTTCTAACTCCACTGGTCGTAGATCCTTCTTAATGATTCGTCCTTGATTGTCTAACAAATAGTTTGTCGGAAACTTATTAATAGAAAGTTCTGAAGCTTCTATGCCATTCTTATCCCAATATTGAGGCCATGAAAGCTGATATTTCTCAATTACCCTTAACCACTGCTCTTTATATCGCTCCCGGTCAGTAGAAATCCCGACAATTTCAAAGCCTCTGTCTTTATATTTATCATACATATCCTTCAGATGTGGGAATTGGGCAATACAAGGGCTGCAGTTGCTATACCAGAAGTCAATAAGAGTATATTTGTTCTTAAAAAGTAAAGTTTCATCGAGCGAAATACTTTGTGAATCAATCGCTGTAAGAACCGGAAATCTTTTCCCTATTGCTAATTGAGCCGAAGCAGTTAGTTTTTCCGTAAGTACTTTGCCTGCATATGTCTCTTTGAGAGAATCAGAAAATTGCCGATGAATTGAGGAAAATAAGTCGCTGTACCCATCAAAACTAAATAACTCAATAAACTTCCACATCGCTAAATATGAATTAGGATGAGCAGTAACGTATTTCAATAATACACTATCGCCTTCAGCATAAATCTTTTTTATTTCAGTTTCAAGTTCCAGTTGGATACTTTCAGGTATATTTCCATCGTAAAATTGCCTTAAGCTATCTCCCTTAGCTTCATAGGCTTTTCTCTTTTTTCTTACTTTTTCATACTCCATAGCATACTCACCTTCATATTCCCTCATTGCTTGATTATCAATCGAAGGAACCTCTCTGTTGGCATCAATATTTAAAGTCATGGATTGATCACCGGATTCTACAACGAAAAGCCGTGAATAATACTGCTGTCCATAGCTGATTGTAAATGCTTGTGGATAGGGAATATAACCGCGGAATGAAAATTTCTTATCTTTTACTTCCGCCTCCATTTTTTCAATCCCTTTCGGGTAATAATCATGATCATAAAATAGATCAATAGTTACCTTCCCGGAATCTGTATTAATCGTTCCTTCAATATTAAATGAATATTGTTTTTCCTGAGCCAGTAGCGAATAGCTTAAGAGGAATAAAATCGTTATTGACAATAGTTTATACATAGGTTCTGAATATATATTGGGTTCTTTTATGATGGATTTTAGTTTCATAATAATCATTTTAAAACCCCAAGGCCATGGTTGGTATCTCACCAACCTGACAATTTCCAAACATATATGAATATTTAATTGGCCGTTTCCCCCAAAAAAACATTAACCTTCGGATTGACCGGATTTCCGGAAGCCCGTCGGAAAGATACAATCTGCCCGGTATGATAGATGGCATCGGATATCTGGCCGTTGATCATATTCCAAAACGGGAATTCAAATACCTTTTCGCCGGATTTAAAAATCACTTTCATTTGAGAGATCTCCTCCGCACTTTTATTTGCATATGCATTGCTTGCCAGTTCTAAATTATTTAAAGTCATTTCCCTGAGCGTGGCAAGTGTAAAATCAGCTTCACCCTCTGGTCGAACGTTCGGTTCATTTTCCGTCGCGTTCAATATGGCTGAAGACAGGGAATAAATATGTTCGAGGGTCTCACGGGTGTTTCTGGCATCTTCCGAGGGTTTGTATTCCAGGTCTTTGGCAGTAAGCCCTTCAGATGCCCAGTAATACCGGTACCCAAGTCCATCTACTAATCGTGACAGGATATTTCCAGGATTATAGTCCATCGGGTAATCGGGGATTTTCTGGTATGGCAATATCAAATCTCCATCACTCTCAGAATGATCTTGTGAGAAACATGGTTGAATGACGAGGATGAGCAATAGGGGTAAAATCGTTTTTTTCATTTTTGTTGATTAAAGAGTTGGGTTGTTTGGTTTTTTAATATGACAATCTCAAAAATCTTTGCCAAGAGCAGCACAAAATTTTTCATTTTCTAGTTATTTATAATAATTGACTGAAACAATGAATTACAGTGGATCGAGCGAAATAAACATTATCGATTGTAGTAGCTAAATTTTGTTTATATCATCCATTTCCATAAATCAATAAAAGTAAGTAGCATTGAAATAATTGAAATTGAAATGGCGCTTACAACTATCCACGTTTTTTCTTTTCTCATCACCCCAATCAAACTAACAATGAGACCTGTAAATCCAATTGCTCCGTAGTAAAGTCTATCCAAACGGGTTAGTCCGAAAAAAGCCCTTGTTTTACCATCTACGAGATAATAATCAACAGACATGTCATAATTAATTTTTATTGCGATTATCAGGCAGACAAGACTTAATAAAATTCCTATAATGCTAAATTTCATTTTATCCACCTCTTTTTTTGGGATTCATTCTATTGTCGAAAAAATTTAATATTACTACCTCTTTATCAGTAAATCTGTAGAAAATTGTAACTGGCTTCTCCAAAAAAAATCCATAGATACTTTTCTGTTTATCTTCAAGACTACCTATTTGAGGATGTTGCGTTACAATATCAAAAAAAGAATAGGTTAGTTCGATGAACCTGGTTGCTATTGACCTGCCGAATTTTTTGTTAAGATAGGTTAGTATTTCATCAAATCTTTTATCAGCCTTTTGGTAAGTCTTATTTTCCGAACCATTTAAAATGTTTAACCTTAAGGTCCTTAAGGTTGATTAAAGTGGATTCATCAATACTTTCATCGTAGGCTTCGTATAGTTCCTTTTTTTGTTCAGGTGTTAAATCTTCTAAAAGTTGTCCTTCTCTTTTCCATACCCTCGAATTTAAAGGCTCGTAAAAAATCTCCAATAATTCCCTATTGTCAATTTTATCAATCAGAGTATGTATGTTGTCTTTGATTTCTATCGAATTTTTCATGGCCTTAATTTACGAATTATTTCTACAAAGGTATGCAGATTAATATGCATAAGGCACCTCATAGCTCAGCACCCGTTATTGCCGTACCACCTGATAACGGCCGAAACTCCCCTCCTTGGAGGGGTTGGGGGTGGGTCCCTTCATTCGTTTTCTTCTATCCATGTCAATATCGTATTTAATACAAAACCCATTTCCTTCTTTACATCCAGATCATCAAATCTAAGAAAGCGTACACCCAGGGTTTCCAATCTCTTTTGTCTTTCGACATCGTTGTCAGCTACTTCTCCATGCGTATGGGAATCCCCATCAATTTCAATTGCCAGCATCAGGTCTTTACAATAAAAATCCACTATGTATTCATCGATTGGCCGCTGCCTGTCAAAATCATACCCATTCAGCTGTCCGCCTTTTAATTCCTGCCACAATAGGATCTCTGATAAGGTCATGTCTCTTCGTAGCTTTCGGGCCAACTCTTTCAGCCGTGGATTATATGGAATAATTTTTCTCATTGCTAAGAACCCACCCCTACCCCTCCCAGGAGGGGAATATCTCACGATGGATGATATCGATATATATTAGACATGTTCAAAATATTGACCTTCTTTTTATCCTGATAAATCAATTTTATACGGAAATTCATTTCTCGAATTATCTCAATACACTTGCATTAACACTTGGTTATGAAACATTCCTTTGCCTTCACTTTTGCTTGAGTCGAAATATTAATCCATCTCCTCCTTATGAGATTTGATTTCTTCTTCTGATAATCGGAGGAAGGTCGCGGCATTATTGTAGAAGATGTCCTCCTTTTGCTTCAGCGTAAGAAAAGTGGCCGAATTTACAGCCTCAATGCCATCAGTTATCGTTTCCGGCCAGATCATTTGATCAGAGCCAAACATAATCCTTTTACCAAAACCTGCATCTACCAAGCCTTTCAGGAAGTGATGAAATTCTTTTCTCGTTAAAACCCAACTTATTACGCCAAGATCCACATATACCTGTGGATGCGCATACATCAACGCTTTCATATCCTCCAGATAAGGCCATCCTGCATGCATGATGTAAATTCGCATGGTCGGTCTGGCAATCAATATCTCCTCCAGTTGTAAGGGTTTGCCCTGGTGGGCCCTGATATTTGGATAAGGCCCGTATGCACCCCCCGGAGGGCCTCCCGGAAACATGTGATAAGCGATGGGTATATCCAATTCAACGGCTAAGTCAAAGTATTTTGTCAGGCTGGTATCCGTAGGGAGAATTCCGTTGTAATTAGGAGCGACTTCGCCTAATACTTCCAATTTTCCTTCTGCATGTTTTTCCTTTAGTTCTTTAATGGAAAAATGGTGGCTGTTGCCAATGATAACTCTTTCAGGGGAGGAGTCGTACCAATCCTCCCCGCCAGCCACCATCGCCTTAACAATATGATGATCATCGAACCTCGCAAAGGTTTCTTCTTTTACCTCTTCCATCGTAGCAGGAGCTTTGTAGGCTTTACCAGTCATACTTTGGCTCATTTCTACCCCAAGCATTGCGCTAAAACCACTATTCTCACCAAAAGCGTGAACATGCATATCGATTATCGGACCGGAATAGATCTCATTGGAAACCTCGGATGAATGCATTTTAGTGCTGCTGTTCGGTTTGTTGCATGCGACAATTAAAACTGATAACAGGATAGGAATAATTTTAGAAGCTTTCATGATAAAAATGTATTTTCATTTGTACTCAACATGTCCAAAAAGATTAATGGAAGTAATTCCCTTATGGCCTTTTACTCCTAAGTTAATAAAATACGAACATCATAATCGGCTTTTCTTTGAAACGCTCTTGCTAAAGATTTTTTGGATTAAGTTGTAATTCAGTTAGATAGTGTAAACTATTTCATCCGGCATTTCAGTCTCTAACAGACCTGATAGGACCCACCTCTGCTCTCCCAGGAGGGGAATACGACACGATGGATGATATCGGTATACATTATGCATGTTCAAAAATATTGGTCTTTTTTTATCCTGCTAAATTGATTTTTTATGGAGACTCATTTCTTGAGCATCTCAACACACTTAAAATAACTGCTACCGCCACCACTTAAATTTACCTTCTTCCTTCTTCTAATATATCTATCCACTTTGGCAATTCCCTTTTGTATTCATCGACATTCCATTCTAATCCCCAATGAGAAATATAATCTTCTATTGGACCGAGGCCTACTTCCGCTCTCCTTTCATTCACTTTTTCAGGTTCCACTAATGGTAGCACATACATGTCGCCTGTTTCCCGATCTGTTCCTATTTGACTTCCATAAACTTGTAGCTCTCCCTTACCTATACAAATCCTATCTTCCAATAATGCCAAACTCTGAGACCTTGCTTTCCCTTCTTTTACTGCTTGCCTCATCATTGGCAAATACTTTTCTTGGGTTTCCAGGTTTGAATGTTGAATCACTAAGAATAGAGTCGAATTAGCCTTGCTTCCAATTTGTTCTGAACTAAGCCATCCGTACGTGTTAAGAATTTTTTCTACAGCAATAAGATTACTTGAATCTATTTTTCTAATCTTCATCCAGTGGTTTCTTAATTCGTCGGATTCCAACCCATATTTTTCCTGAATAGACTCACCCTCAACCCTATGTTTTTGATCCTCAATATGGATACTGTCTAGTAAATTCTTAATCTCTGAATAGTCAATTGGGCTTTCTGGTTGATGTGTTTCCTCATTTGCAGCTTTTTGATTACAACCTAAAAGAATCACCAAACCAATAATCAATAGTATTTGTTTTTTCATATTTAATGTGTGGCTAACATGTTTACAACAATGGTGTTATTACTATTGTCTTAATTCAACCCCTAAAATAACAATCTCTTCATTATCTTCTTTATTTTTTCACAAATCAATTCAATATGTTGTTATAAAGTTTACAACTTTATATATTAATGACTTTGTTTTTATCTTTAACCAACCTGAAAACTAATTTTTATCCGTTATTTTAAATTTTGAAGATCCTATTTCCAACACCATCCATCCCCACTACCCTTCTATTCCACTGTCAAACACAAGATATTTTCAATTGTATTCTACAGATTTTTATCGGTAGATATCTGGGAACGGTTGGTTTCCCGCTAACCAGTGAATCGGGTGGTCGGTTACCAACCAGGGGGTCAGAAACGCCGGTCTTGGAATCAATTCATGCCAACACCCTTGGTGGAATCTCGCCTTGCAAAGACCGGAAAGTTGACAAAGCACAAGCAAAGGAATTGCCCGGACATAAAACCATGAAAAAATCGCTCGTACAATGGGTGAAATGGTTCTGCACCTATGAAAAATCATTCCTACAAAGGTTGAAATGGCTCGTGCCGGAAAAAAATGATTCGTACGGAAAAAAAATGGATCGTACCGGGGTAGAAGTCATCCGTACCGCCTTAGTAATCATTCGTACCGTGAAAAAATCGCTCGTACCGTTCAAAAATCATTCGTACCAAGGTGGGAATCATCTGTACCAGGGTAGAAGGCATTTTTCCCGGGAACCTGCCACGGGTTTACCACTTCCGATCACTCAATGGAGGGAATGCGACTTTCCTCCACCTTATTCAGTCATCACTAACTATTTTTTCAATTAAATAATAATCAACATGAAGTATCTAACAATTGACAGTCAATTGCTGTTTGCACAGAGTGCCATCCACAATGCGCTGAACCAGAATTCCATCAAGAATGCCCTCGCCGAATACGGATACACCGAGGAGCGCCTGCAGGCCGGTCTTGCCCTCTACAACGAGGCGCAGTCCCTGCAAACCGTGAGGGACAAGGAATACGGAGAGCAGTACCAGGCGACAAATGACCTGGACATTGCCAGGACAGTGGCCAACAGCGAGTACATGAAGCACGTGAAGATCGCCCGTGTAGCTTTCCGGGATAATCCGGGAGCGTTTGAGGCCTTGCAGGTATCGGGCAGGCGGCTTCGGTCACTTTCCGGATGGATCAAACAGGCTAAATCGTTTTATGCCAATGCCCTTTCCACACCACATTTTGCTGCAGGCTTGCAGGACTTCGGTATCACACAGGAAAAATTGGAAGCCGGGCAAGCCCTGGTGGCGGATGTGGAAACCAAATACATCACCCAGCTAAAGGAAAAGGGTGAAGCCCAGAATGCCACGCTGGCACGGGATATTGCCCTCGACAACCTGGACCAGTGGCTGAGTGACTTTATATCTATTGCACGGATCGCCCTGGAAACCAACCCCCAGCACCTGGAAATGCTGGGAATCGTCGAACCGGCAGCGTAAAGACTCTAAAGGATGATGATAGGGGACTTTTAGTTAGCACGAAAAGCCGGCGGAATGCCGGCTTTTTTAATTATAAGTACTGCCTATAAGATCCTGTATTTTATTTAATTGACTTCATTTCAATCGATAAAGTGGTTATATTAAATATATATGCTACCCTTTTTAATAAATAACCTTTAAACACTATGAATGCCAATCAGAAAAATACCATAGATGAAGTAGTGGATCTGGAGAGGAGAATATCGGAAGCTGAGTTTCTTATTATTTATACATGCCAAAGTGGAATAGGAAAAAGGAAAGAAGAAAACGGAGAAGAAATCGTCATCGAAGATAATGATATAGCAAATATTGTAAAGGCCAAAAATGCCTATAATACCGACAAATGGAATGAGGATATCGAAACTAAATTTTTTATTTCATTACGAAAGTTTTCCCAGGTAATCAGGCCTGTATCAGTTGAGAGTATTAAAAACAATTATGTACGAAGTTATTATTCGGTCCTGGGCTATGTAGAATATTTTTTAGTTTGGATTGTCAACCAGATAAGAAATGTATTCTCAAATTTAGCTGGCAAAGGAAAATCAAAGTTTTATGAGACCACCTCCGTTAAAACAACAAGGGCCGGGTATATTACGAGGGAGTTCTCTACGATTACCTTAGTGATCATCATCATCTTGCTGTTTTTTCAAACCAAATATATCATTGGTACCGGGCTATACCAGGAGTATCAAAGCGAACTCGAGTTATGCACCATAATTGGTGATAGTCTAAAACGAACAGAGTACATACCAGAAAAAGATTTGGATAGCATTCAAAACATAAAATATGACTCCATGCAAGCAGCATTTTTGGATCATCATAACAAGAAATCCGAAGTAGGCAGGTTACTGAAAGAATGGAACCGACCCTGGGACAAATATTTCACCTCACTTTTTCCGGAAGAAAATGAAGAACCCATTGATGTGATTAGTGGAAATCCCGCAAATCCTGATTTTATCTTTAGAGCTACCAAATATGTGCTGTCCGTATTGTATGCTTATATTTTACCAATATTATATGGACTGTTAGGCGGTGCATGTTTGGTGTTGAGAATTCTGGCAAAAGAGATCAGGAATTATACATTGTTGTCTGATCAGAGCATTCGGTTTTACTTACGACTGGTTCTTGGAGCATTGAGTGGCCTGGCCATTGGCTGGTTCTTCGGGGTTGAAGAAATCAATAACATCCTGACATTGAAAGCTCTGTCTCCCCTGGGCCTTGCTTTTATTGGAGGGTATAGTGTCGATCTACTTTTTTCACTATTGGATGGTCTGCTTTCTAAGTTCTCGACTTCAAATGTCTATTCCGAGCAAGATCAAGTGAGAGTATAATGGAATTTACAAGTTTTCAGGAAAGTTTATAGAGTAAAGGTTCTGCTAAAAGCAGTACGACCTGAGGGAAGTTCAGTTTTTTAGCATATTTTAAACATTGGTTGCAGTTTTTTTGTTCGTTTCATTTTTACAGATCAATTCGATTGATGTCACCGCCGTCCATCCAAATACAATTCCAAAAACCAATCTATGGGTCACCGGCATTGTCCAAAGTCCAATGACAAATCCAATCATTGAAAGAATGAGAATCACAGCGGTAAAATTTGCCCTAACTCTGATTTTCTTTTTTAATCGTTGATTGTAACCGAGCCTTGAAAGTCCAAATAGCCAAAATGCCAACCCGAGACAGATGGCAACAATGTGGGCTTTTGAAAAAGGTGTATCCGATATTTGCATATCAATGGGTATTGCCGTAAATGCAAACCCCAATCCAAACAGTGACAACAAAATGGAGAGTAGTTTGTCGTTTAGTAAACGCCCATATGTTAATCCAAATCCAAAAAGAAGAAATCCTACCAATACGAATCCAATTACGTTGAACCATATTGCATTTGGCTCTCCTTTTGCTCCCAGTTTGCTTATAAAGTCATTTAGAAAACTAAATCCAGTATTGGAAAGACCAAAAATCAGTAAGGCACCCATCAAAATCAAGATCGATGAAAGTCCAAAAATTCCTACTGTTTTTTCTTCAATTTTCATTTGATAGTTCTGTTCAGTTTTCAAATTGTATGCAACACCCCTTGTGAAAAACATACCTGAAGCTGTAAAGAGTAAGCAAATAAGTAATATTTACGTTGATGGAAGTTTGGACCAAACTTCGAATTGGCAATCCGGCAACAAGTATGGATTTGACTTTAATCGTATTAACTGCATCCACAAGCCGATGAGCAAATATTACAGCCAAATTATCGGCAACTTTTAGAGCTCGAATAAGCTGGAAAACAGGCATGGACCAAGTGTTATCACACGTTTTAAAATTTCACACGATATTTATATGGATTGTCGAATTCAGTTTGTCCATCGTGATAAATAACAAATTCTGCACAATTCGTATTAAATTCAAGCGTCTCTATTTTACTTATTCCTGTAACACATGAAATATTTCCAACATATTTTTGTTTGTCAAATACTCCAAGTTTTGATTCCGTAATAATCAAACTTTCTCCACATGCTAAAAAACCACCTACTCTGACTTCAATATTGTGATTTTTGTTTATCACAAATTTTGCAGTTGGTGGCTCAAAAGGCAGCACTATTATATAAATAATGAAAATAGACATTTCCCAAATCAGGCTTAAGAAGGCTATTACAAATAAAGGAATTGTCAAAAATCCACATAAAATCTTAGTCCAGGTATTTCTTGTAAGTCCAAAAAGTAATATGGTGGATAATATAAAAGTCAGTCCAATTATTGACGTTGTATAGTTCCCCTTGAATCGTAAATCAAAAATTAATAATACGATACAAATCAATACACCAATTAATGAGTAAAAAGAGATTCGTTTGACAATTAATTCGATTAAAGGAAAGTCCGGTTTAGTAAATAGAAAAACACAACAAATTCCAAGTACAATTAATACTAAAACTAAAAAAGTTATCATCTCAATTTGTGGTAATGAATGAATAGAACAATTACATCTATTTATTTCAAGTAGTTTCTATTATCCATCTAACGAATATACCAATCTATCGCAACAAAATTACCCCTATCCTCATAACAAAATGGTAGGGAATTATTCATGTTATTGATAGGAATAAATTCTTATTTACGCCTGTTCAAGTTCAAAAATTGTGATCTCAGGTCTTACATTAAACCGCACCTGCCACAGATGACCAACTGCCCGGTTGATGTAGAGTGTCCGACCGTCACCCAGGTCGATTTCACCCTGGTCATATCTTCTGTTTTTCACTGGTAGCATTGGCGCTTCCAGAAAGGGAGGTTTGCATTGTCCTCCATGTGTATGTCCCGATAAGATCCAGCCCTCATACCCATTCCATACGTCCAGGTCGCAAACATCCGGATTATGGCAGAGCACCAGGTTGGCTTTGGCTTGATCGTAGCTGTTCATCACCTCTTCAGGACCAAAATTGATTGACCAGTAATCCTCAAAACCAATGATGTTCAGTCCCCTAAATTCTTCCCTGCTATTTTTTAGCATGGCTATCCCGAAGTTCTCCAGCTGAGAGGAGATCTGGTCAGCAACCGGTCGTTCCGCCCAGTTTTTACCATAATCGTGATTACCCAGAATTCCAATCGTCGCTATTTTCCCTCTGACGGTATGTCTGAATACATCATCCAATTGTCTGAATTGCCTTTCGTCTTCATAGCTAACATAATCGCCGGTATAAACCACAAAGTCGGGGTCATATTTTTGAGCTTTTTTAAACGATTCAATGATGTAATCGTAATTAAAGCGATTCCCGATATGGATATCACTTATTTGCATCAGCGTTTTCCCGATCAGGTTGTCGGGCAGGTTCCTGATGGGCATTTTCTTCCTGACGAACTCCAGCCAAAACGGTTCAATTTGCCAGGTATATAGTCCCGTTGCTGCCCCAAGTCCCACAGTTCCCCAGAAAGTGCGTTGAATGAATTTACGTCTGTTCATCTTATAGTATCCATTGAAAAAATTACCACCAAAAGTTTTTAACCATCCTCCGAATATATCAAACTCTCTCAAAAATTAAATTCCATCCGATGAATTTGATTTGTAGAATTGGTCAACACAGGGATTTCCCTGCAGGTTATCACAACATCAAAAGTTAATAACCCTCGCATCTAAAATTCAATAACCGTTTTCCCAATGGTTTTTCCTGATTCCTGCATCTCATGTGCCTTTTTTAAATTGTCCACCGTAAATCCCCGGAGGGTTGTGGTTAAGTTGGTTCGCAATGTACCCACATCCAACAGATGGGAAAGTTCGTTCAGGATCTCATGCTGCCTTTCGATATCGTCAGTGCCAAACATGGAGCGGGTGTACATCAATTCCCATGAAAAGGTCGCGCTTTTGGTTTTCAGCAGGGAAAGGTCCAATGGGTCCTTGCTACCGGTGATGGAAACGATGTGTCCCTGTGGCTTGATGATTTCCGCAATGGTTTTCCAATAGTTGTTAATATTGACAAAATCCAGGATGTAGTCCACCTGCCTATATCCGGCTTTTTCCAGTTCGGCTTTGAGGTCGTAATGATTGACCACATGATCCGCGCCCATATCACTACACCATTTTTCACTTTCGTGACGAGACGCGGTTGCAATGACCTTCAGTCCGGCTATTTTTTTGGCAATCTGGATGGCAATGGAGCCCACACCTCCGGCGCCTGCCAATATCAGGACCGTTTTCCCCTTGTCGGTTGCTGGGTTTAACTTAATGCGGTCAAAAATGGACTCCCAGGCAGTTAGACCGGTCAGTGGAATGGCAGCAGCCTCCGCGTCTGTAAGGTTCACGGGTTTACGACCAGTAATGCGTTCATCCACCAGTTGAAATTCAGCATTGCAACCACTACGGGTAAGGTCTCCTGCATAAAATACCTGGTCACCCGGTTTAAATTTTGAAACTTTTTCCCCAACAGATTCCACTGTTCCGACAGCATCCCAACCAATTATTTTCGGGGTATCCAAAACAGTATCTTTCGCAGAGTTTTGCCGGACTTTAAAATCTACAGGATTGACAGCGATCGCAGCTATCTTTACCAAAAGATCATAACCCGTGGGTACAGGCTTTTCCGTTTCGAACCCGATAAAACTGTTGTCGTCTGAAATGGGCAGCGATTGTTTGAATCCTATTGCTTTCATGGTTTTTTATTTAATTCTGATTTTAAGCTACTTTTTAATTTCTGATTTAAATCTACGCTTTGTTAGGGCTACAAGTTACCGAGCCTTTAAGTAAAGGATTGACAGTTGTCAGGCACAAGCCTTCGTTTAATATCCATGGCAAACACCTTAAAGGTTTTATCCTTTCAAAACAGCTTTTTTAATATAACATACCCCCTCTCCCCTTACCAATGCTATTAAGTTAAGGGGTTTTTACGACCTCTCCCTAACCCTCTCCGAGAGAGGGACATAGTATTGTCTTAACTTAATAGCATTGTCCCTTTCCTCGCCGGAAGGCTGGCTTTCAATAGGGAAATATTGGTGTTTTTAAAAGGATAAAATTGATAGTTTATGCCATTCGTTTATAAATCGTTTGCCCTGTTTAACACCCCTTACATTGTAGCTCACAGCTGCGATATTTTCAATCTGGCAAATAATCGCCAATCAAATTCCAGTCCATCGCATTGCCCCAGTTGTGTCCGTGGTCACTTAGGTTTTTCGTTTTATGACCTTCAGAAATTGCGTGTCTTCCATAAGCCAGTAGTGCTAAAATCCTCCCAGGTCTAAGGTGTTCGCTCGCCCAACTCAACGGTGAATCGCCATTGGCATCTTTTGCTTCTTTGTCGGCGCCGTTTTCAATCAGAAAGGAAATTGTTTGTTCGTCCGCATAAGCGGCAGCTCTGTGAAGGGGTGTTTCACCCCTGGTTCGAACGTCCCGCATAAATGCCCCTGTTTCAATACCCGGAATTGTTTTGGCATTTATGTCTGCTCCTTTTTCAACCAATAACCTGACAACAAAAAAATAATAGGGTCGACCCGCCTTGGCAAGAGCATTATGAAGAGGTGTCTCATTTGTTTTGTCAACATGGTAATTCACATCTGCTCCCTGATTGATCAAAAAATCACAAACTTTCCAATGTCCAAAGAAAGCAGCGTTCCCTAACTCGTCATGGATATTTATGCTTTGCAGAGTACCCCCGTTTTCGATGACAGATCTCAATCCTGTGACATCATTGTAATAAACCAGCCATTGAAGCGGCTTAATATGTCCTGTGTTGAGTAATTCTTTCCAATTCGGAATTTTCATCAGCTTAACAATGTAATCTGTTCGGCCACGACTGATCAGCTCAAATATTTTTGATTCCTCCATTTTCTGGTTTTTTTATAATAGACACAACGGGCTAATGGAAACAATTGCATGTTTACGTCTAACATTATATTCTAATAATTCACGAATGAATATACCAAACTCCCCATTAAAATAAGTTCTGAATGAAGCTGAAGGTTTCATTGATTATCCTTGAAAAATATTGAAAATGACTGATCCTAATACTCAGCTATCCAATTTTCGTAATCGGGATAATTATCAATACTCCTTTTAAATTGTGTCGCTACGTATTCATCGAATGTCTGACCTTGCAAATGAAATACCCCACCTGAATATTCAAGATTATCCGGGCTCAATAACGGGTGAGCTTCAAGAAATGAATCAGGAAATTGAAAGGGTAGTTGGTCTTTTTCTTGCCCGTAAACTTCCCAAAATACACTTGCATCATTTGTTTGCCGGGTCCAAAAGCTCTCACGCCAAACATAAGGCCCGGTTGTTATAATAGTAAAATTCTGAATGGAAGAATCCTGAACTGAAATGGTATGGTCAGGGATATTGATCTCCGTGGGCCGATCTCCAACTTTTGTATATCTATATCTATCGACAAAAATATCCGTTCGATATCTCGAAAACTGATCCAGATAACCAAGTTGGAGGTTGGTGAATGTTACTTCGCTGTTTTCAGACCAATCAATGCTGGTCAGAAACCCATGTGTCCGATGTCGTTCATAGAATGGTTCATCACTCAATGCCTCTACGCTTGCATACACGATTTTTGTTGGTGGAAAAGAAAAATCCAATACATGATCAAATTCTTCCAAATCAGCAACATCTGTAAGAAAGTTATCACCATCCTTAACATCGTAGAATATCTGGTATGCTGGAGTTCCGCCGGAAGGTTGAACACAGAGAAATAGGTCATGGGCCTCTTCATATAATTGATTAGAATACATTACAGAGGTCTCCTCTTCAAAATACTCACCATTAAAATAACCCCATTTATTGGTGAGGTATACCCTTGAGTTGCCAGGAACATTTTCAATATTCACAGTCCCGGTACCGGAGAGAGTTCCGTTTCTTTCCGGAGGGAGAAAAGTATTTTCCAGGAACCATTCTTCTCCAATCCCAATTCCAAGATATGTTTCAACGTTATAAAAATCTTTGGATCCGGTTCGGTCTAGTTCAACGAATGTGATGTTGATTCTGGCAGGTTTCTCCTCCGCTAAGATCACAATATCTTCACCTGACACTATTCGTTCAAACCCAACCAGGTTTCCATTCAGATCGTGAATCATTAACCAATAATTTTCATGAAATGGTTTTAGATCCACAGCTACGTGAAGCCTAAAAAGGTCTGTATTTATTTGATCTTTATCACACCCGATGCTAAACCACAACAATCCCAATAGGAAAAAAATTGTTTGAATTCGATGCAAAAGGCCTCGTTTGTCAGGCATTTTTATAAAAGTATTTTCAAATAAAGATAGTAAAAACCGGGATTTCCTACCATTTCAAATGTTTAAATGGATTCACTCAATATTAGCTGTAGGTATTTTATTTTGACTTTCTTTTAAATAGAAAAAACAAAACTACACCGATCGAAATAGTTATGAGAACATCTATAAAATCAGAATGATCAGATGAATAAAGCAGCCAGGCCCCGATGATAATTCCCAGAATTGAAAGAGTCTTACCATACGGGAGTTGAAAGGTTTTCGGATGGTTCTTAGCTCGAAGTTTGATCAAAGCAATGGCTACCAGCATGTAAATCAGAACTTTACTCACTACGTTTATGGATAATGCATAAATGAAAGTGCCACTAACAGAAACGGCTATTGCTACTAAAGTGTAAAGCACCAAGCTAATGAATGGCACTCCGGTTTTTTCATGAGTCCGCTCAAAGATTTTTGGAAGCTGTCCTTCCTCACTCAGTGCTAACGGCAGCCTGGATCCAGCCAGAAGATTGGCATTAAGCGTACCCATAATGGAGATAGCTGCGCCTAAAGTTATAAACGCCCCTCCGACAGGGCCAATAAATAAGTTCGCGGCATCCGCAATGGGTTTTATGGAAGTTGCCAGTTCAGGATAGGTGCCGATTGCGGTTAGCTGAATCAAAATATAAAAGATGGCTGCAAATGATATGGTGACAATCATGGCGAAAGGAATGTTTTTCTTCGGATTGGCCATTTCACCTGTATTGACCAGGGAAGCTTCCCAGGCAGTGAATGCAAAAATTCCAATAAACATGGCGGACGAAAATGAAGAGAAATCCGGTTTGTGAGTATGGATTGCCAGGTTTTCAATATCTATAAAAAAGAACCCAACCAGCACAAAAAACAAGAGAGGTATGAGTTTAGCAACTCCCAATAAGTTGGATAAATAGGCGCTGCTTTTCACGCTAACTGCATTTACACCAAACAGGATAAGCGATAGGAGAATGATTGCAATGATCCTTATTTGCTGATCAATAAAAACCGGACTTACATAGCTCAAATAATCAACCAGTAAATTAATCAACGCAGCAAAAGCTGAAACCCTTGAAATAAGCATCAGCCAACCAACAATAAAACCGGGTGTTTTACCGAAAGCTTCGAAGATATACAGGTAGGGACCACCGGACCGATCGAACTGGCTTGATACTTCTGCAAAAATAAGGATGTAAACAAAAATGATAACGGCGCATATTGCCAGCACCACAAGGCTATAAATACCGGTGAGGCTGTAGAGTTTGGATGGCAGGCCATAGATCCCTGCACCAATAATGGTGTTCAACATCAGCAGAACTATGTCCCACTTACCTAAATCCCGTTTGAGCATAATCCGTCAGGTCAAATAATATGGAATGCATCTTGTTTATTTTCTTAGATAAAATAAGATGCGAAGTATCGATTTTCGGAGCTCCTTCAATATAGTTTAAATGATCATTGTTTCGGGCGCGATGTTCAAACATGATTTTTCTTATCGTGATTAATCTCTTTATTAGTAGCTGCTTCTTTTGCCATATTCATAGTATTCCTGATAAAATCACCCTTTGCTATTCTATATCCAGACCTGTCATTTTTGAACGTCAGCGCTAATTCTAGCTTTAATTGTTCATATTCAAGAGCCCTTTTGGGGTTTGCATTTAAATAATCACGAAAAGCAATCTGGTTCAACATTTCATGATCAGGAGGACACATATGAATATGAAATATTTGATTCTTCTCACCATTTAAGTTGTATCCTTTAACAAAAATCATATAATCGACTTTTGTGCCGGTTTGTCTAAAAAAATGATAATTCAGATTTTGCATTGCTCCGATAATTTCCTCGTTGAATAAATCCTCCTTTAAAATTTCAATGGAAATGTCAATATATGGTTTGGCTTTAATGTTAGGTATAGAGGTACTCCCAACGTGTTCGATTATAACTATTTTATCACCAACCATTTTAATGATTTTCTTTCTCTCTCGTTCGAATTTATTTTTCCAATTCGGATCATAGTCCACAAGTTCGATAGGGAAAAGAGTATCCCACTCTTGCTTCGCCAAGTCTTTCAGTCTTTTATTCATAAATCTCAATTTCAGCGGCATTAGTTGCTAAGAAGGAGTAAATCGCATTGTTTCAATTTAAACATTTTTGAATAGATCCGGTTTTGAGAGAAATGATTTACTCCTAAGCAGGAGATTCAGAGGGCTGTTCCATTGTCCTCTTGTTCACTTGCCCAGGTCAAAAAAAACCAGGTGTCCTAGTGAAAATTAATATTTGTAATCATTGATTTCTATCCAATAGCCATCGGGATCCTGAAAGAAAGTCTGCCTGACCCCATCTGGTCTTTTTTGGACATTGTAGTTGCCATCACCGTCAAGGTCACCGTATGTGATATCATTTTTCTTCAGGTAGAGAAGGTATTGATCAAAATCCGAAACTGTAATGGCAAAATGATTAAAATTACTGGGGTTGATCTCTACTCCCTGAACTTCTCCGACATGTATTTCCAAACCATCTCCGGCTGATAAGAACATTTGGTTTTCCGGCAACCA
The DNA here is from genome assembly GCA_913057175.1 of uncultured Cytophagales bacterium. Lineage (GTDB taxonomy): Bacteria > Bacteroidota > Bacteroidia > Cytophagales > Cyclobacteriaceae > CAJXNP01. The sequence goes on from CAJXNP010000022.1 coordinate 50,767, forward strand.
TGAGGCATCGATTTCTTCCAACTTCAAAATGTTTTTGTAGAATTTTTCACTTCTTGAAAAATCGCTAACTACAACAGTTACATGCTGCAAAGACATACTCATTTCAAAGTTTTCATTTGAAGGACTCCCTTGTCCCGAAGCTTGTTGAGCAATTGTATTAAAGTGAAAAAGTATTGAAATACAAAAAGAAAGAATAATAGGCCTGAATATTCCTTTAAAAATCATCATGTTTTCGTTTGTTCCTTTAGTTAATATACTAAAAAGACTGGCTTTTATCCTTTAAAGAGTGATTTACTTTGCTACTTCTCAAAAGTATTCACAACCGGGAAAGTGCACAATGAAAAATAATTTGGGTATGATCAGAGTTGATCCGGATTTAGCAAACCTGTTTTCAATTAATCCCAATGTTTGACCATTTCTTTGCTAAACAGGGTTTTTCTGAATTCGCCCGGTTTTTTATCATTCATCAATTTCAGTTCACCTTGTTCCTTTATCAATTCACGAAAGTGGTCTTCCCTCAAATCATATTGGCCCTTATCCGGGTAAGTTGTCATAAGGATCAGCTGAAAAGAAGCATCATCATCTGCAGGGGCTTCCAGTAATTGATACGATTGGATATACCCTTTTTGCATGGCTGATTCTCTCAGGATTTTCCAGTTATTCTGGTAATAAAACAGGGCCTCTTCCCTGTTATCATTTAAAATTTGCACAAAATCCATCGTCGAAATCCTTTCATCTTCCTGTGCATAAGACAAGGAGTTGATGCTTAAAACGATTAACAAGAATGCTATCCTCATAATTACTTTTTTCTTTAATGAATAAACAAGTGAATAGAAATTACCGTTGTCCGGGAAAATTTCCAACAGGATTAAATCTTTAACCTGTAAACTTATTTTAGGACGAGTCAGTAAAAAACCCACCCCTAACCCCTCCAAGGAGGGGAATTTTCCTATTTTTTTGAATTCCGATGTATGGGGTGTTTTTCTGAAATCAATTAAAATTTCCTTAAAATTGATGAATAGGCTAATTTTTAACTCTGCTTAAAATTAGTCGGACGACAATAAATAGAAATAATTTCTTCCGTCAAGAAGCATTATTTTCTTTTTAAGATCATGGAATATAAAAAACTATGGCAAAAATAATTTCCGTCTTCTCAAAGAATAAAGAATAAGGTATGGATTGATGAGTATTTAGATCTTGCGGTCACTAATCAGAAAGTACTTTTAGCGCTTCTGATTGTGAATTGACAAAGTTGATTTGCCTGCCTTTGTTGCTTTCATAAATGAAGTCATTGACACTTTTACCGGTATATTTTGAGAAATCGCCGATGATTGCCAAACGAACGCGATAATTTGAAAATTTTTGAAGGATCTCCCCGGCCATTCCATTCTTAAGGTCAAAAAAGTCAGGAGTTATGTTTTCCTCCTGCAAAATGACTTTATCAAAACCCTGGAAGTAAATATTTCCCAACAGGTCTAACCCATCTTCTGAATTATTGATGATGATCCCTTCAGAAAGGACTTCTGCAATTGTTGAATTATTTATCTGATGGGTTTCAACTGTCATGAGTGTTTTTTTTGCCTATTTCAGTATTCTCTAAAGTTGAAGCAAATGTCGTCAAAATTTTATTTTTCCATTACAAAACTCACTTCCCTTCCATCTTATTATAAATAACCGGCATTTGTCCTTTCCACTTTTCCCATGTGGTAACATCCATGATCAACTGTGCCATGAAATGTCCAACATTGATCCGGCTGGTTTTGCCGGCGTTAAAAATCGGATCCCTAACCGGAGATGGGTGCACTTCATAATCGGTCACCTGATCATCATCAATTAAGGTGTCAGGCCGAACGGTTACCCATTCGATCGAGGGATGGGTTTGGCCTATTTCGGTTCGCAGATAATCCGCGGCTTGCTCATTGTCAACATGCGGTGGCAACAGCAACCGCAGCAAACCCACGACAATACGATAACCAACGGAAACAGGCTCATTCAGGTCTCGGTTACGATTACCGGACGTATTCATCAGAACGAACTTCACAGGCTTCCCGGGTTTATTCGCTTCAATGGCTTTCGAGAGCAGGTGAACAGCATCTGTGACCAACCTGCGGGGTTCACCGTAGATCCCCTTCCAGGTCAGATTATGACCCAGACAGGAGGCAACTGCATCGCAATCTTTGACAATGTCTGTCAATTCTTGTTCACTCAATTCCAAAATGCTGGCTTGGATAATGGTAAGCAGACCATTGTTCTTCCATGATTCGGGCATCTTTTCCGGCGATCGAACAATTACTTTTACTGTTTGGCCTGATTTCAGGAGCTGATCAACCAGCTGTCTACCGGTTTCGCCACTTGCTCCTACCACTAAAATTGTCATGTTATTTTTATTTTTTTGAAAAAATTCAATGCTAAATAGACCAATTATCCATGAGTAAAACCAGTTTTATTCTGATTTTCAGGTACTGATTATTAACCTCTGCACTCCATAAAGGCTCAGTTTATCCGTTTTTCCTCGTAATTCTATTTCACCTTTTTCTTCCACACTAAACTCATCTTCAAGGTCTATATAATTTAACAATTCGCCGGAGAGTAAAAGCTTCTGCCCCAGGTCATTGCATTTACCTTCTATTCTTGAAGTTGTATTCAGTACATCCCCATGATAAACAATCTCTTTCTTTTGCTTGCCTACAGAAGTGACGATAACCTTTCCTCCATGAATGCCCGCTTTTAGCTCAGGAACAACTCCATACTTTGATTCGTAGTCACTTCGCTTGCTTTCAATGGTCTCCACCATTTTAAAAAAGCATCGAATGCATTTTGAATTCTTGTTTCGGATCGGCCAGATTACGATAATTTCATCGCCAACATATTGGTAGACCTCCCCACCGTACATCATAATTGCGTCCGATATATCATAGAAAAAATCTTTGATAAATGAGCTAAATTCTTTGTTGGGTAGCTTCTCCGCAATGGATGTTGAACCGATTAAATCTACAAACATGAATATCCTGGATATTTCCCGAGGTTGGTGATATAAACCGAGGATCAGCCTGAAAAAGTTAGCCTTACCAACCAGTAAGATAATTTGAAGGATAAACAACATCATAAAAATGAAGGTAAAGGCAAAAAGAAAATCTCTTTGAAATAAGGGTCCTTTGAGATATTGGACAACCGCCATGAGGTAGCTGATCTGCTCCACAACAGAAATCTCTATGGATAGAACAAGGCACAAAACAATGCTGGTTAGCAGAGAATAGATAAGCGCCCGTACAATAGAAAACGTCAGAAAGGATTTGCGTTTAAAAAACTTTTTGAGAACGAACTCTTCTAATATCCCTACAAAAAAACCCAAAATAATGCTGATGCTACCTGCTTCCAGGAATTCAGTCAGGGAATGCGGATAGAAAAAATAATTGTAAAGAAGGCCGAAAACCAAACCGATCCCGATGATGATAAGAACATTTTGAAATTTTAATTTTCTTTCAGGCATCATGATTTTTCAGGCTCATCCAATGAACGAAGATAAACAATTGTGCATATTCCTCCTCAACAGGGCGAATGAGCCACCAGGCAACAGAAAGTTTTTGTATCTTTCAACCATTAAAAATTTTATAATTAAAGAATCACCATGCGATACTATTCCAGCATCTTCACTATGTTTTTTTGCCTTTTGATCCTTTCAGGATTTGGATTAAAAGCTCAAACTGATGAAACAAAAATCCTGATCTACACACACAATGGTAAAGGAAGCGGCAATCCTTACATTCATGAAAACATTCCTTACGCCGTGGAAGCCTTGAAGAAAATGGCCGAAGAGCAAAGCTGGCATTACCTTGTCAGCGACGATCCTGAATTTTTTACAACAGAAAACCTTCAGGATATCGACTGCATCATTTTCTCTAACACCAACAATGAAGCTTTTGATACAGATGCTCAAAAAGAGGTTTTTGTCAGTTACATCCGAAATGGTGGCGCTTTTGTAGGAATCCACAGCGCTTCAGGATCAGAGCGGGCCTGGCCCTGGTTTTGGGACCTGCTGGGTGGTAAATTTATGCGACACCCTCCCCTGCAACCATTCGAGATCAAAGTAATCGACCAGGAGCATCCGGCAACAGATTTTCTGGGCGAAACCTGGGAATGGGAAGATGAGCCTTATTATCTGAATTACCTGAACCCAGACATACATATCCTCTTAGCAGTGGATTACACCCAATTGAAAGACGGGGAGGAACCCAAAATTCCCGGAACACAATTCGGGAATTATACCCCTTTGTCATGGTGCCATACTTTCGAAGGTGGAAGGCAGTTTTATACCGCACTCGGTCATAAAAAGGAGTACTACGAGGATGAAAAATTTCTGAAACACATTCTGGGTGGGATCCAATGGACGATGGGGATTGATGAATAGGGTTTTTGGAAAGTATTTTATACTTTACTAATCCTACCTTGTCATGTTAGTCTGTACGGAAATTTCCGGTTGGTGAGGACACCAAACCAAGGTATAGATTGGAGAAAAAAATATGACAACGTAGATTAATTACCAATTCTATTATTCACAACTGGCTTTTCACCGAATGGTGTGATGCCAAAAGCCGGATATATTTCATCGGGATAATAAAACACACCTCCACGAGAAACCATCGAAACTGTTTTGATGGCCTTCAGGTCTTTTGTGGGATCACCCGGGACGAGAAAAAAGTCGGCCAGCATTCCTTGTTCGATGGATCCCCTGTCTTCATGGCCGAGGTATTCAGCCATGTCGTAGCTTCCCAATTTTAATAGCTCCGCTGGAGTATATCCCAGCTGTTGATAAAGTTCCAGTTCTCTGTGCAGCGTAAACCAACCTCCCATATCTGTTCCGGGTAGAATTAGAATTCCCCTGTCTTTCATCATGTTTAAGGTGGTCAGAATTTGATCGTATGCCAGCCGGTAAGCTTCGTCTTCTTTCTCATTGGCAATATTAGCCAAAGCTACTTTGTAAGAGCGCTGCTCATTCGATGGCATATTTTCAATATAGTCATGCGTACCTTGCCAGGTTTCTCCATTACGGGAAAGCAATAATACTTCATGAATAGTAAGAGTCGGATCCATTGCAACTTTATTTTCCACCATCATGTCAAGGGTTTCATTGACAGGCACACTATTCAGGTCCAGGTCAGGAAGGCGTTGCAAAGCTGTTAACCGCAAAAGCGTACGGGTATCTTCATCAGGTTCCAAAACCCAACCCAGTATCACCTGGTTGATATGGGTCAGTTCGTCAAAGCCTGCCCTTATCATGGCATTGGCATTCGAAAATGCGGGAACATGGCCCGTAACCGGCATATTTAAACTGTGGGCTTTTTCCACGATGGCCGGCGCCCAGTCACCATTCATGCTGTTATACAACTTAATGCCATAAAAACCTTTGTCTGAGTAGCTTACTACCGCTTCAATTGCCTCTTCTTCACTTTCCACCACGAGGCCATTGTTATTGTTAAATTGACTTTTCCCTTCAATAAAACCCATCCTTGTAATGCGTGGACCTGCCAAAACCCCGGACTCAATTTTTTGTATGAGTTTATCCAAAACTTCATTGTCGTTGCCCATATCCCGCACGGAAGTCACACCTGCTAATACATTGAGCAGGGCATCGTCGTCAGCCATATGTCCATGCATGTCGTACAATCCGGGAATTAACGTTCCCCCCGCCCCATCTATAACCGTTTGATCATCATCTGAAACCATATTGGGGCCATCGATACGGGTAATGCGATCACCATGTACCTGTACCGATGCCAGTTCTGTGAGAGCCAAGGTATTCGGATCGAATAACCGGACATTGTTAATCCGGATGTTGCCTTCATAGTTATTGGCAAATTGCTCTTGTATTTTTTCGTAACGCTCTGTCGAGTATTTCTCAGCGAGCTGTCGTATTGCCTCTTCTTCCTCTTCGAAACCTTCACGAATAATAATAAACTCAGGAGTCATGAAAGCGAAAAACCTTTTATCTTCATCCAAAACAAAATAAGTTGGGTTAAGATCTGCCCCGGTTAAAGCATAGGTTTTCAATTTGGCTTCACCAGCATCCGAAGGGATATTTATCGCCTCCATTTCGGTCAACTTTAATTCTCCTGCCGGAAGTGCAGGGAGTGTCTGATCCGGAGCATTCAACAACGCCTCCGCAACAATGCCCAATGAATAAGGACTGCCAAACTGAGTGATGTAAAGAGACGGCTGACTAATCGTAGCAGACCCATCACCGGTAGCATCCGTCCAGCTTGCATCCTGACCCTGGAGTGAAAAATGCTCATCTACGCTATTGCCAAAGGTGGTATTTCCTGCAATGTCCCATTGGACGGGAAAACCTTCTGAGTCCAACTTGATAGTCTCTTTAATGGTTGGACCCCTTCCGTTATTTTTATAATCGTAATCGACGGAAATACTACTTCCCTCCCGGGTGACATTTAAGTGCCCTACTTTGACACTTCCGAAAATAACAGAAAATGATTCTTCAGAAGGCACAGATGATTTATTACTTTCGGATGTACATGCCTGGATCATGAACAATGAGAGACCAAACAAAAAAATATATAATTTCATGTTGGAAGGTTTCGGCATTAGGAAAGAGAAAAGCATGGAATAGGTTTTAGGGTAAATACTCGATTGCTTTATGATAATATTCCAATATAAGCAATTGATTATATTCCTTTTAGTTTCAACTTTCTTAAAAATAATTTTCAATGCTAAAAATATGAAACTGGAAATCTCACTTAAGTAAATAAAAAAGACGCTCCGTTTCCGAAACGCCTTTTATCATGATAAAACTAATTTATGGATAGCTGAAGAGGTCGATGCTTGATATCATGCTATTTCATTGGCCATGTCTTCTTTCAGGTGCCTCCGCAAAATTTTGCCCACATTTGATTTTGGGAGTTCGTCCCTGAATTCTACATGTTTAGGCACTTTATAAGTAGTTAGGTTTTCCTTGCAATAATTTATCAACTCCTCCTTAGTTAAGGAATGATCTTTTTTAACCACATATATTTTAACTGCCTCCATTGATCGGGTATCCGGTACACCAATGGCTCCGACTTCCAGCACTTTTTTATGGGTAGAAACAATGTCTTCTATTTCATTTGGGTAAACATTGAATCCGGATACATTGATCATTTCCTTTTTACGATCCACAATCCTAACGAATCCATCTTCGTCCATGATCCCAATGTCGCCTGTTTTGAACCAACCGTCTTTTGTAAATGCATTTTCCGTTTCCTCTGGTTGGTTCCAGTATTCCCTCATCACCTGTGGGCCTTTTGCATAGACTTCACCGGGTATACCGAAAGGTACTTCCTCCTCCATCTCATTGGCGATCTTGATTTTTGTACCGGGGATCGGCACACCGATGGTGCCTATCCTTTCCTTTCCTGGTTTTAGAATGTTAAATGTCAGAACAGGGGAGGTTTCTGTCAGGCCATAACCTTCGGTGATTGGCACGCCGGTTTTAGCCTTCCAGCGTTTCGCAACAGACTTTTGTACCGCCATTCCACCAGCGCCACTAACTTTCAGATTTGTAAAATCAATGCCATCAAAATCAGGGTGATTTAACAAGGCATTGTACAATGTATTCACACCTGAAAAGATGGTGAAAGGATGTTTTTTCAACGTTTTAATAAACCCTTTCATATCACGCGGATTGGTAATCAATACGTTTTTCACACCAAATTTCATCATGGTAAAGCAATTGACAGATAGTGCCAAAATATGATAAAGTGGCAAAGCCGTGATGATGATCTCCTCTCCTGGAAGCAACAGATTCCCTATCCATGCAGAAAACTGCTCAACATTTGCCACTACATTAGCATGAGACAAAACTGCGGCCTTAGACACCCCTGTTGTTCCACCGGTATATTGAAGAAAGGCGGTATCATGACCTTTGGGTGTAACCCGTTGAAAGGATCTTTGGCTACCTTTTTTCAAGGCTCTATTGAAAGAAACGGCACCTGGTAATTGATAATATGGCACCATTCTTTTGAAGTATTTAACCGTTGCGTTGATCAAAACCTTTTTTAGTCCACCGAGCTGATCACCGATCTCAGTAATCACAATGTGCTTAATTGCTGTGTCGGGTAGAATTTTCTCCAGCTTATGCGCAAAATTCTCAAGGATTACGATTGCATCAGCGCCGGAATCGGCCAACAGATGCTTCATTTCCCTGGTGGTATATAAGGGATTGACATTGACAACAATCAGACCTGCCCGTAGTGCCCCAATCATGGCAATAGGATATTGCAGTATGTTGGGTAGTTGTATGGCAATCCGGCTACCCGGTTGAAGACCCAGATCCTGTTGCAGGTAAGCAGCAAAATTCTGCGAAAGCCAGTCCAGTTCATCAAAAGAAATGGGAGTTCCCATGCAATCAAATGCAGGTAAAAACTCAAATTCCAGGACACTTTGTTCGAACAGATCTACAATGGATTCATATTGATATGCATTAATGGTATGAGGAACACCTGCGGGATAGTGCTTATACCATGGGAATGTTAAGGACTTAGTAAACGTTTGAACTTCCATATTAAATTAATTTTTGTGTTATAATTTTTGAGATTAACTGGTTTCGACTAGCTCTCATGAAAAGTTTGGTGTGATGGTTGAATTGATGAAAGGATTTGACACCGAAATTTGGTGTCAAATCCTTTTGGTTGATGGTTTTAATTGAGGCTATTCACTTTCAATCACGGTTGTTTTGGCTAAGTTGATTTTCATTTAACTACCTGCGCGATACAACTTCATAGGTGGTTCGCTCAGATCGTTTGTTTTTAGCATTTGGACCTTTCAGGTCAGAACGCTCAACATAGACCATTGAAAATTTCTCATCTTCATCCTTCCATGGCTTGTGATTTTTTGCTTCAGGACCCTGGAGTTGCTTTTTCTCCGTTACAACAATCGTTGTTTCTGACTTTGAGTCCTGCCAGGACTTGTAATTTTTAGCCGCAGGACCTTGAAGTTGATTTCGCTGGCCAAAACCGTTGCATGTGAATAAAACACATATTGCAATTGTTAAAACTAGATTCTTTTTCATAATGACTTTTGTTGTTTTTTCTGCGATGTGTTTTCGTTTAAACTATTCACATCGATTGTTTGATTAATTTTTTAGTTGTTTAACTGATGCAAAATTAGGGTGAATGAGCCCTGTTTTGTTAGCACGATTCCGGCGAATCTGATAACTTTTCCGACAACTTTCTGAGACAAAACCGACTGGCTGTAACATTTCCGACATGCATAGAAAGAGGGTGGCTTTTGACCACCCTCTTTCTTGACAAATTGTTAGGCTTTAATAAAGTATTAAAATGAATTGTGTTAAATAATATGTTCTTATAATGATCTGATTAATCATTCATTATTAGGTTCAACTACGAAGAATGATTGGGCCGGACCTCCCGCCTGACCAAGCACATTACCCCTTAACTGCTCATCAATAGAGAAATAGTACAAAGGATTGCCAAAAACAGCCAGCTGCGGACCCAGGTCATCTTCCCGATCAACTGTCGAAAAATAATTTTCTCCCAAAATTGAGGGAAGGATTAAGTTTTCAGGTCTTTTAAACGGAGGCCAAACTTCTGCACATCCACCAGCACAATTGCTTAAGTCCTGACCATCGCCTGTATTAAGGTACAAGCTCACGCCATGATCATCAACAAGATATGTTCGGGCATCTTCTCCCTCCACAACAGGTTGCTTGCCCACCATAAGGCTATAGTCGGGTTTCGCAACATAGAAGGCATCGTTTTTCCCATCTCCCGTTACCTGACCGGATGTTTCCAGTACTCCATCACCTTCCGGAGAGAAGTAATACAAAGGCCAACCTTTATAGGTAATTTGTTTCATACCATCTTCCCTAATAGTGGTGCCAAAATCATTGACATTTAAACCGGCACCCATTTCAAAATTATAAATTTCACCTACAAGAGGAGGCCACACTTCCGAGCAACCACCGTTGCAAAAACTCTCGCCGGAAATGTCATTGGCGAAAAAGTAAAGGGATTGATTTGCCTTGTCTGTCAGGACATTTCCAAATTCTGAATTACTGGCAATTTTCAGTCCGGGTTTTGAATCCACTTCCTGTGGAGTTTCTTCATCTTCGCTACAGCTAATAAACAGTAATAGTGAAAAGACGACTAATAAAATTTCTCTGAGATATTTAAATGGATCATTCATGGTTTGATTAATTTTTTGGTTATTAATTGATTTGTGGTTGCAAAATTACCTTGGAAAAGTGCTTCATGGGTAGTACAATTCCGGCGAATGAGATAACATTTCCGACAAGAGAAGCGATATCTAACATATGGGTATAGGTCTCAACTCTTCTATTTCCGTCTTCCACTGAGCATGGAATGAGTTGTTTAATATTTGTTTTTCGGCCTGAACAGCTTGAGTCTCATCTTCAGGCCAGGGTCGGTTAAAATCGAAACTCATGCCTGAAACTTCATAAATAATGGAGCCCACTTTACCCAAAAAGGCCAAAGCTGCGACTCCAAGGGCGATTGTGATAATTTTCATGATTTGTGTTTTTACGTTGATGTTCGGATGCAAAATTAGGCGGGAGCTGCTGGTCGCTGTTAGTATAAATCCGGCGAATTCGATAAAATTCCCGACATCACTTCCATAAAAACTCAGAGGACTATAAAAATTCCGACATGTGGGGTCAAATTGGTTGCTGAAGTAATTCGGAAGGGCTTACGCCAAATTCCTTTTTGAAGCATTTGGAAAAGTAAGAAGGGTTGGAAAAACCCGTTTTATAGGCTGTTTCAGCAATATTGCTTTCGTATTGAAGGAGCAATTCTTTGGCTCGGTGCAGGCGAACAGAAGAGATCAATTGATTAGGCGATTTATTGGTGATCGCTTTGAGTTTGCGCTGCAATTGGCGTTCACTGATACCTGTTTCTTTACAAAGTATTTCTACTCCAAAAGTCTCATCATCCAAATGAGCATCAATGGATTGCAAAACATTTTCCAGGAAAGAATCATGCAGAGGGAGTGGTTTCTGCTGATAGCTATCATGATCAATTGTAGATCTTGATTGGTCCGTCACCATAAAAAGTAAAAAGGACTCTCCCGATGTAATTTCAACAATTGGTTTGTACTGTATAAAATTCAGACCTGCCCCGGAAAGTAAATATTTAACTGTCTGGGTAACCAAAATCTGATTAGGTTTGGCCTGATTGAGGATCGAGTCCAGGAAATTGGCTGTTCTATCGCTGATGAAATGAGCTTCGTCTACCGGGCTTTCTTTGATATGAATCCCGATTACCATCTGACCATTCATCCTTTGCATGCCATCGATCAGGTCTATGCTGCAATGCACAGCCTTGCTCGGACCTTCAAAAGTTGCTGCAAAGTTTTGCAGATCATGCTGGATGACGTTCCCCCGGTAGTGTCCAACATATTGATCGATAAGTTGTTGATACTTTGAATATTCCGCATCAGGGCTGATAATCCGACCTGCCATGATCGTGAAAAGTTGCTCTGAGTAATTATCTTTTGGCTTCGTATTTAAAATAAAAGCCCTCATTTCTTCCAAAACCTCTTTGGTATTTCCTACCCAAAAAAGGTGGTCACTGCCATCAAATTCTATAAATTTTGCTCCCTTAATTCGTTCTGCTATGAACCTCCCCTCATCAATCTTTACATCGATGTCATTCGTACGCTGCATGAGAAGTGTCGGAACTTTAATGGAATCCAAAATATCGATGATATCGACTTCGGTATTCATCCTGGTAAGCACCAGTGCTGCACTCGGGCTGGCACCCGAACGAAAATAACTGGCCAGCCAATCCATGAAAACCCTGTCATTGGCCTTTGACGGAGCAAGTGATTCCAGGTTCATGTCCCCACTTCCCCAGCTGTTTTCGATCATGTCGTAAACCACCTGGCGCTCCTCATCCGTTGGTGCCCAGGGATAATCAGGAGAATGCCGGCGTTTGGCAAATATCCCAAAAGCGATCAAAGAAATTACACGGTTGGGATAAGTAGCGGCAAAAAGCGCTGACACGGAACCGCCTTCGGAATGCCCGAAAAGAATGGCTTTTTCAGAACCAACGGCATCCATGACCGCCCGAATATCATCCATCCTCTCTTCCAGTGTAGAAAGCTCAACTACTCGGTCGGAAAGCCCTGTCCCCCGCTTATCAAACAAAATAACACGTGCAATCTTGCCCAATTCCTGCAGAAAATCCACTAGTTCCGGGCATGCCCACATCCAGTCAATATTGGAAACCCAGCCCGGTATGTAGACCAGATCGATCGAACCTGCGCCAAATACCTGATAGGCGATATTGATGCGGCCACTCTTCGTGTATTGGGTAGCGGGTTTCATTCAACTATTATGATAGAAAGATGCAGTTTATTGTATGAGTCAAAGCCATCATGTAAAAAACGGGCTTGAAGGAATAAAATGCAACTCCGACAGCAATATTTAACAGTCAAAAATTCAGATCAATTTTTATTTAAAGTTAGACCAAATATTCTATCAATTAGTTCCCGCTAAGTTCCAATACCTGTCCATCTTCCACCAATTTTTCTTTTACTGATTGATAATCCAAATCGTGAAGCGGTGTATTATTTTGAATAGATAATCCGGCAATCGTGGCAGCGCTTTGACCCAGGATCATAAAAACAGGTTCCATCCTGATGGATCCAAAAGCAATATGTGAGCTCGATACAGCTACCGGTACCAGCAGGTTTTCACAATCTTCCACCTTTGGCAAGACAGATCCCATTGCAATTTGATAGGGTTGTTCGGGATGTACACCAATATCACCTTCATTCTGAACATATCCTTCCGGGGTAATGTAACGCTGGGTATTATGTGAATCCATCGTGTAAGAACCCATTCCAATCGGTTCAGAAACTTCTCTTTTTCCCAACACTTCGTTTTCTGTCATGACAAATTCTCCAACCATTCTCCGGGCTTCCCGCACATAAATCTGATGGGGCCAATTGCCATTATCCGTAAATTCATCTTTTGCCAGACCCCATTTATTCATTTCTGTCTGTATTTCTTCCGGAATTCGAGGATCGGTCGTATAGAAATAAAGTAATCCTTTTTGATAAACCTCATGCTCTTTGATGATCTCGGCTCGTCTTGCGTAATCAGCCTCGGGATAATCGTAATTCATGCCGATATTATCAAAGCTAAATGGTCCGTGATTGTTGACATCTGTTTTCAGATTGGGAATCGGATCGAATTTATACCAAATCTCATTCCATCCATCTTCCAGGATCCTGACCAGAAGCTCATATTGAGAAGGATCGTAACCATCCGGTTTCTCAAACGGGACCCGGTTTTCTTCAAGTTTGGTTAAGCACATTCTAAAACAATACGCCTGAACCTTTTTATCCCCATCGCCTCTTTTTCCCGGATGGTCGGTGGAAATGCGAGGAAGTACACCACTTGCAGAATCACCAAGAACCACATACGGACTGATCTTCCTGTCCGAAAAATGATGTCCATGATGCAGGACACCAACCTGTATACCGTTCCAGGTTTCATTGTACTGACTATTAGGTTCACGTCCGACATGATAAGATACACCTGCTGCCGCCATCAAGTCTCCTTCATAGGTGGCATCTATGAAAATATTTGCTGAGTATTTTTTACCACTAAGCATGGTAATCGTTTCAATCTTACCTTCATTCATTAAGACCCCATTTTCCCGATCCAGCCATTCATCCCGGTGAACTGTAATATTATTTTCTCTGACGAAATCTTCAAAAACTTTTTCAGCGACATGCGGTTCAAATATCCACATGGTTCGTTTATCACCATCGATGGCAGGGGTACCTTGTCCAACGTTGCCGTAATCTTCCCTTTTTTGCCAATTCCAGGATTCCTCTGTTTGGTAATCATCATAGACACGTTGGTAGAATTCCCTGGAAAGCCCCCCAATTACGCTTTTATTTCCTGTATCAGTAAAGCCTAATCCACCGGATGACAATCCTCCCAAATGTTTATCCGGACAAACGATCACAACGGATTGATCCATCCTGGCAAGTTGAACCGCAGCTGTGATGGCGGCGCTTGTTCCCCCGTAGATGACCACATTTGCATGGGTTATTTCTTCTGATTTAGGCGGATTGCATCCTGAAATATTGAATAGAACAATCAATAAAATAGCAAAAAAAATAAATGAGTATGTTCCTTTCATTGGGTTTTATTAGTTATATCTTATTTGTGTCTTTCGGTAATGTTTTTTTGTTCATTGTAAAAACTCATTTGAGAACTGTGAGGCTCTCTTATTCGTTCTTTTAGTTCATCAATTGTTAGTGGTGGATTCTTTCGATGTAACATCGAGTGACAATTGGGGCAAACTGGTCGTAAATCATTTATTGGGTCAACTTGGTAAGTTTGTCCAATTTCTGAAATTGGTATTAAGTGATGAACGTGAATAAATCCTTTTCCTAACTCTCCGTATTTTTTCTCAAAGTTAAAATGGCAAACTGAGCAAATTGCTTTCCAATATTCAATGCACTTTTGACGTGCTTTTGAGTTTCGTTCGTATGTATTTACAGTTATAATTCTTTTTATCCCTTCTGGTAAGAAATTTTGACCTTCTATTGGAATCTCTTCAGGAAATTGCTCTTCACCTGTTAGTCCTACTTCTTCAAGCGCTAAAACAAGTTCTTTTTTAATTTTCCATATAAAAAGTTTTGTGACATTATCTGTCCAGCCGTCAAAAAAAATGTCCCATTTTCTTTCAGTTCCATCCTCTCTTTTTGTAAATCTAACAGGATACTTCTTTACTAGTCTTTTCCCCCAATTCCCCATTTCTAAATTTATCGGTCCTGGGCCTTTTCTTTCTGAATTGCCAGATATTATCAGTTCAATTTGACTTGCTGAAGCTTTATGTTCTTCAAAGGAATACATTACCTGTAAGATTAAAATATCCTTCTTTGTAGTTATTGTTCTATCATGGAGAACTTCAATCCATTCAAATTGATTAAGCGTTGTTCCTTCATGGTATTCTTCTCTCATTTAATAAGTTTTATGCAACAAAAGAAAATAAAAATCTAGTTCCCAACACCTTCCTCCGTTCTTTCCACTTTCCGAATCGTGCCATCTTCATTGAAGTTCAGGTATTCAGCGCAAACATGTCGCTGTTCTCCACAGGAGGAATCAATGTCCAGCCACCGGTGGTAAAACAAGATCCATTGCCCCTCGAACTCAACTATGGAGTGATGATTGTTGTTTTCCCCTTCCTTTTCCATGATCACCCCTTTGTATTCCCAGGGGCCTTTTGGTGAGTCTGCAATGTAATAGGAAAGAATCCTGTTATTTTCAGGCATCGTGAAATAATAGACCCCATTCCTTTTAAACACCCATGGCCCCTCCATTTTAGGTTCATACCCGCCCATATCCATTTTAAAAAAATCCCCTTTCACACTGAGCAGATCATCAGCCATTTCTGCCACCAGGTAGTCATCTCCACCATGAAAATAAAGGTAGCCCTTTCCATCATCATCAATAAAAAGACATGGATCATTCGCGTAAGGCTCGGTCCACAATGGCCCTCCAATAGCATCTTTAAACGGTCCGGTAGGAGAATCGCTAATGGCTATTCCAATCCCCATCCATTTCGTACTGTTCTCAGGATTTACGCGATCTTTTACACCTGTTCCTGCAGGAAAGCAGAAATAGTACTTGCCATCTTTATAAGCACAATCCGGTGCCCAGGCATAATTATCCGCCCAAGATAGATCATCAACAGATAATATAACTCCATGATCCGTCCAGTTGATGAGATTGCTTGATGAAAAAACATGCCAGTCTTTCATAAAAAAGTCAGGCTGGCATTCTTCATCGTGAGAAGTATAAACATACATTTTTCCATCTTCCCAAACATGACCGGATGGATCAGCGGTTCTTATGTCGCTTCCAAAATCAAGAGGGTTTTGGGAATAACCTATTTGACTAGCAAGCAATAGCAATATATATAACAATTGAATTAAAAACTGTTTTAGTTTGGTTTGCATCTATCATATTTTTCTGAGCGAACTTATTTCATTCTCTTTAAAGATCTATTTAGAAATTCATTTCTTCAAATCCATTTACCATCTATCCGGCTATCCTTCAATAATTTGAATATACCAAACTATCTAAAAAAATAAGGACAATTTTCAACAGAAATAATTCAAGCTATCAACTTTATTTTAATTTATTGTCGAAGTCCGGATCTTGTAAACTATTCATTTAAAAGGATCAATCCTTACTTAATAACAGGTTTTGAAATTTAAAGCTGATCTTTCAAAATCCTAAAGCCCTATTTCTTTTTTCAAGTGTTAATAATCTTTAAATTGAAATGCAATTAAGAATGAGAAGGCCTATAAGATAAACTTATAGATAAATAAAAATTATAAATAAAGACTATATTAATTTCGAACACAAAATAATCTAAATCTAGAAAATATGGGAAAAAGTAATCCTGAAAACTTTCAAGCATTTGATGTTAATGAGTCATCCAAATGTCCGTTTATGGGTGGAGCTCCAAAAAGTAGTGCAGGTGGAGGTTCAAGAAACCGAGATTGGTGGCCTAATCAATTAAAAGTGAACATTCTACGCCAACATTCATCTTTATCCAATCCCATGGATAAAGACTTTGACTACACAAAAGAATTTAATAGCCTTGACCTACAAGCTGTGAAAAAAGATCTTCATGATCTTATGACCGACTCACAAGACTGGTGGCCAGCTGACTTCGGCCACTACGGAGGGTTGTTCATCAGAATGGCCTGGCACAGCGCCGGTACTTACCGTATTGGCGATGGGCGTGGTGGAGCTGGGGGTGGACAGCAGCGTTTTGCCCCTCTTAACAGCTGGCCTGACAATGCAAGTCTTGACAAGGCAAGAAGGTTGCTATGGCCAATCAAGCAAAAGTACGGTAAGAAAATTTCTTGGGCAGATTTGATGGTTCTTGCCGGAAATGTTGCACTTGAATCGATGGGATTCAAAACATTCGGTTTTGCCGGTGGCCGTGAAGACGTTTGGGAACCCCAGGAAGATGTCTACTGGGGCTCTGAGACCGAATGGCTGGATGACAAGCGTTATACAGGGGAGCGCGATCTGGAAGATCCATTGGCTGCGGTAGTGATGGGATTAATTTATGTACATCCTGAAGGGCCCAATGGAAACGGCGATCCGGTTTCCGCAGCAGTAGATATCCGAGAAACCTTTAAACGTATGGCCATGAATGATGAAGAAACTGTTGCTCTAATTGCCGGTGGCCACTCTTTCGGTAAAACACATGGTGCTGCCGATCCCGGTCAATATATCGGGCCGGAACCGGAAGCTGCTCCCATCGAATTACAAGGTTTTGGTTGGAAGAATAGTTTTGGAACGGGGGTGGGCGCTGATGCCATTACAGGTGGGCCTGAAGTTACCTGGACCAAAACTCCAACACAATGGAGCAACAATTTCTTTGAAAATCTGTTTGGTTTTGAATGGGAGCTGACCAAAAGCCCGGCAGGCGCCAAACAATGGGTGGCAAAAGATGCTGAAGCAATCATTCCGGATGCTTTTGATCCATCCAAAAAACATAAGCCAACTATGTTGACCACGGATCTTTCTTTGAGGTTTGATCCGGAATACGAAAAGATCTCCAGACGCTTTCTGGAAAATCCCGATGAGTTTGCCGATGCATTTGCAAGGGCGTGGTACAAACTGACCCATCGCGACATGGGACCTAAGGAACGATATCTTGGCCCTGAAGTACCTGAGGAAGAGCTTCTCTGGCAAGATCCCATTCCAGCTGTTGACCATGAGTTGATTGACGATAAAGACACCGCTGGACTTAAAGATAAAATTCTTAATTCCGGACTTTCAGTTTCAGAATTGGTGTCAACTGCCTGGGCATCGGCTTCTACCTTCCGTGGTTCTGATAAGCGGGGTGGCGCAAATGGTGCTCGAATTCGACTTGCTCCACAGAAGGACTGGGAGGTAAATAATCCGACGCAACTGGCAAAAGTGTTGGAGAAACTGGAAGGCATCCAAAAAGATTTCAATGGAGCTCAATCCGGTAACAAAAAGGTTTCACTTGCCGATCTGATTGTATTAGCAGGATGTGCAGGTGTTGAAAAGGCTGTGAAGAATGCTGGCTACAATCTTACTGTGCCATTCTCACCTGGACGTATGGATGCTACTATGGAACAAACCGATGTAGACGCCTTTTCCTATCTTGAACCGCCTGCAGATGGTTTCCGAAACTACCGCAGAACTAAATTTGATGTTTCGACTGAAGAACTATTGATTGATAAAGCTCAACTCTTGACTCTTACAGCTCCCGAGTTGACAGTACTTGTTGGTGGCATGCGGGTGTTGGACACAAACTTTGACCACTCAAAGCAAGGTGTATTCACAGACAAGCCAGGAACACTTACCAACGACTTTTTTGTGAACCTGCTTGATATGGGAACCGAGTGGAAACCTGCCGAAAGTGACGAAGTATTTGAGGGTCAAGATCGTGCAACAGGGGAACTTAAGTGGACAGGAAGTCGGGTTGACCTTATATTTGGTTCGAACTCTGAACTCCGCGCACAAGCAGAAGTCTATGCATGTCAGGATTCACAGGAAAAATTTGTCAAGGACTTCATTGCGGTGTGGAACAAAGTAATGAATCTGGATCGGTTCGACTTGAAATAGTCAGGAGCTGATAACAAAAAATTCTAAATTATAAAGATTGAAGGTGGTCAAGAATCGGCCACCTTTTTTAACTTTTTCCCCTTTGCTTTTCAATCCTTTCCAGATTTTCGACATCATCCAGATCCTTGTGGCGACCGGTTGCTTTTTTTTCTGAAATCAGATCATTGACATGGATGACTGTTATGGGGACTCCGTTAAAATCTCCATTCTTTGCCCGACTGTAACACATGTCAAAATCTTCCTTTTTGAAAAAATTCATATATCCCATCAAATCAGCTTCAAAGCCCTGATCGCCAATTGTAATCGAGCTCCATCCCGGAATCATTGTAACATCTCTATAACGGTTTGCTCCGGGGACTTTGATCTGTTCCAGGGCTTTCACTAATCCGTCTTTATTTTCAGAACTATCCTTGACCCATAAATCCAGGCCCTGAGTAATTCTGACATGTCCGTGAAAAACAGTAGCCACATCGCCCACCAGCATGTATTCAACTTTATGATCGTAGAGGCTTTGCAAAAATGAAAGTACCTCAGGATGAGAGATGTCCATAAAATATTTGGTGGGTTTTCGAGGTTTGATTCATAAATAGCTTTTGCAAAGAGATTGATCTTTGTCAGTCTTTCCAAATTAGACCCTTCTGATAGGTGAACTTGCTTTGTCATACCTCTTCGCTACAGTCTGTAAAATACCTTTTCTCTAAAATAAGAATTTCTACTAAAACAGTAATTTGGTAAAAATCTACTTTTTCCAGATAATTGAGGCATGCTTTCTACCAAAAATCTCTCCTACTCTTACGATCGACAAAATACCCTGGAGTTTCCTGACCTGGAAGTTGAAGCCGATAGTTCCGTTCTCATACTTGGAAACTCAGGAAGTGGCAAGACCACATTTCTTCACTTGATGGCAGGACTGATCAAGACGAAGCACGGAGAAATTAAAATAAATGACAATCTTATCCACAGGTTTTCCGAATCGGAGATGGACCGATTCAGGGGACAAAATATTGGTCTTGTTTTCCAGAAATCGCGATTGATCCACGCCCTTTCTGTTTGGGATAATTTAAGAATCAGTCAATACTTTAATAAAGTAAAAGAACCGGAAGTAATTGACCGGTTTTTACACGATTTGGGATTGTACAACAAAAGAAAACGAAAACCCACCTCTCTAAGCCAGGGAGAGCAGCAGCGACTTTCAATTGCAAGAGCACTTGTCAACCACCCAACCATCATTCTCGCAGATGAGCCTACAGCATCACTTGATGATACGAATACGCAAAAGGTCATTGAAATATTGATTGACCAGGCAAGCAAGTATAAAGCCACCTTGCTGATCGCTACCCATGATCAAAGATTGAAGGAACATTTTGAACAAAAAATTGAACTGGCATGAATCTTTTCAAGCTCAGCACGGCCTATTTGCTACACAAAAAGCTCCACACCTTTTTGAGCATTCTCATCATGTCCCTGGGCATGTTGTTGATCACGCTCTTGCTGATTATCAACCATCAACTCAGACAAACTCTTGAGAAGAATATTGCCAATGTGGATATGGCAATAGGCGCTAAGGGAAGTCCTATGCAGATTATCCTTTCTTCATTGTTTCACATAGATTTTCCAACAGGTAATATTTCCCTTGATGATGCTGAATTCATATCAGGACACAGATTGGTGAAAAAATCAGTCCCATTGTCTATTGGAGATAGCTATTCCGGCTATCGGATCATTGGCACAGATTCTACCTACTTTAGTTATTTTGAGTTGAAAATAAACGAAGGAAAATGGCCCGAAAACGAGATGGAAGTTATCCTAGGATCGAATGTGGCTACTGAATTCAACCTACACCTTTACGAGACTTTCGAAAGCTCACACGGATTTTCCGATGACAGTGGCCATGAAAATCTTCCCTATCGTATAGTGGGAATTCTTGAGAAAAGTAATTTACCACAGGACAATTTGATCTTTACTCCCCTGACAAGCTACTGGCACGTACATGAAACAGATACCAGCAAGCTTTTTATCACCAATTTGCTGTTACAATTCAGAAATCCTATGGCTGCTGTGCAGTTACCCAGGATGGTCAATAGCACCTCCAATCTCCAGGCAGCCTTACCTTCTTTTGAAATCACCAAACTGTTTTCCATGCTTGGGATCGGATCCAGGTTTCTCAACATTCTGGCATTTTTACTTGTTGGCATTTCGGCTTTGAGCATTTTCATCAGCATGTATTCTTCACTCAACGACCGGATATACGACATGGCCATTATGCGCGCCATTGGCGCTACGCGGCAAAAATTATTTACTTTTATTTTACTGGAGGGTATTATTATCTCATCTATTGGGGCGGTTTTGGGAATTACCAGTGCGCATTTGGTCATCGTTCTTCTACAACAACTTTTTCCGGTTAAGTTCGGATTTGCTTTATCAGGCTTAACAGTTGTTCCAAAAGAGTGGTTGATCCTTATCCTTGGAATAGCAAGCGGAATTTTCGGAGCTATTATACCTGCAATACAAATATATCGATCTGATATATCGGAAGTACTTTCAGAAAACTGATAAAAATTACAAGTCTGCTCAAACAGCAGTTCTTTTGTTTAGCATGTCTGAAAATTTCAGGCAATAGTTAAAATCTGCCTTCTCAAAGTATCTGGTTTTAAAATTATAATGGTAGGTCAGCAAAAATGATTGACCGATATCATCCAGCTCGCTATTAGTCCCAACATTGCCAACTAACTCCAGAACCTTTTCAAAATTCTGATGGTCCAGGGCGCTATGAAGTTCGGTTATGATTTTTGCATGACTTTCTTTAACTCTAGTTTTTTTTGTGCTCATAATAAAAGAAATTATAAAGAAAGTTATCTAAGTTAATTGCCGGTATAGGGTATATCTAAGTTATCATCCGTTGATTTTTTAATGGTCTAAATTTTTATTCATTGATCATTTATGCCCGTTAAAATATGTGTCCAAACCTTTACGATTTCTAACAATCGCTTGGTTATCAGCAGTCATAACTATTCCTCCAGGGAATTAAAAATATATAGAGGTACCCGTGAAAAATTTACCATAATTTAAAAATTGAAAGATAATAATAATACAATCTTTAAAAATTGATAATTATTGGGTCATCTAAAATATGAAATTTGTCAAAAACTAAAAATGGTTTATTGACATGCATGAAATTATAAGTCATCCATCTGATGGTGAAACTTCACTGGTGGATTCGCTCTACAATGGAATGACTGTAAAGAGCTATGAGCAGACAAAAAAAGATATCCTAAACATTCCAAGTGTATCAACTTTTGATAGAATCAATTTCTACCTGTTTAAAAAATATGCTGTCACCATTCTGGATGGCATTGAATCATTCGAAGAAAAACTGAGAGAAGAATTGAAAGAAACCTGCAGGAAAATCATTAATTATTGCAAAGAATGAGGAGAAGTGTTATTGTGAATTACGTGGACAAGTTTGGTGCATTAATTAACCAACCCGAAAATGTTAATGAAGTAGAAAAACTATTGCTGTCCATCCCGGACCCACATACATTTGAAAGGATCAGAAGCTTATTTTACGAAAAGTTTAACCATCCGCTGCTGACTACATTTTTGCAGGAGTTAAACCCCGACCAGCATGTGCGAATTCTCAATGCTTACAGAAAGGCGGCAAGGGACTATATTTAGTCTTTAACTATATATCAATCTAAAGTTTGCAGTTGGCAACTCTGACTAGAAACAGACCGTTAGGAATATTTTTTTATCTGCTTTTCGATCACATCCAAACCAAATTGCAGTTCTTCGTGCGTGATGGTCAAAGGAGGTGATAGCTGAAGAATATTGCCCTGGGAAACTTTAAAATTCACCCCGTTTTCCAGGCAGCCATACATGATGCGCTCGGCTATGTCAAATGCTTTTTCTTTTGTTGTTCGGTCTTCCACCAGCTCAATCGCCCAAAGCAATCCTAAACCCCGAATGTCCCCTATCAAAGAATACTTTTCTTCCCAAATTCTAAAAGTTTCTGTGATGTGTTTTTCGTGTTCACTTACTTTTTCAAGAAGATTTTCATCAGAAATATAATCCAGTACGGCTTTTCCGGCTGTGGCAGCAACCGGGTTTTTTTCATGGGTATAATGACCGATAGAAATATCAGAAACTTTATCATACTTCGAGTGCGTCAGCATGGCAGCGAGAGGAAATAGCCCGCCTCCAAGTCCCTTTCCAAGCGTGACAGCATCCGGCACAATGTCGTAATGTTCATAAACAAACAGTCTGCCTGTCCTTCCCAGACCGGTGGGGATCTCATCAAAGATCAAAAAGATCTCATTTCGATCGCAGATTTCACGAACGCGTTTCCAGAAACTTTTGGAGGGAATGATCACATCCGTGTTCCTGATCGGTTCGGCGATAAACGTACCGATATCACCTTCTTTTTCGATTACATATTCCAGATAGGAAAGATAGTTTTCTTCGCTTTCACCTAAAATACCACGGTATGTATTCGGTGGAGGAACCCGCTCAACTCCCGGCATGGTCGGCCCCATATTTTTTCGAAATATCGCTTCCCCGCCAACCGAGATTGTATCCAATGAAGCGCCGTGAAAGGCATCCCAAAAGGTGATCACCTTGAATCTTTCCGTGACTGCCCGGGCCAATTTAAGCGCCATGCCATTGACAGTAGCGCCACCTGGTGCAAACAGTACCTTGTCAAGTTTGGATTGAGTGGATTCGATCAGTGTTTTCGCCAATTCGACGGCCGGTTGATTGGTATATCGCCTGGTGCAAAAAGTTAATTCATCGAGCTGCTGCTTTACTTTCTCAATTACGTAGGGGTTTTTAAACCCGACCTGGTGAACGCTATTCCCATGAAAGTCCAGGTATTTTTTCCCCTCGGTGTTAATCAAATAACTTCCTTCACATTTATCAATGACATCCAGACAAGGCGTGGACATGCTCTGATGGAGGAAGTATTTCTCATCCTCAGCCAATAAATTTTTCGTCTTTTCACTAAGCTGTTCCCTCCAGTTTTTTCGGTGTTCACCTAAGTTGATGTCACCTTCCGTGTAAAGTAAGTCATGATATTCCATTTATCTCGATTTTATGGGTCCTATTACTTTTTTGATTTTCCTCTCCGGCGAACATTCATCCAACACAAACACCATGTATTCTTCACCGCCATTCAAAACCCTTACCACCACATGTCCATGGGTAGATTCATAAATCCGGTCAATTCTATCTCCGATCACCAGGTGATTGGCTTCCAGCATGGCTGTTGAAAACAAATACCTGTCGCCAGGGTAAAGCTCTTTAGAAGCAATTCTCCTCATTACATCATCTCCTGGATGGTCGGATGACCACGTTTGTCCGATCCAGACTTTTGGCCGAAGGGTCCTGACGTAAAATGGGCTTTGAGAATCGCGGTTTCCGTGATGGTTGAGCGTAGCGACATCAACCGGACCGATTACCGGAGCGACCTGCGATTCGACACTTTGCCAATCGCCTTCGCCTAATCCGTTGTTACCGGCAATGTCACCTCCCGTGAAATAATTAAAATTGCCATAGGTGATCTTAATGGCATTGCTCAGGCTGTTTTCTCCCGGAACCTGCGTGCCTGCCAAGATATCCTGAGGAACCATCGCGATGCTTTCCTCTCCCCAGCCGGTCCAGGCCAATCCGTTTCCACAAATATTCCTGATCTCAAAAGAAGGGTAGTCGGGCTCCTTGTAAAGTAATTTTATCTGGGTATTACTGCCAGCCTTGAATTGCTCACCAACCAGCCCTCTTTTTTCTGCCTGCGAACTGATAAATTTCCAATATTGCTCCAACGTAAATGTGGTTGTGCTATCGTAATGATCTTTTCTGGCAAGCATAGCAGACCGGTATTCTTGGGATTTCATATCATGAGGAAAATCATAGTCGGGATATCCGCGATCGATCAGTTTTCGAATGGGGATGTGCTCGCCTACTTCCGTTATTCCAGTGATATAGTATTCACCCCACTTTGATTTTTTGGATGTGTGATCAATTTCGCCCATATGATCATCGTGAAAATGGGTGATCATGGCATAGTCCAAAACAGCATCTTTTCCCTTGGGATGAAATTGCCGGATGTAATCGACAATCCATTCACCTGTCGTTTTGCTTGCATCCGGAACGGGCGGTGTGTTTCTGGGTGATGTAATTCGTGGATGGGTTTCAGACATATCACCGGCATCTACTATCATGGTTGTACCATCGGGGAAAACATAGAAAGCAGCATCGCCCCTGCCCGTTTGAATATGGTGAAGATCCATCATTCCGGGGTTCCAAGGTGGCAAATCATCTCCCGGATTTTGCGAAAACAAGTAGTAGGAAATCAATATCAGAAAAAAAGGAAATATAAATTTCATGGCTTTTCGATGGTTAACAGGTCGATCAATTGACCGTCGAGATTATAGGTTTTCAGAACTAATTCATTTTCAGTAAGCGACACTGTACAGTAATGATGTCCTGAATAGTTTTTCTGACTGAACCAGCTTCTTGTTGGGGCGAAATCTTCCAGGTTTCCACCAGCGCCACCTGCCTGGATGTACCAGACCCCGTTTTGGCTGTCATATTGATTGTTCAGAATTGGTCCGATACGATTATAGCTGTGCAAATGACCAAAAAACACGGCGTCTACATAATGCTTTTCGAACAATGGAATCAGTGTTTTGACATGGGGATCGCCCAGGTTTGACTTCCCCGAATAACTATCGCCATAATCATTTTCATCTGTTGAATACGGCGCATGGTGGAGGGCTACAAACTTCCACTTTGCCCTGGAATTCATAAGAGCAGAATCCAACCATTGGTACTGCTTTCCACCTGACTGAAATTCCGCCTTCCTTTCATTGGAATTGAGCATGAAAAATTCTGCCGAGCCATATTGAAAAGTATAATACGCCTCATTTCCGGGTAGGGAATGATACTTCTTGTACCAATAAAGATCACTTTCGCCATTGCCTGGAACCGGGAAAACCGGGATCCTGGAAAATAATTGCGTCATTCCTGTAAAGTATTCTTTGTTCCATTGCCACTTGGCATCTTCCATTCCTCCATCAGTCAGGTCACCCAATAGCAAAACAAACTCCGGCCGTTCTGACCAAAGCTTTTTGGCCACCTTGTCATTGATGTGAGGGCGCGTTTCCGTATCACCAATCACGCCAAAGAGAATTGGATTTTCGTCTTTAGCAGCTGTCTTAAATGACAAAACCCCTGACTCCATTTTGTTGCCATCAACAGACTTTAGTTTCAGGTTGTAGAAGTAAGTTTCATCTGGCTCCAATCCATTGATGACCACTTCATAAATAAATGGTGGTTCCTGCAGATTCCGGCTGACCATCAATTTATTCGTTAGTGGTAGTTCTTCGCCGTATTCGATGACCGCTTCGGAAGGAAGGTTTGTTTCCCAAATCAGGTTAATGGAAGATTGAGTTGAAAAGTGCAGGTAAGGCCCGGCATTAAAGTGGAAAATATTCGAATAAATGAACCCATTTTCCAGGTCATTTTTAAAATTTTCAAAGAGTTCATTTGGCTGTGTGTGTTCAAGGTCTTTCCTGTACACCGTTGCATAATTTAACAGGTTTCCAAGCTGGCTATGCGGTTCTTTTTCAAGGTAGGCCGCCACTTTTAAATCGTAATTTTCAAGGGATTCATTGTTTTTAACTTCACCGAACCTGGTTCCATTGTGAAATATGGTTTTTGAATTTTCATCAACTTTCAGAATGAAATGATGCCAATACCTTTGATAGGTATCGGAAGCCATTTTTTGGACATCGAATCTTTTTGTTGAAGGGTCGTAAAGTGAAACTTCTGCCGGACAATTATCCTTTTGACTGAAATAATTGAATGAAAACCCATGATTTTTTTGATCCTCAAAATACAGGACCAGCCCGGCAGGTTTATTAAAGTGATGGACAATAGCAAATTCAAGAATAAATGGCCCTTTGAGTGAATCCTTTAAAAATTGGTTGATCGATTCCGTACTGGTTAGACCATGAAAATCGGGAGTTGACTCCTTTAATTTGAATTGCTGAAACCTCGATTGTGGTGGTTCCACCCTATTTCCGGGTAAATTGTTTGCGTTTCCAGGAAGCGAATATTGAGGTGAAAAATAGTAGGTTTCTTCCTGGGCATGCAGGTCATATTGAAAAAAGACCCATCCCAAAACAATACAAATCCTGAAGGCATAAATCATTGGAAAACTACTTGATCATCGCTTCAACAACTTCACCTGTGTTTTCGCCTGATGAAAAGTCCAATCCCATAAAAGCCGCTGCTGTTTTGGCTACCTGTTTTTGATATAGCTGTCCTTCAACTTTTATCTCACCTTTTGCTTCCGTATCCGGTCCGATTACCGCTAACCAGATCTGATCTGCGCCTTCAATTCTGGTTCCATGATGCTTCCAGGTTTCTTTCGGAACCGTTCCACGACCATGGTCGGTCGTGATCAGAAAAGTCGTTTTGTCTTTGTACTGATCGTGCGACTGCACATATTCCCAAAGTTCTTTGATAAATTGATCCGTTTGGCGCGCAGCATACAGGTACTGGTCGTATTCACCGTCGTGGGCAAAATCATCTGTTTCACCATAGGCAATGTACACTACCTTCGGAGAATTCTTTTTAACATACTCCATGGCATAGTGATGTGTGAATGGATCCAACCGAACACCACCCCAAGGGCCCCTGATCTCTTTGATCATGGCATTCAGCAACTTTTCGCGATCTGTCAGGTCACCACCTTCGGCGCAGTCAAATCCCGCATTTACGGGTATTCCGCTTCTTTCTTCATTGATGATAAATGGAAATACATCCCATGATGTAAATGCAGCTACTTTTCCTTTTAATGAAGGCTGATTGTTAAAATATTCGAGAACAGTTGTATTGGGATTGGGGATTTTATCATTGCTGTTGATGCGTTCGTCATCCGCTGAACCACTGAGAATTTCGTTATAACCCGGATAGGAAAACCACATGTGATTGGAGCAATTTACTTTGCTGCCATACTTCCTGTTTCCGTAAAGCTGCCCTTCTTTGGCAATGACATTCCAGAAAAATGGCATCAACATTTCCCTTCTTTTCAGCGGATCTATATCCCAAAATTCCTCAACCAGTTTTTCGGGTTCTTCCACGTATCCCGAATCGTCAATCAGTAGCGAATCTGCTCCATTGAACAATTCCTGCCATCGAAGGCCGTCAAAAGTGATGATGAAGATGTTTTCTGTTTTATTTTTTGATTGACAGTAAAGTTGAAAAGAAATGAATATCAGAAATAAGAATAGGAGTTTTTTCATAGTGAACAAGTTAAAAATGAGGCTGATTTAGTTAATTTATTAGTCATCCTGAACTCGTTTCAGGATCGTATTCTCGACCAACGATTATTTGACCGATCCTGTAAGTGGCTCAGGATGACTTTTTCTTTCAGAATGACTGTTTTTCTTTTTAAAGCCTCTTCATAAATTTATTAATTATCAGCAATATCCCACCAAACACGAGTTGTTATGTTATCGGGACCTTGACGACTTACAGCTGCTTTGTAATTGTCAGGATTTAACGCCTGGGCATCTGTCGGGTACTGGAACCTTACCGGCACAGTTGGAATAACCGCTCCTTTCCCGGGAGTAATTTCCGGATAGCCGGTTCTTCTCCAATCGAACCAGGCTTCCATACCATTGTAAAACAAGGCGATCCACTTTTGCTGGCCGATCTTCGCCAGCTTTTCATCTTGTGAGCCGGTATATGACACAGTAGCCTGATTGAAATATTCGTCTGTTGGCTGAATGGCTTCGACAATCTCTGAATAACCTCCTTCATTCAACCTTACTGTGTAGTAATCAAAAGAAGCCTGCATTCCATTCATGTAATATGTTTCAGCTTCACCGGTCGAGATGTACCCTTTTTCCCTTGCTTCCGCCAAGATAAACTGAAGCTCGGCATAACTCATCAATATGGTCTCGGCTGCTGTTTGAGAAGCATTTTCATCACATGCCCTGCAGCTGTACATTAAACCAACCCTTGAAATAAAATTGGAACCTCCTTTTTCAGGGTCGCCACTTGGCGAGTATTGCAATGCCTCTTCATCAGGAAGGCCATTTGGCACGCCCTGGTAATCGTCAACTGACCCTATAAACCCTGCCTTGGAATCCGTAGTTGGTTGCGCATAGGCGTACAACCTTGGATCCTCCAGGTTTTTTAACGTCATTTCCATGTTCTCACTCAACCTGAATTCATCAAAAGAACCTGACCTGGTCGTGTAAAGTGGTTGTTGGTTTGGCGCATCAACCAGGTAAGTTAAGGCTGCCTGTTCAAATATATTGGCGAATATCGGACTGTTTGGATCATTTAAAATTGCCTGCATTCCGGATGATGGATCCATCCGGTCTGACAACCTCATGTAGATCCTTAACCGAAGCGAGTTGGCAAACCTTTTCCAGTTTTCAATTGAACCGTTATAAAGGATATCACCGGTTAAAGCTTCATTGGTTGTACCAATGATGTCATTCGCCAATTTGAGGTCTTCCAGAACACCCAGATAGATCTCTTCCTGTGAAGAAAATGTCGGGAAATTCACGTCGGTTTTTGCCTGGATGGCATCAATATATGGCACTTCTCCATACACATCGGTCATAAAATGGTACAGGTATGACTTCATGATCAAAGCAACAGCGCGGTAATTTTGCTGGTCATTTTCCTCTGATATGTTAATGATATTCTGCACATCGCGTAAAGCATTGTAGAAGTTATAATAAGGATCGGAAGCAGGACCCCAGTTGTACCTGTCTTCATTGGTAAACTGAATTTTACCAACATATTGCATGACAACGTTTCCGTAACCCCAGGCCAGGCTCGCGATTTCACTTACCGGGTTTTTTATCACGGTAGGTAAAAGCAAAGAAGCAGGAACCTCTTCAGGATTATTTGGGTTTTTATTGATGTCTTCAAAATCTTCCGTACATGCGCCTGCCAGGACCATGCAAAAAGAAAAGACAATTATATGAACTAGTTTATTGATCTTCATTTTTTTAATGATTTAAGGGTTACAGGTTAAAACTTAAGTTAAAGCCAAAACTTCTGGTAGAAGGGTAAGCCATGTTTTCAATTCCAGGCTGTAATGTTCCGCCACTCATTGACATGATATCAGGATCGAAATGTGGGTTTTCTGTCCATAAGGCAAGGTTTCTGCCTACAATGGAAAAATTCACATTCCTGAATGGTGTGCTGCCGAAAAGTTTGTTCGGGAAAGTGTAACCTAACCTGACTTCCCTCAGCTTTACGTAAGATGCATCGTATTTGGCTGCTTCGACATTGTTCCTTTCATAATACCTGTTATGCCAATCCCTTGATGAAATCTTTATGTCATTTGGAACATAATTTCCTTCGCTCGTTTCAATTACACCCGGGCTGACAATTCCATTTTCAGGAAGGTCCAGGTCATATCCATTAGGTCGTCCGTAAAGAGTCTCTTCCAACTGTCCGGAAGTGCTTCCGATGGTTTTCGTTCTGGAAACAACGATACCACCTTCACGAATATCAAACAGGAAGCTAAAATTAAGTCCTTTGTAATTGAACATGTTCTGGATGCCCATCATCCAGTCAGGATTGTAATTTCCCTGGTATTCCAAATCAGAACCTCTCAAAGGAGTTCCTTCAGCCGAATGGATAATTTGTCCGTAGTAAGGGCTACTTTCATCCTCTACCCTTGCAAAACCAACCCCATAAATAGCGCCCATTTGCTCGCCTACACGCGCTTGAGTATACGCACCATTTCTTTCTGTCAAAGTGTACGCCTCGATACCTTCAGCCAGCTCAACTACTTCACTTCTGTTTCGATTGAAATTGATACTAACATCCCACTTCAAGCCATTTTCCTTAACCAACGGACTACCCGTCAACATCAACTCAATTCCGTAGTTCTTGATTTTACCGGCATTGATGATCCTGGCTGAATAACCCGTAGAAATATCAAGTGTAATGGGTAAGATCTGATCTTTGGTATTGTTCTGATAATAAGTAAAATCTATTCCAAGGCGATTATTGAAAAACCGGATATCAGCACCAATTTCCATTGATTGTGTTCTCTCAGGCTTCAACTCCGGATTTTTCAACACAGATGATTCCCGTTTTGCCTGGTTGTTGCCAAATGCCGTTTCCGGTTCGTAAACATTCAATAGCTGGTAAGGATCTGTGTCATTTCCAACTTCAGCAAAGGCAGCCCTTACTTTTGCAAAAGCAATGGCATTCGGTAGCTGGATCATATCCGATATAACACCACTTAGAGCAACCGATGGGTAGAAATAAGAATTGTTATCCTCCGGAAGTGTACTTGACCAATCATTTCTTCCAGTCACATCCAGGAATAGCATGTTTTTGTAGGAAAATTGTGCGTATCCATATAAGCTATTAATCCGCTTTTCATTATTAATTTCAGTGACCTGCAATTGAACCGCGGAGTTGGAGAAGTTATAGATTTCCGGGATCAGCAACTGAGGTGCCACAGTCTGCTGAAAATCCTGGATCTGCTTCATCTGGTTGCCACCAATGGAAACATTAAAGCCCCAAACATCCGAGGAATTGTTGGTATAAGAGAGCAGAAAATCAGAGTTTCTTTCCATGAAAAAGATGTCATCTTCCCTGTACATACCAAGTGGGAATCGCTGGGTGCTGAATGCCCTTTTCTTATCCCTTAACTCATCATAATAATCCATCCCTGTTCTCAGCATCAGGCTAAGGTTTTCAGTAAAGTCATAGGTGACCGAAATGTTTCCAAAAAGCCTGTTCTTATTCTGACCATTTGTATTTTCATACATGGTAAAATAAGGGTTGTCGTGGTAATTGTAGTTGTAATTGAATTGTTGAACCCCTTCAAGGCCTGGCATCCAGTAATCCCTCAGGTTTCCGGTATTGATCTGACGACCATACCAAATCCACAGGTACATGATGCTCTCTGTTCCATAACTGATAGCAGGTCGATTATCACTTTGATTGTTGATGAAATTTACAGAAGAATTGATATGGAGCTTTTCCATGATATCAATCCCACCGCTCAGTGAAATCGTATTCCTGTCAAGATTGGTATTTGGAAGAATTCCATTCTGATTGAGATTGGTCCAGCTCAACCGGACATTACCAAAATCATTAGCAGCTGAAATGGCTATGTTATTGGTGAAGGTCACACCAGTTTCGAAAAAGTAGTCGATGTTGTCCGGACTGGTAGTCCAAGGTGTTGGCGTAATGGTACTACCTTCCGGAGCGTTCAGGTCACCACCACGAAATCCAGGAACATCACGAGGAGAGTCAAATTGCGGGATAAGCTGGCCATCCATTCTTGGCCCCCAGCTTTCATCCACACCATCGGCAATACCCGATCCTGAGCCATCGACGAATTCAAACTGGCCATTGTTTCCTTGTCCGTAAACATCCTGCCATTCAGGCATTTTTAATGGATTTTCGAAAGTCACATTACTATTCACACTAATACCGAGGCCTCGTTGACCTTTACCTTTTTTAGTGGTAATAATGATCGCTCCGTTGGCAGCCCTTGATCCGTAAAGAGCCGCCGCCGCCGGACCTTTTAACACGTTAATGGAAGCAATATCATCCGGATTGATCTCACCGGCAGAATTTCCATAGTCAACCTCAAGTGTTCCTGTACCAGCAGCACCTACCACCTCATTGCTAATGGGAATACCATCCACAACGAACAATGGCTGGTTTGCATTGATATCGAGTGAAGACTCACCCCTTATGGTTACCCTCGATGACCCTCCGATCGTAGTTCCGCTGTTTACTACTTGTACACCGGCTACTTTTCCTGCCAATGAACTTACCAGGTTCGTTTCTCTTGCCTGGGTCAGCTCGCGGCCTTCAACAGACTGTGTGGCATATCCCAATGCCTTTGTTTCCCTTTCTACACCTAAAGCAGTAACAACCACATCTTCCAGCGTTTTGGTGTCTACTGAAAGAGTAAGTGAAATTTGCGATTGGTTTTCAACAAGGACTTCACGTGTGGCATAACCGATGTAGGAAAAGACCAATGTAGGGTCAGCTGTCCCTTCCGGAATGTTGATAGAATAATTTCCATTTACATCTGAAACAGTTCCACTGGCAGTTCCTTTAAGAAATACATTCACCCCCGGCAGAGCGGTGTTGTCTTCAGCAGCGGTAATAACACCACTTACTGATCGTTGCTGAGCCTGGACTGAAAAAGTCAGGCACAGGAGAAAAATAAGAATTGTCGTTTGACGAACAACATTCCTAAATCTGGAGTCGTTTTTTTTCATACAGTATTAAGTTTAATTGGTTTCGAGAATCAGTTAAATGCTTAATTATCAGCCGGAAATGTTGCAGCATTTTCGGCTTTTTTCTTGACATCAATTTCACCGCAAAAATTCACTATTCATTTATTATTAGCCAGAGATGAGGTTTATCAATTATTTAATTAAAAGTTACCGGATGTTTGCGAATTTTAAGTTTTGAAGTACTTTGAATAAAATCATAGATGGCCCTGAAGTCCCGGTAGGACGAATTATCAGCACAATTGGTTGGAAAAAGGAAAATTCAACCAAATTGTCGGTTTGAAGAAATTGTTAACCTGAAAAATACCGTTGATTTTATCTGTTAAAATGATGTTAAAAATTGATCGGATCGTTCTTCTGTCATCTTGTTAAAAAATCGTACGATCAACACCTGATCGTAGGTGCGATGGATGCTCAATCCATTGTCTTTGATAAATCCGGAAATTTCATTTTCCAATGTCAGGTTAAGCAAAGGTTTTAGATCTTTCTTAAATCTGTTAGAAGGAATGACTTTTCCCTTATATTCGAAGAAATAATCATAGTCATTTTTGTGAGACGACTGATCATAACTTGTGTTTGCAGTTTGAAAATCAGTGCTATAACCATATGGATTTTTCTTTCTCAAAAGAGACACCTCATCATCTATAATCAATTCAAAAAAGAGATCGGCAAAACGATGATATTCATCCTCATAAGGAATTGATAAAAACCTCCTTATGGCATCCAAAGAAGTGTCATAATAATTAAATGAAGTAACCTGATATGCAGAAAAGCAGAAAATTTTATCGTCTTGTTTGAGTTGGATCAAATCCTCATCCTCATGGTGTGAAATTTTACCTGTCAGTACCTGGTTATCGTTTAAAATAATCACCCCATCATACCAGGTTTCTTTTGCAGATAAAGTGGTGATACAAAGTATGATTAATCCGATAGTTGTGAGTGCCCTTCCCTTCATGTGTTACCTTTTTGTTACTTAATGTAAGAATAAATTCTCGATTAAGTAACATTACGATAACACATCGGTAACATTTAACTAAAACTTAATATAGGGATAATATTGGTAATATGGGGTGGTGGCTGGTTGCCTGAGTTCTTGTTGCGAGTTATGGATTTGGGTGCTTGTAATTTTATTGGTTCATGGATTTGTCATCCCACAACCTGTAACTCACCAACCTTCAACCCCTCAAACAATTTCCAAAACCTCAGGCAACTCTTCAATCAGGTGGGTATGATATTCGTTCATCAATTCTTCGCGCTTAAAGGCGCCTGTTGTGACGCCGACTACATATCGGCACCCTGCAGCTTTGCCTTCCTGCAGGTCAGAAAGGGTGTCTCCTATTTTCATGACCATTTCTGCATCCGGAATATTCGCCAGTTCCATGGCCTTGAAAATCATGTCGGGATAGGGCCTGCCATGATCGACCTCATCGCTGGCTACACTCAAATCGATCATTCCGTTTTCCCAGCCAAGCCTTTTCAAAATGGCATTAGCTATCTGTCGGTCAAACCCGGTATCGAGGGCAACCTTGATCCCCTTTTCCTTCAATTTTGCAAATGTTTCCTCAGCCCCTTTTTTGGATTTCACAGCCGGGTCTTCCTGGTAAAATCGGATCATTCTATTGACGAAATTGTCATGAATCTGCATGACATAGGGTTCGTCAGGCTGATGATCACCTGAATTATGATCATTGAGCAACCTGGCAATGGCAACGGGCTTCGGATACCCCATTACTTCGTTGACATCGTCCCTTGTGACCATGACATTTTCATCCGCCAATGCATCCATCAATGCCTGGTGAACAAAATCACGATCCTCGACCGTCGTTCCGGCCATATCAAATACTACTAACTTTATCGACATTTTTTTTCCAGTAAATTGATCCTTCAATAGCTTCCAGGAGACGGTAGATATCCGTTTCGTATACTTCACCAATATTTCCGATGCGGAACGTATCGGTTGTAGTGATTTTTCCAGGATAGATCACAAATCCACGCTTTTTCAATAACTGATAGAATTTATCAAAGCGAAATTCAGGATCATCCGGGAATATAAAGGAAGTAATAAAAGGTGATTGCAAATTTTTAGGTAGCAGGCAGGAAAAGCCTAATGACTCCATGCCCTTTCGCAACAATTTTTGATTCTTTTTGTATCGTTTGAACCGCGTGGCAACCCCGCCTTCTTCCTCGAGTTCAATCAGCGCCTGGTGAAAAGCCCTAACTGTATGTGTGGGTGATGTAAACCTCCACTTACCATTGTTGTTTTCCATTGTTTTCCACTGATCATATAGATCGAGCGAATGCGATCTGGCAATGTCCTTGCATTGTTCGAACGACTCCTGCGCGGCAATAACAAATCCAAATCCCGGTACACCCTGAATGCATTTGTTGGCCGAGGAAATCAGAAAATCTATTCCCAACTCGTCCAGGTCCATTTGAATTCCACCAAAACTGCTCATCGTATCAAGAATAAAAACTTTCCCTTTGGCCTTTGCCAAGGTAGCAACCAGGGCAATTTCATTCAACATCCCGGTTGTGGTTTCACAATGGACCATTGCGACGTGTGTGATCTCAGGATTCAGAAGAAGTTGTTTTTCTAATTTTTCCGGGTCAATTGGATTTATTTCTCCAAAATCAAGGACTAGGTGATTGATCCTAAGTTTGGTGGCAATAGTAGCCATCCGTTGGCCGTAAGCACCATTCACCAACACGAGTAGACAACCATCTTCCGGAACGGCGCTTCCAATGACAGATTCTACACTAAACGTTCCGCTTCCCTGCATCAGGACGGACGAATATCCTTTTTTGTCAGTTGACAGTGCAACCAACTTTCTTCGTATTTCCTGAATCAGCTGATTATAATCAGAATCCCAGGTACACCAATCGCGGAACATCGCTTTCCTAACCGAGACGCTTGTGCTGAGCGGACCAGGAGTTAGCAACAGATACGGATTTTCGGGCAAATCAAAGTTTTCCATTCGATTTGCAAGTTGGATCAATGGATTTAAAAAGGGAATAGGAGCAGATTCATTTAATAAAACTTTAACCCAGATAATATCCCATTCACACTGGATTTTCGTTCACTGTTCTTTTCCGTGAAAAACAAATGAAAAACAATACAAAACATTGTTTTTCAATAAATTAACTGCCAACCCCTATTAACATCAATTTAAATAAACCTTAACTGTCGATTTTTCTCATCAAAGAGAAAAAATCTGTGATTTGCCGGATAATCCATGATTCGGTTGGAAACAGGCAATTCACATTTCAAAACTCAAAACAATATCCGCAGTTGGTTGGAACAATCGAACAGGTTTGTCTTCTGTCTGTACACCATGATTGCTGCCTTTTGTACGTATTTCTGCATGTATGCCTTCAGAAAACCATTTGCCGTTGCAACCTTTCAGGATATGAGCTTCTTTCAAATCGATTACAAAATCCTTCTCATTACCGCGCAGGTACTTGGTTACACGTTGTCAAAATTTTTAGGGATCAAGATCATATCCGAACAAAAAAACAGCAACAGAAGCAGGTATATCCTGTTTTTTATTTTCATCGCTGAAGCATCCCTGCTTTTATTCGCTTTGGTGCCTCCACCCTGGAACATTATTTTCCTGTTTATCAATGGTATCCCTCTGGGCATGATCTGGGGAGTGGTTTTCAGCTACCTGGAAGGAAGAAAAACTACTGAATTGCTGGGAGCGGGGTTATGTGTCAGCTTTATCTTTTCTTCCGGGTTTGTGAAGAGTGTGGGAAAATGGCTGATTCTGGATTTTGGCGTTTCAGAATTCTGGATGCCCTCTTTTACTGGATTGATATTTGTTTTACCTCTATTGCTTTTTGTCTTTCTGCTCGATCAGATCCCTAATCCAAACCCGGAAGACCTGGCCGAACGGACCGAACGAAAACCTATGTCGGGAAGTGAAAGATGGAAAATGTTTAAAAGTTTTAGCCTGGGGTTGATCCTTTTGATCGTTGCTTACATGGTTTTAACCGCCTTCCGGGATTTCCGGGATAATTTTGCAGCGGAAATATGGAATTCACTGGGCTATGGCTCATCCGCGGAAATTTTTACCCTAACCGAAATCCCTATTTCATTTGTCGTTTTGGTTGGAATCGGGTTGATGATCCTGATCAGGAATAATTTTAAGGCATTGATGGTCAATCACTTCATCATTATTCTTGGATTCTTTTTAATTGGAGCAAGTACTTTTTTATTTGAAGCATCAGTCATCAGCCCTATTGTTTGGATAACTTTGGTCGGATTGGGCTTATATGCCGGTTATGTGCCATTCAACAGCATATTATTTGAAAGGATGATCGCAGCATTTAAATCAGCTGCCAATGTTGGTTTTTTGATTTACCTGGCCGATTCCTTTGGGTATTTAGGGAGTGTTGGTGTTTTGTTTTACAAAAACTTCAGTTTTCCAGATATCAGCTGGTTGGCATTTTTTAAATCTGGTAGCATCATGGTAAGCCTGGTTGGCATGATCCTTACCTCCTCTTCCATGATCTATTTTTACCACAAATACAAAAGAAAGACCAGCCGGGTTGGTATCCATGACCTTAATGTTGGAATTGTAAACGAATTGGAACAGGTATAGATAATATTGTAGGGTTAGGTTCCTAATGAACAGATCGAAAGATAAATTCTATTTTTTTGTCAAAAATACTTTTAAAGAATAGCTGATTAAGTAAAATTGACTGATAAATTAGCGCTTAAAAATCGCCAATTTAAGCTCATGCCCATTCAAATATCTTATCCGGAACAAAAGAAAAGACTCTTACAATCCAAAATTATAGGGATCATCCGGGTTGATCATACCCAAAATATCCTCAAACTGGTTCAAGCCATTTTAGAGGGAGGAATTCATACAATAGAAATTTCGCTCAATACACCTAATGCTTACGAAGCCATCAAAAGGGTAGATAAAAAATTTGGCGATGAAGTCTTTTTGGGTGTCGGAACGGTAACTTCAGTTAAAGAAGCAAAAAGAAGCATAAGCGCCGGGGCAAAGTTCATTGTCACCCCGATATCGGAATTCAAGGTGCTTAAATATGCCAAGAGGTTTAAAGTCCCGGTGTGTATGGGAGCTTTCAGCCCTACGGAGATATTTGAAGCATACAAAGCCGGAGCAACATTGGTAAAGGTGTTTCCCGCAGATACGATGGGACCAAAGTATATCAAAAACGTGAATGTCCCCTTGCCCGAAATTCCATTAATGCCAACTGGAGGTGTCAACGAAAATAATATTCATGAATGGTTTGATTCCGGGGCTAAAGCTGTTGGAATCAGTTCAGCCTTATTTTCCAACAAAGATTATTTGGAGGAAAAATTTGATTTAATTACAGAAAAAGCAAAATTGCTGGCCGAAAAAATACCCGACTTAAAATAAACAGGAATCAGGCGAGTCCTTCAGGTAACTTTACCTTAATACAAAATTGAAGATTAAATGACTGATGATTCGCATTTCTTCCTAATTTTGAGGACTTAATTAACCTTACCTTTAAATGAGAAAAAAGACCAAGATTGTTGCGACAATTTCTGACAGGAACTGTGATGTGAGTTTTATAAAAAAATTGAGAGAGGCCGGAGTAAACGTTGTCCGGTTAAACACAGCACATCAGACTCATGAAGACACCCTCAAGGTTATTAAAAATGTAAGACAAGTTTCAGAAAGAATTGCTCTACTGCTAGACACGAAAGGACCGGAAATCAGGACAACCAAGGCAGTCGAACCCATTAATGTTACATACGGAGATGAAATTTTTATAAAGGGAGATCCAGACAAAGTTACTACAAGGGATTGTATTTGTGTCAACTATCAGGGTTTCGTTGAAGACGTTCCCGTAGGAAGCATGGTCCTTATAGATGACGGGGCCATCGCACTTAAAATCAAAGGGAAAGAGGAAGATAAATTACTTTGCAAGGTTGAAAATGATGGTATCATCGAAGGACGGAAAAGTGTAAATATTCCTTCTGTTCACGTAAAATTACCTGCATTAAGTCAAAAGGATATTGATTACATCCACTTTGCCGTAGACCAAGATCTGGACTTTATTGCACATTCTTTTGTAAGGAATAAAGACGATGCCATCGCTGTTCAGAAAATCCTGGATGAAAGAGGAAGCGATATTAAGATCATTGCAAAAATAGAAAACCAGGATGGCGTCGATAATATTGATGAGATCCTGGACCATGTTTATGGAGTAATGATTGCACGGGGTGACCTTGCTGTTGAAGTTCCGCAGCATCGCATTCCCATCATTCAGAAAATGCTGATTGATAAATGCGTTTCCAAGGGAAAACCTGTCATTACAGCAACCCAGATGTTGCATTCCATGATTCACCATCCGCGACCTACAAGAGCTGAGATCAGTGATGTGGCCAACGCGATATATGATGGAACAGATGCTGTTATGCTCAGTGGAGAAACTGCCTATGGGGAATTTCCAATAAAAGCCGTTCAAGTGATGACGAGCATTGCCATGGAAGTAGAGGCAGCCAAGGTACAAAATGTGAGCAAACCTATGGCGGTACAAGATGTAAAGAACGATATCATTACATTTCTGGGATATAGTGCCGTAAGAGCCCATCAGCAATTGGGAACCAAGGCCATCCTCGCTGATTCAACTACCGGAAGGACGATTAAAGCGATTGCTGCATACAGAGGCAACTGTATTGTTTTTGCACAATGCTACAACAAAAGAGTTATGAGGGAACTCGCGTTGTCATATGGGGTATATGCTAACTATATGGAAGGCAGTAAATCACGGGAAGATTTTATTTTGGATGGCCTCAAACGTCTAATGAATAAATCCAACATTTCGGAAGAAGACAGAGTCGTGGTAATCGCCGGAAATTTTGGGGTAAATATCGGTGCATCTTTCATGGAAATCAGTACGGTCAAGAACCTGCTGGAAAACAGCAATAAAACACTTTCCTTTTCCAGATAGATAGATTTATTATTTTTCAAGGTGTTTCATTTGTAATTTTTGACTAATGGCTTTTAAGAACATTCTCCATACATAAACATCTGATATACAGTGTTTTAATTTTTTTGGCTCGAATATTGAGTTCTTCCTGTTGAGTCAAAAATTTAAAACGATGAAAAAGATTTTGATTTTTTTAGTTATCGCTGGAGCAGCCTTAATTACAACCTTAGAAGCAAAAGCCCAATCTTATTATACAACTACTACTTATTCTTACGGTGAATGGTATTTACCTACTTATGTGTCTACAGTAGTTACAAATCGTTATTACGGTAGCAGGATCATTAATGCCAGAAGTTACCATATCAACGGGTATTTGACCTATAATTTATTCCTTCGTACAGGAAACACTTTTGTTGAATTGTCAATAGATCCATACGGGTATGTAAGCAATAGAATCGTGTATTCAAGTTTTCCGGCTCATCATGTGTGGATACACAACTTTAATTCACCGTATTTCAGGCCATACCATCATTACGGACATCATACGGTATATTACTACAACCATTTCCACCATCACAATCATCAAGTGACCTATCATCACTATAAGAATAATGTGAGCTATAGTGATCATCATTATGTAGCAACTAAAAATCACAAAAACCATGTTCATCAAAAAAATGATGCTCGTCGGTATGGACATTATCCTGACCGACCATCCAGCCACAATGGTGAAATTAAAAGAAACGACAACAGGTATGGCAAGTATGTTGACCGGTCTAAGAGCAATAATGGAAACCATTACGGTCAATCGAAGAATAAATCAAAAGGCAATAATGGAAATCACTACGGCCAATACAAGGAAAGAACAAAGAGTAATAATGGATACCATTA
The DNA here is from genome assembly GCA_913057175.1 of uncultured Cytophagales bacterium. Lineage (GTDB taxonomy): Bacteria > Bacteroidota > Bacteroidia > Cytophagales > Cyclobacteriaceae > CAJXNP01. The sequence continues at coordinate 91,564 of CAJXNP010000022.1, forward strand.
TGGACAAACAAAAAATAATGGCAGAAGTAGTTCACCAAAAATATCCGGATCGAATAATGGAAACACCAGAAGAGATTACAGTGTTGCTAAAAATAGTACTTCCAAAAGCATGGTAAGATCAAGCAATAGCAGAAGCAATAGTGATAATAGTGCAGGGAATTCTTCCGCAAGGGCTACTTTGAGTAGTAATCGCGGAAGATGATAATCCAGATTTTTTTAGTTAGTTAAGGTTAAAAAAGCTGCTTTCGTGGAAGCAGCTTTTTTTTATTTACTGAAAGTAGTAGCCTCGCTAGGAATCGAACCTAGATCTAGAGTTTAGGAAACTCCTATTCTATCCATTGAACTACGAGGCCAGAATATTTAGTGATTTGTTGATTGAATGATTTTGTGATTTACAACCACATCCCCCGTTTGGGAGGGCAAAAATAATTAATATGTTTCATTTTTCAAGTAATTGGGGAAAATCGCAAAGTGTCTCTTCTTCACTTCTTCAACAAGTTTTTCCCGCAATTCCGAAATATTCAGTTTTTTCTTTGCCGAAACATATACCTTCCCGGAATTTCCATTAAACATTTTTCCATTTAGGGAAATATGTTCTTCTTCCGATTCCTCTGCATTTAGCTGATCAATTTTGTTGTAGACATATATTGTCGGCTTGTCGGAAGCACCTATATCTGTCAGGGTATTTTGCACAACATCAATATGATCGTGATAAGCCGGATGAGACACATCGACTACATGCAATAGTATGTCACTCTCAATGACTTCATTCAAAGTGGACTTAAAAGATTCGATAAGGTGGTGTGGTAGTTTCCTGATAAAGCCAACCGTATCAGACAGCAAAAAAGGAATATTATCAATCACAACTTTTCTCACAGTCGCATCAACGGTTGCGAACAATTTATCCTCAGCGTGAACTTTCGATTTTGCTAATAAATTCATTAGGGTGGACTTGCCCACATTCGTATAGCCTACCAATGCTACCCGCACAACGTTTGACCGGGATTTTCGCTGGGTCATGGTTTGTTTGTCGATCTTTTCCAATCGCTTTTTCAAAACGGAGATCTGGTCGCGGATTACCCGTCGGTCAGTCTCTATCTCCTTCTCTCCGGCTCCTCCCCTGGTGCCGGTACCACCTCTTTGTCGCTCAAGGTGCGTCCACATCCTTGTCAGACGTGGCATTAGGTATTGGTATCTTGCCAGTTCGACTTGAGTTTTAGCCTGAGATGTTTGAGCCCTCTTTAAGAAAATCTCGAGGATCAGGAGACTCCGGTCATAAATTCTGCATTTCAATGTTTTTTCAAGATTTCGCAGTTGAGAAGGGCTTAGATCATCATCAAATATGGCCAGTTCGATGTCATTGGCTTTTACATATTCGCCTACTTCCTCTACTTTCCCCTTTCCAACAAAAAACCTGGGGTCAGGTTTATCAATTTTTTGTATAAATGATTTTTTCGTTTCAACTCCCAGCGTCTTGGCAAGAAATTCTAATTCGTCTAAATATTCCTGCGTTTTTTCAGCTGGTTGCTGATGGCTGACAATTGCAACCAGAACCGCTTTTTCATTTTTTACTTTCGTACTGATAATATTCTCCATTCAAAAACTTATGATCCCTCAATCGCTTACTATTGAATCGACAAAGTTATTTAATAATAATTTCAATAATTAATTCTAATACTAGTTTGCTGAATTTTTTTATTTATTTTAGCGGAACCTATGATTTAAATGAGAATAGCGATTGTTTTAAATACCTCCTGGAATATTTATAATTTCAGAAAAGGTTTAGTGGAGGCTTTAATTAGGAACGGACATGAGGTTATCACAATTGCTCCCAACGACCGATACAGCTCTAAATTAACCCGTTTGGGATGCAAGCACCACCATGTCAGAATGGATAGCAGGGGCGTCAATCCGATCAAGGATTTTCTGTTGACCGCCGAACTATTTTTCAAATACAGGAAAATTAAACCTGATGTAATTCTGCACTATACCATCAAACCCAATATTTACGGAACAATAGCCGCTTCACTTTTGAAGATTCCGGTTATTAATAACGTATGTGGATTGGGCACGGTTTTCCTTGACAAAAATTTTGCATCTTTTATTGCCATTAAACTGTATCGGTTTGCCTTCCGCTTTCCAAAAAGAATCTTTTTCCAGAACAATGATGACCTGACTTTATTTCGAAGAAAGAAAATAGTCGATGAAAAAGTCTGCGATGTTGTGCCTGGTTCCGGTATTGACCTGGAAAAATTTAAGCCCAGAAAAAACGAAAACAATCAGAAATTTACCTTTCTCTTGATATCCCGGCTGATCTATGACAAAGGAATTGTCGAGTACATTGATGCCATTAAAAAACTAAAAGAAGAGGGTGTGGATGCGAATTTTCAGATACTTGGTGCAATCGATGAGAAGCACAGGAGGGGTATCCCGAAAGAAATTATTGACAAGTGGATCAATGACGGGATGATAGAGTATTTGGGAACAACTGGCGACGTACGGAAAGCTATCTCCCATTCTGATTGCGTTGTACTACCCTCCTATAGAGAAGGAACGCCCAAGACACTTCTTGAAGCGGCAAGCATGGCAAAACCCCTGATCGCTACAAATGTTCCGGGATGTAACAATGTCGTAAAACATAACTTTAACGGTTTCCTTTGCAAATTGAAAGATGGTCAGGATCTTGCCATCCAAATGGAGAAGGTCCTAAACTTATCTAAGGTTGAGATCGATCAGCTTGGTAAAAACAGTCGGAAAAATGTGGAAGATAATTTTGACGAAAAGATCGTTATCAATACATATTTGCAATCAATCAATAACTTAAAATAGTACATGAAGATTATTGAAACGGGTTTTGATGGCCTTCTGGCAATGGAACCTGATATCTACAATGACTCCCGCGGTTATTTCTTCGAATCATACAATCTACAAAAGTTTAAAGAATTTGGCCTGAACGTAAATTTTGTCCAGGACAACCAGTCTTTTTCCTCTAAGCATGTTCTCAGGGGGCTTCATTTTCAATTGAAGCCTCATCAGCAGGGAAAATTAGTCCGGGCAATTACCGGGAAGGTGCTCGATGTAGTAGTAGACATAAGGAAGAATTCTCCAACTTTTGGTAAAAAATTTAAATACATCCTCGATTCGAAGAAAAATAACTTTCTATACATACCCGAAGGATTCGCTCATGGATTTCTGACGTTGGAAGATTCCATTTTCTTTTATAAATGCACACGGCTTTATCACAAAGATTCTGATTCAGGTATTCTATGGAATGATCCCGATTTAGGTATCGATTGGGAAGTGAAACATCCAATCGTTTCTGAAAAAGATCAAAGATTACAAACTTTTCAAGAATTTTTGAATAATATTGAGTAACAGAGCTTTATTGTATACAAATGATCAGGCATTTATTTTTTAAGCTGTTTACCTTTTTGTTATGCGCCGGGGCTGTTATGTCCTGCAAGTCGTATAAGCAGAATTATATGTTCCGGTATGATGAAGACGACCTGACCAACTTTAAAATTGCTGTCAACCAGATTGAAAGAAACTATGTGATCAGCCCGAATGACATCCTCGAATTAAATGTATTTACCCACAACGGAGAACGCATTATTGATCCTGATTTTGAGCTAAGAAACCAGGGGAATAATAATATGAACAACAACAATCAGCAACAAAGATATAATGAATTTAGGGTGTTGCAGGATAGCACGATTAAGCTACCATTGTTGGGCCATGTTAAGCTGGTTGGGATGACCATTGATGAGGCGGAAACTTATTTACAGGAAAGATATTCTGAATTTTATTCCGAACCTTTTGTAAATTTAAAATACTCCAACAAAAGAGTGATCGTTTTGGGAGGTGTAGGTGGACAGATCGTTTATTTACAGGATGAAAAGATCAATTTGCTGGAAGTTCTGGCATTGGCTGGCGGGATAAATGAAGACAGCAAAGCCCAAAATATCCGAATAATCAGGGGTGATCTGCATCAACCTGAGGTTTACCTGGTAGACCTATCGACCATTAAGGGTATGACACAGAGCATTGTGCCGATCGAGCCTGGTGACATTGTATATGTAGAACCACACCGGAAAGTTGTAACGGAAACCTTAAGGGATTTTACACTCGTATTGGCTACCGTAACAAGTTTAGTTTCAATGGTTGTTCTTATCAGAACATTATAGTATGGCTGGAGAGAATGGTGTATATAAAAATATTAATCAACCACCTGCAGGAGTGGAAGAGGATATCAACAGCCTGGATGTTGAGAAATTTCTTGGCATCATTCGAAAAAACCTGAAATGGGTGGTCGTGATCATGGCAATGTGTGTATTTATTGCATACTTATTTGTCCGGTACACTCCCGAAACTTTCGAATCATCTTCGGTTCTTCAATTATCTGTTAAAAGTGAAGCAAGTGTTTTTGGATTCAAAAGCTTTGAAGACGATATCTACAATATCTCTAAAGAAATCGAGCTTCTAAAATCCAACTTGTTTTTGGGCAAGGTGGCGAATGAAATTGACCAGGATGTGAGCTACTATGCTGTTGGTGATATCCTGAATAATGAGAGATATAAAAACAATCCATTTGAAGTAAGCTATAAAATACTTAGCGACTTTGTGCCTGACCGGAATTTTGAATTGGACATCTTAAATGAAAAAGAATTTCGATTAAAATTCACTGAACCAAATGGAAGATTTTTTGAAAAAATCTATGAATTCGGGGATACGGTTAAAACAGATTATTTCAACTTTTTTATTACCCTAACTGAGAATTACGATCCCAGGAACGATAACGTGTATTATTTCTTCCGGATCAATAGTCATGATGCTTTAGTTAATTACCTTTCCAAGAACGTTACTGTACAACCGCTTGATTTCAAAGCCAATACCATCACGCTTTCATTTCAGGATAATAATAAAACAAAGGCGCACGATATTGTTGAAGCTCTGGATACCCTCTATCTCTACTATTCTCAGCAGGAAAAAAACAAAGAGACGGAGCAAAAGATCCGCTTTCTAAACGAACAATTAGAAACCACAGAAGAAAAGCTAAATGAAATAGAAACCTATTTTGAAGATTTTACGATCCGACACAAGACTACTAATTTTGATGAAAATCTTTCCAAAACGATTCTCCAGCTAGAACACCTGGACTCTCAAAAATATGCCCTTCAGAGAAAAATTCAGACAATAAATTCCGTCAACGAGAAGATTGCTGATAAAGAAATATTCGCGATAGGACCATTTGAATTAAGCCTTCTCCCTCCTGATTTAAAAAAAGAGATCAACTCCTACGAAGAATTGGTCAATCGCAAAAACCAGCTGGAGGAGTCATACAAACCCAACACTTATGTTATTCAAAAAACCAATAATCAACTCAATTATATAGCAGAAAGGCTCGCCCTTTATTTGGATGATTACCATTCCAGTCTGAGGCAGGAACTGGCAGATCTGAACAAAAGCCGTGCGGAATTAGAAGAAGATTTCGTTGCAATGCCATCCAAGAAGACGGAATACAGCAAAACGGAAAGATATTACAACCTCTATGAAGAATTTTATCTGTCATTGATCAAAAACAAAGCGGCATTTGAATTGGCGCAAGCGGGAACTACTGCGGATTACAAAATTCTTTCCCCAGCCAGTATTCCGGGCAAACCGATTTCGCCGAATTCATTTCTTTATATTGGAATTGGTGCGATTATTGGCCTGATCATTAGCCTTTTCTTTATAGGGATAAAATACCTGATCCATAACAAAGTTTCCAGTCAAAAAGAATTGGAACATATGACCCATCTGCCTGTCATTGGTACTATACCTCTTTATCGTCATGATAAAAATGATCCAAACCGATTGGTGGTTGATAAATACCCAAGATCAGAGTTGAGTGAAGCCTTCCGGTCATTGCGAACTAACCTGGAGTTCATGAATGGCAACAATCAAAAACCCATTATTTGCATCACTTCATCCATTAGTGGGGAAGGGAAGACTTTTGTTTCGGTCAATATGGGCGGAATAATCAGTATGCTTAAAAGTAGGGTTGTCATCATTGATCTTGATATGAGAAAACCCAGGTTGCAAAAGGTATTCTACGACAATGTCGCAAATGAAGGTGTAAGCACAATTTTAATTGGTAAAACGGAAACCAAGGATGCTATCCTTAAAACCAACTTGAAAAATCTTGATTATATTCCTTCAGGTCCAATACCACCAAATCCAGCAGAATTAATTGCCGGAAAGTATTTTGACAAAATGATCGAAGAGCTAAAATTAAAATATGATATCATCATCATAGACACTCCGCCAGTTGGACTGGTCACAGACGGAATTACAGCGATGAAAATCGCCACGATACCATTATTTGTGGTCAGATCGGACTTTTCTAAGAAAGCCTTTATTCGATCTATCAATAAAATCACACAAATCCACCGTTTTAACAATCCAAGTATTATTCTTAACTCTGTGAAAAAATCCGGGAGCTATGGTTACGGGTATGGGAAAAACAGCTATGGCTACTACGAAGAAGTCAAGGAGTCAGGATTATTTAAAATAAAAAGTCTTTTAGGATTGTAATGTTCAAATTATTTAAGAAGAAAAGGAAAAGTTTCATCAATCCAGTGAAAGTGGATATGCATTCTCACCTAATTCCCGGTGTAGATGACGGGGTAAAAGATTTTGAAGAATCCATCACCATTATAAAAAAATTCCTGTCACTGGGATACAAAAAGCTTATAACCACCCCACATATCATGAAGGAATTTTATGATAATTCCTGGGACACACTGGCCGAGCCTTTTCATGAGCTAAAAAAACTTCTTTACGAGCAAAGGATCCCAATGGAAATTGAACTCGGGGCAGAATACCACATTGATGAATTTTTTATAGAGAAGCTTGACAGGAATGAGAAGATGCTCACTTTTGGAGATAACCATATTCTGGTAGAAACCTCTTTTTACAATGCGCCGGTCTTCCTAAAGGATGTGTTATTTGAGCTTATGACGAAAGGTTATAATCCCATTTTTGCGCATCCTGAACGATATTTTTATCTCGCACAAAACTCAAATCTGCTAAATGAGTTAAAGGATATGCAGATACTTTTCCAGATAAATATTTCCTCTCTGCAAGGATACTATGGCAAACATGCCAAAAAAATTGCTGAAAAAATTGTGGAGAATGGTTGGGTAGATTTTGTAGGCAGTGATTGCCACAACATCGGACATGTAGACGCTCTTGAAAAAACCATCCGCTCGAAAAGTTATCAATCAATTGAGTTTAAGAACATACAAAACAATAGGTTTTTTCGGCGTTAACTTATATTATAATTGAGTAGTTTCTAAATGGAAATATCTTATATTTGGTTACACATGGAAGTTTGATCCCAAAGGCATTTTTATATGAGCAGCGAAGAATATAGAAAAAAGGATAATCTCAAACATCTCATCAAATCATTTGAATCACAGCTTAAGTCGGAAGGTATTTCATTTTACTCTATCGAAGAATTCGAGCAGATCATTGATTATTATATTGAAGAGGGAAATAACAAAAAGGCGTTGCATGCATGCAACCTGGGCATCGAGCAATATCCGTTTTCTACTGAATTAAAACTTGAAAAAGCGCAGGTTTTATCCAACCTGAATCAAATTGATGAAAGCCTTGATCTCCTGGATAATGCTCTTCTCATGCAACCTAATGATCCCGATATCCTGACCATGAAAGGCAACATTCAATCTGCGTCAGGAAAATATGAAGATGCTGTTGAGTCATATCTGCAAGCCATCCCGTTTTCTGACGAGTTGGAAGAAATCTATTATTCAATCGGCTTATGTTATCAGAATCTGCTAAAATATGATGATGCCATCGTTTATTACAAAAAAACTATTCAACTCAACATTAATCACGAAAATGCTTTATACGAATTGGCTTTTTGCCTGGATGTAACTGAGCAGCTGGAAAAAAGCATTTCCTATTATAAAAAATTCATCGATCAGGATCCTTACTCTCAATATGCATGGTACAATTTAGGCATTGTTTATAATAAGCTTGAACAATACGAAAAGGCAGTAGAATCATATGAATACGCCATTGCAATTGATGACAGCTTTGCCTCGGCCTATTTTAATCTTGGCAATTCATTCATGAACCTGAAACAATATTCAAAAGCCATCGATTGTTTCCGCGAGACGATCGACTCAGAAGGACCAAGCGCTGAAGTTTATTGTTGCCTGGCAGCCGCCTATGAAAAATTGCAACATTATGATCTTGCCATAAAATATTATCAACGGTCGTATAAGCTTGATAATTTCTATGATGATGCCTGGTTTGGGGCAGGCTATTGTTTTTGTAAACAGGAAAAATGGCATCAGGCTATTCACTTTTTGAGCAAGGCAATAAAAATTAATAGTGAAAATCCGGTTTACTGGAAAACGCTAGCGGATGCAGAATTTCAAACCGGAAATATTGTTTCCAGCCTGGACGCCTATGAAGAAGCCAACGAATTGGATCCTGAAGATATCGATATTGCTCTAAAATGGTCGTATTTATACTATGATCAGGGTGATTACGAAGAAGCTTTATCGATCGTCCTTACCTCTATTGAAGAAAATCCGGAAGAATCCCTACTCTACTATCGAGCCACAGCATACCTCATTGCTGCAGGCAAATACAAGGAAGCCTTTGCATATTTAGAAAATGGATTAATTTTGAATTTTGAAAATCATATCAGTCTTTTGGAATTTTTCCCTAAACTTGAAACTCAAAAGGCGCTTTTCAAAATCATTGATCAGTATAGAAAAGAAAACCATTAAATGAACTACTTTTTAAAAGATTTACCTGAGAGGAGCAAAAAACCACGTCAGGTCGGCTATACTATGGCTATGGACAAAGGCTTAAGTATAAGAGAAGTGGAAGACTTTCTGAGTGTTTGTGCGGAGTATGTGGACATTGTAAAGTTAGGATGGGGAACATCATTTGTCACTCCTAATCTGAAAGAAAAGATCAAAGTCTATAAGAAATATAAAATCCCTGTTTACTTTGGCGGGACACTATTTGAAGCATTTATTGTCAGAAATCAATTTGACGATTATGTTAAAGCACTTGACAAATACGACATCGAATTTGCAGAAGTTTCAGATGGATCCATCGAATTGGAACATGATCTGAAATGCGATTACATCCGCAAACTGGCTGCCCGGGGCACTGTTCTTTCTGAGGTTGGGTCAAAAGATGTAGAAAAGATCATTCCTCCCTACAAGTGGATTAAACTGATGCAGGAAGAACTGGACGCAGGGGCATGGAAGGTGATCGGCGAAGCCCGTGAAAGTGGAAATGTAGGATTATTCCGATCTTCCGGGGAAGTAAGGTCGGGTCTCGTAGAAGAGATTCTGACAAAAATTCCTTTTGAGAAGATCATCTGGGAAGCACCATTGAAAGCGCAACAAGTGTGGTTCATCAAATTATTGGGCAGCAACGTCAATTTAGGCAACATCTCACCAAATGAAATTGTTCCATTGGAAACCATCCGGATTGGCCTTCGTGGAGATACTTTTGACCATTTTCTAAACTTAGAGCAAGAGCCCAAATAATTTTCACATGAGAAAAGCCAAGGATTATCTATTGCTCTTTGTCAAAGGGATGGGCATGGGTGTTGCAGATGTTATACCTGGTGTTTCAGGAGGGACGATCGCATTTATCACTGATATATATGAGGAGCTTATTGACTCCTTGAAATCCATCAATATAGATACCCTTAAACTGTTGTTAAACAGAAAATTCAGTGCCTTTTGGAAGGCGATAAATGGCAATTTTCTGTTAGCTGTTTTTGGTGGGGTGATACTAAGCCTGGTATCGCTGGCCCGACTGATTCATTTCTTCTTGAATGAATATCCCATTCAGATTTGGTCATTCTTTTTTGGCCTGATCCTGATTTCATCCATATGGATATTTAACAAGATAAAAAAATGGTCAGTGCCGGTTGGAATAATTGCTGTTGCTGGATTTGTACTAGCTTATCTACTGACTTCCTCCTCACCTGCAACAACACCAGAAAACCCAATCTTTGTCTTTTTTTCGGGAGCAATAGCTATTTGCGCCATGATCCTTCCAGGAATTTCCGGTAGTTTTATTTTACTGATACTCGGTAAATATGAATACATCCTTGGGGCTTTAAAAGACTTGAATTTTTTCGTCATCATAACTTTTGCAGCAGGTTGTGTCATAGGTCTTTTATCCTTCGTCAGGATTGTTTCCTGGTTTTTGCACAAATACCACGACCTTACTATATCAATCCTTGCCGGGTTCATGCTCGGTTCATTGTACAAGATCTGGCCATGGAAAGAAACCCTAAGTTTTCGCACAAACAGTAAAGGCGAGCAAGTCCCGTTTCTTCAGGAAAACATTATGCCGACAGAATATCTTAAAAAAGTCGGAGAAGACCCGCATGTTTTATCAGCTTTACTTTTTTTTGCTTTAGGGATCATTCTGGTAGTCTTTTTAGAAAAACTAGCGAATTACCTGAAAGAATCGAAGAAATATGCCTGATCGAAAATTTGGACTGATAGGTAAAACATTAAAACATTCCTTTTCTAAAAACTACTTTTCTGAGAAATTTAAGAAAGAAAACATTATAGATGCAGAATATGAATTGTACGAATTAGCATCAATACAGGAGGTCGAAAAACTGTTTGAAACAGATGGAATTAGAGGCTTTAACGTAACCATCCCCTACAAGCTTGATATCATTCCCTATCTGGACGAAATCGAAGAAAGCGCTCAAAAAGTAGGTGCAGTAAATGTTGTTAAAATCAACCAGGATGGCAAAAGGATCGGTTTCAATTCCGATTACTATGGATTTAAACAATCACTTGAAAATTGGGCCGATCTATCCAAAATCGAAGGAGCATTGATACTTGGAACAGGGGGTGCCTCCAGAGCTATCATAGAGGCATTGAAAGACCTGTCAATACCTCTAAAGATCGTTTCAAGGTCCGAAACAAAGGGAGACCTAACCTATGATGAATTAAACTCCCAGCAAGAAATACTGAAAAGCAATCAGCTCATCATTAATTGCTCACCACTTGGCACCTATCCGGAAGTTGACTCCAAACCTGAATTAAGCTATGAATGGCTAACGACCGACCATTACCTATATGATCTGGTGTATAATCCGGAAATAACTTCCTTCATGAAGGAAGGAAATAAAATGGGAGCAAAAGTTAAAAACGGACTGGAAATGCTGATCCTGCAAGCTGAAAAATCCTGGGAGATATGGAACTCTTAAATATCCTTAATATCATTTTTGAAACGCTCAATTAATTCTTTCTCTCCCGGATCCAATCCATTCACCGAGTTGGCAACTTTGGTAATGATCTTTAAAAATTTTTCCTTTAATATTGCATCAAATTCACTTCTATTGGTCTGAATGGCAAACATGGCGAATCGATATGAGTGCTCGATATTAGGTGAAACATTGTGTTCGAGTAATTTGAACCTGTTCTTTCCCCACCAGGATTCGTCCTTAAATTCCGTCTCCATCAATTCAAAAAATGCTTCCCTCTCCCCCTCCTGTAATTCACCATCAGCGAGAGCAATTGAATAAGCGAGTTCTGCCAGTGCCTGAACCAAAATGAGATTATACATGTATATAGTTTTCAGGTTAGTGTCCTAAAAGTAGTAATTTATTGCTTGGGACATTATGATATTATATAATGAAGCATATATTTATTTAAGCATCAAAAACTAGTCGATGGATTTCAAAATAATCAGTGAGTACGAACCAACAGGAGATCAGCCTCAGGCAATTACACAATTGGTTGAAGGCATTCAAAACCAGGAACCTGCTCAAACACTATTGGGTGTAACGGGATCGGGAAAGACCTTTACAATGGCGAATGTCATCGCGCAATCCTCAAAACCAACGCTTGTCCTAAGCCATAACAAAACCCTGGCAGCACAACTTTATGGAGAATTAAAGAATTTTTTCCCGGAAAATGCGGTGGAATATTTCATCAGCTATTATGACTATTATCAACCTGAAGCTTATATACCCTCAACCAATATTTACATTGAAAAAGACCTCTCCATCAATGAAGAAATTGAAAAGCTGCGACTGAGCGCTTCATCGCAATTACTTACAGGCAGAAGGGATATTATTGTGGTCGCCTCTGTATCCTGTATTTATGGTATCGGGAATCCCGATGAATTTGGTAAAAACGTTGTTCGTGTTCAGGAGGGGGATGTCATCTCTCGCAACCAGCTTTTACATAGTCTGGTAGATATATTATACAGTAGAACTACTGCAGAATTTAAGAGAGGGAATTTCAGGGTACAGGGCGACACGGTAGATGTATTCCTGGCATACGCGGATTTTGCGGTGCGATTTATTTTTTGGGGCGATGAAATCGAAGCCATTCAGAGAATTGACCCTATTGATGGAAGAAAGATAAGTGATGAAAAGATTGTTACCATTTTCCCGGCTAATCTATTCGTCACCAGTAAGGAAATGATCAACCAGGCGATAAGGGAAATTCAAGATGACCTTGTAGAGCAGATCCATCTCTTTGAAAAAGAAAAGCGATTTTTAGAAGCCAAGCGCATTAAAGAACGAACTGAATTTGATCTGGAAATGATCCGTGAATTGGGGTACTGCAATGGGATTGAAAATTACTCCAGGTATTTTGACCGAAGAAATGTCGGATCGAGGCCATTCTGCCTTCTCGATTATTTTCCCGATGACTATTTAATGATCATTGATGAAAGTCATGTTACCGTTCCCCAGGTACGTGCAATGTGGGGTGGTGACCGGTCAAGAAAAGTAAACCTTGTCGATTTTGGTTTCAGGCTTCCTTCCGCATTGGATAACCGTCCGCTTACTTTCAATGAATTTGAACAGATGATCAACCAGGTAGTCTATGTAAGTGCCACACCAGGTGACTATGAGCTGAGAAAATCCGAAGGAGTAATTGTTGAACAATTGATCCGCCCAACGGGCTTGCTGGATCCGGTCATTGATGTGCGACCCAGCCTCAATCAAATTGATGACCTGCTGGAAGAAATTGATGAAACAGTTAAAAAAGGCGACCGAATTCTGGTAACTACTTTGACCAAAAGAATGGCTGAAGAGTTGACAAAATATTTGGAAAGGGCTGGGGTAAAATGTCGATATATTCATTCTGAGGTAAAAACACTTGACCGGGTTGAGATCTTAAGAGAATTACGACTTGGTATTTTTGATGTATTGGTTGGAGTGAATCTCTTGAGGGAAGGTCTTGATTTACCGGAGGTGTCGCTTGTTGCTATTCTGGATGCTGATAAAGAAGGCTTTTTAAGAAACCAACGTTCATTGGTACAAACAATTGGTCGTGCTGCGCGAAATGTTGATGGCAGGGTAATTATGTACGCAGATGCCATTACGGACTCCATGCAGGTTGCCATCGATGAAACAAACAGGCGAAGAAGTGTTCAGCAGGAGTACAATAAGAAGCATGGTATCACTCCTGTCACCGTCAAGAAAACCAGGGAATCCATTTTGGGGCAGACCAAAGTAGCCGATAAGAAAAAGACACACAAGAAGTATTACATTGAGGAAGAAGCCACTATTGCCGCTGACCCAATCGTGCAGTACATGCCTAAAACCGAGCTGGAAAAACTAATAGAAAAAACAAAAAAGAATATGGAAAAAGCTGCCAAAGACCTGGATTTTATGGAAGCAGCCAGACTGAGGGACGAAATGCTCGAACTGGAAAAACTATCGAAGGCCACGCCTGAAAATTCGATTTAAACACTGGCGATAGGTTTGACATCAAACTTTTCAGCATAGGTTTTCGTACCA
>CAJXNP010000023.1 GCA_913057175.1 uncultured Cytophagales bacterium
TGGTACGAAAACCTATGCTGAAAAGTTTGATGTCAAACCTATCGCCAGTGTTTAAATCGAATTTTCAGGCGTGGCCTGAAGAAATTTCTTGGATATTAGCTACAAACCGTGTCCCTTTACTTTCGTTTTTTGCCTTGAGGTGGGATAGCCTTTGTAAGTAAAAATTATTGATAGTTTGTCATTCTTTGAGCTCAATCTTCTGTCGATTTGATTTGGAAAACTCAGTGTTCAAGTCAAGCTGGATGACGTTTTTATTGCTCAATTTATAAGATAAAAAGAATTTATTGTCGGTTATATCAATGAAGGATGTGTAGACGGTTCCTCCCACCCGTCCTTTTTCGAGTTCCCTACCAGGCTGACCTGCCTGTCCGAAGGTATTCCCAAGCTTCAAAAGGTTGATCACCTCCCCGCTTTTTTCCATTTCAGCAATTCGACTTTCGATGCTTTCATAGCGATGGCAGGGATAATTTCCTGCTTTGGGCTCAGACAATAGATAGTTGGTCATAATCAGCTTATTACCCTCAATCCAATGCAGTTTTCTCTCGCCATTTACCCATTCTACTACAACAGCATTTCCTGTTTGATCACCAAACATCATATGGCTTTTATTTAAAGCTATCTTTTCCTTTTCTAAAAAGGACAAGGCCTCTTCAACTGTTGAACAATGAGCTAAAATCTCATCTCCCAAATTGTTTTTTGGGTTGCTAAATCCTTTAATCTTTTCTTGCTCGGGAGTTACCGCCGCATCAAAAAATAGTCCTTTTTGGTTTATTCCTCCCTGCGCAAAATCGTCCCACCCATACCATAGTCGGGCGAACTTATTTTTTGATTGTGGCTCAATCCGGATATATGCATCAACGTCATACCAATAATCCTCGCTATTGACAGCATAAATCTTTCCTGTTTGTGAATCAATATAATAAAGTACAGAACAAGCCATTGATGAAACCGGTATAACAAGACTTACAAAAAATGCAAAAAAGAAATGTCTAATTTGTTTCATCTTAAAGAGTTTGTTTCTGTTTTACAATGATTCCAAACGATTAATATGAGACGGTAGAAAGGAGTAAACTTCCTCATTTTTCCCGGGTCGAAACCTTGTGTTTTTTGTTTTTACTTATTCATCGTTAATGCAGTCTGATTAGCAGCATTCTCTGCTGGTTTTCTATAATGTATCTAACTCAATCTTAATTTTTTTAGTATGCTTGAAAAGAACTCTTGTTATAAAAAGTATCCTGAGTTGTGAAAAAAACGAGTAGTGGATTAGGATGTTTGGACAAACTCGGTAACGAACCAAGCTCCCGCAGACTATTAAATTTCCGTCACGTATTCTATTTTGCTTAGAACAAAATGTTAGTGGTAATTTTCTATTTTAAATTTCTTTTGTTTTTGAAGTGTTACCCCTTCAATCTTATTAACCGATATCAATTCTTCACATCTATAGAGATTATCATATAAATGAATAGTTTTAGCTTCAATCCTAACTTTTTGATTATTATCAACCAGCTTTTTGTGATCAAACTTTGTAAACTGTTTATAATCTAAGGTATCTAAGTAAATCCAGACAACTTCATTATTGTCAAGCTTTACATGAATCATTGGATTTTTTAATAAATCATTATCATCCAGAATTTTTAATATTTTCACAAAGCCTGAATCTTCTTGAAATAATACTTCATAACCTAAGCTGTCTCGCTCTTTGACAAATTTATTATACAGACTATCTGGATAACCATAAAAGCTTCCTATTCTCAACCAAGAATAATATAAATCTCCATGAATATTTATTGTCTCTTTTTTGCTTTGACAGCTAAGAAGAAAAATTGCAAAAATGAAAATCAGATAGTTACTCATTGTGTGATTGCCCTCAATTATTAAAAAGTAAGCTTTATCCCCCTTTCTAGTTTATTTCAGCAAATGTTTGTTTTTATACAAAACCTGAAAATTTTGTTCTATTAGCCCTAAAAAATCCTTTCATATTATTCAGAAAGTAAGGTTTTCATCTATCGCTTCCCCCAGTTTTTATTAGGTTGATCGCCCAGCACCAATTCTAACTTCCCTCCTTTTATCAATTCTTCATGATCCACATAGCAATATTCCCATGTTTTGTCATTCAATGTGGCGGATTGGATGTAGACATTCTCAGGTGAGTTGTTCTTGGTAGTGATGACAAACTTATCACCCGGATAATAGTCCGGATTTAACGTGATCTCTATTTCATCAAATATCGGGGATGTGATATCATAGGTGGATTGTATCGAAGCACCCCCATCCATCTGGAACAATCCGATAGCCATCAGCACTCCTAAAGCACCCATTTGTCCCTGGTCTTCGTCACCATTATATCCTCCATAAGGAGTGACATCTCCGAAGGTAATTTCCTTTACTTCTCTCACCCATTTCTGTGAAAGCCACGGAGCGCCACTGTGGTTAAACAGGTGGGCCATCTGACATGAAGGTTGGTTTTCATAATCCACCCAGCTTTCGGCATGTTTGCCATGGTCGGTGATAAACTTATTTCCTTTCGATTTTAAAAAGCAGCTGTCGACGTACTGTGTGTAGCGCTCTTTACCACCAAACAACGCTATCAGGCCTTCCAGGTCATGCGGGACAAAATTGGTATAAATGGCAGAGTTGCTTTCCACAAAACCAAGCGTATTAAATCCTTCCCCGATAGGGGCAAAATCAGCTATCCAGGTTCCATCCAGGTTTTTGGGATGGATAAAACGGGTTTCAGGATTCCATAAATTCCTGTAACTGGCGGATCGTTGGCTGAAGAATTCATAATCTTGCTGTTTTCCCAAAGCCATTGCCAATTGACCCAGGCACCAATCCTGGTAGGCATATTCCAAGGTCATCGCAGCTCCGTCTTTGTGTCCTCCCCCGCCTTCTATTCCTTCAGGCACATAACCTCTTTCCACATAGTAAGTCATGCCACCTCCTGATGGGTGATCTCCATGTTCATATCCTGCCCGGTCCCGGATCCCTCCAACGAAGGCATTTTTGTGCAACCCTTCGTAGGCTTTTTCGGAATCGAAATTTCTGATGCCTTTATTGTAGGCTGTTGCAAAGAAAGAAACAGCCGGATCCCCGATCATGACATAGGTAAAATTTCCACCGGAAGGTCCACGAGGGATCAAACCACCATGCTCGTACATTTCCACCATGCTGTTACAAAAGTCATTCATGATCTCCGGATATACCGTCGACCACAGCACATTCAGTGTCCATTGACTTCCCCACAGCGCATCAAAATTATATTGCTGGTGTTTTGGATTTCCCTGTTGATCAAGGGGCACCTGGCGGATGAAGGGCTCAGACCCGGTCATATCACAATACGAACCATCAACATCGCTGACAATTCTTCGTCCAAGTAGTGCATGCCACAGGTCGGTATACAACTTAGTTTTCTGTTGTTCAGTACCTCCTTTCACTTTTATTCTCCCCAGGTAGCTATTCCATTCTTCTTTGGAATCGTCAACTACCTGATCAAAATCCCAATGAGATAACTCTGTCTTCAAGTTAAGTCGGGCCTGCTCAATTCCTGTATAAGCGAGCGCTACTTTCATTTGAATGATCTCTGATTGACTTTCGTCGAATTGAACGTATGCACCTACATCCTTACCATAAACCTGATGAATAGATCCTTGCTTCAATTCTCCCTTTTCCCAGCCACCAAAACCGGATATGGGCTGATCAAAGCGGGCAACAAAATATACATAGGTTGGCTTGGGTCTTCTTCTCGTAGAAGACATGATGCTGTACCCGGCAATTTCATGTTCATTGATCCATTCAACCCTGGCGGAATCCATACCGGAATGACCCAGGTAAGCGCCCACATCAAACAGGATATATTTACCGGTATCCTTTGGATAGCTATAGCGGTGAAAACCTACCCTTTTGGTAGAAGTTAATTCTGCCCGGATGTTGTAATCTTTCAGATAAGTGCTGTGATATCCGGGGCTTGCCTTTTCATCTTCGTGGCTGAAAGATGATTTATACGCTTCCATTCCTAAATGACCCTTCATTTCACCTGTTGTCGGCATTACCGGAATACCTGACATCTGCCAGGCATGAATATGGGAAAAACATCGTATGTGTAGGCTGTCATACAGATAACCCGAATTCCAGCTTCCCTTTACCCATGTATCCGGACTGAGGTTGACCATCCCAAACGGACGGGAAGCAGAAGAAAAATAAAACCAACGGGATTTATGGGTATCGATAAAGGGATTTACATAATCGGATGGTTGAAATGAATCATTTTCAATCACCGGATTTGTGCAATAAAGCAAGGAAAGAAGGAATACTGTTCCTAAGTGAAGTTTGAATGATTTATTTTTCTGCTGACCTGTAACAGTTCGGGTGACAAAAAGAAAAACATTCCTAATTAAAGTATCCATGTTACCGGAACTATCATAGCTAAGTTTTGAAAGCATTTTAAAATCTCTGTACCCCTTATACTTTATTCTCATTGTTCTATCCAGTAAAAATGTTCAGGTTGAACGGCTGATGTAAAAAACGAGCCTTGAGATGTAAAAGGCAAGCAAATAATAACATTTACATATCAGAAAGTCTGGGCAAACCTGATGGTGAGCCCAAGGACCAAAGCTCGGATTATTTTTGATTTCCAAATTGACCTCGGACAGAGCAAAGTGTTCGAAAAAATTTGTATCCAATTCCTCAGTAGTCCAATAGATAATGGTACGCTTTTAAAAAAAGCGCACCATTGAATTTTCTAACCATTAACTCCATATCCTGTCCCATGACCGGTCTTCGTTCCATTCGGTGGTCGGAGCGAAGTATTTTGTATCGGGTGTCAGATGAGCCTTAACAACATCTTCATTCAATTCCACACCTAACCCAGGCGTTTCCGGCACTTTCACAAATCCTTTATTGACAATCGGTTTTTCAATTCCCTTCACCAGGTCCTCCCACCAGGGAATGTCAACCGAATGATGCTCAAGAGCAACAAAATTTTGCGTAGCCGCCGCACTATGCACATTCGCCATGAAGGATACCGGTGTACCGGCAAAATGTAACGCCATGGCTATCCCATGTTCCTCAGCGTAATCACCGATTTTCTTGGTTTCCAAAATTCCTCCAGCTGATGCCAGGTCCGGATGGACCATATCGACTGCCCGGTTATCGATCAGCTTAATGAATTCTTCTTTCAGGTAAATATCTTCTCCGGTCAGGGTTGGTGTGTTGATGGCCAGGGTGATTTCCCGCCATTGGTCGGTGTATTTCCAGGGGATCAGGTCCTCCAGCCAGGCCAGCCGATAGGGTTCCAGGGCATTCCCCAACCGAATGCATTCATTCACTCCAATATGACCAAAATGATCTGCGGCAAGCGGCACTTCGTAACCAATAATACTTCTCACCGCATCGACATAGGCAACTAACTGTTCCAAACCCTTATCCGTTATCTGAACCCGGGTAAACGGATGTTCGGTAGATCCATATTCCATAGGTGTAGCACTCCATTGTCGCTTAATATCCCAGGCATTTTTGTTCACAATTGTTCCGGGCTCGTCAGAAACCATGTGAATGCCAAAATCCATCTTTAAAAATGTATATCCCTGATCAACACGATCTTTCATTCGTTTAGCATAAACTTCTGCATCATCGGAAGAAGCCGTATCACAATAAATTTTTACTTCATCGCGGTATTTACCACCTAATAATTGATAGACAGGAACGCCATACGCTTTCCCGGCCAAATCCCAAAGCGCCATCTCCACACCGGAAACTCCCCCACCCTGTCTGCCATGATAGCCAAATTGTTTGATGGTTTTAAACAGCATCTCCACATTACAGGGGTTCTTTCCAAGCAATCTTGACTTCAGAAACAAGGCGTATCTTGCACTGGCGCCATCACGCACTTCACCCAATCCATAGATCCCCTGGTTGGTATCGATCCGGATAATCGGGCATCGCATCGGTGCGCGGTCTACTTCTGCAATTCGCATGTCGGTAATCTGCAGATCAGAAGGGGCGGAATAGCGGTTGACTTTCTGGGTTGCATAGGCAACATCGTCTTCCGTGGTTTTAAACATAAAACCTAGGGCTAAACCTCCGGCAACCGCTTTTTTGAAAAACGATCGCCTTTTTTCGGTTTCTGGATTAGAATTGTGGTTCACAGTGGGTTGATAGGATTCATTCATAGCAGTTATTGTTTTTTTCTTCAGTAAAGAGATTGAATATCACTAATTTTTGAAAAATCACTTTTAGTTTTTATGTTCAATGTTTTTGCTCTACACCTATTCAATTTACTATGAACGGATCAATAAATTGGTATAAAATCCTTCAGATTATTTCTTTATTATGCCTTCTGATCGTCATTATTCTGTTTTTTACCGGAAACAAAAGTGCGACCGCCCCATTTCTGACTGCTTTCTTCATTTTGCTTGCCATGGGGATCCGTGGAAATGAAAACCTGAAAGGGTTTTCCTACACATTCTGGATTTTTGCCGGGGTCGCTGCGGCCATGTACTATCCTGAATATTTCACAAGTTACGGTTCGCTTGAATTCAAAATTTTTATCGTTCCCCTTCTACAGATCATCATGTTTGGAATGGGTACAACCATGACACTGGACGATTTCAAGGGAGTGATCAAAATGCCGAAAGGTGTTTTAATCGGTCTGGCATGTCAGTTTACCATCATGCCGATTGTGGGAATCGGGATCGCCACACTATTTGATTTCCCTCCGGAAATTGCGGCCGGGATTATTTTGGTGGGTTCATCGCCAAGTGGCTTGGCATCCAATGTCATGGCCTATATCGCCAAAGCCAACCTGGCATTGTCAATCACTTTAACGGCATGTGCGACTTTACTGGCTCCACTGGTCACACCATCATTAATGAAATTTCTGGGTGGACAGTTCATTCCAATTGATTTCTGGGACATGATGATCAATATCATACAGATGGTTATTATTCCCATTGTCGCCGGACTTATTTTCAACTACATCTCTCACGGCAGGATTTCCTATTTTAAAGGTTCATCAGGTAAAAAAATAGTAAATGTAATTCTCGGGTTGCTGGTCTTCACCGTCCTCTTCACCATCATTGGGATTTTGTTTCAGCCCATCGTGAATGAAGACATAACGTATTCCCAAACATTGGAATGGACGCATCTCTCCTCACTGATTTGGGTGATGTTAAAAGCTGCGGCTTTAACGTTTCTATTGCCTGCCGTTTTGGCCTTGATCATTCACTACTTCAGCAAAGCACAACTGGTTTATCAATACATGCCTTTGGTCTCCATGGTGGGAATTGCCATTATTATTACCATTATCACTGCATTGGGAAGGGATAACCTGCTGTCCATCGGACTGGCCTTGATTCTCGCCTGCTTGCTTCACAACATGACGGGGTACTTCCTCGGTTATTGGTTTTGCAAATTGGTGGGACTGGATGAAAAGTCCTGCCGAACGATCTCACTCGAAGTTGGCCTCCAAAATGCAGGAATGGCTTCAGCCCTCGCCCAGGTAATGGACAAAGTGGCCACTGTTGGATTGGCTCCTGCTGTCTTTGGTCCGATGATGAACATTACCGGCTCAACTGTAGCCATTTGGTGGCGACGAAAAAAACCCAAAGAAGAAAAAGAATTAGCTTCAATTAAAACTTCCTGACTATGAAAACACACATTCAACTGCTGATCATCCTGATTGGCGGATTCATTGCTATCAATTCTAATTCACAAAGTATTAGCAAAGAAGAACTCATTTTTCTCACAGAAGAATGGACAGGAGAACGTTTCGAAGACGGACGACCTAAGCTTCCTGATGATCTGCTAGAAAGGGCCAAAAACATCTCCATCGAAGAAGCCTGGGGATATTTGCGGAACAAAGGGTTCAACAACCAGTTTGAAGGGGAGTGGCTCATGCTCCATGAAAATGATGCATTTGTGGGCAGGGCGCTGACAGCAACCTACGTTCCCAGCCGGCCGGACCTGATGCAGCGAATGGTAGATGAAGGTCATAAAAACGGAAGAATTGGCCCAATGAATTCATGGCCGATTGATATGTTGCAGGAAGGTGATGTTTATGTCGCTGATGTCTTTGGCAAAATTGTCGATGGCACACTGATCGGCGACAACCTAGGCAATGCGATTTACGCCAAGTCAAAAACCGGAGTAGTTTTTTACGGTGGTTCGCGCGACCTGGAAGGCCTGGCGGAAATTGACGGTTTCAATGCATTTGTCAAAGGCTGGGACCCAAGCTATCTGAGGGAAGTGATGCTTTCGGGACTGAATACACCAACCCGAATCGGAAAAGCGATTGTTTTGCCGGGAGACCTTGTTTTGGCAAAAAGAGAAGGAGTCATTTTCATTCCTTCGCATCTTGCTCAGGATGCGATCATCAATTCGGAGTTTGTTTCACTGAGGGACAAATTCGGCCATCAAATGTTGCGGGAAGGAAAATACACTCCCGGTCAGATCGACACGCAATGGACAGATGACATCAAAGAAGCCTTCCTGAAATGGCTGGATGACAATGAAGATGCCCTCCCCATGACGAGAAAGGAGCTGGATGAGTACATGAAGGAGAGGAATTGGTAAAGCGCATTGGTAAATCTGTGAAAAAATAGACAAGAGAAGAAATTCCCGGACTCGCCTGTGCTGAATTTATTTCAGCATTCGGGATCCCCAGAAGTAGCTTACCAAGTACATATTAGGAGGGTGTTTTTGAGTCCTCTGATATTTGCAACACCCCTGAGCTAGCGGGAGACACCGGAACAAGTCCGGTGATTGTCGCTTTTATTGTTTTTTTGCTAAGATGTCAAGAGGGAGATATTTAGCTTTGAATATTTAAGAAAAAGTAAAGTAATAAGAGCAGAAATTCCCGGACCCGTTCCGGGATTTGTTGGAAGTAGCTCTCCAAGTCCAATTGAGGAACAACTCATTTCGATTACCTGGCATTTAATGCATCTTTGCAGTTTGCTGACAGGCCCCGGAACGCCCACCAGCCAAGGCTGGGAGTCCGGGGATTGTGGAATTTTAGTTTTTTTCAATAGAAAAATCGTCCAACAACTCAAAGTCGTCAGACGATTAAAAGGTTTCAACTGATGGAATTACTGCACTACACCTTTGATCCTCAGTACTTTAACTGCATCTTCGGTATTGGTATAAACCGTGAGGGTTTTATTAAAACTACCGGCAGATTTGGCATTGTAGGTAGCTGTGATCGATGCTGATTCTCCGGGGTTGACAGGTTCTTTCGGGTAGTTGGTGGCCGTGCACCCGCAGGAGGCTTTTACATTCGTAATGATCAATGGCTGCTCTCCTGAATTGGTAAAACTAAACTCATACGAAACAGGCGTTCCTTGAGCAATAGTCCCAAAATCATAGACTTCATTTTCCCAGGAAACCATCGCCAGGGAGTTATCTGCGGTGACTGATTCCTGACCAAAACTTTTCAAACTCGCCAGGGCAAGTGGAAGAACAAATAATAATGCTAATTTTCTCATGGTAGATTTACTTAAGTTAAACATTTGAATTCTGGTAGTCAAAAATCGTCAGACGACTTTGAGTCGTCAGACGATTAATAGAAAGCACCAAATGTAAACCGGGAGAACTAAATTGCCTGTTAATGAGTTCCTAATAATTGTTAATGAGTTGTTAATGACAGGATTTTTATCGCGATATTCTTTATCATTGAATGATGAACAAGAAGAAGATCCAATTTTCTGTGTTGCTGGGGATCATCGCCGTGCTGGCCATCATTGCCTTTCAATATCTCTGGTTTCGGGAGGCTTTTAACCAGGAAAAAAGGAAATTCAATCAATCTGTCCACATCGCCCTGCTGGAAGTGGTCAAGCTTCTTGCGAATGAAAACAATTCCCAACTTCCACAAACCAATCCGGTGGAAAAGATTTCTGATGATTATTTTCTCGTCCGGATCAACGAAGAAATCAATGCCGAAATTCTGGAATTTTACCTGAAAAATGAATTCGAAAAACTGAATATCCAATCCGATTTTGAATATGCCATTTACGATTGCAGCAACGATGAAATGGTTTATGGAAATTATGTAAACTATGATCAGAAGGGAATTTCCAGATCAAACGAAGCATTTTTCCCGAAAATTGACAATCTGGTTTATTACTTCGCTGTCCGGTTTCCCAATCAGCCGGTATTCTTTTCCAAACCCACCGGTACCTGGACGATCATTTCCATTCTTTCTCTGGTGGTTTTGGCCATTTACATTTACTCGATTTTTGTCATCCTCAGACAGAATCGCTATGCTGAATTGCAGACCGATTTCATCAACAACATGACGCACGAGTTTAAAACGCCCATCTCTTCCATTATGCTGGCATCCCAGTTTTTATCGGGTAATAGTGTAATCACAAAAGACGAGCGATTAAAAAAATACTCCGAAGCCATTAACCACCAAAGTCAACGCCTCAACCAGCATGTTGAGCGGATTCTCAGCATTGCCAAATCCGAAAAGAACTCGTTGAAACCAGAAATAAAACCGGTAGTATTGATCGAATGCATTCAAAAGATCCTCGACCAGTTCCGGTCAAAATGTGAAGCAAAAATTAGTTTCCAGTTTGACTGCCAGGATCACAACAAGACCGTATCGATGGATGAAAACCACTTTGTCAATGTCATGAATAACCTCCTTGACAATGCCTGTAAATACAGCCGTGGAACGCCGGATATTTTGGTTTGGGTAAATTGTGAACACAACCAGATAAAAATTGGTGTGAAGGATCATGGAATGGGAATTCCAAAAATGCATCAAAGCAAAGTATTTGATAAATTTTACCGAATTCCCAGGGAAAACTCCGATCCCATTACGGGTTTTGGACTGGGATTGCACTATGTGAAACAGGTTTGCCAGCAACACAAGTGGGACATTTCGCTATCAAGCGAGATAAAAAAAGGAACCGAAGTAGTCATAACCATCCATCAAACATGAACAAAGCGACCATTTTATATGTCGAAGATGATGAAACGCTGGGATATCTGACCACAGACAACCTGCAGCTCCGGGGGTTTGATGTGGTGCATTGCCCGAATGGAAAGTCTGCCATTCAAAAATTTCGAGAATCGTCGTTTGACCTCTGCATCCTGGATATCATGTTGCCGGAAATGGATGGCTTTCAGATCGCCGAGGAAATCCGGAAATCGAACAGGGACATCCCGATCCTGTTTCTTACGGCACGGACACTTACAGAAGACAAAATCCGCGGATTGAAAATCGGCGCTGATGATTACATCGTGAAGCCTTTCAACATAGATGAACTGGTCCTAAAAATCGGTGTGTTTTTAAAGCGGTCCAAAATCACATTTGAAAAGAAAGATATCTATCAGGAAGGAAATCTGGTTTTCAACTATTCCAATCTGGAACTGAGGATAAATGAAACTACTATGGTGCTAACCCAAAAAGAGGCTGATCTGCTCAAACTATTTTTAGATAACCCAAATCAATTGTTAAAAAGAGAATTTATCCTTCAATCACTCTGGGGAGATGATGACTATTTCATGGGAAGGAGCCTGGATGTTTTTATTTCGAGATTGAGAAAACATCTTTCAAATCAAAGTATGCTGGTGATTGAAAATGTACATGGGATAGGGTTTAAGATGAGTAATTCTGGTGGTTGACTTATCTATAAATGACATTAAACCGTTATTTAGTATATTTGGTTAAATTAGATAGGTTAGGTAAATAAGTTTTTATTTCTACAATGACTGATTACAAAAAGATAATAACAATAGAACCAGGTAAGCGAGGAGGAAAACCGTGTATTCGAGGAATGAGAATAACTGTTAATGATATATTAGGTTGGCTCGCATCCGGAATGACTATCAAAGAAATTTTAAATGACTTTGATGAATTGACAAAAGAAGATATTTATGCGGCTTTAAGCTATGCCGCTGACAGGGAAAACAAAATTTATCAGGTTATTGAATGAGGTTTTTGTTTGACCAAAATATCTCACATAAGATATTAAAACTTCTTCCTAAGAAATATTCAGATTCAACTGCAGTGAAAAAAGAAGGGTTGATCAATGCAACTGATCTTGAAATCTGGGAATTTGCAAAGAATAATCATTTCACTATTGTTACGCAGGATTCTGATTTTAATGATTTGAATTTTCTATTTGGCTTTCCACCAAAAATTATCTGGATACGAACTGGAAACCTTCCTACCAAAAAAATTGCAAACCTTGTTATCAACTATTCTGATGAAATAAATACCTTCCTCGAAAATGATCAATTCGGATGCTTTGAAATATTCAAAATGAATAAATAGCAATAAAATATCCTGTCTTTTTAAATAACTACTCTTTTTTCCCAATTGCATTACATATTAGCTTACTAATTGTCTGAGTGTATTATTTTTACAGCTAGTATTTTCGTGATCAAATTTCAAAATGAAAGACTTTTTAAAAAGGATATATTTTTCAGTTCTACTGCTTCTCCCTTTTCATTTGTGCTTCAGCCAACAATACCCTGTATTCGTAAACCCGGAATTGATGGTTGGTAAGATCGTGCCCAATTATGAAAGCTTCCCGGGAGCTCAAACCCGGAAAACCATGCAGCTCAATGTTGGGACATACCTGAACGATGCCGCCGTTCATTCCAATCAGTACTACAATCTTCCGCATGTTGGTGTGGGGCTTGGTTTTTCAGATCTTGGCAATAATGAAAATCTTGGTCAGGAAATCAGCCTGGTTCCTTTCATCTCTCTCAATGCCTCCAATAAGCTCAAAAACTCGTGGCATTTTAAGTTTGGGTTAGGTGGGTCGTATTTTACGAAGAAATATGAAGAAGAAACCAATCCATTTAACAAAGCCATTGGTTCTTCCCTCAACTGGACTTTTCAGGCATTTGTTTATCACCAGCTTCTAGTCAGTGAACATTTCAATATGAGAATTGGTGGTGGCTTCTGGCACAGCTCCAACTCGCATACGCAACTGCCGAATTTTGGGTTGAACTCAGCCATGTTGAGTTTGTCATTCAATTACTACCTGACAGAAATTGACCCTGATTTCAGAAAGGAAAAACATCCTGAAAAGACGCCAAAACAACCGTTTATCCAGACCAGGGTGGGCCTGGGAATGCATGAATTTGGTTCGACAATTGGTCCGGTTGGTGGGCCGAAAAAACCCGTTTACACAATTGATTTTGATTATGGCTATTTATTCAACCATCAATTAAAAGCCTATGCCGGACTGTTTTACCGGTTTTACCAATCCTTTTACGACTATTCAAAAGAAAACCCAACGAATTCAAGTCCTGCAAAGCAGGCTTCCAATATTAACTTCCATTTGGGGATTGAGTATCTTCTCGGACATGTTGGAATGAACGTGGAAGGAGGAATCAATTTGTACAAGCCATTCTATGACGAGTATTACGATCTTTATGAAAATGGTGACCCATTCAATGAATTCCGGATGGCCCTGTTCAGCACCCGTCTTGGGATGAACCTTTACCTGAAAAACACCAACAAAAATCCAAAAAACAATTTAGCATTAGGAGCACACATCAATGCCAATTTCGGGAAAGCTGATTTCGGGGAAGTGGGGTTGATGTATATGAGGGTTCTTGCTAGCAAAAACTGAATCTCATGGCACGACCTAGAGCAATACCAAGTACAAACGCATTTAAAAATATGTGTATCAAATGATCTCAATTTTTGTCTGCAAAAACACCTATAGTCCCTCTTTGAAGAGGGTGAAGGGAGATGTCCCCTAAAAATATCTGTTTTTGCAGACTAAAATTCCTAAATGCATTTGAATGAGTAATCCCTGCTCGTGCATCATAAAAATCTTTTTCTTAAAACTTAATCCTCAAAAATTTTCACTTTATAGGATTGTCCCAAAAACCTACCAGGTGATTCATGAATTTCCAAAAGTTCATACGCAACCTGTTTGTCACATAAGGTTCCATTCCTCATTCCAGCATAATCCTGAAAAGAGCTCATCTCATAATCTTCCATTTTATTAACCAAACCAGCTTTCAAGGGATTTTGATGGATATAATGGAAACCGATGAAGGGGTGATCATTAAGTACAGAGTTAGTCGTGGCACCACTTGAAGTGGTGCCACGACTTTCATCAAGGTGTTTTATTTTTGTGTTTTGTTGAAATAGCGATCCCGTTTTTCCTTCTTGCTTATTGATTGCTCGAGTGTAGGAACTAAGCATTACCCTTAGATCATTGCTAAATTTTTCCTGAACGATATTTTCTTTTGTGTAAGTAAGTAAATGAAAGTGGTTAGGCATGAGACAATAGGCCACGATGTCAAGATGCTCCAAAAGATGATATCTAATTTTCTTTAAGAAGAACAGGTAGTTATCCCTATTAAAAAACATCTTTTGCTTATTGTTGCCCCTGTTGTAGATATGATAAAAAGTATTCGGTTACATAAAAAACCAAATGATTTAAGTGGATTAAAACGGATAAAAAATAAATCTCAATATAATTGATCATTTCAATTTTTGTAAACTATCGTAAAGTTGTTGTGGTACTACTCGGGGGGTGCCAGGACTTTACTGCTTGAGCCGGTAAATCCACCCTACCAATAATCAAAATCCTTTGAGATAAAAACAGCCAATTCCCTAAATTTGATCATTCAAATTTTAATTGAATAAACCTCATATGATGAATTACAGAACACTGGGAAAAACAGGATTTAACATTTCAGAAATTTCATTAGGAACGTGGCAGATAGGTGGAGACTGGTCCAAAAAAATGAGTGTTAACGATGGCAAGAAATTGGTGGAAGAAGCGATTGACAATGGCATCAATTTCATCGATACAGCCGATGTATACGGAATGGGATTGAGTGAAAAAGCTGTTGGAGAAGTGGTGAAAAACCGTTCTGAGAGAGTTTATGTTGCTACAAAATGTGGCCGGCAGATCAATCCCCATACAAATAAAAATTATCAGCCAGAAGTATTGAGAAAATATGTAGAGGATAGTTTGAAGAACATGAATACGGAATGCCTGGACCTCATCCAGTTACACTGTCCACCAACTGAGGTTTATTATCGGCCGGAAATTTTTGAGTTGTTCGACAGATTGAAAGAAGAAGGGAAAATCCTTAGCATGGGCGTCAGTGTGGAGAAAATCGAAGAAGCCATTAAGGCTATGGAATTTGAAAATGTCGCTACCGTTCAGATAATATTTAACCTATTTCGTCAGCGTCCGGCAGAACTCTTTTTTGATCTTGCAAAAAAGAAAAATGTAGGGATCATCGTCAGGGTTCCGCTGGCAAGTGGATTGTTGACTGGAAAGTATTCTTTAGAGACCAGTTTTGACGAAAATGATCACCGCAAATTTAACCGAAATGGTGAAGCTTTTGATAAAGGTGAAACCTTTTCAGGCATCGACTATGAAACCGGGTTAAAAGCAGTTGAACGGTTGAAAATGCTTTTCCCAAGCCGTGAAAACCTGGCACCGACAGCATTGAAATGGATCCTTCAGTTTGATGCTGTGAGCTGTATCATACCCGGAGCTTCTTCCTATGCTCAATTGTCATCCAATCTATCTGCCTTAGAACAGGCGGATTTTACTGCAACACAATTGAAAGAAATCGATGATATTTATCAATCCATGATCAAGCCTTCCGTTCATCAATTATGGTAATCAAATAATTATGGAATCATATCTTCAAAGCGCCATCAAGCAATTCAAGTATTACAAAATGTTGGGTGATAAGTCCATTTCACAGCTCCCCGAAGAACAGATTCACTGGACTCCGGGAGAAGAAAGTAATAGCATTGCTGTGATTGTCAAGCATTTGAGAGGGAATATGCTTTCCCGCTGGACAGATTTTCTATCAAGCGATGGTGAAAAGATCTGGCGTAATCGTGATGATGAGTTTACGGATGATATCCTGGACAAGGAAAATCTGATTAAAATATGGCAGGAAGGCTGGAAATGCCTGTTCCATGCATTGGATAAAGTGACAGAAAATGACCTGGAAACAATTGTTTATATCCGAAACCAGGGACATACGGTTGTGGAAGCTATTAACCGTCAGCTTGCTCACTATTCCTATCACGTAGGACAAATCGTTTACCTGGCCAGAATGATCGTCGGTGAAAACTGGCAGACCTTGACAATCGGAAAAGGGAAATCACAGGAATATAACAACGAAAAATTCTTGCAGGAAAGAGGATTAAGGCATTTTACAGATGAATTTTTGGATGAGTAAACTCAAGTAAAAAGTTAAAAGCTTAAAGTTGAAAGTTACCCCGTTATCTCTCATGCTTTTCTAACTTTACAAACTTTCTACTTTCAACTGAAATAAAAAATGCCATAACCTCTCGGCCATGGCACTTTAAAATCAAACTTTGTATTAAATTTATTTTACTTCACATATGCATTGAGCATCCAAACCGTTTTTTCCTGTTCTTTGATGTAATCGCTCATCAATGTTGCTGTTCCCTCATCATCTGCTTCATTGGCAAGATTTAGGATTTCCCTTTCGATTTCAATAACCTGGCTCAGGTTTTCGATAGTTGCCTTTACAGTTTCTTTACCATCAGAGATATTTTTAGCTACTTTGATTTGGGCCACCTCAATATAGTCATTAAAGGTATGAAGCGGAGTCTGACCCAACGTGAGGATCCTTTCAGCAATTTCATCAATAGCCTCATTTGCCCCAGTATAGAGCTCTTCAAATTTTGCATGGAGTTCAAAGAAGCTTGGACCTGTGACATTCCAATGAAAACCTCTAAGGTTCTGATAATAAATCTGATAATTAGCTAATAGCACATTGAGCTTTACAGCCAGTTCCTGCGCTGTATCCTTTTCAATTCCAATCATATTTGTACTCATGACCAATCGTTAATTTATATTTTGACTTATCTGTTTTTTCCAATTATTCACCTTCATTTTAAATATTTAACTGCGATAAAAATAAAAGGTTTGGATTACCTTTAACTTTTTGTTCATTAACAATTTAATGTATTTGAAGATCTGAAAGGCGTTTAATTCTTTTTCAATTTCAGGTCATAAATGTCTTTTCTACGGTCTTTTAAATTTCTTACCGCCCCATTATTATGAAGCTCCGTCAATAAGTCGAGATCCACATCAGCAACCAGGATCATCTCCGTATTGGGTGTGGCTTCCGCCTTGATACCATTAGTAGGAAAAGAAAAATCACACGGGGTAAAAACAACTGCCTGAGCAAACTGAATATCCATATTGTGCACCTTAGGTAAATTCCCAACACTACCAGCAATAGCGACATAGCACTCATTTTCAATCGCCCTGGCCCGTGCGCAATACCTTACCCGTGAATACCCGTTTTGTGTATCTGTCAGGAATGGCACAAAGAGGATTTTCATGTCATTTTCAGCAAGTATCCTGGGCAATTCCGGAAATTCCACGTCATAGCAGATCAACACTCCGATCTTCCCACAATCCGAATCAAATACCGCTAGTTTTTCACCACCTACCATTCCCCAGAATTTTTCCTCATCAGGTGTAACATGCAGTTTTTCATAGTAATCGTGAGAGCCATCCCTTCTGCATAAATAACCCACATTGTAGAGCTTATTGTCTTCCAGGTAAGGCATACTGCCTGTAATGATATTCACATTGTAGCTAATGGCCAGAGAAATAAACCGATCGCGGATCTCTTCGGTGTAAACTGCCAGCTTTCTTATTGCCTCCGGCTCCGAAAGATGATTGTATTTTGCCATAAGTGGAGCATTGAAAAATTCCGGAAACAAAGCAAAATCGCTTTTATATCCTGAAACAGCATCGATAAAATACTCCACCTGCTCGAACAACTCATCCATGCTTTAGTATTGTCTCATTTGCCACTGAACTAATCCTAATCGCACAACAGATTTATAGTTCTTTGCCTTATCAGAAGGCTTTTCATAATAAATATTATCCCATTCCATCAAAACTGCATATTCCTTTGATTCTTTATCGCCTGGCAAATAACCGGTCAAGACTTTTTTCACATGAAAATCATTGGAAAGCTGAAAGGAAAGTGTCGGGTCGTACATCTCTTTGTACTTGACTTTTTGGATGTATTCCCGAGGAGTCAGTTCTGAAGAATACTTGTAGTATTTGGGGATCCTGCCACCAAAAATGATAGCTTCAAGATTTAACTGTTCACAAAGTTCTTTTCTTGCATCGTACAGCCTTCTTCCCAAGCGAAGTCCCCTATATTCCGGACGGATGAATACATCGATGCCGTACAATACATTGCCATCTTTTGTGTGTGTTTTAAAGGAATAATTCCCTGTAATTTCCTCGTACGTGTGTGAGTCACCAAACTTATCATAATCTACAATCAATGACAATGCACAACCTACCACAACATCATCGACTAATACAGCAATCTGGCCTTCCGGGAAAAGTTTTAGCAATGATTGGATGTGATCTTCGGACCAATAGGCTCCCGGCCAATTGCTGTATGCCTGGATCATCGATTCTTTCAATTCATGATAGTCATCTATATCGAGATTTCGTAGTTCAACTTTGGAGATTTCTTCCATACTTACTATTCTTTTTATCTTAAGTTTTAAAGGCTTTGAGGGATATTTCAGTCATCTATAGAGCTACGACTAGTGCCATTCATTAGCCTTGATAATATAAATAATTTAAATGCTCAATGCGATAATTTATCAAAAACTATTTACGATAGTCCCGCATCAGATTAGTACAAATCAGCTATGCTTTTTGGCCAAATGAAGTTTTTCCTTATTTATTAGTCGATTCGCAAGGTATTAACAACTAATTTAACCTGGTGTAACGATAAATTGGGTTGGAATGGTGGTTTCATTTTTTCTCAACTGACATTTACTTTAAATAAGAACCTTAAGTTTTCATCCCAAGACAGGACGCAGGCTTTAGTTACTAAAACAGCAAATTGGAAATTCAAGAAAAAACTCTCCCAAAATGTCTTTTTCGCTATATCCTCCACATAATTTCAAATCAAAATTACCTTTAAGCCAAATGGAATTATTTTGTTCCCCGGCAAAGTAATCATTGATGTAAAAATGAGATGAAACGGGTTGCTCTTCCTGATGAGAACTATACCCGACACCCGGACCCAGAGGGTATTCTAATTCAATAATTTCAAAGAGAAATCCATTCTTATCTATCAGGAAGACTCCATCATCATCAAAATATCCCAAAGAAATGGATTGACTTTCCTTTGTTAAAATTGCGACAAGTTCCTCTCGTGATTTTGCCTGGTGTGTGTATCCCACTCTGAATTCTAACGTAGAGGAATCGTTATATATGGAGGATCCAAATTCAGATTGACCGTAATGGCCATCCGCAGGGAATTGATATGACAAAGCTGATTTATATCCGTCTGTTCCATCATTAAGTTGATAGGAAGCCCCATCTATATTTACATTTAAATAGGCATTCAAACCACTTGGTTTCGGTTTGAGTTGTATAGCAGAAAACTCTTCGCTTTTATCACAGGCCATAGCAAGAATTCCTGTGATTATGAGAATTCGCAAATGATTGAAAGCTTTTATCATAATTCCAAAAATTGAATTAGTTTAATTTATCAAGTAACGAATTCAAATCCAACTCATTAAACAAATTCAACAATCTTGTCTCTCACTTTGAAATAATAATTGTACAGCCAGTTCTATTAATTTAAAATCACACATAAAATATTCTATTATCAGACCAGCTTGTGTTTTCGCTCCAAAACCGGCATTAAACCAGATTTTAATAGGAATTACCAGCTTTTTTCTTATATACCAATATTCCAAAATCTAATCATTCAGGACACTTCAACCGTCAGATTAGATTTTAAATATGTCAACAACGCAAACCAACCAAATTGTGAAGGGAATCATACATTATCCCAGCATCAGCCAATGCATATGTTTCATTGTATTTATCGCTTGCCTGATGCCGCAAAAAACTCAGGCTCAGGAAAATGACACTTCCTACTTCAGGCTTGGAGGCGCCGTACGATTTAATATCATGTATGCAATCTATGAACATGAAACTTTCCCCCTCCCCACTGAAAACAGAAATGGTGTTTACTGGGATGTTTTTCGACTTGATATCGAAGCCATGAAGAACGGCATTGGACTTGTATTTGAATACCGTTTTTTTCCAGGGTTTAATTGTCATTTTTTTAAAAAGGGATACATGACCTATGACTTTAGCTCCACACAGTTCCTGGAAATTGGTATTACGCAGGTTCCGTTTGGCATGTATCCGTTATTGGGGAATTCCTGGTGGTTCCAGCTCCCCTATTATCTGGGCTATGAAGATGATTATGATACCGGTGTCAAATATTCATGGGTGAAAGGTCGCTGGACATACGATGTTGCTTATTTTCTTGTTGCCGAGCCACGGGGAGTAAGTGATCTGTCTTACGGATCTTTTGCCTCAGCAAGATATTCTTACGACATCATTCCCGAGGATGGTTACAACGGCAACAAAGAAAGGAACCAGGTGAATTTCAGGGTGAGATACCAGGAGCCAGATAAACTGCAGGCCGGGTTTTCCGGTGAAGCAGGAGCAGTCTATAATTCAAATGCTGATAAATCTACACTCAGATATGCTTTGGCCCTTCATGCAGAGATTCCTTTAAGCGAAAAAATCGATTTAAAACTTCAGGCCATTCACTACGATCACCCAAAAATTCTCGATGATTCAGGAGTTGAAGAAGTGGATTATGTAAATGTGGGAGCTTATGGTTCCGGTACTTATCAAATGGCGGCCAGTGCAAATGTCTGGTCAATCGGCATGTCCTACTTCCTGGAGGTCAACTGGTTCCCCATCGAATCATTTACTTTTTACAATGATTATAGCTTTATGAATAAAAATGGAGCTATTTCGATAGAGGGCTTAGATGAGCCCTATGTCAATTCCCATCACAACATTCTCGGCTTTGCTATTACAGCAGGAAATGTAATTTCCTATTTTGACATCGCTGCTGGGGTTAACCAGCCCTGGTTAAGTGATTCATTTGGAGGCAACGCCCTGAGTTCGGGCCGCGGGGAATCACCTTACGTTCCTCCGGGAGAAGATATTGATGGTGACGATTCCAATGGTCAGCAGGTGAATCCTCTTGATACCACACCACCACTGAATATAAGGTTTAACATTAACGTTGGTTATTACTTCTAATAAGTTGATATGGCAAAAGCAAAGAAGAAATATTTTGATGTTCATGGGCCGGTATTTTGGCCGGCATCAGTTTTAATAGTCGTATTCATCGCTACCACTCTTATCGTAGGTGAGCCGATGGAAAGGGTGTTTGGTAATATCCAGGACGGGATCTCCAATTACACAGGCTGGTTTTTGGTTATTGCAGTTAATGTTTTCCTCTTTTTCTGCATATTCGTTGGCTTCAGCAAGTTCGGCTCCATTAAATTGGGTGGTGAAAATGCAGAACCGGAATTCACAAAAGGGGCTTGGTTTGCCATGCTCTTTAGTGCTGGCATGGGAATTGGAGTCATTTTCTGGGGTGTTGCCGAACCCATGTATCACTTCACCCACCCTCCTATTCCTCAGGAAGATGAAGTTTTACGAATGGAACAGGCTATGAATTTCACTTTTCTACACTGGGGAATGCATGCCTGGGGGATTTACGCGTTGGTAGGATTATCCCTGGCCTATTTTACTTTTAGCCGAAAACTACCCCTTACCATTCGGTCAGTTTTTTATCCCATTTTAAAAGAAAAAATTTATGGCTGGCCTGGTGACATTATCGATGTTCTTGCCGTACTGGCCACCTTATTTGGCTTAGCTACCTCCCTTGGTTTTGGTGTACAGCAGGTAAGCAGTGGACTGAACTATTTACTGGGGTGGCCCGATTCCACTTTAACCCAAATACTTTTGATACTTGGTATTACTTTAATTGCTACAACATCGGTTGTACTTGGAATAAATAAAGGAGTGAAATTTTTAAGTGAGCTTAATATCAGGGTTGCCGGTCTATTTTTAATCTTCATGCTTATCGTCGGTCCAACACTTTTCATATTTGATTCTTTCATACAAAACATTGGTGATTACTTTCAAAAGTTTTTCGAAGTAAGCTTCTGGACAGAAGCATATTCGAGAAGCGAAACAGTTGGATGGCAAAATAGCTGGACTTTGTTTTATTGGGCCTGGTGGATAAGCTGGTCACCTTTTGTAGGCATGTTTATCGCAAGGGTATCCAAAGGCAGAACGGTCAGGGAATTTGTCATGGGAGTCCTTCTTGTTCCAACTTTGCTAACATTTCTTTGGATGACCACATTTGGTGGCAGTGGA
Source organism: uncultured Cytophagales bacterium (assembly GCA_913057175.1). Lineage (GTDB taxonomy): Bacteria > Bacteroidota > Bacteroidia > Cytophagales > Cyclobacteriaceae > CAJXNP01. The sequence goes on from CAJXNP010000023.1 coordinate 22,233, forward strand.
CTTTGGGTAGAAATCAACAATCCCGGACTCATCAGCGAAAGTGTCATTGATAATGTTTCTACCTCTTTGTTTGTATTGTTAAAACAATTCCCGCTTACCACTATCACATCTGCTATCGGCGTGGTTCTTGTCATTAACTTTTTCGTGACTTCCTCCGACTCGGGTTCACTTGTGATTGACAGCATCACAGCAGGAGGAAAACTGGATGCACCTGTAGGACAACGTATCTTTTGGGCTTTAACGGAAGGTGGTGTAGCAGCAGTTCTTTTGGTTGGGGGAGGGCTGACTGCGCTGCAAACCGCTGCCATCACTACAGGGCTACCGTTTACCTTCGTTCTGATACTAATGATGTATAGTTTGCTCAAAGGCTTGCAAAAAGAACATGCGATGAACATAAAATCTGAAAAAGAGGCAGATGTTGAGAAATATAGTGAGCGTGTGAAACAAATTGCTGAGAAAAGGAAAACCAAAGAAAAAGTATAAAACATCATCACCATGGCGAAATTATTGGTATTTCTGGATTTAACTCCGATGGATAGCTCCCTGATGGAAAATGTAAAAAGGATCACTAACGAAATGTCTATTGAGAAAATTGGCTTTTGCCATTATGTTGAAATCCAGGAAGTCACAGACAACGTAAATAGCTATTTCAAAGACCTTGATGCACCTCTTGACGAAATACTCAGGGACGAAATAACTGAAACCGCTGAGCAATTTGGATTTTTACCTGACAATTTTGAAGTATTGATCCATATACGGGGTGGAAAAGACAGTCTGACAGATTGGGTAAATAACAGCGAATATGATCTTTGCATTTTCGGTAAAAAAGTTATTCACGTTGGAACAGGTGTTTTTTCAGGCAGGCTTTGCCGGTTGGTTGAAAAACCCATCCTTTTTGTAACCGAGTCGACTTTGATCAGTATGGACAGAGTGCTGGTTCCAACAGAGTTTTCCCACTATTCAAAAAAGGTTGTGAATCTTATCAATGGTTTGAAAGACTTTAAGCCCAAGGATATTACTGCTCTTCATGTTTACCATGTCCCACCGGCGTATTTTCCGTTCATCTCAGAACAAAGTGATGACCTAATTGAAAAAGCCAAAGCACATGCCAGAAAAAAAATGGACCATTTTGTTGAAAAGTCCTTTCCGAACAGACACGTCCAACGGGAGCTAATTTATGCGGGCGAAAACACTACCGCAAAGGTAATATTTGATTACGCAGTCACACATCATATGGATTTGGTAATAATGGGTGTGAAGGGAAAGACAGATGACGATAACATCCTGATCGGATCAGTCTCAGAAAATCTCATCAAACGGGATAAGAACATTCCTGTCCTACTGGTGAAATGATTCAAAGAAAAAGAATTTAAAACTAATCCTGAAGGGAAGTGAAAACAATTTTATTTTCCTTTTCGACCAGGCAAACAGGCTTCATATTACTAATGTTCCCAAATATGGACCAGTTTTTCACATAGCCAATCTCCACATCGTGGTAGAGCAGTTTTTGTTTCAAAGTAGTATAATCAATGCCCCGATCTCCATTTTTTGAAATGTAGTAATAGCTGTCATCATCTACCAACTTTACGATAATATGATTCGCTCCGGATGTGTAAATATCCCCCACAAGTCCTTTGACTTTTTCCATATTTTCCAAAGTTGCTTTGGGGATGGGAATCATGGCAATGAGGATCAACAACATTAAAAAAGAGGCTGAAAAAATGAGTGCTTTTTTCATGTCTTATGTCTGTGTAAACTATGGAACTCTATCTACTGTGTTAAAAAATTGTTATCAAATTTAATGGATGTTTTTGATTTTCCAAATCATAAACACTTATTATTCAATGAATTTACACCCGAACATTCGGGCTTTGATTTATTGATAACAACTATTTTATAACAAATCTTTTATTGAAAAAATTTCAATCAGGACAATAATAATGCTCTCATTTTTTCACTTTTTGCAATGAAGGTCTAAAGGAATGTTTTTGACCCATAGGACCATCCTCAATTCAAAGGCAAAAACACCCATCCACAGATATTATTAGATAATGTGCCGTTTAAAAGCTTCCATCGCTTCGTATTCAGCGAAACCGAGCTTGTCATAAAGAATAGCCGTGTTTCTGTTTCTGTCCTCCGCACGTTGCCAGAATTCCCTTTTGTCAGGACCAGGGAAAAGTGCTGAATCTTTTTGTGACTGGTGTTTGAAGACCGCACGACGTTTCTTCATTAGCTCATCCGGGCTGATCGGAACAGCCATATCTATTTCATCTATGCTCCATTCCTGCCAGGCACCTCTATACAGCCAAATATAGCAGTCCTTAAACCAATCATCATTTTTACATCTCTCTGCTGCTTTAAATACAGCTTCCAGACAAACCCTGTGGGTGCCATGAGGATCAGACAGGTCTCCTGCAGCGTAGATCTGATGAGGTTTGACCTTTCTCAATAAATCAACAGTTATCTGAATATCATCCTCCCCAAGTGGCTTCTTCTTCACCGCTCCCGTTTCATAAAACGGCAAGTCCAAAAAGTGCGCATTTTCATCAGGAGTTCCAAAGAACCGGCATCCTGCTTTGGCCTCACTCCGTCTGATTACCGACTTCAGGTTTTGAACAAGAGGAGTGTCAATGTCACCAGGTTTTTTCTTTTGAATATCACTGGATACCTGGTTGAAAATTGTTTCGTATCCTTTTGCGCTGCCCGATTGAGTCTGGTCAAATTCCTTCATAAAATCCGCCAGTTGCAATACAAAGTCATCAAAAACTGCAATATTTCCTGAAGTCTGATATGCTACATGAACTTCATGACCTTGCTCAACCAATCGGTGAAAAGTCCCCCCCATTGATATCACATCATCATCTGGATGAGGGCTAAACAAAACTACTCGTTTTTTCGCAGGGTTGGCTCTTTCAGGCCGGTGAGAATCATCGGCATTGGGTTTACCTCCCGGCCAGCCGGTAATGGTATGTTGGAGTACATTAAAGATGTTAATATTAATGGTATAGGCGTGATCTTGCTGGGTGATCAGATCACTCATTCCATTATCATTATAATCCCTGTCTGTAAGTTTCAAAATGGGCTTTTCAAGCTTCAGGCTTAACCATGTCACAGCCTTTCTCACTAATTTTTCATCCCAGTCACATGGCTTGACTAACCAGGGTGTTTTTATTCTAACCAATTCAGCTCCTGCGGCTTCATCAATTATGATCGTTGTATCGGGATGATTTTGAAGATATGTTGCCGGAACTGTATCAGTAATTTCTCCCTCGATGGTTTTTTGGATTATTGGCGCTTTCCCCTCTCCCCACGCAAGAAGATAGATTTTCCTTGATTTCATGATCGTTCCGACACCCATGGTGATTGCTTTTCTGGGAACATTTTCTTCCCCGAAAAAGTCACTCGCTGCATCAACCCTGGTAAGATGATCAAGTGTAACCATTCTTGTAAGGGAATTCAATCCTGAACCTGGTTCGTTAAAGCCAATGTGGCCGGTTCGTCCAATGCCAAGTAATTGAATATCAATCCCTCCATAACCAAGAATTTTCTTTTCATAGTTCGCACAAAACTTTGCCACCTGATTTTGGTCCAACGTACCATCCGGAATGTTGATATTGTCCTTATCAATATCGATGTGGTCAAATAAATGCTCATTCATGAACCGGACATAACTTTGTAGTGCATCCGCCTGCATGGGAAAATACTCATCCAGGTTGAAAGTAATGACATTCTTAAAACTCAGACCTTCTTCCTTGTGCATTCGAACCAGTTCTGAGTAAACTGAAGTTGGAGATGATCCGGTCGCCAGACCAAGCACACAGTGTTTTCCTTCCCTTTGTCTGGTCTTTATTAGTCCGGCTATTTCATTGGCCACAGAAATAGAAGCTTCTTTGGAATGCTCATAGATTTCAGTCTTAATCTTTTCAAACCTTGCTTCAGGGTTGTAGTCGACGATCTCTTGTAATTCAATTTCGGTATTCATGAATGTTGAAGTTTATATATCTTTAAACTTTAATGAAAATTTTCTTTTTATAAAGTATCAGGGCTGGTATGAAGCAAATAAGGCAAATCAATATCGCCCAGATCAGAGAGACCAACCTTGGATCCATTCCGTAATCTGTCAATCCAGTGAAGTACATTACTCTGAGTGATCCAAGAAAGGACGGAAGCATTCCCGCCAACACATAAATCGTGATGGCGTTTGAACCATATATTATTCCAAACTTAGCAGTTTTTTTATATCCAAGCACATCAATAAACCAAATAAATGCAGCCAGAGCCATTGTCCCCAACCCTGAGCTGTACAACACATAGGAACTGGTCCAAAGGTTTTTATTAATAGGAAAAAACCAACCCCAGAAAATGCCAAGAAGATAGGAGATAAACCCCAGAAAAAACATCCAGATAATTTTTTGGCTTATATCTTTTTGACTCAATATCAGGATCCCGATCAACATCCCTGTGATCCCGGTAACGATCGATGGAATGGTACTCAAAATCCCTTCCGGATCCCATGTTCCCTGCCACATTCTACCAGGGATCAGCTGACTATCCAGCCATGCAGCCAGATTAGTTCCTGGTTCCAGATTTGCATGACCAATCCCAGGTACAGGTATCAATGTCATCATCAACCAATATGTGATAAGCAATATCCCTCCTATCCATGCTTGTTTTCTCCAATCGGTTTTCAAAAATATAAATGAACATGCCAGGTAGACAATCGCAATTCGTTGAAGAACACCGGGAATTCTTAGGTTGCCAAAATCAAATTCGGGAAACAGGCTTAAAAAGATACCTAGTGCAAATATCTTGATGGATCTGATAACCGACTTCTTAAACAAGTCCTTTCGGGTGCTTCCTTTTTCAAGTCTTTTCGTGAAAGCCAATGCAATGGACACTCCTACGATGAATAAAAAAAAGGGGAAGACCAGGTCTGTGGGTGTTGCTCCATTCCAATTTGCATGTAAAAGTGGTTCATAAACATGCTGCCAGGAACCAGGTGTATTAACTATGATCATGGCAGCTATCGTGTAGCCACGAAAAGCATCCAGCGATATTAAACGACTGCCTTTTTTAATTGAAAGCTGATTCTCCATCTAAGCAATAGTCAAACCATTTTACACGAAAAATAAATGGTCTGTATTTTTTGTTTTTAACAAGAACAATTCATCATGGTATTTCAATACGAAAATGGTTGTTGGGAAAAACAGATGATTGATAGCATAATTGAATGAGTAAAAATAGAAGATTATTCATTAAGATGAAAATGAAACTTTGTAAAATATTGCGTTTTTGAGCCGTGTGTTCGCACACAGACATAGAATTAAATTTCTTTAAGTTGTAAAATGAGAATATTAAAACTCGAGAAAATAAGCGATATCAGACACATTATTTTTTTAAAACATATTGAAAAGGGAGAAACTTTTCAGATAATTTCTATTTTCGGTTCCTGAAGATTTCTGAGACAAACATGCACTCAAAGGAAAAATATTTAAAGCAACAAGGCTGGTTATCCGTCTTCATTAACCTGTTTCTTTTTGTCTTCAAATATTGGGCAGGTATCATGAGTAATTCCCTGGCATTGATAGCTGATGCCTGGCATACGCTCTCAGACTCTCTTAGTTCGATTATTGTTCTGATTACAGCCAAAATATCTGAAAAACCGGCTGACAAAGAGCATCCGTTTGGCCACGGAAGAGCAGACCTGATTGCGTCATTGATTATTGGCGTCATTCTGGGTGTAGTTGGATTTCATTTCTTTTGGGATGGGGTCCAGCATTTACTGGGAGGCAAAAAAGTAGAATATAAACAATCTGCGATCATCGTAACAGCTATATCCATCCTGGCAAAGGAAGGTCTGGCCCAGTATGCCTTTTGGGCTAACAGGAAAACAGGCTTTCAAACCCTTTACGCAGATGGATGGCACCATCGAAGCGACGCAATTTCTTCGTTAGTAGTATTAGTTGGAATTTTGTTTAGCAAATACATATGGTGGATCGATTCCGTATTGACGATTATTATTTCCATTCTCATCTTTCAGGCAACCTATGAAATCATGAAAAAAGCCATTGATCCGTTAATGGGTGAAAGACCTAAAGAAAGCCTGATTATGGAAGTAAAAAACATTTGTTTTGACATTACGGGAAAGGATATTGTGCCTCATCACTTTCATGTTCATCACTACGGTGATCACACAGAGTTGACTTTTCACATCATGCTTGATGGAAAGATGAACATAACCGATGCTCATTTGATTTGCGAAAAAATAGAAGATGCGATCAGGGACAAATTCAGCTACGATGCGACCATTCATTATGATCCATTGTAGGTACAAATGTGATTGAGCTACTGAGTATTTGGTTATTGAGTGAATGGGTTGCGGGTTACCAGTCGCGGGTTGTCGTTTGACCATCCCTACCGAATACCTTGGGGAGGTTTCCGGTAAATTTATTAATACTATTCTATTCATCTTACCAACTACCAAATGTTACTGCACAATCCAGTGGTGGGATGAAGATTTCTATTACTGATTATTGCCATTAAAATCCAAAATCCTCAATCCAAAACCACAACTCGAATTCCGAAACCTGAATTCCGATTTCCGAAATACACACACCCCAATACCCAAAAAAAAACCGCCATCCAAAACTGAATGACGGCCCTTAATTCTCGATATTTTTTCAAAAACTACATCTTAGCTTTCCACTCTGCAATGGAATCTTCACTAAATTTTACATATTGGCCATTGCCAGCTTCTTTAGCTTTGGCCTTGCAGGTTTCTGCTGTAGCGATAGCATCTTTGTATTGTTTCAGATCTGCCTGAATGAGGGATTTTCTTCTATAAACCCAAAAAACATTCTGACCTTCAGCTTCATACTTTGCCACTGCTTCATTGATCATTTCCAGCGCTTTATTCAAATCTTTTCCGCTTTCATGATAATAGGTAGCTGCCTGAAACAGATCCCCGGGCTGAACAGTTAAGGCACGATCGATAGAAGCCATGATCTTTTCATCAATTTCAACCTCCAGCGGAACTTCAACAACTGTTTTGTCCCATGCAAGAATCAGATCTGCAGAGTTAGGCCTTACATTGTTGATTGTAATAGCGAATGTTTCAATCGTTTCACCAACAGTTTTTGGCTTTACGTTAAATCGCAGGGCATCCTCACCCTCACTGTAGTTACCGGTTCCTCCCTGGTTAACATTTTTGTTAAAAATAACTGTCCATTCACTTTCTCCCGGAATTGTGAACAATGCATATTCACCAGCGGGAAGGTCATTTCCAGCTAATTTTACATCATCTGAAAACTTAACTCTTGTTGCCATATTGGCTCCTGTTCGCCATAATTCACCATATGGCACCAAATCACCGAAAATCTTACGATCTTTTACTCCTGGTCGTGAATAGGTAATGGTCACTTCCGTCAATCCAACCTTTTGACTAAAGGTAGCTGTTGGACTAGGTGCTGGCAATTCAATTTGCGCGGTAACATTCAACGAAAATGCAGTGGCTAATAATGCCAATGCAAAGACTTTGTAATAGATGTACTTCATTTGTATAGTAATTTGTTTAGTTATCTTTTTAAATTCTGATCAGGACATTTTTTGAGTATCATGGGCCATGATCACGAATCACGGACTAAATTACTAATGTCCCTTTTGAAAACATAAACATTTATATTGATTTGTAAATGTTTTGATGAACGGCAATTCTATTTTGTCATCTATGATTTTAGAAAGAGATTTTTATACTCGTGAAGATGTTGTCACGATTGCACAAGAATTACTCGGTAAGGTGCTCTTTTCAAATATTGATCAAAAAATTACGGCTGGTATTATTACAGAAGTAGAAGCTTACTGTGGCAGAAATGACAAGGCTTGTCATGCTAATAACAACCTTCGCACAGCAAGGACTGAAATTATGTACCAGGAAGGCGGCAAAGCCTATGTCTATTTATGCTATGGCATTCACCATCTTTTTAATGTGGTAACAAACCGCGAAGGCATGGCAGATGCAGTTCTCATCAGGGCTTTAAAGCCTTATGAGGGTGTTGATACCATGCTGAAAAGGAGAAAGATGAATAATAAAAACATTTCCGGAGGGCCCGGTACACTTACCCAGGCTATGGGAATCAAGACCTTGCACAATAAAACAGACCTGCTTGGAAACAAGATCTGGATTCAGGACAAGGGAATAAAAGTGCCTGAAAATGCTATTCAGGTTTCTGAAAGAATTGGAGTCGATTATGCCGGCGAAGATGCTAAAAAGCCCTGGCGGTTTTTGATCAATGATGTCTGACTATCCGAATTAAGACATTTTTTTTTATTAACTTTTCGATTGGAATAACTAATCCATTAATGAAAAATATCCTTTGCCCGGTAGACTTTTCTGAAGTGTCCCTTAACGCCATTGAATTTGCCACGCGAATCGCCGAAGCCCATCACGGTAGCCTCATATTGATAAATGTATTCACAGAAGAAGATTTCAACCAACTGCTCGAAACGGAACATATTAATAAAGAATACAATGAAAAACTTGAGATCGCCGAAAGAAGGTTGAAATCCATCACAGATGAAATTAACCAGTCTGAGAAAAATAAAGGTTTACTTAGCTGTAAATATGCCATCGTCAGTGGGAAATTGTCCGAATCGATCCTCGAATATGTTGATGAACACAAAATCGACCTGATCGTGATGGGAACAACAGGTATGGCAAGGTTGGAGGAAAAGTATATCGGTAGCCAGACCCTGAAGATCATTGAAAATACGTCGTGCTCTGTATTGGTGGTGCCAGAGGGTCAATCCTTTCACAAAATCAAGAAAATTGTCTACGCCACTGACTATCAGGAGGAAGATAAAATTGCGATTCAGCAGGTCATTAGCCTGGCCACCGTATTGAACGCACATGTGGATTTGCTGCACGTTTCTCATTCTGAAAATGATTTCAGCCTGGCGGTCTATGAGGAATTTGTGGAGGAAATGAAGAGCTTTACCAACTACAGTAAACTAAAATTTCATCGCAAAATATTCCCGAGTACAACAAAAGGATTAAAAGAATTCGTTCATGAACATCACGCAGATCTGCTAATACTCCTTAGCAAAAAGCGCAACTTCTTTCAAAATCTCTTCCACCACAGTGTTACAAAAGATTTGTATGAGTTTTCAGACTTTCCATTCCTGGTGGTGAAGAATAATTGAGTCCATTAATTATTGCATAGGTTGAATTAAGTATCGTTTCTACTGAAATACATTTTGTGTAATATCATCGCAGGGTCTCGTGCGAAGACCCTGCTATCACAAAAGGGTATTCATCCCAAAAATTTTTTGTCTTCAATTATAAATCATAAAAAGTGAAGACAAATTCAGGTCTGACTAACGTCTGACCCGTAACAAAAGGCGTCCTACATCTCTACATCGCCACTCAATCGAATATCTCTCGAAGAGCTGCCGACCAATATTTCAAATTTACCTGGTTCTAAAACCCATTCGGATTTGGTGTCATCATAATACCGGAAGGCTTCATTATTGAGAGTGATCTCTATAGTTTGAGTTTCTCCTGAATTCAAGAATACCTTTTTAAAACCCTTTAATTCTTTTTCAGGGCGCTCCAATGAAGATTCAGTATCCTTTACATATACCTGAACAACTTCCCCTCCGGCAACATCACCGCTATTCGTTAACGATAAACTCACCTTCACATTCCCTTCACTTTTTTCAATCGAAATATCTGAATAATCAAAGGTGGTGTAGGACAATCCATGTCCAAAAGCAAATTCCGGCTCCACTTCATAGGTGTCAAAATACCGGTATCCCACAAATATTCCCTCATTATAATTCATGACCAGATCTTCGCCCGGATACTCTCCTAATGTGTGGGCAGGACTATCCTCCAGTTTTTTAGGGAATGTCATAGGCAATTTCCCACTTGGATTCACATCACCGAAAATCACTTCTGCCAAAGCATTTCCACCCTCCATACCGCCATACCATGCTTGAATAATGCCTTTTGCACTTCCTACCCATTCTGTCATATCGATCGGCGCTCCACCTACTAAAACCACTACGGTGTTTGGATTTGCAACCAAAACTGATTTGATCAGCTCATCTTGGCCAAATGGTAATTTCATACTGTGTTTATCAATACCTTCTGCGTCAAAAGCATTGTCATTCCAGTCATCGGAATATCCATGAACCCATCCTATAATCAAAATGGAAATGTCTGCTTTTTTCGCATTGCTAACCGCTTCAGTGATTAGGGAGGTATTGACGCCGCCGTCCTTTGTAATTTCATAACCCTGACTGAATTGTACGTCCACATTTTTAGCCAAAAAATTTGTTATCCCTTCGAGCGGAGTGACTTCATAGTAAGCTTTCACCTGCGAACTTCCGCCAGCGCCAGCATGTTTCCAGTCAGCATTAGCTCCAATAACTGCTATTTTTTTAGCATTGTTTTTATTTATAGGAAGAAGACCATCATTTTTGAGCAACACAATGGCCTCTTTTGCAACATTGTAAGCTGTCTGCTGATGTGTCTTTGTGTTGTAAGCTCCGGGCGTACGCTCACTAAACTTGTTGATCTTATACATCACCCTGAGAATTCGCCTTACTTTTTCATCAATAACAGATTCTTCCACCACTCCATTCTCCACAAGCGTCACAACTGTGTCTCCCATGAAGAATTTGCCATACTCCGGATTGGGAAGCATGCCGAGATCAGTTCCCATTTCAATATCCAATCCATTCTTTACTGCCTTCAGGGTATTATCTAAAGCATTCCAGTCACTCATCACCAGCCCTTTAAAACCTAGCTCGCCTTTTAAAATATCTTTCAACAAAAACTCATTCTGATTGCAATATTCTCCCCGAAATTTGTTGTAGGCTCCCATCACAGACAACACTTCTCCTTCCTGAACTGCTGCTTTGAACCCGGGTAGGTATATTTCCCTGAAAGCACGATCACTCATCTCAATGTTAACCTGATTTCTTTCGAATTCCTGGTTGTTGGCAATGTAGTGTTTCGCGCAAGCTGCAATCCCCTGATCCTGAACACCTTTGACATAACCAACCACCATTTTGGAATTCAGATAGGGGTCTTCAGTCATGTATTCGAAGTTCCGACCGTTTAAGGGAGTGCGAATGATATTAAGCCCCGGTCCAAGGATGATGTCCTTTCCGCGGAATTTGGCTTCACTTCCCAACACCTTTCCAAATTCATATCCCAAATCAGGATTCCAGGTGGCAGCAAGAGCTGTTCCTGTAGGTAAATAAGTACCGCTGTCCAGCACATCCTCATCCTTTGACCAATCCCTTCCGTGTTCATGTCTCACACCATGTGGCCCGTCTGACATAACTAATTCGGGTATGCCCAATCGTTCTACACCGCCACTTGTGAATGATGAACTGCCGTGGATCATGTTGACCTTTTCCACAAGGGTCATCTCATTGATCAGGCTATCGATTTTAGCATTCACGATGTCGGAATCGGATAATTCTCTTTTTGTTTCCTGACAGCCAATCAATCCAAAAAAAAGAAAAACAAGTGCAAAAAAGTTTACTCTGAAATACGTCTTCATGTGAATTGTTAATGTTTGTTAGATGGAGCAAATATATCATTTAAATTCAAACAGAAGATCGCACAATACAGGCTGAATAAAATTACACAATCATCATATTGACAGTAAAAGGAGTAATTCTCTTCCTAGGCAAATAAGTTGTTTACACTTTCCGAAACTGGAAGTTCTTTATGAGCTTCGGGGTCACTAATTGGTTTTTGGGGAATGACCCTTAACGGCAATTCTCCAGCCCAGACATCCAGCTCGTAATCTTCCGGTTCGTCGATGGGTTTTCCTGTCCGGATCTTGGCCGACACTTCCTCCAGTTTTATTTTCAGAAGCTTGGTGATTTTTAATTCTTTTTGACTGGGCTGGCGGACTTCTTCCCATCTTCCTGTTAATACCTGATCGCTTACTGCTTTCAGGGCTGTTAATTTTTCTTCATCATCTGTTACCAGCTCAGCTTTCCCAAAAATGACAACCGATCGATAATTCATGGAATGGTGAAAGGCCGATCTTGCAAGGACTAAGCCATCCAAATGTGTGACATTGATGGACACATCAACTCCCTGCTCCAAAGTCTTTAGCATCCGGCTACCAACAGCCCCATGAAGGAAAATCACATCTTCCTTCCGACCAAAAATGGTGGGGATCACCACAGGATATCCTTCATAAATAAATCCAACGTGGCAAATTTTTGCTTCATCAAGGATTCGATATACAGTTTCTTTATCATACGAGCCTCTTTTTGATAAAATCTTAACTTTGGTTTTAGGGGTAATGGTAAATTGTTGCATGAATCTTCTTATTAGTTATTTAGTTATTGGTTATTCAGTTAATTAGTTGATTGAGTTAACTAAGTAATTTTTGTTGCTGGTTGCTTGTTTCTGGTTTCTTCAGTTTTCAACTTCTGACTCCGGTCTTCCGACTTCCAGCTTTTCATATGGATCAGTTATAGGTTATTCAGTTAATTAGTTGATTGAGGTAACAGAGTAATTTTTGTTGCTGGTTGCTTGTTTCTGGTTTTTTCAGTCTTCAACTTCTGACTCCGGTCTTCCGAATTCCAACTTTTCATATGGATCAGTTATTGGTTATTCAGTTAATTAGTTGATTGAGGTAACTGAGTAATTTTTGTTGCTGGTTGCTTGTTTCTGGTTTCTTCAGTTTTCAACTTCTGACTTCTAGCTTTCAGCTTTGAACTTTTTCCATGGTTACTGAGTTATTAGGTTAATTAATCATTCCCTTTGTTTTTTACTTTCAGCCTTGAGCTTTCAGCTTTGAACTCGTTTACAATTTATTCTGGAATTTAGTAACTCCTGTTGACAATCCTGGGTTGTCTTTTTTTAAATAAATTCCAATTCCATTCGATATTACCTAAAATTTCCATGAAATTTACCCATCGAAAATTTAAACTATGAAAGCTGCCGAATTAACAGGTCTGAAACAATTTGACATTAGTGATAAAAGCAAACCAACTATCACCAGGGATACCGATATTCTGGTGAAAATCAATCGGGTAGGAGTTTGTGGATCGGATATTCATTATTTCTCGGAAGGAAAGATTGGCGATCAGATCATTGATTTTCCCTTCATTGTAGGGCACGAAGCGATGGGAACAATCGAGCAAATTGGCAGTAAAGTAAAAGGCATGAAAGTCGGACAACGTATTGCTATCGAGCCGTCTGTTAGCTGCATGGAATGCGATCAATGTAAATCCGGACGCTATCACACCTGTCGGAACAACCTGTTTTTGGGGTGCCCGGGACAACTCGAAGGAGCACTCCAGGATTACATCATTCTGAATCCATCTAATTGCATCCCTGTTTCAGAGCACGTCTCTGATGATGAGGCGGTTTTGGCAGAGCCTCTTTCGATAGGATTATACTCTGTCAAAAGATCAGGTATTCAAAAAGGTCAAACCGCTGCTATTCTTGGATTCGGACCAATTGGCCACAGTGTTTTTCTGTGTCTGAAAGCACAGGGAATCATTCCTAAACTGGTCACAGAAAAATTAAATTACAGGAAGAAGATCGCTGAAAAAGAAGGCGCTGTTCTAACCACAAACACGAATGACCCTTCCTATCAGGATCTGATTAAGCAATATGAAAAAGAAGGTATCGATATTGCTTATGAATGTTGTGGAGAGCAGGAGGCTATTGAAGATGCCATCAGAATCCTCAATCCCGGAGGCAAGTTGGTCATTGTGGGGATTCCCGAAGCGTTAAAAATATCCATACCTATCCATACGTTACGAAGAAAGGAAATTGATATCATCAATATCAGAAGGCAATTAAATTGTGTGGAAGAAGTCATTGAACTAATGGAAAATAAGAAGATCGATGTATCGAATATGGTGACCCATCAATTCAAACTGAACGAAACACAAAAAGCCTTCGATATGGTCGCTAATTACCAGAATGGGGTAATGAAGGCCATGATCAATATTTGACCCAATGACGTTTACAATTTTATTACTAAACCACAGCTAACTTGGCAAAAAGAATTACAAAAAGGGGGAAAAAATCTTCTAGGGGGATAAAGCGGATTATTTTTCGATCTATTCTAACAATCATGATTTTAGCCATACTAATGCCGTTATCGCTTTTCCTGTATGTCTACTTTGAAATTCCCGCACCTCTTCCCACTGAAGAAGCTCTCAAACAAATCGTCAATCCGGAAGCATCTCTTGTTTTAGACAGTGACGAAAAGCGATTAGGGAAATATTTTATCTATGAGCGTACAACAGTTGGGTTTGAAAAAATCAACGAAAATGTCATTGATGCCCTGATTGCAACAGAAGACTCACGGTTTTACGAACATGACGGAGTAGATTACAGAAGCTTGATGCGAGTAGCTTTTAAAACGATTTTACTAGGTAACGAAAGCGCAGGTGGCGGTAGTACCATTAGTCAGCAGCTAGCAAAAAACCTGTATTCCAGAAGGGATTTCCCATTTCTCAGCATGCCAGTCAACAAGATCCGTGAAATGATCATTGCCAGCCGGCTGGAAGATATTTATTCAAAAGAAGAGATTCTGGCCATTTATTTGAACACCGTTCCATTCGGTGATAATGTTTTCGGAATTGAGTCCGCTTCTCAAAGATATTTCAGCAAATCCTCTACCAATTTAGAAGAACATGAAGCTGCAACACTGGTGGGAATGCTGAAGGGAAATACCTACTACAATCCGCGGATCCATCCGGACAGGGCATTGGAAAGGAGAAATATAGTACTAGACCTGATGCTCAAAGAAGGTTTTATTACCGATCAGGACAAACAGATCTATAGCCAGAAGGAACTTGACCTGAAGCTTTCTGAAGTGAGGGAAAATTCACTCGCTGCCTATTTTCTGGACCGGGTTGCCATAGATGTCAAGAAAATACTTACTGATTTATCGGGCGAGGAAAGTCAACTAAACCTGTATACGGATGGTTTGAAGATCTACACAACTATCGACTGGCAAATGCAGGAATACGCGGAAAAAGCCATGGCTACGCACATGAAAAAACTGCAACAGGATTTTAATGTTCATTGGAATAATACCAAACCCTGGGATCAGAAGAAAGATATTTTAGAGAGAGCAATCAAAAACTCCGACGCTTATAAAAAATGGAAAAAAAATGGGCTGAATGATCGCCAGATTCTGGATAGCATGAGCGTGAAAAACCCGATGGAAATATTTACCTGGCATGGGCCGAAAGAAGTGAATTTCTCATCCCTGGATTCTATCAAATATTACCTCATGCGACTGCATTCCGGTTTTGTAGCGATGGATCCGAAAACCGGATTTGTCAGGGCCTGGGTTGGTGGAGTGGATCATAATTTTTTCAAATACGACCACGTCAATTATCAAACCAAAAGGCAAGTTGGATCGACTTTTAAGCCATTTGTTTATGCTACTGCCCTGGATAATGGCACATCACCCTGCCAGTACTACCAGGCCTCTCAAGCCACTTTCGTGGAAAATAATCAGGAATGGACCCCGTCCAATACCGGAGATGAATATGAAGGCAAGTATAGCCTGGAGGGAGCTTTGCAAAATTCCGTCAATACGGTATCGGTAAAGATCCTGGAAGATGTAGGGGTTGAAAAGATCATTGACAACTGTGAAAAAATGGGAATTGAAAGTGACATTCCACCCTACCCTTCTATTGCCCTGGGCACTCCATCTATTTCCTTACTCGAAATGGCTGGTGCTTATGGCTGTCTGGTTAATAAAGGTCGGTCCGTTCATCCGGAGTACATCCTGAAGATCGAGGATAAGGAAGGAAATACTATCTGGGAAAACCCCAAACAACCATCGCAGGTAGTATTCAGCAGTGAGACATCTGCCCTGATGATCGAGATGATGAAGGGTGTTGTGGATGTCGGCACAGCTGGCAGATTGAGAAGTGTTTACGGATTCAGGAATGATTTTGCCGGGAAAACAGGAACCACCCAAAACAATGCTGACGGATGGTTTATCGGAATGCTTCCGGACCTGGTCGTGGCCGTTTGGGTAGGCGCAGATAGTCCGGCCATTCATTTTCGATCTACGGCGCTGGGACAAGGGGCCAATACCGCTTTGCCTATATTTGCCGAGTTTTTTAAGCAAATCAATAACGATGTTGAATATCGTTCGCTTGCCAATAATAGATTTCCAAATCTTCCTCCTTCTCTTGCGAGTGAGCTGGATTGTGATCCTTTTAAAGAGGAATTTAAGTTGTTTGAATTTTTATTTGGAAAGAACAAGGACAAAAAGGAAAAAAGAGAAGAACGGAGACAGAATAAAGAAAACAAAGAGGGGATTTTTAAGAAGATAGGGAATTTGTTTAAGAAGAAGGAATAATATTATTTCTCAAATAAATTCTTTCTCAACAACCCATTCCATCTTCATTCAAAACAACTATCAATTCCTCCACTTATTCACAAACTGATCAAACCTGTCACGGTAATTGTCCGTGACGGGAATGATAACCTCGCCAATCTGGACGGAATTTTTGGTGAGGGAATCTACTTTTGATAGGGAGACAATGTATGACCGGTGAATCCGCATAAAATTTGACTGAGGCAAAATGTCTTCGAGGTTTTTCAGGCTGGTGAGTGAAAGGATCGTTTTCTTATTGGCCAGGTGAACTTTTACATAATCTTTAAAGCCCTCAATATATTGAATATCGTCATGGGAAATCCTGACCAATGAATGCTCAACTTTGAGAAAAAGGTGCTGTTCTTCCGGCTGCTGAACTGATGTCTTTTGTTGAACTTTCAGCTGAGATTGAACCTTATTAGCTGCCTGAAAAAATTCTTCGTAGCTGAAAGGTTTTAGCAAATAATCAACTGCATCTACTTTGTAGCCCTCGATGGCAAATTGATCATAGGCCGTTGTAAAAACAATCTTGATACTATGTTTGCCGGAAGAAAGAACCCTGGCCAACTCTACCCCAGTCATTCCTTTCATCTGAATATCCAAAAATATGACGTCCGCTGCATTTTCATAAATGGATTTCAATGCATCAACTCCATTGTCATAGCGGGCGGACAGTTCGAGAAATGGAGTCTGATCGATGTAGGAACAGATCAGGTCCAGCGCCAATGGCTCATCGTCAACAGCTATGCATTTGAGTTTCATGTCTGCAATTTAGGTTAAATGGTGATTTTTAATGTTTCTAAAAAGTAGGCAGCAGTTAATTGCTATTTAAAATGTCATCATTCCTTATAGACAATTGTTTACCTTTCACCTTTTGGCCCGTTTAGGAACCGATCCTGAATCAAGTTAAGGATGACACAAAAAGAGCTTTTTTGCCAACTGCATCTTTGCCAACTGCCAACTTTATAGTATGATTTTTCTCTCGCAATTATTCATCCGACCAACACCCGAAAATCTCCATTCATTTAAGTGGTTGGACGGAAAATCTTTTGCCAACTGCTTCTTTGCCAACTGCTTCTTTGCCAACTGCCAACTTTATTCTAAGCCCCTTTTTCCAATACCAGCCTCAACTCCACCAAATGATTACCATTGTCTTTTTTAATCAACAACGAATGATCAGTTGGATATAAAAGCTCCAGCCTTCTTTTGGTATTTGTCAATCCAATTCCTTTATCCCTTTCAATATCCATCCCTTCGTATTCAAAGATCTCGTTTTCAACCTGCAGGGAAATATCATTCTCGATTTGATCAATCTCAATCCTGATCTGGCAATTTCCACTAGGTTTGATGCCATGCTTAAAAGCATTTTCCACAAATGGCATAAACAGCATGGGAGCTATCAAAACATTTTCCACCTGTGTTGGTTTCGTGAAAATTACCTCCACCTTATCCGTCAACCTCAACCTCATCAATTCAATGTAATTCTCAATAAAGGCAATCTCCTGGCTGAGCAACACTTCCTTTTTCTGACTATCATATAAAACATATCTCATCATTTTTGAAAGCATGTGGATCGCTTTCTGAGCGAGTTTTGAGTTGATAGCAACGAGGGCATAAATGCTGTTGAGCGTATTAAAATAAAAATGTGGATTGATCTGCGATTTCAGAGAGGCCAGCTCAGTACTGATCTTTTGTTTTTCGAATGCCTGTCTGGATTCCTTTTCCCTGTTGTGGTAAGTAATCAGAGTGACACTTGTACTGATACCAAAAACGAGCAACGTGAGCAGGAACAGGAAAAGATCAAACCTCCATATGCTTTTTTGCTTGAAAGGCTTATCCGGATTGAAAGAACGATGGATCGCTTCCGAAACATGGAGCCATATTTCCATCAGTTGCATGAAGGCTAACACAATAATGATGCTGAGAACGACAGCTCCAAAATAAGAATAGGTTTTATTCCTCAGAAGCAAATTCGGAACTAAGACAAGACTATTGATATAATAAAGCACCATGAGCAAAACCAGCAAAATGCTTTGCTTTACCCAAAAAACCTCCGGCCAGTTTTCTCTCCATCCCATTGGAAACACAACCAGAATCGTTACCCAGCCTATCAACTGAATGATAAAACCTACAACTCTGGAAGTATTGCCTGACTTTAAATTCATCATATTTGACCTTAAATAATCATCAAACTTACAGCATTAAAATATGAAATCTTGCCCAAATCCCTGAACAAGCTTTCTAAATAGACCGACAAGGATTCTCAATCTATAAATGAGGTTCTCTCCCATCAATATCCATTTCATAGATGCAAATTGGCCAATGATCGATTATTATCAATGAAGGGTCTATTGCTGTAAACTTTTAGTAATTTTTATTGTTCATTTGCAGTGAAATTGCATTTACAATCAGGTGTAAGGTCCTACTGTGGCAGATCCATGTTCGGCATCGTCTGACCTGGTGTTCCACTTGTAGAGAATTTAAATACGGGAAAAACATCAAATACAATAAAATTTACTCAATCCTAATGAAGAAGATCGCGGTTATCGGAATGCTGTTTTTGATGGGCAACCTGTCATTTGGACAAGCCCCTAATGGGGGACAGCCCCTGGGGTTTCCACAAGGAGGAATGAATAACACCATTGGCTATGGAAAAATCAAGGGTGAAGTAATGGATGGAGAAAACAATGAACCCATTCCCTACGCGACCATTTCACTAAAAGACGAAAAGACGGACG
The DNA here is from genome assembly GCA_913057175.1 of uncultured Cytophagales bacterium. GTDB lineage: Bacteria > Bacteroidota > Bacteroidia > Cytophagales > Cyclobacteriaceae > CAJXNP01. The sequence continues at coordinate 41,368 of CAJXNP010000023.1, forward strand.
AAATGGTAGGTGGTTCCATTGCAGATGACAAAGGGAAGTTCACTGTGAAAGATCTTAAGCAGGGAAATTATAAACTGGTCATCAGCTTCATTGGCTATGATCCCATCACCATCAATTCGGTTGTCATCACCGACAAAGGAAATACGGAAAATATCGGGACAGTAAAACTAACTGAAGCGGTCACAGAGTTGCAGGAGGTAGTCATTGAAGGAGAAAAGGAATTGATCGAAGAAAAAGTTGACCGGATCATTTACAATGCAGAAAAGGATATGACAACCACCGGTGGAGATGCCACCGATGTATTGCGCAGGGTGCCGTTGCTTTCTGTTGATCTGGATGGAAATGTTTCCTTACGGGGAAGTCAGAATATCAAGGTGCTGATCGATAACCGCCCATCAACAATCAGCGCAGGAAGTGTTGCAGATGCATTGAAACAAATTCCCGCCGATGAGATCAAATCGGTGGAAGTCATTACATCTCCCTCTGCCCGGTATGACGCGGAAGGAACAGGAGGAATTATCAACATCATCACCAAGAAAAATAATTTTGAAGGAACCACGGTGAATATCAACTCAGGAGCTGGGCTTCGGGCTTCCAACCTGGGACTACGTGGAAGTATGAAAAAAGGCCGCCACGGATTTTCCATTGGAGGATTTGGCCGGGCCGGATATAATATTAAAGGTGAATACACAAATAACCAATGGCTGACTGATCCGGAAACTAATGTTCAAACGCTCACCTCTCAATTTGCAGAAACCAGTACCAACATGCTTTTTGGCCGATACAACCTTGGCTATGATTACGAAATCAACAAGTACAACTGGATTTCGACTTCTGTCAACTACGGAGTTTTCAACTTCAATGGAGATCAGGACGACCTGCGAACAGAAACATATCAGGATGACCAGCTAATCGATCAAAATCTACAAAATGTTAATTTTACAAATCATTCGAATACCATTGATCTTAGCCTGAATTATATCAAGACTTATGAAAAGAAAGGAAAAGAATTCAGCATTCTCTCCCTTTACAGCATCAACAATCGCACAAACAACTTCCAAAATGAATCGATCGCTCCAACCACTGACCGATTTAAAAACGATAACAAAAGCGATAACAAAGAATTTACCATCCAGGCAGATTACGTCTCTCCTATCAACGATGACCAGATCCTTGAAATTGGTGGTAAAAATATCATGCGACTGGTGAATAGCGACTATACGTACTTCACCAGCTCGGGACCAGATGACCCTTTCGTTCCGGTAGCCAATGACCAATTGACGAATATTTTTGACTATAAGCAGAACATAACTGCCGGATACCTCTCTTATACCTACAACCTGCCAAAAGATTATAGCATCAAAGCGGGAGCACGATATGAATACACTACCATCGAAGCAGACTTTCAGACCAGTGAAGAACTGGATATACCTTCGTATGGGGCTTTGGTTCCCAGCATTAATTTCTCCAAAAAACTCAAAAAAGGAAATATGGTGAAACTTGCCTACAACAGACGTATTCAACGGCCTTCACTGGAATTCTTAAATCCAAATATCAATGCTACCAACCCCAATAACATCACACAAGGCAACCCAAATCTCGACCCGGAATATACGGATAACTATGAGGTATCTTTTAGCGCATACAAGAAAGGAAGCTCTATTAACTTTTCCGCTTTCATGCGCAATACCAATGGGTCAATTCAGCAGGTGAGAAGCTATCTGGAGGATGATGTGACCTTTACCACCTATGAAAACATTGGTGAAGAAGATTCTTACGGACTATCCATTTTCGGAAATATAGTGAATGGCAAAAAATGGATGATCAATGGTGGTATTGACAGCTATTACGCAGTATTAAATAACAATGTCGACGATCCTATTTATAATGCCAGCAATACCGGATTTGTCGTCAGCGGGCGCTTGTTCGGAAGCTACAGCCTGACAGAAAAATGGGCTCTTCAGGCTTTTGGTTTTGCTCGCGGTAGACAGGTACAATTACAAGGCTATCAAAGTGGATTTTACATTTACAGCCTGAACCTGAATAGAAAATTCAAAGATGATCGTGGCTCCATCGGTTTTGGTGCGGAGAACTTCCTCACCTCATCCATGGATATGGTGACGGATATTTCATCCCCTACTGTTGACCAACGCAATGTGAACACCATGAAAAACATGAATTTCAAGATCAACTTCAGCTATCGCATTGGTAAAATGGACTTTAACAATAACAGAAAACGAAGCCGATCGATCAACAACGATGATCAGAAAGAAGGTTCCGGCCAACCAATGATGCAACAGTAGGTTTTAAATGTTTCAATCTCAGGAGTCCTGGCCCTCGTCGACTGGCGATGTTCGGGGCCATCAGCAAATTGCGAATGAAACTAGTGAATATAATAGTTTCCCTCTTACAAGACGCTTGGAGAGTACTACTTTCCACCAGGTACAATTGACGAAATATTTCCTGTAAAGACATTTTTTATCAGATCTATTCTTATCTACAACATCGTCATCAGCCATTTCTAACTTATTAGCAATACAATTGACGGAAATAACCACTGAAAGTGCCGTTTTTACACCCTTTGAAATGCAAATTCATTCTGCAAATTTGTAAAGCAAATAAATAGAGTATTACTACCATGAGAAAATTAAAATTGCAAACACAAGTCTCGATCGATGGATACATGGCCGGCCCCAACGGTGAAATGGATTGGATGGAATGGAACTGGGATGACGATTTGAAACAATATGTTACTGAATTAACTGAGTCAATCGACAGCATTCTTCTTGGACGAAAACTGGCAGAAGGGTTCATTCCCCATTGGAAAAATGCACTCGACAACCCTGAAATGGCTGATGAATCTGCAAGAATATTTGTAGAAACTCCTAAGGTTGTATTCACCAAAACACTTGAAAAATCAGAATGGGATCATACGGTTTTGGCCAAAGGCGATCTTTCACAGGAAATAAATACCTTAAAGCAAAAGGAAGGTAAGGACATGATTGCCTATGGAGGTTCAGATTTTGTCTCCAACCTGATCAAGGTTGATCTCATTGATGAATATCACTTATTTGTCAACCCTACAGCTATCGGCCAGGGCTTGCCTATTTTCAAAGAGAGAAAAAGCCTGAAGCTAATCCAAACCCACCCTTTTAAGTGCGGGATTGTAGTGTTGGTTTATTCAAATATATAGAATGGTATCCTGGATCTATCACCTTTGAAAATACTTCCGGTTGGTTCGACCCGTTGTTCTCCTTGTCATTAAGCTTATTTCAAATCCTCATTTAAAAAAAATACAAAAATAAGTAGGTACTTACCTACATATTTGTATATTTGTAGGCAAATGACTACATAATGGAAAAACGAAGAGATGTATTCCAGGCGATAGCTGATCCTACAAGAAGAGAGATCATCAACCTGATCGCCCATCAGTCACTGAACCTAAATTCGATTGCCAATCATTTTGACTCCAGTCGCCCAACCATATCGCAGCACGTCAAATTGCTGGAGGAATGTGGCCTTTTGACCATCGAACGACAAGGCAGGGAAAGATACTGTAAAGCAAAGCTGGAGGGGCTGAATGATGTGGCCAAATGGGTGAATAAATACAAAGTCTTCTGGAACTCCAAACTGGACGCATTGGAAAATTTCCTTGAAAACAAACCTAAACACGAAAATAAATGAAACAGAAATCAAGTAAAGCTACTGACGACGAGCTCAAAGCTGGCCTTGTAGAGATTGAAAGAATTTTAAACGCACCCATCGAAAAAGTGTGGGAAGCCATCACGGACAAAGATCAAATGAAAGAATGGTATTTTGACCTGGAAGAATTTAAGGCCGAGGTTGGTTTTGAATTTCAGTTTTACGGCCAGGGTAAAAAAGGTGAGCAATACCTCCACCTTTGCCAGGTCACCGAAGTAATCCCTCAGAAAAAGCTCACCTACAGTTGGAGCTACCTGGGATGGGAAGGCCTCTCCCATGTAACATTCCACCTGGAACCTCAAGGATCAAAAACCTTGCTCAGACTGACCCACACCGGACTGGGAAGCTTTCCCGTTACCAATCCCGATCTTGCACGTGAAAACTTTAATGAAGGCTGGACAGAACTTATCACAAGCCTGTTGCCAAAGTACCTGGAAAAGAGCGCGTGATATGAACAAAATACAAGAAATTTAATGTCACCTTGATCGCCTCCTCCAATCTGTTGGATTGTCAGAAGATCACCTCCCATTACAGCTGAAGGCTCTTGGAATCAATGAAAAGAGGCAAACGACAAGATGTTTGTGGGAAACATAATTAAGTGCTAATGAAAGTATGGTACTATGGTATGTTTTAAGGAAAGCTTCCAAAGCCATTAAAATCTTGTGTTTTCTAAAGTCCATTCTCCATTATCATAACTTGAAAATATCGCAGCATCTAACATACATGGGTAAATTTCAGCTTTGTAACAAAGTTCTTGTATACCATCAAGAACAAAATGGTAATAACTTTTATCACCAAGCGAAGAAGAATTTAAAAGTACTGGAAACCCAAATTTATTTAGCCAATTAGTAATTCTTGAGTCTATTGGTATTTCATACTTTGTTAGTCCAAGAGCTTGGAGAAAGTTCCTAGATTGTTTCGGACCAAAACCATAAAAACTATCATTAATGTCATCAGCAATTCTTCTTTCCTCTTCCTTGGAATTACTACTTTTTAAAACTTTTAATTTCTCTATAATTGACCAGTTATTTCCTTCGATATTATCATAATTTGCTGTAAAAAATTTACTTATTTTATTTATATATCTTTTCAAATTGTTTTCTTCTAATATTCCCTTTATAAAATTCTTGATGTCACCAGTAGTTGAAATATTCTCAAACGTTATTGGAAAAGGTTGTAAAAGTAAAAATCGTCCAACTGGGGAGTTAGGTCCCGACCTTTGTTGTGAGGTAAGAAGGCACATTATCATTACTTGAATTATTGAATTCTTGTCAATAAAAATATTTTGTTTCAAAACATTTCTTTCTCTTCTTTTTTTGGTGAATGAATTTTCATTTTCAATAATTACCTTTTTTGCTTTTTGAATATCATCGATTGATATGTCCCACTTAATTTTCATATCTATTATGATAATAGTTGTCCTTTAAACAATTAGGCTTAAGATGCAAAATATTTTCCTCCCGCCTATATTCCAAATCCAAAAATCAACTAAATTAGCCAGAACATCCGCGGGAGTAGCTCAGTTGGTAGTCCGCCGGCTGGCTGATCCCACGCGGGTTCGAGTCCCGTTTCCCGCTCATCTAGATGAATCGTTCCGATAGGAACGTCTGCTCCTCATTGTTGGAAAAACACCAACAAGATCAAGACCCTTGCATTGACTTCATTAAAATCCTCCAATTTATTTAAGCGTTCTCCCACAAATCTTTTTATTTTTGGCGCCATGGATTCAAAGACTGCAATGATCGAGGTGAGGGAGGTCAGGAAATACTTTAAGCATGTCAAAGCTGTGGACGGCATTGACCTGACAATCAAAAAAGGTGAATTTATTGCCCTTCTCGGGCCAAATGGGGCCGGAAAAACGACCTTGGTGGAAATGATCGAGGGCATTCAAAAACCGGATCACGGGGAAATTTTCATTGATAACAAAACCTGGAAAAAAAATGAAAAAGAGCTTCATCAGCTTGTAGGATTATCACTCCAGGAAACCCGCTTTTTTGAAAAGATCTCCGTCCTGGAAACCCTTAGGTTATTCGCCAGCTTTTACAACCTTGATGATCAGCGCATTGACGAAGTTCTTAAACTGATCAACCTCGAAGAAAAAAAGGATGCCTGGGTGGTTAATTTATCCGGAGGACAAAGACAACGCCTGGCCCTTGGGATTGCTATTTTAAATAAACCGGAAGTACTACTGCTCGATGAGCCGACAACGGGTCTTGACCCGACAGCAAGACGCGAGGTTTGGGACATTTTGAAAAAATTAAAAAAAGAGCTCAACACGACCCTGATCCTGACGACACATTACATGGAGGAAGCATCTTATCTTTGCGAAAGGATCATCATCATGGACAGTGGAAAGATCCTGGCACAGGGAACGCTGAAAGAATTGCTTTCAAAACATATAAAGGGGGAAGTGATCATGTTTTCCACACAAGAGAAATTTGATGAAAAGCACCTTCCATCTAGGGAAAAAGTTCACAATGTCATGATCGAGCCCAATCAAACCGAAGTGGAAATTTTAGTGGAAGACCTGGTCTCCTATCTTCCTGAGTTTTTGAATAAATTCCAATCGGAAGGGATCAATCTCACTTCATTGGAATGTCGAAAAATGACTCTGGACGACCTGTTTATCAATATGACCGGAAAACATTTAAACGCCTGATAGAATTTTTGAAGGACAAGCAGTTAACAGATGAAACAATTTTTACAATTAATCAGCATCAATTTCAAGGAGTTTTATCGCGAGCCGGGAATCATTTTCTGGGCGGTTTTATTCCCGATTTTAATGGCCTGGGGACTCGGCATTGCTTTCAAACAAAAAGGCGATTTGGTGCAGAAAATTGCATTGGTGTCGGATAATGAGACATGGATCACAAAAAACGAAAATTGGAACAGGCTTATCGAAGAATCTGAAAACCAATCTGGTTTCACCATCGGAAATAAAAAAATGGGAGAAACCCATTACATCATGATGTCGGTCTCCTGGAATGAAGCGGTCCAAATGTTGAAAAAAGGGGTAACAGAAATGATCATTAAAATTGAAAATGACAGCCTGCAATTTCATTTTGATCCTCATAATCCGGAAGCTGAGCTCTCCTATTTGCAACTAAAAGCAGCCTTGAATGGATCTGATATTGCAAAAAACACCATTGATTTTGTTCCAATGGAACAGAAAGGAACCCGGTATATCGATTTTCTTGTTCCGGGTTTGCTCTGTATGTCCGTAATGATGTCGTGTATGTGGGGTATCAGCTACGGCTTGATTGATAAAAGATCAAAAAAGCTGCTGAGGAGAATGGTTGCCACTCCGATGAACAAATCGACATTTTTGGCTGCGCAGTTTGTGGCCCGACTGGGTTTGGGGTTTCTGGAGGCATTTCTGCTGATTCTGTTCTGCTACTTCTATTTCAATATCAGCATATCAGGAAGTATCATTGCCTTTCTGTTGGTTTTCATTGCGGGCAATATTGCCTTTACAGGAATTGCCATTTTCACATCCTCCAGAACAGCCGAAACACGAGTAGGAAATGGTTTGGTCAATGTCGTTGTCATGCCCATGATGATTCTCTCAGGAATATTCTTTAGTTATCACAATTTTCCTGATTGGGCCGTCAAGATCATCGAAAAACTTCCACTAACCCTGATGGCAGATTATACCAGGAGTGTGTTTATCGAAGGAGCGGGAATTGCAGATGTCATCTATCCTGTTGTTTTGTTAACCGTAATGGGGGTTGCTTTCAGCGCAGTTGGGCTTAGAATTTACAAGTGGTATTGATCGGTAATAGACATCGTCATTGCGAAATGTTCTGTAAGCGATAGTGTCAGAACATTGTGGCAATCTCGTCCTTGATGGAACTAAGAACATCCGTTAAAGAAACTTAAAGACTCGATTAACGAGATTCCCACACTCCTCATCCAACAGGCAGATTCGTACGGAATGACGAAGACATTGTATGATGATTATTACTACTATGAAGATTATAGGTATTGATTATCATTAAACAAATTGAATGACGAAGTCTTTAATTTCTCTTATTCATCTCATCCCGGATCTTGGCGGCTCTTTCGTAATCCTCCTTTTCGAGGGCCTCATCAAGCATCTTTTTAAGCTTGTCTGTTGTAAAATCCTTGATGTTTTCGGAAGATTTTGTTTTGGGATCGGGTTTTTCCTTTTTGGAAAACTCGCTGGTCAATTCCGAAGCCTCCTCTTCGCTTTCTTCAGTAAGGACAATTCCTGCTTCTGACATGATCGCTTCATAGGTGTATATCGAGGCATTAAATCTCAATCCTATCGCAATGGCATCTGAAGGGCGGGCATCGATCTCAATGGTTCGGTTTTGGTCATCACAGATAATTTTCGCAAAGAAAACACCTTCCTTCAAATCGGAAATGATGATCTCCTTGACAGAAAAATTGAAATTATGGGCAAAAGACTTGAACAAATCATGTGTCATCGGCCGGTTGGGTATGATCTTTTCTATTTCGATGGCAATGGCCTGCGCCTCAAACATCCCAATGATGATGGGCAGCCGTCTGTTTCCGGAGGTTTCTCCAAGTACCAATGCGAATGAGCCGGATTGTGACTGGCTGGATGACAAACCCAATATTTCTAACTTAATTCTATCCACTTACAATTAATTTTTCAATGCTTTTACTGCTTCGGTTAATTTCGGAACCACTTCAAAGGCATCACCAACGATTCCATAATCTGCTGCTTTAAAAAATGGCGCATCCGGGTCTTTATTTATGGCTACCAACACTTTTGAGGAGTTTACACCCGCCAGATGCTGGATCGCCCCTGAGATCCCTATCGCAATGTATAAATTAGGACTAACTTTTACGCCGGTCTGGCCCACATGCTCATGATGTGGTCGCCATTCCATGTCGGAAACCGGCTTGCTACATCCTGTTGCCGCACCTAGCTCTTTGGCCAATTCTTCGATCATGCCCCAGTTTTCAGGTCCTTTCAACCCTCTTCCGCCCGAAACTACAATTTCCGCTTCGGTTAACAAAATATCTCCTTCTGCTTTTTCGGTTTTTTCAATGTTTGTGGTAAAATCTTTGTCTGAGAAATCCACAGCCAACTTTTCAATCACCGAACTTGAACCGTCTTCCTTAATTTGCACCACATTTTTTCGAATGCCAAGAACCTTCTTCTCTGATTTGACGGAAACATTTTCAAATGCTTTTCCGGTGTAGATACTTCGCTGTACGTGAAAACCATTGGATAAGTCAGGAAGGGATGAGACATTCGTCACAATTCCAGCGCCTGTTTTCACCGCTACTTTGGCTGCAACGATATCGCTCAGGGCAGATTTGGCCAGTATCAGTGTTTTAGAATCTGACTTTTCGAATGCCTGGGCAATGGCAGTTGCGTAGGCCGATACCAATGGCTGATTTAATCGCTCATCCTCAACCAGTAAGATCTTTTCTGCACCACTCTTGCCTACTGCTTCCAATTTATCTTCTGAAACACTCCCCAGTACCAAAGCAGTCACAGGCCCCGAGGTATTTGATGCCAGCTCCGCTCCATATGAAACTGCTTCCAGGGATGATTTTTTTACAATTCCGTCTGCTATTTCAACAAAAACTAATATTGCCATTTTTTGATTTTCTTCTTGTTAATGAATGTTTAAAGAACTTTTGCCTCATTTTGGAGGAGTTTGATCAACTCTTCAGGATGTTCAGGATCCACCAATTTGCACTGGCCTTTTGGAGGTGGTAATTCAAATTTCTCCGTCTTTACATGCTGCTCAACAGAAACCGGTTCTTTCACATTTAATGGTTTTGTACGGGCAGTCATGATGCCACGCATGTTCGGGATCCGCCATTCAGCAATTGGCTCCTGGCAACCTGCAACAATTGGCAGTTTTGCTTTGAGGTGATCCTTCCCTCCTTCTATTTCCCGGGTCATGGATACCTCCTCACCATTTAGCTCCAACTTCATGACAGGTGAAAAAGAAGGCAAACCTAACATCTCTCCTACCATGCCATGCACCACACCACTGTTAAAATCAATGGATTCCCTGCCCATTAAGATCATATCGTAATTCCCTTCCTTCGCGACTTCTGCGATTTGAGTGGCGACGAAAAAAGAATCGACCGGTTCAGCATTTACCCGGATCGCTTCATCGGCACCGATGGCCAGCGCTTTTCGAATGGTAGGTTCTGTTTCTGCTAGTCCTACATTCAATACAGTTATGCTTGCGCCACCAGATTCCTTTATCTCCACAGCTCTTGCTAATGCATAATCATCGTATGGTCCGATGATATATTGTACACCATTTTTATCGAATTTAGTGTCGCTATCAGTGAATGAAATTTTAGAGGTTGTATCGGGGACATGTGTGATACACACTAAAATTTTTATGCTCATAATTAATCAGATTTGTTTTAATTTTATGAATTCAATATAGAAATTATAATAGAAATTCTACTGATATATTAACATTTATCATGAATCGATTAGAACAGTTATTCGAATTCCTGAAAGAAGATCCAAACGACCCATTTACCCTATATGCCATTGCCACGGAATATATGAAGACTGATCTGCCAGAGGCAAAAAAATACTATGAAAAACTACTTACAGAGCACCCTGATTATGTAGCAACCTACTACCATGCCGCGAAGCTTTATGAAGAAATGCATGAAACAGATAAAGCAATTGAAACCTATAAAAAGGGAATTGAATTAGCCAGGTCCAAAAATGAATCCCTCGCTTTAAGAGAGCTTAACAACGCTTACCAGGAATTAATTCTGGAATAACTTCAGCGGTTCCTTCCGTAGGTTTCATGGCTGCTCACCCAGTCATTTGATGAGATGGCGCTTCCCAATGAAATTTCGCCTGCCAGTGCCACACCAGCAATAATTTCCGCTAATTTCCTCACCTTTCCCTTACCATAACATCCGATCATTTCCAGGCACTCCTTTTGTGTGGGCAACCCTGTTCCTCCTCCATAGGTAGCAACGATCAGCGACGGGATTGTCAACGAAATGTACAGGTCTCCATCGGGAGTAAGTTCGGTATATAAGATCCCGGCAGACGATTCGGAAACATTCGCTACATCCTGACCAGTGGCGATGAACATCGCAGTAATAGCATTGGGCGAATGTGCACCATTGTTGTTTGCGCCACTCAAAATAGCACCGACATTAGACACTCTTGAGTGGTAATCCAGCTGTTCGGGTTCGACACGCATGTGCTGGATCAACACATCTCTTTTAATCGTAGCTTCTGCGATTACCCGCTTTCCACGACTGTGCATGACATTGATCTGTGAGGCTTTCTTATCGGTAGCAAGATTCGACTCCAGGTAAAAGTGATCCATTCCATCTTTATAATTATCAATGATCCAGCTGCATGCGGCAAACGTTGCTCGCCCAACCATATTCTGCCCCGCTGCATCTCCTGTTGAGAAATTGAACCTCAGATAGGCAAATTTATTGGACAAATAAGGATCGATGTATTGAAGTTTGGCGATGGAAGATGTGCTTTCTGCCTCTTCACGGATTTTCTCCATATTTTCATTTACCCATTCAACAAATTTCCTCGAGGCCCGCGCATCCGAAAAAACAAAAACCGGAGCCCGCTGCATGGCATCTGAAACAACCGTGCATTTCACGCCACCAGATAAATTAACAACTTTTATTCCCCTGTTGTATGATGCTACCAGGGTTCCTTCGGTTGTAGCCAAAGGGATCAGAAATTCACCCTGGGCATGCTCACCATTGATTAAGATCGGACCGGAAATACCCAATGGTACCTGGACTACACCCGTGAAATTTTCGATATTTCCAACGGCTGATTTAGGATCAATACTATATTGAAAAATATGCTCAAACGATTTACCTGAAGTTGATTCAGCAAACTTTTGTCTTTTCTGAATGGTTTCTTTTGAATAATCGTCCTCTGAATTTCGCGGGATCCTGGTGAGATGTTCGGTCGATGATGAAATAGCATCTTCCACCTTTAGGTCCAGATTGCCGAAAGGCTCAGCCGTGAAATCAATTTGTATCTTGTATTTCTTTTCTTCCAATGGCTCAGAATCAACCAGTATTTTGATCTCTTTTCTCAACGGAAAGTTAAGTGGACGATCCTCTGTAATATCAACAGCATTGATGTATTCCCCGCTTCCATACTCAACTTTTATGTTATTCAATTTAATTTCTTCATCATTAATTTGGACAGATCTGATCCTGGCCAATCTCGAATCGATCAACCTGTTTTTAATGGAAAACTGGAATCCATTAGATATATTTTTTAAGCTTCCCCTGGTGTAAAGCTGTTTCAGTACAAGTTGTGGTACAAACATGGCTATCCGATTAAATCAATGGTTTAACCCAGATTTGTCATAAGAAAATCCCTGTCAGCCGACAGGCTGGTATTCCGAGCATAATTCACTTCCCTCCTTCCATAAAGTACTGCGGACAGACAAATCAGTCACTTCGTTTCGTTTTTCTCAATCACCATAGCTGTGCTATGCTTCATTCGTAAAACTTCCTGATTTTTTGTGAACTACTCTCTCATAACGAAGTTCTAATCACAAATCTGGGTTTAATTTATAATTTTTATAGCAGATAGATGTACGATTATCAATAATTATCAATGTGGATTGAGCGGAAATATTGATGGCAAAAATGCTTATGGATGAGCAGATACCCATACTTCTCCATCGTCAAAAATCTCCTTTTTCCAAATCGGCACGGTTTGTTTCAGTGTATCAATGACATATCGGCAAGCCTGGAATGCAGCATCCCGATGAGCTGCAGAAACAGCGATAACAACAGCTAATTCCCCAATATTTTTTCTTCCTACGGCATGTGAAACAGCTATTTTTAAAACAGGCCATTTTTCTTTGGTAGTATCGATGATTTTCTGAAGTTCGCTGACCGCCATTTTTTCGTAGGCTTCAAATTCCAAAGCAACAACATTTTTTTGTCGGGTACGATTACGTACTGTTCCAATAAACACATCAATGCCGCCGGCATCTGGTGATTCCACCTTTTTGATTTGCTCCATTATGTCGATGGGTTGGTTCGTTACTTCTATCATTTTTATCCTCCGCTTACAGGCGGGATTAATGCAATTTCATCTGATGGTTTAATGGAAGTTTCACCCCTGGCATATTCATTATTTACGGCAATTGCCAGATGTTTGAGATTTTCAAATCCCGGATATTGGTTTAAGATTTCCTGTTTCAAATCGTTTACCCTACACTCTTCGTTCACTTCTATCTCCAGGTTTTTTGAACCAATAATATCTTTTGCTATTCCAAAAAGTAAAATCGAAATTCTCATTTTCAAAGTTAAAAATTAACCCTTTTAATAGGAAATATACCTGTGAATTCCGTTCAGGATTGATATCTTTACGTTAGTTTTTTCAAGGATCCTTCTGACCACAGTTATGAGTATGAATGGAAAAGAGCAATTAATTGACAATCACGGCAGGGAAATTTCATATCTAAGACTTTCAGTAACAGACAGATGTAATTTACGCTGCTCCTATTGCATGCCTGAAGAAGGGATCAATTTTGTCAAGAGGAATCTGTTGCTCTCTTTTGAAGAAATGCTAAGAATCTCAAGGATTCTGGCCGCTCATGGTGTCAAAAAAATCAGAATAACGGGAGGTGAACCCTTTGTCAGGACGGATATCATGGATTTTCTCAAAGACCTGGTGGCAATCGAAGGATTGGAAAAGGTAAGCATCACAACCAATGGTGTTTTACTGAAAAAATACCTGGCAGAACTAAAAAATCTTGGTATACAGGACATCAATCTGAGCATGGACACCTTCAACCCGGAGACTTTCAAAAAGATAACTTTGAGGAATGATTTCGAAAAGGTTCGGGATACACTGTTTGCTTTAATCGACAATGATTTCAATGTGAAAGTAAACGCTGTCATCATGGAAGGGCTCAACGAGCAAGATATCATTCCTCTCACCAGATTGTCTATTAATTTACCTGTTAAAATCAGATTCATTGAGGAGATGCCTTTCAACGGCCAATACAGGAAAGCTTCAAAATTGAACTGGACAAGTGCAAAGATCCTTGATGAAATCAGAACGGTTTTTCCGAGTATCGAAAAATTCCACACACTCAAAACTTCCACTTCAGAAAATTATAAGATACCTGGGGCGAAAGGTTTGGTAGGACTGATTGCTGCCTATACCCGTACTTTTTGCGGTTCGTGCAACCGGATAAGAATTAACGCAACGGGTAATTTGAGAACCTGCCTTTACGGTCCGGAAGTGCTGGATATCAGAGAATTGCTTCGATCCGGAAGTTCAGACCAGGAAATAATAAAAGAAATTAAAAAATCCATCAACAGCAGAGCTTTAGATGGTTTTGAAGCCGAAAAGTTAAATATCGGACATGAAAAAGTAAATGAATCGATGTCAAACATCGGAGGGTAAGAATGTCAGATCGAATAAACGACCTGACCACAACCCTTATGCACTCATTTTAAAAATCCTCAAATCTCTTACCGGACCAAACTGTCTTCTGTCAACTACCTTCTTCTTACCTTTAACCAAATATACTTCAGCAGGTGCAAATCTTAGTTCGGTAGTTTTATGGACAAGCTTGTCAAACATCATTTTCGCCTTGTTGTATTCTCCTCTTTTAAAATCATGTCTTTGCGCGTCCCTTTTTACCGGAAGGCCTGGAATGACATGGTACATGGTAAATACAACCGAATAGGTCGGCTTAAAAGAATTCACAAAATTTTTCCACGCTTTCATATGTATAACATTTAATTTTTAAAAGTCATATGGAACCTTTGATGACTAAAATAATGGTTGTAATGAATGTCAATCAATTATTTTAGCGATGTTGGTTTCATAAAAAAATATTTTAGGTTTAGACAAATCTACTTGATAATTGATCGCACAACAAATTGAAATATTTGCAAATCTTACCATCAGGTGTTGAAAAAATATTAACTGTTCACATCGAATCTTACACAGGTATTACACCCCTCTATTCTAAAAAATAAACCTATTCCAGTCTGCCAAGCATTCCTCAAAACACAGGAATACAACTTGCTGAATTTCTGATGATTAAATACAACAGAGTGGATAATTTGATAAATGGAGGGGAGAACTATAACATTAAAAATATAACTATTTCAATATTTATTATTAATTTATTTACAATTTTCTGTACATGGGACTTTTTCTGAAGGCAGGGTTTTTATTACATTATGAATAAAATATTATTTGGGTTTCACAGTAAAAATTTGGGACGGTTTAACCCGGATTTTCATTCGAATTCAAACTTTAAGGCACGAACTGTCTTGACAATAGCAGAAGAGGTTTTAACAATCAGATCTACCAGATACGATTTATTCCTGGTTTTGACAAGATTTAAGTATCTGCCGGACGTTCTTATGGGAGACCAAAACAGCTGAATCATTTAACTCATACATAATATAAGTCATGATCTCAGCAATTTCCAGTTCGGTGAGCAGGTCATTGGCAGGCATTTCCTGACTGAAAGATTTTCCATTTACAATAATCTCTCCTTTCATGCCGTATTTAATTCCACACACTGAAGTTTCCAGATTGTTTTTCAGATAATCAGAATTTTTGACAGGTGGGTATAAGTTTGCCAACCCTTCTCCATCAGCCTGGTGACAATTCGCACAATTTCCTTCATATAATTTCCTGCCCGCCGAACTGTATTGTTTGATTTTGATGAGTTCATCATAATTCACTTCACTATCCCTACCGGTACGATTGGATCCCCCTCCACATGATGAGAAATAAAATATGATACCAAACAGGAAAAATAAAAAATAGCTATTCCTCATCGATATTCACTAAGCAATAGCTGCATATCATCCATTAATTGATTGACATCTGCTTCGACTGTCCCGTCATAAATTCCCCTGATCCTTCTGTCCTTATCCACCAAAATAAATGCGCCGGAATGGATAAAACCACCTGGAGCAGAATCATCCTCACCTGCTGTGACCATATAGCCTTTCATACCCTGTTCATAAATCTCATCTTTATCTCCGGTAACAAAATGCCACTTTGAACTTTCGATTCCCAGTTTCTCTGCGAAATCATGTAAAACGGCCACACTATCATGTTTGGGGTCGATGGTATGAGAAAGGAACCCCACCTCATCATTATCAATATACTTTTCGTAAACCCTGAGCATTTGTGCCTTCATGGTCGGACAGATTGTTGGACACGTTGTGAAAAAGAAATCCGAAACATAGATTTTATCTGCGAAAGTTCCTTCTGTAATAATGCTGCCGTCCTGATCAACAAATTCAAAGTCAGGAACGGTGTGATAAGTGGTGTCAGCCTTTATTTCCCCATCCACTTCAATGTTCTCAATCTTTTTATGGCCCAAAACCGGCAGCTTTTTAGACTTCTCACCGGATTTCTCCCCACCACAAGAAAAAATAAAAAGCGTTAAAAATAAAACAGTGCTGTATCTGGAAATCATTTAATTCGCCTTTCTTTTCTTTTTATACATTACAACTCCAACATATAGTAATACAATCAGAACGATCATTCCCACACTGAAGTAAGTAAAATTGATGAGAGTTTTCATCACTCCTAAAAAAACAATGGCAAACAGGAAAAAAGTCGCAACTTCATTGATTGCCCTCAACTTGTCAGAGCTATACCTGTAAATATCTTTTTGCAATGCTTTAAAAGTAAAATGGAGCAGGTGATGATATCCTATCAACAAAGCAATAAGAATAAGTTTAACAATCAGCCACATGGGCATTGACGAAAAATAAGGGTGCAGAATGCCCAAACCAAAAACCAGATTAAGTATAAATGAAGGCCAGGCGATTCCTTTCCACAATCTCTTTGACATCAGCTTGTACTGATCGATCATTTTCTCTGATTCCGGTCCCCCTTTGTCTTTGGCTTCTGTTTGATAGATAAAAAGCCTTGGAGCGTAAAATAGTGCAGCAAACCAGGTGAAAGCAAAAATCAGGTGTAAGGCTTTGAGGACGTATAACATCGGGGTCATAATGAAGTATTTTTCCGCTAAAATAGAGGATTGGTAGTAAATGTTTCTGAAATCAGTCTAAAATTTCAACTTTGATTCATATTCTTAATAATATATTCATGCATTTCATTCAATTGCGTTGGATGGAACCATTTCGTTTCTTCATCCTTTTTGAACCAGGTCATCTGCCTCTTGGCGAATCTCCGGGTGTTTCGTTTTAGCAATCGAATAGCTTCTTCCCAATCGTATTTGTCGTCCAAAAAATCAAATATTTCTTTATAGCCAACAGTTTGAAGGGCATTCAATTCCCTTTTTGCAAACAACCTCTTGACTTCAGAGAGAAGTCCTACCTCAATCATCCGATCCACACGCTTATTGATTCTCTCATGCAGTTCATCCCTTGGAATCTCCAATCCGATTTTAATAGTTTGAAAGTTTCTTTCGGCCTTTTTTCCCATTCGGAAGGAAGAAAATGGTTTTCCTGTGTATCTTATCATTTCCAGGGCGCGAACAACACGTTGATGATTTTTCTTGTCTACTTTTTCGTAATAATCGTGATCGCAGTCCTTTAACTCTTTTAATAATTCGTCTAATCCTATAGTTTCCAGTTCCTTCATCAGTGCATCGCGGATCTCATTTGGAGGGGAAGGCATTTCACTCATACCATTTAAAACCGCATTGATGTACAAACCAGATCCACCGGTAAGAATGGAAATATGTTGGTTTTGAAAAATTTCATCGAGCTTTTCAATGGCCATTTCTTCAAATTGTCCAGCGCTCATCGTTTGTTCGACAGGAAGAAAATCAACAAAATGATGACAGACACCAGCCATTTCAGCCTCGGTAGGCTTGGCGGTTCCGATATTCATTTCCATATAAAATTGCCTGGAATCGGCTGAAAGAATTTCGCAATCCAACTGTCTTGCTAACTCTACACTCAATGCAGTTTTTCCAACAGCGGTCGGACCAACAATTACAATTAAAAAATTATTATTCTCCAATCTTTATTAATTTTGATAGTTCATTAAAGTGTAAGTATCATGCAAATTAACTATATCGTTGTATATTATTGTTGATTGGCAACTGACTACGCACTTAGAACAATTTTAGATGAGTGAAAAGGCTGCAAATATAGATTTATCTAAGAAAAAACAGGTTACCTTACCAGGCAATGGCCTAAGTGCGTCTTCAACATCACCTGCCATCGTAAAGGTAGTTGACGGGAAAATCAAGGAGGTTAACCAGGCATTTCTTACCGATTTTCATTACACAAAGAAAGAAATCATTGGGCAGACAATTGATCAGATATTGTATCAGTCTTCCAACCAGAATAATTTGAGCAGCTTTCAGGATGATCTATCCGATGTAACACCAGGCGTTCCCAAAACATTTAGCATTGATTTCAGAAATTCAAAAAATGAAATAATAGAATCATCGACGGTCATCAATAAGTTTGATCAAAGCAGCAATTATTTTCTACTGATCCACCCTAAAAGAAATGTGGAATCTGTTTCTGATACATTTCTTAGCAACAAAGAAAATATTGCCCTACACCTGGTGGAAGAAGGCCCGGTTATGTTTAAAATTATCGATGACAAAAAGAAATGTTACTACTTTAATAAGCCTCTCAAGGAGTTTTTAGGCATCAAACCTTCCAGAACCACCTATCCTGACTGGACTTCTCTTGTACACAAAAATGATCTGACTGAGTATATCAAAATCAGTGAAAAGGCATTTAACAGTCAGAAGAAGTTTGAAGCTACCTATTCCATTCAAAATAAAGATGGAGAGTATAGCCAGGTGACAGAAACAGCAATTCCACTTTTTGACAAGGAGGGTGATTTTAATGGATTTGTTTCTGCGGTCATTGAACGCAAATTCATTGACAATACTTTATTGGAAAAAGTTGAGCATGAAAAGAGGGAAAATATTACAGAAAGGTCCCATGTCCTTTTCAAAATGTCCAATGACAATAATGAATTCTATTATTTCAGTAAGCAATGGACACAATTTACCGGAAGTTCACAAAGAAAGGAAAAGAATGAAGGATGGCTCAACAATGTTTTCGAAGGAGATAAAGCTGCTTTGGAAGATGTGTTGGAAAATTCTTTTCTGTTCAGGAAAAAGTACAATGTCTATTATCGTCTGAAGCGATATTCAGGAGATTACCGATGGATTTATGAATCGGGAATTCCTCTTTTTGACAATGATGGCAATTTCACTGGATTCATTGCGGCTGCCATAGACATTACCGAGAAGAAGGTCGAGCAGGATGCGAAAAAATACCAGTTCGCCATGAACGAATCGGAAAAAAAACTGCACGATTCGTTGTCGATCTCAAATTTACCTGCATTCTCAATCAATCGAAAAGGCATTATTACTTTCTGCAATAAAGCTTTACTCGGAACCATTGAAAAAGTCAAGCAGGATGTTCTTAACCAACCGGTTTTCGATGCCCTTATTTCTCCTGAAGATCGGGATTCCATCAAAAGCAAATTAAGCGAGATCTTTCAGAACAAAGGTTATGTTCCCAGCTTCGAATGTAGAATCAGGCATCTATCCGGGATTGACATTGAAGTTAAATTAAACAATATCATATTTTATAATGCTCAGGGCATTGTTGAAAATATCACAGTTGTAGGTGAAAATATCACGGAAAAGAAAAAAATTGAGTCCGAGCTTCACCGCACTAACGAACAACTAAAAGAGCTTTTCAACAATGCCAATGACCTGATCATGATCTTCAACAAAGATGGAGACATCCATTTTGTGAATAAGATCTGGAAAGAAACCCTCGGTTATACAAAAGTTCTTAATGAGATCAACTTTTTTGATGTCATTCACCCCGATTACCGTCAAAAAACCAAGATTGCCCTTGAACTGATCCTGGAAGGAAAAAGGGTCGATAAGTTTGATACCATTTTCGTCACAACCGATAATAGAAGGGTTCACCTTACCGGAGGTGTAAACTGCTCCTACGATTCGAATGGCGAGCTTGAATTCCGTGGTATATTTCATGATATCACTGAAAGAATTCGTGCAGAGAAAGCCCAGGCACTATACTACAAGATCGCCAACATGACGATCCATAGTTCAGACCTGGAAAGCTTCTTTTCACACATTTACAATGAGCTGTCAAACATTATTGAAGCCAAAAACTTTTATGTAGCACTTGTCAACGAAGAAACCAGGACAATCAAGTTCCCTTATTATAAGGACGAATACCAGGAAAACAAGCAAACCTCGTTTGTAAGGGAAATGAAGGATGGGATTACAGAGTATGCCGTAAAAAGCAACAAACCCATTTTCATGTATGAAAAAGACATTCAAAACCTCGTTCATTATAAAAGAATTACCGTCAAAGGACCCATACCAAAGGTATGGCTTGGAGTACCATTGAAACTCAGCAGCAAGTCGATCGGCATCATTGCTGTTCAGTGTTACGAAAACAGAAATACCTATACCTATCGGGACCTGGAAGTACTTGATTTTATATCCGGACAGATAGCGCTGGCAATTGAAAGAAAGCAGAAGGAACAGAAGATCCGTGAACAATCTGCCCGAATGAATGCCATTTTTGAAAGTGGAAGCCACCTGATCTGGACCATCGATCGCAACTATGAATTCACATCATACAATAAGAATTACCTGAATTCTGACAGGGAATTCGAAAATCTCTTCCCACTGGCATTCGACAGAAAAAATATTGGAGAAATAAACCGGGAAGAAATAAAATTCTGGAAAAATAAATTCGATACGGTTTTTGAAGGAAAAAGCCTTCACTTTGAAGTAAAGCTGCTACATAAAAACAAGCGCAAGGAGCTATGGAAGGAAGTATTCCTGAGTCCAATTTATCAATATGACCTGGCTATCCACGAAGTCTCAGGGCTCGCCATCGACATTACCCAGAAGAAACAAACAGAGCTTGCCATCCAGGAAAGTGAGGAAAAATTCCGGAATATTTTCGAATCCTTTCAGGACATCTACTTCCGATGTAAACGAGACGGATCAATTGAAATGATTAGCCCGTCTGTTACGGAATTACTGGGTTATGAACAATCTGAATTGGTTGGAAAAAACATCAAGAATTTCTACATGGATGAGGTGGATACGACTTCTGTCATCAGGGAATTGCTAGAAAATACCAGCGCCAGAAATGTGGAAGCTGATATTCTGGCTAAGAACGGCGACAACATTCCGTGCATTTGCAACATTCGCCTGATCAACAGGGGCGGTAAAAATATTTATATAGAAGGTGTTGCGAGGGACATTACCGTACTGAAAAGAGCCAACCAGGAGCTGAAAGTTGCCAAAGAGCTGGCCGAAAAATCATTAAAAGTAAAAGAAGGCTTTCTGGCAAATATGAGCCACGAGATCCGGACTCCAATGAACGGAATCATAGGCATGATCGACCTGATCGGAAACACCAATCTTGATGAGGAGCAGGATAAATACGTAAAAACCATTAAGAAATCATCGGAGACACTTCTCAATATCCTGAATGACATCCTGGATCTCTCCAAGATCGAGGCAGGAAAAATGGAACTGAAAAAGATCCCTGTGAAGTTGTCCAATACAATGGAAAAACTCTACGCTCTGTTTTCGCAGCAGGCACAGTCAAAAGAGATCAATCTGTACTACCACATGGACAACAATCTTCCAGAAAAAATATTGGTAGACGAAACCAGGTTGCTCCAGATCCTGTCCAACCTCACATCCAACGCTATCAAATTTACCGATGGCGGTGGGTCTATTAATATAAGTCTGAAAACCATTATTAAAAATGGAAACAAGAACATCATCAAAGTGGTGGTAAGCGATTCCGGAATTGGTATTTCGCAAGAAAACATTAGAAAATTATTTAGTTCATTTACTCAAATCGATAATTCCTCAACTAAAGTATTTGGCGGTACAGGCCTTGGGCTTTCTATCTCAAAGGAACTTTGCAAACTCATGAATGGGGATATGGGTGTCTATTCTGCCCTCGGACTAGGCAGCTCTTTCTGGTTTACCTTTGAGGCTGAGTCAACAGATCAGGAAGTCATCGACGAAGATGAACTGTTGAATAAGGATGTGTCCATTCACGATTATTTCAATAACAGGAATCCTCGCGTTTTATTGGTGGATGACAATGTGGTGAACAGACAAGTTGCTGGTGAGATACTAAAAAAATCAGGGTGCATTGTTGATTTGGCTGTAAATGGTACCGACTCTATTGAAAAAGCTACGAACAATGACTACGATGTAATATTCATGGATATACAAATGCCGGATATGGACGGAGTAACCGCCACAAAAAAAATTAAAGCGCTCGGTAAGAAAAACCTCGCTCCCATTGTTGCAATGACAGCATATTCGATGAAAGAAGACAAAGAGCGGTTTATCAGCTCTGGTCTGGACGACTACATTTCCAAACCGATCAAGGCAAGTGAACTGCTTAAGAAAATCCGAAAACTCATTCATATGGGACCAAATGATGAGGAAAACGAGACTGTATATATTGAGAATGAGGAAAAAATAATTAATGAAGAAGTTATTAATCAATTAAAGAAATATGGTGGTACGGAAATGGTATCCAGTGTGTTCAAAGACTTTGAGTTGGAAACCAACGAGCAGATTGAAGAATGCCTGAATGATCTTGACGATGAAAACTATCATAATATCAAGCTCAATCTTCATACATTGAAAGGAAATGCAGGAACCTTGGGAATTGAACAAATCGCCAAATTATCGATCAAAATTGAGTCTGATCTAAAAAACAACATGTATGATGAATTGAGAAAAGACCTTGAAGATTTGAAATCGAAGTTTGAAGAATTTACAGTATATTACCCCGTATTTTTAAACCAACAATTATAATCAGCAATCGCTATGGCAGACCCCAAAAAAGTACTTATCGCAGAAGACAGTTCAGTCATCCAAAATCTTACAAAAAAGATTTTGATGGTACAGAACTACAAAATTGAATCAGCAAAAAATGGTCAGCAGGTTTTAAATATGATTGAAAATGATGATTTTGATATTATTTTAATGGATATAAACATGCCCATTATGGATGGTATGGAGTGTGCAAAAAACATAAGAAAATTGGACAATACCAAAAAAGCTCAGATTCCTATTGTGGCCATTACCGGCAATGCCAGAAATTATTCCATCGATGATTTTAAAAGCGTTGGCATCAATGAATATCTTCAGAAACCACTTAATTTTGACCAGCTGGTGGATATCGTAAAAAAGTATACTGAAAATTAATGGAGATAAAATACACAAATCACTTTTTAAACAAACTGGAAGACCTTTTCTCAGAAACAGCATATATTCTCCGCTATGAAAGAGGGAATTTTAAATCAGGCTACTGCATTCTCAATGACAATAAAGTAGCAGTGATAAACAAATTTTACTCACTTGATGGAAAGATCAACTGCATCATCGATATCCTCCGACAAATAGAAGTGGATGAAAATAAACTAAGCCCGAAAAACCAAAAGCTATTCCGGGAAATCAATCAAACGGTAGAGAATTGATCATTACTTTCTTAGGTACCGGCCATTCACAAGGCATTCCTGTCATCGCCTGTGATTGTCCCGTTTGTCAATCTGATAACCCACTCGACAAAAGACTCAGAACATCCGTTCATATTCAACACAACGACACGAGCATTGTAGTAGATACCGGTCCTGACTTTCGCCAGCAGGTGTTACGTGAAAATATTACAAAACTGGATGCGATTATTTATACACACCAGCACAAAGACCACATTGCCGGGTTAGATGATGTGCGAAGCTTTAATTTCAAGCAGAAAAAGCCTATGCCTCTATATGGCAACGAAGATACCCTGGAGCAAATCAAGAAGGATTTTTATTATGCTTTTGAGGAAAACAAATACCCGGGTGTCCCTCAGATACTATTGGAAGAGATCACAAAGAAAAGCTTCAACATCGGGGAACTTAAAATCGAACCCATTGAGGTTATGCATTACAATCTTCCGGTTCTGGGATTTCGATTTGGGGATTTCACATACATTACCGATGCTAACTACATTTCAGAATCAGAAAAATTAAAACTTTTGAATAGTAAAATCCTCGTATTGAATGCCATTTTCAGGGATGAACATTATTCGCACTTTAATTTGGATCAGGCCGTGAAGATCGTCCAGGAAGTTAAACCTGAAAAAGCATATTTCACACACATCAGTCATAGGATGGGATTGCACAACCCGGTTAATTCCGAATTGCCAAAAAATATCGAACTTGCCTACGACGGATTAAAACTGGAGATCTGAGGTGCATAACAATTATTTTTTTCTTAACAGGCTGGCAAATTACCTGAACGGAAGCTTCAAAGGCTTTCGGTTTGGTGAGATCTTCTCCCAAAATAAAGACGAATTGATCATTGGACTGTACCAAACAGACAAATCATTTTATATCAAAGCTGACCTCAGCCCTCAGTTTAGCTGTCTAAGTTTTCCTGAAAACTTCTCTCGCTCAAAAAAGAACTCTGTAGACTTATTTAATGAATTGCTCGATCAAACAATTATTCAAATAAAAACTTCGCAGAATGATCGAAGCATGCAATTCATATGTGAAAATTATGTCCTGGTATTTAAGTTATATGGAAATCGCTCTAATGTTTTAGTTTTCAAGGGAAATGATTGCATCCGCATCTTTAAAAAGAAATTTGATAAAGACTGCTTAATTCAGCTGAATAACCTTGATAAAAAGCATGATTTAAGTTTTGATAATTTTCAAAGGAATATTGATAACCTAAATCGCTTTATCCCTACACTGGGAAAAGAAAACATGGACTTTTTTCTTCAAAAGAATAAATCCATCTCCAACGAAAAAGAGCTTTGGGAGAAACTAATCGAATTCATTGACAACCTTCAAACCAATAAGATCAGGATCACAACAGAAAATGATTTGCCCAGGTTGGTTCTTTACAACAATGAAAAAGAAGGAAAAGAATACAATGATCCGGTAAAGGCACTAAATGACTTTTATAATGAATACATAAAACAGCATCATTTATCAACCACAAAGCATCAATTGAGGCAGGAGCTTCATTCTCAAATAAAGAAACGGGAAAACTATATTATTAAAGGTGAGAAAAAATTATCTGAATTGATCGAGGGGGTTAGCTATCATCAAATGGCTGATATTGTTATGGCGAACCTCCATCAAATAAAAGGGGGCTTATCAGAAGTTGAATTATTTGATTTTTATCAAAATAAAAACATTCTTATCAAACTCAAAAAAGACCTGTCACCACAAAAAAATGCCGAAAATTATTACCGAAAAGGTAAAAACCAGAAAATTGAAATTAATAAGCTGAAGGAAAACCTGGAAACCAAAAAGCAAGAACTGTTAGCTTTAAAAGCGGAATTAATGGTTGTAAGCCAAGCTGACAACCTGAAAGATTTAAAAACCATTAAGAAGAAAGAGTCAAAACCAGAGAACCTTAATCTACCTTACCATTCATTGCCTGCAGAGGGTTTTTACATACTGGTTGGTAAAAATGCCCGACGAAACGATGAACTCACCTTTAAGATCGCACATAAAAATGATCTTTGGTTGCATGCAAAAGACAGCCCAGGCTCACATGTAATCATTCGCCAAAAGCCCGGACAGAAATTCACTGCTAATGTTATTGAAAAAGCAGCTTCACTAGCGGCCTTTTTTTCTAAAAGGAAAACAGAGAGTATGGTACCCGTTAGTTACACGGAAAGGAAATTTGTAAGAAAGACAAAGGATCTTTTACCAGGTCAGGTTATCTTGGAAAAGGAAAGTGTCATTCTTGCAGAACCTGTAAACTGGCTTGAGAAAGACTAGAATATCAGGTTTTCTCTGGATTTCAGGCTTTCTACATCAAACAATTTAATATACTGAACTCCCGGTATGGCCTGTAATTCACTTTTTACCGTATCGATGGAAAAAGTGTCCTCAAAACCGGAGACCATAACAACATAATCAAAAGACTGTAACTCGGGTAGTAGATAAACATTTGCCCGACTATTTGATGAAACAGACTTGTTTTTCAAAAGCCGGAATTCACTGTTCTCCGTTTGGTAAAGAAAGTTTGAAATCACCAGATCACTCTGGTTAAAAAATTCGATCTCCACATCTACTTCCTTGACCAGATTGATTTCCAGACACTTGTTAATCTTCCAGGCTAATTTGTATTCCTTCAAAGGGCTAATGATGCCTAAAAGAACAAAATCGTAGGAAAACTCAACATTTAGCTTATTCTTCGCCATAAAAGCCAAATTATTTGTTCATATTGGCAACGAAATTGCCATTAAAAGTGGGAATATTCAATTTTTTAGCAGGCAAAAAAAATAGTTTGATTTTATTGGCCGAAATGCATTTCTTTGCACTGAGTTTAAACAAAACAGTTTATAAAAATGTCTGAAATTGCACAAAAAGTAAAGAGCATTATTATTGATAAGCTAGGGGTTGAAGAATCTGAGGTAACCCCTGAGGCTAGCTTTACAAATGATTTAGGAGCTGATTCTCTTGATACTGTAGAATTGATAATGGAGTTTGAAAAAGAGTTTAATATTTCTATTCCTGACGATCAGGCTGAAAATATCGCAACAGTTGGTCAGGCGATTTCTTATCTTGAAGAAAACGTAAAAAAATAAATTTCTCATTAACTTTCTTTTATGAAATTAAGAAAGGTAGCAGTAACCGGGTTAGGCGCACTAACACCACTTGGTAACAATGTTCAGGATTTTTGGACAGGGTTGGCAAATGGTGTAAGTGGCGCTGCGCCTATTACCCGATTTGATGCGGAAAACTTTCGAACAAAATTTGCTTGTGAAGTCAAGAATTTTGATCCGATGGATCATCTGGACAGAAAAGAAGCTAGGAAAATTGACCTTTGTGCCCAGTATGCCATTGTAACAGCAGACGAGGCCATCAAAGATTCCGGTCTTGACGTCGAAAAAATTGACCTTGACAGAGCAGGTGTCATCTGGGGATCCGGAATTGGCGGATTAAGTTCATTCCAGAATGAAGTAATGGACTTTGCCAACGGAAACGGAACTCCAAGATTCAATCCTTTCTTCATCACACGAATGATTCCCGACATGAGCGCCGGCATGATTTCTATCAAGCACGGATTCAGGGGACCCAACTATGCTACCGTTTCAGCATGTGCCTCTGCAACGAACGCACTTGTTGAATCCTTAAATTATATACGATATGGCAAGGCCGATATCATGATTTCCGGCGGTTCTGAAGCAGCTGTTTGTGAGTCAGGTATTGGTGGCTTTAATGCCATGAAAGCTCTTTCTGAGAGAAATGATTCTCCTGAAACTGCGTCTCGTCCATTCGACAAAGAACGAGATGGATTTGTTTTAGGAGAAGGTTCGGGTGCAATTATACTGGAGGAATACGAACATGCTAAAGCCCGTGGAGCGAAAATCTATGCCATTTTAGTTGGCGGCGGACTGTCTGCAGATGCATACCATATTACCGCTCCTCATCCTGAAGGTCATGGCGCTAAAAATGTGATGATCAATGCCCTGAAAGATGCTGAAATGAAACCTGAGGACATTGATTACATCAATGTGCATGGTACATCTACCCCTCTTGGTGACATCAGCGAGACCAAAGCTATTTTAAGTGTCTTTGGTGATCACGCTTTTGATGTGAATGTGAGCTCTACCAAATCGATGACCGGTCATTTACTGGGAGCCGCCGGCGCAATTGAAGCTATCGCAGCTATCAAAGCCCTTGAAAACGGAGTGATCCCACCAACCATCAACCATTTTACAGACGACGAAAATATTGATCCAAAATTAAACCTAACATTTAACCAGGCCCAAAAAAGAGACATTCATGCAGCCTTAAGCAATACCTTTGGTTTTGGAGGTCATAATGTCTCCATCATTTTTACAAAAGAATAACCTTTGCCAATCCTTTTATGAAAAGGATCGTCTCTTTTTTGTCTTATTCGGATTTCGAAAGAAACCTAAGTGTCGCTGTAAAAAATATAGTGGGCAAGAGGCCTATTAACATTTCTCTATACAAACTCTCTACCCAGCACCGATCCATTGCCAAACCTAACAATAAAGGGGTCAGGGAGTCCAATGAAAGGCTTGAATACCTGGGCGATGCAGTATTGGGATTAGTAGTCGCCGAGTTTTTATTCAAGAAATTCCCCTTAAAGGATGAAGGCTTTCTGACTGAGATCAGAAGCAGGATCGTTAATAGAGATGCATTAAACCAGGTAGCCAAGAAGATTGGAATTGAAAAAATTGTTGAATTCAACAGCAACAAAAAAACCCGTTTAAGCTATAAATCAATCTATGGAGATACACTTGAGGCCTTAATTGGCGCCGTTTACCTGGATAGAGGTTATAAGTTTAGCCGAAAATTTATCCTCAAAAAGTTGATCCTTCCCCATTATGACCTTGAAGAAGTCATTCGTGTGAACACAAATTATAAGAGTATGATCATTGAGTGGGCGCACCAGGAAAATAAAGAGATTGAATTCAAAATATCGGAATCAAAAGGCAACAATCATCAGAAAGAATTTACAGCGGAACTAATCATTGAAAATGAGTCAATTGCCAGGGGTGTGGGTCACAGCAAAAAGAAAGCAGAACAGCTGGCCGCTCAAAAAACCTGTGAAATTCTCGAAATTCAATGATATATTTGGCATTTCACCCGAAAAGGCCAGATGAGAAAATTAAGAATTGCAGGCGCAGCCCTAAACCAGATACCTTTCGATTGGGATAATAATGTAAAAAATATTATCGACGCCATAGAGCTCGCCAAAAAAAACAAGGTTGATATCCTCTGCCTGCCCGAACTATGCATTACGGGCTATGGATGTGAAGACCAGTTTTTGAGTGACTGGCTTTGGCAGAAATCAGCTGATCAGCTTCCAAAAATCATTGATGCTTGTGATGGATTGCTGGTAGCTGTCGGCCTTCCTTTAAAATACAATCAAAAACTTTACAATTGCTCTTGCCTGATCGATAATAAAAAGATTGTTGGGATCCGCGCAAAGCAATTCCTTGCAAATGATGGTGTACACTACGAACCAAGGTGGTTTGAACCGTGGCCATTTGGTAAAATTGTAGACTATGAAGTCAATAACCAGCTTGCTCCTTTAGGCGACATCCTGGTCGATTATAAAGGAGTCCGGATTGGGATGGAGATTTGTGAAGATGCCTGGCGAGGCGAAGACCGACCTGCTTGCAAATTTGCAGATAGGGGTGTCGAATTGATCATCAATCCAAGTGCAAGTCACTTTGCTTTTGGTAAGACAAAAGTCAGAGAGCAACTGGCTATAGATGCCTCAGGTCGATTTGATCTGGTTTACGTTTATGCAAATTTACTCGGTAATGAATCCGGCCGAATGATATTTGATGGAGAGATTTTCATTACCGGACTAGGAAAGGTTTTTGAATACAACCACAGGTTTTCATTCGAGAATGTCAACTTGCTTTATGAAGATATAGATTTTGATAATTTAAAAGATATTCCCGTTAAAGAAATTATAGCTGAGAATAAGAATAAAGTTTTTACGGATGCCGTTTGCCTGGCATTGCTTGATTATTTGAGAAAAAGCCGAAGCAGAGGATTTGTGTTATCTCTGAGTGGTGGAGCAGATTCCAGCTCCTGCGCCATCCTTGTTACGGAAATGATCAGGCGAGGAATACGCGACCTGGGCGTAAAAAAATTCCTTGATAAAATTCACAGGACAGATCTATTAGAAAAAATCCAGGTAGATGAAAGTGAAGAAACAATAAAATTTATTGTTTCCAATCTATTAACATGTGCTTACCAGGGATCCCGGAATTCATCCAAAGAAACATTTAACTCAGCAAAAGAGCTTGCAGAAGAATGTGGCGCTACCTTTTACCACTGGTTAATCGACGATGAGGTGGCATCCTACACTACAAAAATTGAAAACGCGATCGGTCGTGATCTGGCTTGGGACAGGGACGATATTACCCTGCAAAATATCCAGGCTCGTGCCAGAAGCCCCATTATCTGGATGCTGGCGAATATTCAAAATTCTTTGCTGATCACTACATCAAATCGAAGTGAGGGTGATGTCGGGTATGCTACCATGGATGGTGATACCTCCGGTTCTATTGCTCCCATAGCAGGAGTTGACAAACATTTTATTAATCATTACCTGATTTGGGCAGAAAAAGAGTTGGGGTATACGAGTCTTCGTCATGTCAATAGTTTACAACCAAGTGCTGAGCTTCGACCCCTTGACAAAAGCCAGACTGATGAAAAAGATCTCATGCCCTATTCCCTGATTGTTCAGATAGAAAAATATGCCATTCGCGATAGGAAATCTCCCAAAGAAGTAGTAGAACTAGCCCTAGAATCAAACCCAAATTACACACTAAGTGAGATCAAAAACTATGTGAAAAAGTTTTATACACTATGGTCCAGAAATCAATGGAAACGCGAAAGGATTGCACCTTCCTTTCATCTCGACGACCTAAATGTTGACCCAAGAACCTGGTGTCGATTCCCAATTTTGTCAAGTGGTTTCCGGTCTGAGCTTGATGAATTAGGTGAATAACCTACATAAAATTATTTTGATCCATTAATCCCTTTATCTTTGCCATTTAAATTGACTGGAATGAATTTATTCAACTATATTATTTGGTCTGCCAATCCCGAAATTTTTCCTTTTTTTGAAAGCATTCACATCCGCTGGTACGGACTTTTATTTGCGATGGGCTTTATCGTGGGTCAACAGCTCATGTATTACATTTACAGATCCGAAGGCCAGTCAGAAAAACAAGTGGACATTCTTGTGATGTTTGTATTGATTGCTACTATCCTGGGAGCCAGATTAGGGCATGTTTTCTTTTATGAACCTATGGATTATCTGCAGGAACCCTGGCGGATCCTGTATGTTTGGGAAGGTGGACTAGCCAGTCACGGTGCAGCTTTTGGTATCATTTTAGGAATATTCCTTTACAGCAATTACAACATCAATCTGATGCCCAACCACTTTGTATGGAAGAAGCAGAAACGTGAAGGATTGGACTTTTTTTGGGTAATCGACAGGGTCGTGATCATGGTCGCGCTAGGAGGTTGCTTCATCAGATTGGGCAATTTTATTAATTCTGAGATTATTGGAAAATCAACCGAATCAACCTACGGTGT
Organism: uncultured Cytophagales bacterium; assembly: GCA_913057175.1. Lineage (GTDB taxonomy): Bacteria > Bacteroidota > Bacteroidia > Cytophagales > Cyclobacteriaceae > CAJXNP01. The sequence continues at coordinate 72,200 of CAJXNP010000023.1, forward strand.
TGTGTTTGGCTGGGATCTACGTGAGGCTGTGGAAGAAATGCCCATGGTTGAATCCGTCGGTTTTGAAAAGCCATCAAACCAGGGGATTGATGAAAATGGCTATGTACCGGTAGAAATGCACATAGAATTCCCCAGAAGTATTACAGAAATTCAGATTAAAAGTACTGTGCAAAATGATATCAGAAATGCATTGCTATACGGCAGATATATCAAGCAGCACTTTTACTTATCTCCCGAAAAACAGTTGGATTACCGGATAGAACAAAGCGATGATTCAACACCGGTTGCTATCGTCCAAATAAAAGGGATTTCCAGGCATCCCACTCAGCTTTATGAATCCGCCTCTTCTTTCCTGATTTTCCTTGGCTTGTTTTTAATCTGGAATTTTAAAAGGGAAAAACTACCTAGGGGACTTTTGTTTGGTTTGTTCCTGGTGATATTGTTTGGACTGAGGTTCGTTCACGAACTTTTCAAGGAAAACCAGGTTGCTTTCGAAGACAGTATGAAATACAATATGGGACAATTGCTATCCATCCCGTTAATTATTGCAGGCATATTGATTTTGCTGAATTTAAAGCGATTACAACCCAGAAATAAAACTGATCAATAAAAAACCAATAAATATTTCACACATTAAACACCTATTAATTCAACCAATCATTGCTTAATATGAGATAGATTTGTATGATATAAATTACTATGAAAATAAGGGTGCTTGCACTTATTGGTATTGCTTTTACTTTTTCTCTTGTATGTCAGGCTCAGAAAAAAAGAAATGGAAACAAGGATGAATCTACTTTAACCCAATCTCAGATTGATAGCCTCAATACATTTGTTCAGATTGATCGCGTTTTTGTTGTTGGCAACCGAAAAACAAAAGAACACATCCTCCGCAGGGAAATTGACATAAAAAGTGGGCAGATCCTTACTAAAAAACTACTGACTGAATACATTGAAGAAGACAAAAACAAATTATTTAACACCTCCCTTTTCAATTCGGTAGACGCCACAGTCATAGACCTGCTCAATGGCAAAGTTGATATCATATTCAGGGTGACAGAACGATGGTATTTTTTCCCCATTCCAATATTTCAGTTAGCAGACCGGAATTTTACCGAATGGTGGGTAAACCAAAATCATTCTTTCAAAAGAGTGGAATACGGATTGAAATTACGTCATTTTAACTTCAGGGGAAGAAATGAAAAACTGGATATTACAGCACAATTTGGGTTTACCAAACAGTTTGGTTTTTCCTATAGCATTCCTTACATAGACAAATCTCAGAAAATTGGGATAAGCTTTGGTTTCGATTATTCCAATAACAAAAATATAGCTGTCAATACCATTGATCACCGATTACAATTTCATGGCGAAGAACAAGTTTTGCGCGATCGATACATCGGTTCAGCATTTCTCAATCTTCGGCCATCGTTCTACAATTTTCATCGTTTTGGAGTCTGGTATTCCGGAATGCATATTCAGGACACTGTAGCCCAGGTCAATCCAAATTATTTGATGGATGGAATGACCAGTCAAAAATATTTCGCATTCTCTTACCGGTTCAGAAGAGATCTGCGTGACTATCGATCCTATGCGTTAAAAGGCCACTTTATTCAGGGAGAAATTGAGAAATATGGTTTAGGGATATTTAATGATATCGACATCCTACGGCTAAATGGTGAAGTATCCAAATATTTTGACCTTGGTAAGAAATTTTATTTGGCCAATAGCGTTTCTTTCTCGGTCAGCTTTCCGGAAAAACAACCTTACAGAAATTATAGTGGTGTAGGGTTTGATGGCAAGTTTTTACGTGGGTATGAAGTGTATGTCATAGAAGGTCCACATTACCTGATAAATAATAATTCTTTTAAAAGGGAGATTTTTTCAACTGTATTTGATATTGAAGATATTCTGGCCATTCGCCAATTTAATAAGATCCCAATCGCATTGTATTTATCAGTATTTTTTGACCAGGGCTATGTTGCCAACTACCCTAACTATGAAATGAATACAAGATTTACGGATACCTATTTATATGGTACCGGAGTTGGACTCGATCTGGTAACGATGTATGATTCAGTTTTAAGGTTTGAATACTCCTTTAATAAAGCAGGCGAAACGGGATTCCGTTTAAATTTCCACGCTGCATTTTAGCATAGTTTAAACCTGTTAATAACATAGAATGTAATCATTACGGTTCGATTTTTTAATTTGAAAAAATAAGATTTATGAGAAAAATTAAGATTATCATTCTTGCCTTTCTGGTACAGTCCGCTGCCTTAGCGGATGAGGGCATGTGGATTCCGATGTTTTTACAAAAGCTCAATTACCAGGAGATGCAAAATAAAGGTCTGGAACTGACAGCAGATCAGATCTATAGCGTTAACAAATCTTCCATTAAAGATGCAATTGTGCGGCTTGGAGGTGGATTTTGTACGGGTGAAATCATATCTCCGGAAGGCCTGATACTCACAAATCACCATTGCGCATATGATTATATTCAACAGCACAGTTCGGTGGAGAATGACCTGCTTGCCAATGGATTTTGGGCTAAAACAAAAAAGGATGAATTGCCAAACGAAGACCTCTATGTCGAGTTTCTGGTAAGAATGGCAGATGTAACAGATGAAGTATTAAAAAATGTACATCCGGAAATGAATAATGACCAGCGGGAACATACGGTTCAGGATGCCATCAACAAAATCACAAAAAGGGAAAAAGGGGATACGGAATACAATGTTGTCGTGAATTCATTTTTTGAAGGAAACGAATACTACATGTTTGTATATGAAACATATTATGATGTGCGACTTGTTGGCGCTCCACCCGAATCAATCGGTAAATTCGGAGGCGATACGGATAATTGGATGTGGCCCAGACACACAGGAGATTTCTCTTTATTCAGGGTTTATACCGGTCCGGATGGCAAGCCTGCCCCCTATTCTCCTGATAATATTCCTTTGAAACCAAGGCACTATCTCCCTGTTTCCTTAGATGGAGTGAAGGAAGGAGACTTTTCAATGGTCTATGGGTTTCCGGGCTCCACGGATAGATACCTGACTTCTTTTGGTGTTAAAATGGCACTTGAAGAATCTAATCCAGCTCGGGTATCAATCAGGGATGAGCGACTTAAGATCATTAAGGAAGACATGGAAGCCGACAAAGATATCAGGCTGAAATATGCAGCAAAATATGCTGAAGTCAGTAATTACTGGAAGTACTTTATTGGTCAATCCAAAGGGCTGGAGAATCTAAATGTTTACGATAAGAAGAAAATTCAGGAAGAGGAGTTTACTGCCTGGGTTAATCAATCGAAGGAACGCCAAAAGGAGTATGGATCTGCACTGGAATTAATCAAGGAAGGATATCAGGAATTTGAGGAGTTTAATATTCCACAAATCTATATCTATGAAGCTGGATTTGGACCCGAATTCCCACTATTCGGTTACAGATTTTCACACCTTAAAAACCTCCTTTCAGAAGAGTCTCCTGATAAAAAAAGCATCAAAAAACTCTCTGCGATCTTGAGAGAGTCAGTGGAGGAGTTCTATAAAGATTACAATCCATCAACTGATCAAAAAGTCTTTGCAGCACTAATGCAATTGTATTATGAAAATGTGGACCCTAAATTTTACCCATCCTTTTTTACTGCTGTTGAAGGCCATGATCAAACAATGAGTCCGGAATTTTTTGAGGATTTTAGTAGTGAACAGGAAGGCGATTTCGTTGCTTTAGCTGAATATATTTTTTCCAATTCGGTGCTTGTTAACAAAGAAAAGTTGATGAATTTTCTCAGAAAGCCAGACCTTGAAATTCTCGAGAACGACCCTGCTTTTAAAACCTCAGAATCTCTTGTTAGCACCTATCGTGCTCTCATGAATGCAGGTATATCCTGTGAAAATAAAATATCAACTGGTAACCGATTATATATTAAAGGCTTAAGGGAAATGCACCCTGGTAAAAAGTATTACCCAAATGCGAATTCTACACTTCGGATCACTTATGGAAATATATTGGGATATGAAACAAAAGAGGGAAACACCTATCAATATTATACCACACTTAAAGGTGTGATCGATAAAGAGGACCCCTCTAATCCTGAATTCACCGTTCACCCAAAATTGAAGGAGCTTTACGAAAAGAAAGACTACGGTGCGTACGGTGACAATGGTGATTTGGTTGTTGGGTTTTTAAGCAATACAGATATAACAGGAGGAAATTCCGGCAGCCCCGTTATCAATGCCAATGGCGAGTTGATCGGAACTGCCTTTGATGGCAATTGGGAAGCCATGTCCGGTGACATTGCATTCGAACCAGAATTCCAACGGACCATTAGCGTGGACATTCGCTACACCTTATTTATCATCGACAAATTTGCAGGCGCTTCACACTTGATTGACGAGATGACGATTGTGAAGGGTGATAAGCGGAAAAAAGGAGATGATATGAAGAACGGGTTGTAGAGAAAGCTGTCGTGAAATTCCACAACAGCTTTGCAAAGTTTAATTTTCGGCAGTATTAATTCTCTTGTACCAATCAACATTTCTGGTCAGGTACATCAAAACAAACAAGGCAATGAGCAGTCCAATACTTCCAACCAGCAATGAAAAATCTTCCATGCTGACAATCACATACATAAAACCATAAAAAATCGAAAGTGTAAATCCCATTTGGAAAGCGGCCCCTTTGGTTTTGAACACAACGTGACTATACCAACTAACCAGGATAATGATCAAGATTGCCGAGATCAGGTAAGCTATTTCAAATCCTATGTGTTCGGATACAGAAAGCAATAAAGTATAGAAGATCATCAAAGCGAGCCCAACCATGATGTATTGGAAAGGATGAATTTTGATCTTACTGACAACTTCCACCAGGAAGAAAACAAGAAAAGTGAGTGAGATTAAGAGGATAGCGTATTTTGCTGTTCTTTCAGACTTCTGATAGTGTCCGGCAGATTGGAACAAATCCACCCCCAAAGCAGATGACGTGATCTCCGAATTTGAATCCAGCCATTGCTGTGGATAGTTTCTGTTAAAATTTAAAACATTCCACTGAGCAACAAAGTTAGAATCGCTTACCTCTCTGAAATCAGGTAGAAAGGAACCTTTAAAACTTGGATCGGCCCAGTTCCCTTCCATAATGACTTCTGTTTCTTTTCCCAGAGGTTCAAATTCCATCATTCTACTTCCTTTCAAATTAAAGTTCATCGAAAATTTTGCCTTATCATTTAAAAACGAATCGATTGAAAGACTAGCATTGATTCCATTTTTTAGAAAATCTTTATTTACCAGTCCCTGTTCAAAGCTTAGGTTGTTTCCGGACCAGTTAATTTCTACACCTTTCTCTAATCCGCCGAGGTCGTTTATTCCTAAATTAAGTTTAGCTTTATCCCATATAACATCTTCATCCTTAACATCCCATTTGGAAAAATCAGGTTTAGTAAAATGTCCATTTAATTGTATATCAGATCGATATACGATAATTTTAAAAATCCCTCTATACCTTTCTTCAGGGTGAATTTTGACCTTCGAACTTAAAGTTTCAGGTAAAAAATAAGCGTATCGAACATTGTATTTGATTTCATCTTCTACTTTATAATATTCCTTAAAAGGAATCGAAATAATTGGACCTGCTATCAATTGTTGGCCTGGCCAAATGGAAGTAATGTCCTTAAACGCCTCGTGCATTCTCATCTGTCTTTCTTCTATCAGATTGGAGATCATACTTTTTGGAATTAATAGTAATAGAATTAATATCCCAACAGACACCAGCTTTACCGTTACTGATGTACTAAACCAATGATTGAATTTTTCAAAATTGCTCATAAATATTTAATTAAAATTAGTTGTTATTTTCATAGTACTTTGAAATTCAAAGTTTTTAGTAAAAAAATTTTGCTCCAGTCAAAACATTTTAGCTAATAATGGAATTCTTTATATTTATTCGTGCCTTTCATAAACCAAATTGCCTAATAACTCCCTTAACTATTCACTCGTTTCCTGATATCAGCTTTTCCAGTGCATCGATATGATCCCTAAAGGCCTTACGGCCTGACTTTGTCACTTCATAACGGGTATTGGGTTTTCTTCCAATAAACTGTTTCGTTACACTAATGAATTTTTCCTTCTCAAGCGCCTTTAAGTGAGAAGCCAGATTTCCATCCGTCACATCCAGTAATGTTTTCAGAGCATTAAAATCCAATTCGGCATTGGCAGTTAATGCTGCCATAATACCTAGGCGTACTTTGTTATCGAAAGCTTTATTTAAGTTTGCTATCAGACTTTTCACCTTTCGTACTTATAATACATAGAAATTCCATAAAGTATATGGAGGACTCCAAAACCCACTCCCCAAAAAATCAGTCCATACCCTGGGTAGGCAGTTGCTAACAATCCAAGTACGATTTCCGAGATGCCCAGGTACTGAACATCTTTTATTGTGTATTTAGAGGCATTGATTAAAGCCAAACCATAGAATAATAAACATGCAGGAGCCACAATTCCCAGATAACCTCTAATAGTTAAAAGTAAAATGAATATTCCTCCTGAAATCAAAGGAATAAATAAGCTTGTCAACAAACGCTTCGAACCATCTGACCAGATTTCCAATCCATCTTTTTTTGCTTTTCTCGTTGTTAAAATTATTCCCGTTATGACCGAAAGAGCCAAAGTAACCGCGGCCAAAAAAGTCAAATAAAGCAATGTCTCATTATCTAGAATATAGGTCTTTCGATAGGCAAACAGTGAAGCCCCAATATAAACTTTTTTATAAGCCAGGTATGACGCGATCAAGGCATAAATCCCGGCCATTACCCCTGATAAACCACTCAATGAAATAAATCGTGATGATCGCTCCATGATCGAGCGGATCTCACTGATATCCTGAATATAGTCTTGTTTATTCTTCATTTAAAAAGTACTTTGAATAACAAAGTTATTTAAAAAATTGATGTATCAAAATCACCTTCTTACTATTTTCATTTTTTAACATTTTTTAAGAAAAATACATTCTATTATAATGTCAAAAAGGTTAAATTTAATTGACAATTTTAACTTATTTAAGCATTATGAGAAAAACAACTTATTGCCTGACTTTTATTACTATTGTGTCTTTATGTACATTTTCCATTACCCGGGTTAATGCTCAGATCCAGGAAGGAACCAAGATTTTTGGGGGAACTTTTAGCTTTCATTTCGAAACCGGTAACGACAGGTTTGATGTAGTACCCGACTTCTCTTATGCATTGAAAGAGAACTTTACCATAGGAGGAAGAATCGGTGTAAACAAACTGCAAGGAGAAGGTGTGAATCCGGTTTTTGGGGTATTTGCCAGAAAGCATTTTTTCCTGAACGACAAATTCGGTTTTTTTGGAGAAGCTATGGCAGACTATCGACCTAGCTACACATACGATTTCCGTATTGGCGTTCTTCCGGGATTGGTATATTTCCTTGATCCGAGAATCGGTGTTGAATGGACTTTTGGAGGAATTCTCTATTCCACAGGTGGTGGGAATGATGATCAATTTGACATCTCCTTTTCACCTGCTTCCAATTCACGATTTGGCATTAAATATTATTTATTCAAGTGATCTTAAATTAAGTTGCAAATCCTTTGGGTGGAAATTTCGTTTTCCACTGGGACAATTATTGATTATCTATTTTTAAACCAATACGAATGCAACAAACAGACTTGAGGTATCCCATCGGAAAATACCAGAAACCAACTGAGTTTAACCAGCAACTTATCCAATCGTGGATCCGGGATATCCGGGATTTTCCTGGATTACTCAAAACAGAAGTTTCTGATTTAACAGATAAACAACTCAGTTGGAGGTACCGTCCTGATGGCTGGACGATCCGCCAGGTAGTTCATCACTGTGCAGATAGCCACATCAACAGTATCATGCGGTTTAAATTAAGCCTGACGGAAGACAAACCCACCATCCGGCCTTACTTCGAAGATCGATGGGCGGAACTTCCCGATACAACCAATGCACCGATTGAATGGTCATTGCAACTACTAGAAGGATTACATCAAAAGTGGGTTTATTTATTGGAAAGCTTAAATGAGGATGATTTAAAAAAAGTATTTGTTCATCCTGAACATGGCCGAGAGATTAGCCTCCGGGAAAATATTGCCTTATATGCCTGGCATGGCAACCATCATCTGGCGCATGTTCGCCAGGCAAAAGATCACAAAGGGGAGTTTGATTGATCGGCGAACGACCACTTTACTAAAAAAAAACAGATCCGGACATACTTTGAAACCCGGATCTGTTTTTTTATTGTAGTTGAATGGTATTACTCCATAACCAATTCGTAGGCAACCACTCTATTATCAAAGAAAGTTGGCACCAGCAATATATTTTCTTCAGGAATGAACTCGATGTCAGCCGCATTGATCTCATCGCCCGAAGTGTCAAGTAAAAGAACGACTTCACCTTCCGGACTTACATAACTTACTTTACCATTCCAGCTTGACACAAGATAACCTCCATCTCCAATCGCCTCTACTCCATCCGGATTTTCTATGCCCATGGCCATTTCAGTAATTTCTCCGGATTCCATATCAATGGTTTTAATTTTTTGTTCGTCCCAATATGCTGTAACCAGACTATTACCATCCACAAATAATCCATTCGGACTGGATACACTATCTTTAAAAACAGCAACTTCACCATTTTCAATGTAAACTAGCTGTCCTCCACCTGTATCGCTAAAGTAAACGACACCACTTTCATCAGAAGCGGCATCATTTAGAAATTTTGCATTCTCTACCGGGTAGGTCATTAAAATCTCTCCATTTTCAATATCAATTTCCACGACTTCATCAATATCCGTCACAAACAGCGAGTTATCGACAATTGCCATTCCTTTCGGTGCATCCAAGCCTGTTATCCATTCATTGTCAATAATATTTCCTTCTTTGTCAAGCTGAGCGATAAAACCCACTCCGTCTTTTTCATCAGGAGTTCCGCTAATACAGGAAGCATAAATAACGCCTCTCTCTCCATCGTAAATGACGGACTCGACAGTAGTCAGTGTGCTATCCGTTTCCCACTTTTTCACCAAATTCATAGCTGGTTTTACCTCAACTACTTCAGTTGTAGCTTCTTCTGCACTCTTTTTACCGGAGCTACATGCGAGGACTATAAAGCTTGTTAAAAGAATTAAAATGTTTAAGGTTTTCATAGTGAATAATTTTGGTTTCAATACATGAATTATATGTGTTTCTGTTAAATACTAATTCAAATTTACATAGATGGAAAATCTTTTCTCTATCATTCAAATTATTCTTTTAACTATATGAATAATTATTTGGAAAAAAATGTGTGAATTGCAATTATTAACAAATTTTACCTAAACGAAACTTTTGAAGCTAGCAGCCATTGACATCGGATCGAATGCCATACGAATGCAAATCACGCATGTTGTAACTTATAAGGGCAAAAATACCTTTAAAAAAGTCGAATATATCCGGTTTCCCTTGCGTTTGGGTCACGATGTTTTCCTTTTGGGAAGGATCAGCCAGGCAAGCGAGGAGAAATTCATTAAGCTCATGGAAGCATTCAAAATGCTCATCGACCTTTATGAAGTAGATGATTTTTATGCATGCGCAACTTCAGCGATGAGGGAATCGGAAAATGGTCTGGAAATTGTCAAAAAGGTGAAACAAAAGCATGGTTTGGAAATCAACATCATCGACGGGAACCTGGAAGCCGAATTGATCAATAAATCGCTTCAGTCTTTGCTGGATGAAAGATCATTTCTACACATTGACGTAGGTGGGGGGAGCACCGAATTTAATTTTTATATTAACAGAGAGAAACAAATGTCTCGCTCTTTTAAAATCGGTTCCGTACGGAGCCTGGAAAAACGGGACAATCCTGATATTTGGAATGAAATGAAAGTCTGGCTGGAAGAAAATATAAAAAAGCGGCACGAAAAAGTGCTGGCCATCGGGACCGGGGGAAATATTGTAAAAGCGTACGACTACTCTGGCAAAAAGCCCGGGAATTCGGTCAGCATCAAAAAATTAAAAGAAATTAAACAATACATTGAAGGCTTTTCCCTGGAAGACAGGATCAGCTATTTGTTGCTTAATCCTGACCGGGCTGATGTGATCGTTCCGGCTTTGAACATTTATATAACTGCTATGCAGTGGTCACATGCAACGTCCATGATTGTGCCGGATATAGGGTTAAAAGACGGATTGATGCATTATCTGTACGAAAGGGTCGTTTCTAAAATTGAAAACTAAACACATGATCAATAATATTTCTCTATTCATGAAAATGTCTCGCAATTTATGTACGACTTTTATTAAGATGTCAATTATCTTAATTCTGATGATTTTTTCTTTTGGTTTCCTGCATGCTCAGCCCACTCAATTTTCTCGTCAGGACACGCTAAGAGGAAGTATCACTCCTGAAAGAGAATGGTGGGATCTGGTATATTATGACTTAAAAGTAAAGGTCGATCCCAACGACCGTTCGATTGCCGGAACAAATACGGTTTATTTCAAAGTCTTAAAACCATATCAAACAATCCAGATAGATCTGCAGGAACCCATGAATATCAGCAAGGTAACTCAGAATGGCAAAGAGCTTGATTTTACAAGGGAGGGAAGTGTTTTTCTTATTCAATTAGCAGATGATCAAATACAGGATAAAGTTTCAAGTTTTGATATCCATTTTTCCGGTCGCCCAAAAGTAAGCGAACGACCTCCCTGGGAAGGAGGAATCACCTGGGCTAAAGATGAAAATGGCAATCATTTTATCGCTAATTCCAACCAGGGAGATGGCGCGAGTGTTTGGTGGCCCTGTAAAGACCATGCATATGACGAGGTAGACAGCATGCAGATCAGTGTGACTGTTCCACAAGATTTGATGGATGTCTCCAATGGCCGTCTTCGAGAGGTGATCAAAAACAAGGACAAAACCAAGACCTATGTCTGGTTCGTTTCCAATCCGGTCAATAACTATGGAGTAAATATCAGTATTGGAGATTATGTCCACTTTTCCGAAGTCTATGATGGCGAACAAGGTCCACTGGACTGTGATTACTACGTATTGAGATACAACAAGAAAAAGGCTGTCAATCAGTTTAAGGACGTACCCAAAATGTTTGAAGCTTTTGAGTATTGGTTTGGGCCATACCCGTTTTACAAGGACGGATACAAACTGGTGGAAGTCCCCTATCTGGGAATGGAGCATCAAAGCTGTGTGACATATGGAAATGGTTATCAGAATGGATACCTTGGCACAGACCTGAGCGGAACAGGCTGGGGACTAAAATTCGATTTCATCATCATCCATGAATCCGGCCACGAATGGTTTGCCAACAGCATCACTTACCGGGATCCGGCAGATATGTGGGTCCATGAAGGATTTACTGCGTATTCGGAGAACCTGTTTCTCGATTACCACTATGGTAAGGAAGCAAGCGCCGAATACGTAAAGGGGACCCGAATGAATATATTGAATGATACTCCGGTGATCGGCCAATACAATGTCAATAACAGGGGGTCGGGCGATATGTATTCCAAAGGATCCAACTTGCTGCACATGCTGCGTCAAATGACCGATGATGACGAAAAATGGAGGAAGGTCCTGCGGGGATTAAATGAAACGTTTTATCATCAAACAGTAACATCCAGTCAAGTAGAAGAATACCTTGCCAGCCAAATGGAAATGGACCTGAAACCTTTTTTTGATCAATACCTGAGAGATGACCGGATCCCGATTCTGGAATATGCGACCTTTGGCAATAATTTTTATTACAAATGGAGCAACTGCAAACCTGACTTTAATATGCCCGTAAGGGTTTTCGTCAATGATACTTCTGCATGGATCAAGCCGGTTACGGAATGGACTGTTTCGGAGCTTAATTCGGACAATGATAAGATAACCGTTGATCCAAATTTTTATATTTCGTCTTTTCAGCTTATCGATCACCAAAATTAAGTTCCCACAAGTTTTAGAAATTATTTAATCCCTTCTGAACCTGATTTACCTTTCATAAACTACTTTATAAGTTCGTAGAAAAACACCATGCTTTCATAGGGAAACTTGTTATATTCCCTAACGCATTAAAATTTAACACATGAAAAACCTATTCATCTTTACCTTTTTGCTATGTCTTTCCATAGCATTATATGCCCAGGAAAAGGATATTAAGCCACTTGAGATAGGCTCAGCAGCTCCCATATTCGATCTGCCCGGTGTCGATGGAAAAAATCACAAACTAAGTGATTTTGATGATCATGATATCCTGGTCATCCTTTTCACCTGCAACCATTGTCCGACTGCGCAGGCATACGAGGATAAATTCATCAGTATTGTGAATGAATATAAAGGCAAAGGTGTGGGGTTTGTGGCAATATCTCCCAATGACCCGGATGCTGTTAACCTGTCCGAGCTTGGTTATACCGATCTTGGTGATAACCTGGAAGAAATGAAGATCAGGGCAAAGGAAAAGAATTTCCCATTCCCCTATTTGTATGATGGTGAAACACAAAGAACATCCATTGCCTATGGCCCCTTCGCCACGCCGCATGTGTTTGTTTTTGACAATGAAAGAATACTGAGATACAGTGGAAGAATCGATGATACGGAAAACCCCTATGTCGAGCCAAAGAACAAGGATTTGATTCATGCCCTAGATGCTCTTCTCAGTAGTGAAGATCCTCCGGTTGCCCAAACCAAGACTTTCGGATGTTCCGTGAAGTGGGCCTGGAAAGACGAATGGACAAAACAGCTGATGGTTGAATGGTCCAAAGAACCCGTTGAATTGAACGACATTAGCTTGCAAAGTGCAAAGGAATTGATGAAAAACACAGGTAGTAAGTTGAGAATGGTCAATATGTGGGCAACCTGGTGTGGACCTTGTATCATCGAATTCCCATCATTGGTTGAAATTAACAGAATGTATCGTGGCAGGGATTTTGAGTTTATTTCCATTTCTACTGACAAACCCGGCAAAAAAGACAAGGCGTTGGAAATCTTGAAGAAAAAGGAAGCATCCAACCAAAATTATATTTTCACCGGAGAAGATATCTACGAACTGATTGAAGTGGTAGATACAGAATGGCAAGGCTCCCTCCCTTACACTGCTTTAGTTGCTCCCGGCGGAGAAATTATTTATAAAATTGAAGGAGCCATTGAACCCCTTGTTCTAAAGCAGAAAATAGTTGATTACCTGGGAAGGTATTATGCCGATGAACAATAAATTAGCTTTTTAACACACCTAACACTATGTAAGACCATGAAATGGACGACAATCATTTTCTTCTTATTGATCTTTCAAAATCCTCAAATTCTGTATTCTCAAAATGAGTTAACAGATGAAGAAATCCTGAAGCTTTATCAAGGACTGAGGGTAGCGGACGTGTCAGATGGAATGGACATGGTTGGATTGCCTGATGTTGGATTGATGGATCAAAAAATTGAAGCTCTTTGGAAAAACATAGATGATATGTCCCACCAGTTTCAGGGAATTGCTATTACCGTCAGGTATGTACCAACAAACCGGGTAGTTGACACGCAAATGGAAAAAGAAGAATTTCAGAAGTGGGAAGGCGATTGGTACAATAATATTTCAAGCGAGCCCTTTGTCGAATTCATCAAACCGGGGTCAGTCATCGTGTTGGATGTAGAAGGCGACGGAGATACCGGTTCGGTTGGATCGTTTAATTCGCTTGACTGGTATAGCAAAGGCGCCAGGGGAATTGTGTCAAATGGTGGTATACGTGACACAGATGAGATCATTAAACAAAAAATACCTGTTTACCTGGATATGATGAACCGGGGAAGAGGGATCAGACCTGGAAGAAATGAAATAGAATCTGTTAACAAACCTGTATCAATTGGTGGGGTATTGATCCGTCCGGGGGATATAATCGTGGCGGATGGAGATGGTGTGATCGTAGTACCCAGGAAGCATGCCCAACAGGTTGCTGAGTTTGCACTTGAAATTTTGAACAAAGACAAGCAGGGAAGAAAAAATTTGTACATCAAATTAGACAAGCCGTTAGATAAAACAGTAGAAATAGAAGAAAAATAAAGACAAATAACACTCCTCACGGGAAGGGATTTACTAATTTCTAATCCTATGTAAGTTTGGGCCCCTTATTCATATTTCAGTGTACAATAATCACCATAAATTGACAATTTATTAAGGTCACTAAGAATACTTTTTAAGTATCAACAAGTGATTTATTTACGGGGCATTTTTACTTTTTGATGAAGTTTTTAATGATAGCCTGGAAGGACTATCTTATCGTAGATTTACAAAATTGGAATATGAGGAGTTTGTTTATTAAAAATTTCGTAGTAGTTATATTTTTTTCTTTACCTTTTTTAAGCTATTCACAAAACCTGAAATTCGACCACTTGTCTGTGGATCAGGGATTATCACAAGGTAATGTTTGGGATCTAACACAGGACAGCCTGGGGTTTATCTGGATTGCCACCGAAGATGGATTAAACATGTTTGATGGATACAATTTTAAGGTTTTTAAAAACATACCGAAAGATTCAACAAGTCTTTCCAACAACAACGTCAACTCTATTACCATCGATAAAGACGGTGTACTTTGGGCTGCTACCCGCGAAGGACTTAATAAATACGACCGTAACAGGAATCTATTTGAACAATACCTGCACAGGGATAACGACCCCACTTCCATAAGTCATAATAACGTCAGCAATGTTTACTGTGATTCAAAGAACAATATCTGGGCATGCACCAACAGCGGACTGAACCTTTATGACCGGGAAACCAACTCCTTCGTTGCTTTTAAACATGACAATAATGACCCTCAATCCATCGTGGGAAGCTTTGTCAGATGCATAGTAGAAGACCAGGAAAATCAACTTTGGATAGGGACCATGCAGGGATTGAGCATGATGAATCCCGATGGTAAAACATTTACGAATTACAAGTACAGTCCTCTTGATTCTAACAGCATCAGCAGCAATCAGATTATGTCCATATTTGTCGATTCTAATGACAAAATATGGATTGGCACATTTGATAATGGATTGACCACATTTGTTCCATCTACCAATACATTTAGCCGGTATTTAAGTGATGCCCAGGATCCAACAAAACTTGTTGGCCCGTATGTCTACAATATCAGTGAAGATGCAGAAGGTAATATCTGGGTTTCAAATGATGGTGGCTTATGTCATTTCGAGCCATCGACCGGAACTTTTACAAGGTACCAGCAAGATATGTCGAACGAATTTAGCATCAATAGTAACACCGTAACAGATGTATATTTTGATGAAAATCGGGTGATGTGGGTAGCTACCCGCTTTGGAGGTGTCAATGTCTTTGACAAGGGGAAATATGTTTTTGAACAATACAAGCACAACAGTCAAAACAACAAAAGCCTGAGCGCTAATAACATACAGGGAATGGATCAGGATCAGTTTGGTGAGGTATGGATTGGAATTGATGGTGGTGGACTAAACAAGTGGAACCTGGCCACAGATGAGTTTGAGCACTTCAGACACAACCCGCAAGATCCCAACAGCATTAAAAGTGATAAAATTCTGAATGTTCAGGTTGACCAATTTGGCGAAATTTGGTCCGGTATGTGGGATGGTGGTGTGACAAGGTTTAATCCTGAAACCGATACGTATACTCGTTACCTCCACGATCCCGATGATCCGAATAGCTTAAGTGACGACAATATTTTCGATTTTCTGCTCGACAATGACGGTGATTTATGGATCGCGACATGGGGAAATGGGATCAGCAAATATAACCGCGAAACAGACGACTTCACACAATATGTCAACAACCCAAATGACCCGACATCAATGGGGCAGTCTTCAGTTGTTTGCCTGTTTCAGGATGACAAAGGCTTTATCTGGATTGGTACAGAAAACGAAGGTGTTTTTAAATTAAATAAGGGTAGTGGTGTTTTCACGAACTACCAGGCTGGTGATGAGGAAGGCGACCTCTCTTCAAACGGAATTTATTGCATTTACGAAGATTCTAAAAATCGACTCTGGATAGGAACAAGTGGATCTGGTTTAAATCTTTTTGACAGGGAAACCGAAACTTTTACAACCTACAGGGAGTCTGATGGCCTTCCTAATGATGCAATCGTGGGGATTTTAGAAGATGATCAAAATCGTCTGTGGTTAAGTACTAACAAAGGAGTTTGCCGGTTTAACCCGGATAGCCTCACATTTAAAAACTACACAGAAAGTGATGGCCTCCAGGGTGATCAATTTAACAGATGGTCATATCTAAAATTAAAGAATGGAAACTTGATTTTTGGTGGCACTAACGGGTTCAATATTTTCGACCCTGAATCGATAAAACCCAATACGTTCGTCCCACCTATCTATGTGACAAATTTTAAACTATTCAATAAGGAAGTTCCTGTTGGAAAAGATGAAATCCTTCAGCAAAACATCATTTATACAAATGAAATAGAATTATCTTATAAAGAAAATTTCATCGAATTCGAATATGTCGCTCTAAGTTTCAGACAATCAGAAAAAAATCAATACAAACATATTTTGGAGGGTCTTCAGGATGAATGGGTTGAAGCAGGCAATGAAAGAAAAGTAGCTTATACCAACCTGGATCCGGGAGAATACACCTTCAGGGTAATGGCTTCCAACAATGATGGCGTCTGGAATCAGGAAGGCGCTGCAATCAAAATTATCATTGTCCCACCATTCTGGCAAACCAACTGGTTCAGGATCGGTATGATCTTGATTATTCTCTCTTCCATAATCGGCTACGTGAGGTATCAAAAGAAAAAGGCCAAAGATCAAAAAGAAGAGCTGGAAAGGATCATCGAAGAACAAACCAGTGAAGTCAAAAAGCAAAATGAGGAAATTATCAGGAAAAATGAGCTGGAACAAGTAAGAAACTGGATCACTGAAGGACTGGCTTATTTTGGAGATATCATTAGCAAACACAAAGGAAATCTAAGGAGCCTGTCTTCTTCAGTCCTGAATGAACTTGTAAAATATACGAATGCACAGCAAGGGGCAATCGCACTTGCTGACAGAGATGATCCACAAGATGAGCATTTAAAAATTATAGCCACGTATGGCATTAGTAAAGAAAAGATCAGCGACGGACGGGTCGAAATTGGGGAAGGACTGATCGGCTCTACATTCGTTGATAAAGAGATCAAAATGCTGGAAAACATTCCAGATGATTTTGTGAAAATTGAGTCAGGCCTGGGAAGTACCAAACCAAGGCTATTGATCCTCCTTCCTTTGAAAACTGACGATGGAGAAATACAGGGAGTAATTGAGCTCGCTTTTCTCGAGAATATAAATGATAATACAAAGGAATTCTTAGAAAAGGTTTCGGGGGTTATTGCATTGAACATCCATGCAGCAAACTTAAACCAGCAAACCACCATTCTTCTTCAAAAATCAAAAGAACAAACCGAGGAGCTGATGGCCCAGGAAGAAGAGATGAGGCAAAACATGGAGGAACTTGAAGCTACACAGGAAGAATTGAAGCGAAGAGAAGAAGAGTTTGTCAATCGAATCAAAGAGCTGGAAGAGGAGTTAGGAATTAAAAAAAGCGAAAAATCCTAGTGTCGTGTTAAGCATACTGTGACGCTTAGGTTTGCAAAAAGTCAACCTATATTCCCCTCTCGAGAGGGGCGAAGGGGTGTGTTTTCAAAAAATTCGACTTTTTGCAAATACGTAAGACCATTTTTGACACAACACTAATCTGGCTCAATAAGAAGCACAGATTCTCATTAATCGATCAACTTCATTTTTGTTTTCACTAAACTGACAAATGGATTTTCTCTTGTCCCGGAAATAAGCCCCTGTCGTTTGAAAACCTGCATCCTCTGTTGCCAGCCATACAGGAGTATCAGCAGCCTGTTCAGGTGATTCATGACCACCAAAGCCCAAACTGCTGCTTAGATTGGACCTTGCATCTCCTGGATGACATGAGTTGACAGAAATCTTATCCTTTTCCAGCAAGCCAGCAAATCCCTTACTTAGCATCCTGTCAGCCTGTTTAGATTGCATATAAGCTGTATTGTTGTCATAATTCCTTGAGCGGAATTCCGGATCAGAAAGATCCAGTTGCCCGGCCCAATAGCTGGCAACATTTACTATTCTTGGCTTATCTCCATCTTTCAAATGAGGAGAAAAATATTTCATCATCCAGTAATAGCCCAAAACATTTACCGCCCATTGCCTCTCAATATTGGCATAAGTTTCTTCCCTGGTTCGGGGAGTCAGGGCAGCATTGTTGATCAATACATCAAGCCTGGCGTGAAAATTCTCAGAAAGAGCTTTAATTTCTTTCTTCTCTCCCATATCAAGTAGATGAAAACTAACAGCACAGTCCGTATTAACAGACCTGATCTCAGCAACCAACTTCTCAGCTTTGTTCCTGTTTCGAGCGATGAAAACAATGCTATATCCCTTTTTTGCCATTAATTTGGAAATTGCTCTCCCTATTGTTCCGGTTGCTCCGGTTATTAGTGCTGTTCGAAATTCTTTCATCGCAATTATATCGGTTTGGACTGTTTATTTTCTAAGAATATCAGTAACATTAAAAACTAAAAATAAACCTGTAATTGGCAACATTATTCTAATCATTTAGTGAATAACATTTAGCCAAAATCATTTAAGATTTGTTTTTCATTTCAAATAAAATCCCGGAAATGACATTTCTTTTATTACAGCTGCCGGATGGTGGGCATGCTTATGCAGAAACCAATCTCGACAATTTCATTGTTGAACCATGGAATGCGATATCCTCCCTGGCAATTGTCTTTCCCGCAGTTTATTGGGCAATTAAGACCATGAAAAATATAAAAGATTATGCATTTATTTGGTTTTGCATACCGCTATTATTTCTGAATGGTTTGGGCAGTACACTTTTTCACGCATTTAGGTCATCGGGCTTTTTGCTGTTGATGGATGTTCTTCCTGCTGCCTTGCTGACTTTGGGTGTTAGTATATATTTTTGGTACCGGATCACGAAAAATGTATGGGTAGTGGCGCTGATCATTTTAGCAGCTTTGTTCTTACGCTCAATAGGATTTAATTTTTTGAGTCTTTCGGCTTCTACTAATATTTCATATCTGGTTTCCGGGATTGTGCTATTTTCGCCAATTTTGATATTTCTTAAGCGCAACAGCTATTTCCACGCCAACCATATTATATTATCCATCGCCAGCCTCATTATTGCGCTGGTCTTTCGCACGATCGACAAGGAAGAATTGCTTCCTCTTAGTATGGGAACACATTTCTTGTGGCATATTTTATGCGGGTTCGGCGGTTATTTTCTGGCTCTTTATCTCTATGAAATCCGAACAAGGGAAATCAATCTTATCAAAGACAACTAACTCAGGTCTTTTGTTTTTTCTTTTTGGCAGCAGGGAATAATATGTTATTGAGTATCAACCTGTATCCAGGAGAATTTGGGTGGAGATTCAGGTCAGTTGGCTCCTCTCCTACTATGTGTTGATAATCTTCCGGATCATGACCTCCATAGAAAGTCCAGAAACCTTGGCCAAAAATTCCATGAATGTACCGTACTTCATTGATCGTTTTATTTTCGCCCATGATCACAACATCCGGTTTAACCAATCTCTTCTTGTAAGCAGTGGTTTGGCCCATAAAACCCTTTACTATCTTTTCATGATTCTGAGTCAGCATAGTAGGGATAGGATCCCACTTGGCCGAAAATTCAAACAGGGTGAAGTAGTCGTTATTTTGAGCTAGCCCCCTGGTTTCCGGTGTATTGTCAATATTGGAATACTCATATTCATACGGGTCCATCTTCAGTACAAAATCACTGAATGCAAAAGTGTTGTCATAGTTTAATTTTCGTTGTGCATTCGGATCCGGTGGATCACCATCATAAACAGATGAGCAAATATCCACACCATCAGCTGCAAGGGCTATGTCGTATGTATCGGTAGCTGAGCACATGGCAAATAGAAAACCACCACCAACGACAAACTCTCTTATTTTTTTGGCTACAGCTAATTTAAGCTGCGAAACTTTTGGAAAACCGTGCTTTTTGGCTGACTCATAAAATTCCTGTTTTTGTTCGATATACCAGGGGAAATTTCTGTATGATCTTTCAAACTTTCCAAACTGTCCGGTAAAATCCTCGTGGTGTAAATGCAGCCAGTCATATTGCGGCAATTCTTCATACATGACTTCATCGTCAAAAATGACATCGTATGGTATTTCTGCATAGGTGAGCACAAGTGTCACCGCATCGTCCCAGGGCTGCTTACTTTTGGGAGAATAAACTGCTACTTTCGGAGCTTTTTCCAATTTCATGACATCCGTATTGGATGAAGGGCTGGCAATTTCACTTACTATCTGGTTGGCCTGTGCATCAGAAATGACCTGATAGCTTATTCCTCTGATAATCAGTTCATTTTCGAAGTTTTGATAGTACTTCATCAAAAAGCTACCCCCTTTGTAATTTAACAGCCAATCCACCTCTACATCCTGTTGTAACACCCAATAAGCAATGCCATATGCTTTCAGGTGATTTGTCTGGGATTGATCCATTGGGATAAAAATGGAAGAAGCAAAACTGTTAGCGGAAAGAGAAAGTATGATCAGCAGTACCAGCAAAAACCTCATATCAACAAACTTTAATCATTAAAAAACCGACAGTGTATTTTTAACGAAATTAACATAATAAAAGTAAAATGAGAGGTTGAAAGATTTTATATTTAATAAAATTATTCCGCATGAATGTCGCCAATAATATCCGTGAAGGCCTAAATTCTATTAAAAATAATCGATTGCGCACCATTATTACTGCGACAATCATTGCCCTTGGTATAACTGCTCTCGTAGGGGTGCTTACCGGGGTCGATAGTTTGAAATCTTCCATCGATACAAGTTTCTCTAGTCTAGGAGCGAATACATTTGACGTTCGAACCAAAAGATCCAATCGCGGTACATTTGAAGGTATTCAGGAAAAAGCCATTGACCCCCTTAAATTAAAAGATGTCGCACTTTTTAAAGAAAAATTCACTGGTGGGTTATCGACCATCCATACCCGGCTTACCGGAGGAGCCGAAATAAAAAGGTATTCCAAAAAGACCAATCCAAATATCAATGTCAGTGGTGTAGATGAAAACTTTATGCTCATTAGAAATTATAACATTGAGACAGGAAGAAATTTTAATGAAAATGACATTCAATACAATGCTGACCTGGTAATTGTAGGAACCGAGCTGGTGAATTCACTTTTTGAAGAGCATGAGGATCCAATCAACCAAACCATTACCGTGTTTGGAAATAAATTTAAGATCATTGGGATTTTGGAAAACAAGGGAGGTTTTAGTGGGCAAAACTGGGCCGACAGGACCGTATTTATGCCGCTTGGCAGTGCTATAAGGCTGGCTCCATGGGATCTGAATTATACGGTTACAGTAAATGTAGAAGATCCTACAAACACTGAGAAAATGATAGGTGAAGCCACCGGACTGATGAGGAGAATAAGGGAAGATCCCATCGGAAGTGAAGATTCTTTTGAAATATCGAGAAATAAGACAGTAGCGGAAGAGCTCGATGAAATAAGCTTTTTTCTCAAAGTGGTGGGTGGAATAATCAGCTCGATTATCCTTTTGGGAGCCTGTATTGGCCTGATGAACATCATGCTGGTATCGGTAACTGAGCGAACCCAGGAAATCGGGATCAGGAAAGCATTAGGAGCAACCCCTTCTAAAATTCGTGAGCAATTCCTTTTCGAAGCCCTGGTAATTTGTTTTTTGGGTGGGTTTGGAGGAATTATCTTCGGAATTCTTGCCGGTAATGTCGTTGCCGTACTACTCAACTCGACAAAATTTGTAACCCCCTGGGAATGGGTATTCGGAGGTTTATTTATTTGTATGATCGTCGGAGTAATCTCAGGGATTTACCCAGCCATTAAAGCATCCAAGTTGGATCCTATCGAATCTCTGCGATACGAATAACCCTACTTTGTCCTTTTAGCTTTATTCTTCAAATTATACCCTGGTTTGATGTCTTCATCTAACGGAATTAGGAACACCGGTGAGGCTTGCCCCAAAAGGGATGGCTTGACCATGAGGACACAAATCTTAGCTGTTTGGATTACTTGATAAAACCAGGGTAATTTAACGCGGAAAATTCGTTGAATTTTCCGCCCGATGGGCCGATGTTTTACAAAATCCTGGTCACAAGTAAGTTAAGTTTATTATCATCGTAAGTGAAGAATCCAAACATTCCTCAAATTTG
>CAJXNP010000024.1 GCA_913057175.1 uncultured Cytophagales bacterium
CGTATGCATAGAAGCTATGGCTTCTATATCTTTAATGGGTTGACTATTTAGTATCCTGATTTAAACGTTTGTAACCGGTTAATAACGGATAAGAAATAATACACCACCATTTTCTTTTTCATCTTCTAATATATCCGTTTGTCGTTAATGTTTTCAAGTTTTCGTGGGTTTTTATAAGGCAAATATGGTCTTATGAAATTCTATGCCCCAATAATTATGTTACACAACGCCTATTAAATGACGAATAATTAAACTTGCTTACTAAAAAACAGGTGATAAAAAAATGAACCGGAATTTGTTGTGGAACGATGAAAATGGCGAAAATATGTGGCGAGGACATTGATAAAACGTCATGAGGACAAGAAACGATCGTCATGGGCACAACGATCGATCGTAATGAGGACAAGGATTGAAGGAAGACAAGACGAGGTTTTGGTGCGGTCTGGACCAGCAGACTATTTTTTGGACTTTATGAGAATGCGAAGGATGGGATAAAATAAATTACATGTTACAAACACAATATAAAAGATGATCTTTTTCGTACCGTCAGAGTCTGCTAATGCGACCCCGAATTGTTCCTCAAAGAAACTTTAATCATGGTGTATTGATATCCTCAAGTTAACGCAGGGTCTCTGACTAGGCCCCGCTAAGGCTGTAATGGGCAAATGAGTTATTGAATAATATTCAATTTTCATCCTTTCAGCTTTGAGCTTCCAACTTCTGTCTTCTGACTTCCAGCTTCGGCCTTCCAGCTCTGCTCCCTGCACTCTGCCCTTTCCAACTTCCTTACCCCTTTCTCTTTTCCCCTTTCTACTTTCCATCTTCTGACTTCTATCTCATATATAACAATACCGCCAACAATCCGCCTTATCGCCTTACCTGATGAGCCATTCTGCAAATTTGTGCCATGCATCGCTTGGCCCAATGACCAAAGCACGGAAGTTAGCCCAAACAAATAATGAAATGGCTACCCACAAGGAAATTGGGTGAATTCTCCCACGGGAAAAACGTTCATAGATAGCCCTCGCAAATAGAAGTATGAAAAGAGGGATGACTATGATCGGGGCTGTAATCTCTCGTAATACCGGTGAATGGCCAATTATATGTGCCAGCGCAGCAGGCATCAGGGAACCGATAGTTGCCAGGAGCATCAACCTCTTGTGAATAGCAGAGTTACTGCGAAACCAAATAGCAAGCCCAACCAAAATACTGAAACTGAAAATATCTCCAAGTTGAAACACCAGTTGTCCAAGGGGATCACTATCGCACTGTATCAAATCGCCGCTTAGATCATAACCGCGCCGCGCCATGGCAATTGCCGATGTATACCCGGACAGGACCATCAAAGCAGCGAGCAATGCGGCCAAATATCCTAATCGTCGGTGCACGGCAATTTTCCCTTTTTTAATGAGGATTGTTTGCGTTAGAAATAACAGGAGCCACGCACCAAAAATAGCCCCGTGTGCGGCTACCGCCCAGGTCATTGGTGCCCTGCGACCATCGGTGGATATAGCGGATGGCACGAAGCCGGCGACCGCAATCGCTAATACTACAAGGGCCATCACAATAAAGAACCAGCCTTCGGATTGGTGGTGTACGGGCTGTTCTACTTTGGTTTTCATGGCTTGAAATTTTATAAATTAAATTCAGCTTTCTAATGGGCTGGACTATCGACTTGACTGGCAATGATGTTTTACCAGGGTGATAGAACCACAGAGGTTCGGTGGTTGCCTTTGATATAAAATTCCAAAAACGGATCTGAAAAAAGAGGAATATCTTGTGAAGTAACTTTATTATTGAGTGGATTGCCTAAAAAATGAGCGGGAAAGCTACACCGCTTAAAAATATTATCTCAGGGTTTCTGTTTTGGATTTACTATAACCAGCCAAACTTCTGCACCAGCCGTTCTTTCTGATTTTTGGCAACCGGAATGGTGATGTCACCGGTCATGACCAGGTAGGAACCATCACCTTTGTGGTACATCTTAATGTGTTCCAGATTGATCAGGTACTGGCGGTGTACCCGGAGAAAGCTTCTTTCCTCCAGTACTTCCTGCACTTCGCGCAATGTTTTGGATAGTAAATGGTGTTTTCCATTGACCAGAAATAGTTTGGTATAATTGCTGTCCGCCTCGCAATAGACCAATTCGCTAAGCTCAACGAATACCACCCCGCTTTGAAATGGTACGGCAATTTTAGAAGGGTATTTTCCCTCTTTAAGCTGATACCGAAGGAGGTCAAGCTGTCCCTGATCGATCTGTCGCCGTTTTTCTGCCTTCCGAACAGCTTCGCACAAATGGCTGGAATTAAGTGGCTTAAGCAGATAATCCAAGGCGCTGAATCGAAAGGCTTTCAAGGCAAATTCATTGTAGGCCGTTACAAAAATAAGTCCGAAAGGAATCCTTTCAAGTTGTTCCAATAACTGAAATCCATTCATTCGGGGCATTTCCACATCAAGAAAAACAACGTCCGGATCGAGTGTCCGTATGGCCTGCAAACCTTCTTCCGGGGAACACAGTCCGGCCAGCACCTCCACTCCCGGACAGTGTTGCTTAAGTTGCAAGGCAAGCAACTGCACACAGTCAGGCTCATCATCGATCAGGATTGCTTTTAGCATCATTCACTCATTAATTCTTAAACAGGAATATTCAAAACTACTTCCGTTCCAGCGGGGGTACCATCCGGGTATATTAAGTCATTGACCTGTACCTGGGTCTGGGCCTTGTACATACGATTGATCAGCATAATCCGCTCTCCAGTCATCTTCATACCAAAAGATTTCTGAAGTGTTGCAGATTTGCTTTTCAATCTGGCAGCCTGGGTACGGCCTATCCCATCATCGGTAATCGTCACCTTTATTCCATCAGTATTTGGCTGAGTTACATTCACCTGTAATTGGCCACCTTCCGGTTTATGCATAAGCCCATGCCAAATGGCATTCTCCACATAAGGTTGAAGAAGCAAAGGAGGAATTTCAATTAGTTCCGAATCCAGCTCTGGCACAATCTCGATCTGATAACGGAGCTTGTCCTTAAAACGCATCGACTCCATTTGCAAATAAAGCTCCAGTGCCTCCAATTCATTTTTCAGGGTAACACGCTCTGAGCGGGAGTTTTCCAATACCAAACGTATCAACTGACTGAACCGGTTCAGGTAATCCGTCGCTTTGACCGACTCATTGTTGGCAGTATAAAGTTGAATGGAATTGAGACAATTGAAAATAAAATGAGGGTTCATCTGCGCTCTTAGAGCTTTCATTTGCACCTCAGCCAGTTGCTGCTCAAAATCCATCTCCAATTGACGAATATGCTGCTTCTCCAGCTGAATACTCTGCTCCCTGACTTCAGCGATACGAGCTTTTAGTTCTGCTTCAAGTTTTTCTGTATAGTTTTGTTGAAGTTCATTTTTTTCCATTTCTACCAGTCTATTTCGATAAGCAAGCGCAAGGGTAAAACAAAATAGTTCGATCGTCAATCCAAGGGCCATATAAAAGGCAGGATAATTAAACAAATTTGAAACCTCCTGCGATAAGTGTTTCAAATCGAAGAGGCCATGAAACGGAGAAATCACAATCAAATACAAACTGATTTGCCCCACTAGTAAAAATGGTTTTAGCCTGGTGTTACTTCTAATCGTGGCCAAAATCATCAGTATGCCCATCGCGAACGCCGGTAATGTATCAAGCATAAAGTACACATTACTGCTTTCGATCCATGTCCCGGATCTTAATTGCAGTAGTTCCATGGCTTGCAGCAGGGCAAGAAACAGCATAAATGGTTTGACAACCTTCCAAAGAAAAGGCTGTCGTTCGGAAATTTGAAGGAGGTATGATAAAAACAATGCATACAATAATGCTAAAATATGGGTTGTCGAAAAACCAATAGGGTGGCTAAGCCTGGGAATCGAATCGGGCATAAACCCAAAACCAAACCGTGCATTGGAGAGGATGAAAATATGACATGCCGCCATAGCCGTATACAATGAATAAAATAAAAAGGCCCGATCATGGTTGAGGTAATATTGAAATAGGGAATAGATGCTCATTAATACGATACATCCGAACATGATGGACATCAAGCCAAATAGTAATCTGTTGGATAAAATTTCCCGGGCAGTAAACCATTGAAAACTTTGCCGGGTGTGCAATTCTCCGGAGACATCCGCCAACTGCAACAAATAATCAACAACTCTCACAAAATAGTGATTGGTGGTATTGGGAGGCACTTGTATTTCAAAAAAACTGTAACCACTTGCTAACCTTACCGAAGGCACAAAAAAGCCTGCACTTCCAACCTTATAAAAAGAGTCACTTTCTTTTTGGTACAATGTGACCATGCCATGCACCAATCCGGAATATAGCAGCTTAAGGGTATCCTTAAGATGGTCGTTTTTTATTTTAAATTGAAACCATACCACCTGATTGGTTCTCGATAACTTCTGGATCGTGCGATGATTAAGATGAGGAACCTGATCAGAAGCTACGAATTTTTGTCTGGCTATATTCGAAGGGGTTTGGAAGGTATCCGCTGTTGGTACGATATAAAAAAGGGCAAGGGGTTCAACAGAAATACCTTTTTCAAGGGTCGGTTGGTTATTAAACTCAATCGGAGAGAGCGACTGAGTCAAAGCAAGCCGGTAAGTTACCAAAAGCACCGTAAATACAATACTTCTCATGATACACACATAAACTCACTACTTCAATATCGGAAATACATTTCTCATTTCTTTTTATTTACACTTGAATATTTACTACCTCCAATTCTAAAATTTGTCCGGCACTGCCTGCATAACTTTTACAATGTGCCGGACATTTCCTTATTTACCCGCCTGTCTTTTAGCTGGGTCAAAAGCGGTAGCATTGGGATCAATTGTTGTTACCTGTAAGGTGGCGATTTTCCATTGATCATTTTTCTTGGTAAGAACAACATTTAGCATGTGCTGATGCAGATCTCCCTTGTAAGCTTTTTGTCCTTCCGGAAAGGAATAATCATGCTCCACCCGATGTTGACCTTTAACCCGCTTTATTCATGTGAAAAACATGAATAATGACGATAACTTCTTGAAAACTTCTATTTTTCAAGAAGTTATGTCAAGGTTAACCCCGACTTTAACAAAATCCTTACTCCCCAAATTTGAGGAATGTTTGTATTCTCAACTTACGATGAAACTAAACTTAACTCACTTGTGATCAGGATTTTGATAAACGTCGGCCCATCGGGCGGAAAATTCATTGAATTTTCTGGGTTAACAGTAGCTAGTGCGACGGCAGGCGCCAGAAAGCGAATATCTACCTGCTGGTTTTGGCTGGAGGTATATTTGAACATGGTCTCGCCAAACACCTGATGAGCCTTGATTATTTCAGCCCGATTTTTCCAGTACATACCTACCGGATTGATCATAGTTGCATCTGGCGCATAAATATCAAATTGACCAGAATAGGTGTAGTCGTGTGCATTCCAGGCATCTTCCATTTTTTGAAGCACAGCCTGTACGGCCTTTTCATTAGCTTTTGACTGGGTGTAACCAGAAACGCAAAGAAACAAGATAGTGATTGTCAGGATCATCGTTTTCATTGAATTAGAATTTAAGAGTTCATAAAAGAGTTTCAAATATTCAATTCAAATGTATCTCGATTTCCATTCTGTAAAGGCGGTTTGTTGCTGAGTGACCTCTCTTTATGTGTGAAAGGAAGGTATTTTGATTAAGGTGATAGTTCACAGGCTAAGTGGGGTCACTGGCAAAGGCCTTGCTAAAGCTGAAATGTCTTCCCGACTGGCAAGATGCCCGTACCGGGAAAATTAAATATTTCTGTCTGATTCGAATATGATTTCAGAGGACGGCCGTTTTTAGCATTACTTTCAACGTTCCACAAACAAGGAAACAGACAGAATTAAGAAATTGAAAATGAATTATTTACAGAATTTTGCTAACTTCAAAAAGCCAGGAGGATTATTCATGGAGCAAATGTTGTGTGTTCGGCTTTTTTTATTTTTCCGCCCACTTCTTATGCTTTGCTAGATATGCTTTAAATTCTTTGTAGGTCATTCCGTCGGTTTCTTTATATATTCTCTCTTTCTCTCTACGAAAGAATTTTACAGTATCAAATTGTTTTTCCTTAATCCTTGGTCCCATAATTGACAATTTCTTTTGGTGATCGGATGTCTAATTGAACATGTCCGTTTTTAATATTTATCGAGTTATATCCTCTAATCCTAAATACGTTTACGATATGTTTAAAATTCCAGCTAATCAAATGGTCAACTTTGTTTATAGTGGCAGTAGCAATATGAAGACAATCATCATGACTTGTTCTACCAACTACCTTTTCAGAAATGTATTGATCTGCCAGTGAAAAAGATTCTTCTACGATTTCAATTTTTTCCATATTGACAGTGGATAAATTTTTGAAATGCTTCAGGCGCATTTTCCAGTTCTGTAAGGGTTAAATCGGAGTATACACAGATTATTTCACCATTCTCTACCATCTCAAACAACTTTTTGTTTCGAATTGAAATTCTACATCATTTATTCCACCGAAAACTGAAGTATCAAAATATAATCTGGGTTTCATCAAATAAAGTTACTCTAATTTTTTTGAAAGTTAGTGTTGAAATGTTTTTAGCTGACACACAAAGACCCTTGTAAAAAAGGGGGCTAAAGCTGTAAAGAGCAAGCAAATAAGTAATATTTGCGTTGCTGGTAGTCTGGACTAAACTTCGATTTCTTGTCCGCCGGATAGGAGGAGGCATCCGACGATAAAATAGGATCTGGCAAAAAAAGCTCCCCCGAAGGGATCCCTTTGGGATTAACTGCATTCCCGAAACGATGAGCAAATATTACGGCCAAGTTGCAGCGGACTTTTAGAACTCGATTTAGCTTCCTTTTCGACATGGTACAATTTGTTGAACCGGAGCCCTACTTCGCATCATTGTAGCTTAATTGTTGGCAAGAGTTTTTATTTATTACGATCTACCCAATTTTCAAGCTTAATGCCAGAAATTCGCTCAAACTCACTTGCATTTTCTGTAACCATAATCAAATCATATTCAACGGCTGTACAACCAATTAACAAATCGAAATCACTTATCATTATTCCGGCATTTCTTAATCTGGCTTTTTCCTTTCCATATTTCAGTATAGAATCAAAAATTGGAAGAATGGTAACAATCTCAATAAATTGTTCAATCAGTTGATGGTTTTTTGTAGGATTCATACTTTTCTCAGCTCCAAACACGAGTTCAGCCAAGGTAATCTCGGAAATAGCACAATTTTCTGCTTTTGCTACCTCAAACTTTTCTGTTACTCCAAATTTTCCTCTAAAAAAATGTATACAGATATTTGTGTCAAGAAGGTAATCCATTAGAATTCAAAATTTCCTTCTTTGTCAATTCTTGAATTTTTAATTTCTTTGATAATCTCATCGGAATCACGTGTATCTTCCCATGCTCCTGATAAATCCTTTAGATTTACAGTCTTCCCCCCTTTTTCCTCAATAGATTCAGCCAATTTTTTAATTAACTTTTTCTTGGAACCGTTGTCAAGACGAGATAGAAATCCAAAGTATTTTTCAATTGTCCTATTTGTTAAAGCTATTCCCATATTTCATTTTTCTTTAAAAATACGATTTTTTTAAGTATACTGATTTTCTGTTTGCTTGAATTCTTGCCAACGGCCCTTGTAAAAAACCTACCTGGAGCTGTAAAGGGCAAGCAAATGAGTAATATTTGCGTTGCAGGAAGTCTAGACAAAACTTCGATTTCTTGTCCGCCGGATAGGAGGACGCATCCATCGATAATATAGGATTTTGCAAAAAAAGCTCTTAACTGCATCCCCGAAACGATGAGCAAATATTACGGCCAAACTGCGATGGATTTCCAGAAATTGATCAAGCAGGAAATTCGGCATGGAACAAATTGTTAGCACCGGTTTATTTTTTATCTCTTAATTTTTTGATCTAACAACTGATAATTTTTTTCAATTAATGCATTTATTAGCTCAACAACATTTTGCCTAGTCTGCCCAAGAACATCGGTTAAATAATTGGGGTTATCATGCTCAAATAATCCAAAAAACCTTTTTACCCTCTTTGGTCTTTTATAGAACACATAAAATTCTTCAAGGTTTTTATCACCAACTCCGCTCATTGTTAATCCGTGTTTAGTGGATTTATCTTCAAATTCAATCGATGGTGAATAATGAATTTCTGATTCACTCATTGTACTCATTTTCTGTATTATTCCGTCCCATGGTATTTTGTTAAACTTATCAATCAGTTCATTTTCCTCAATATCTCCTAACTCTTCAATTTCAGAACTAAATGGGCTACAAAAAGAGTGTCGAAATCTTGCCATGGTATTTTTTAAGTGTTAATAATTGGTGTCAACAATACTTGTATCAGTAATATTACCGATATTTTCCATTTATCAAAATTTCATCTAAGCGGGGTCTGCATTTGTGACCCCGATCTGTTCCTCAAAGCTTCCCAGCAATAAATGGTGAATTATGACGCAGGATCCCTGACTAAGAAGCTGATAAGGCTGTGACACCTTCCCGGAAGGCAAGATGCCCGTATTGGGAAAATTGGATATTTCCGTGTTAGCATCAGCAGCAACGGATATGAAAACGAGGCAGATGTCAATGGAGCCAGCGTACGCAACAGCAAGATCCTGTTTACGCCCGGTCCAAGGCTAAAAAACATACTCAAAACGCTGGAATTCAAGAAAGCGTAGAGTCTGAAGAAAACGTGCTGATGTTTTGAAAAAAACGTCCGTATGTTTTCCGGAAAACGTAAGCACGTTTTAGAGAAAACTACCTCATGTTTTGACAAAGCCATGCCTGCGTTTTTTCCGAAGCATGCTTTTGCATTAGTATAGACCTGGTTTTACTAAGAAAAAGTCAATAGCAACACTTTACTGAAATTGTATTTTAAGCAGATTAAAAAATGTTTGGTCCAGGTGATACTGTTCCGTTACGGTATGTATCCCGGAGGGCATGCACAAGGCGGACATTAGTTTATTCTTTCAAAGAATATTTCTTTTACTGTACCTTCGGAAGCAACTTCAAAGGAAATCACCTTGCCTTCGGCATCCCGGTGAAACAAGTATTTTGTTCTTCTGTTTGCTCCAAAAGTATCTTTAACCCCTTCCTTGATAACGATGCCTCCATTATTAGGATAGCTTAAAATCAGATCATTGTTTTCAAGGGAAATGGAATAGTTGACGTCCAGTTCATCTGAGTAATAATCCCCTATGTATTCATCTAAATTTTGGTTCGGGTTTGAATCGAGATGGATCCTTTCAAAATAGAATATAGCGCCACCAAAATCTACATATAAATCAACATTGGAATTCTCATCAGATTGAAAGGTATATAAAACAGAAGGATTATCTATTCGGGCAAAAGAATTACCACCATGAGAAACCAAAGGATTTGCACTTCTGCCAAAACTGCTGATAGCTTTTAATGTGTCATTCTGAACGAAAATTTCCATCCTTAAATCGCTATTTAATTCCTGATAGATCCCCTGAAATTCTTTAAGTTGGCCATCTGAATCTTCAGATCGATTTTCTTTCTTTTCTTCATTTACTTTTTCCTCCAAAAATAAATCGAGTATTTCATATGAAATGTCGATCGCATCAATGTGTTCTGAATTTGTAAAAACAATTACTGCCAGACTCTCATCAGGAACACAAATGAACTGAGAGCGCATCCCCAACTCACGTCCGCTGTGATTAAAAGTAGTATGTCCTTTATAGGGCGAAACAAACATACCCCGTGCATGTTTCATCAACTCCCCGTCATTTAAGGTGTCGAGTTCGGTAATAAAATCTTTTAAATAGGAGAATGGATGATCCGGGCTTAAAAATACATCTGACCATTTGGCTAAATCCTTCACTGTACTTTCCATCCCTCCGGCTCCTACACAAAGGGTTAAGGTTTTTGGTTGTTGGTACTTTTCCTTGTTTTTGTAATAGGAATATGCCCGGTTTTCAATGATATCGTCAAGATTACTTATGTAAAAAGTTTTTGTCATTTGCAAAGGATTGAATATCTCCTGCCTGGCAAAATCATGAATTTTCATTTCTGATGCCCTTTCAATAATTAATGCCAATAGCACATAATTTGTATTGGAGTAAAGCATTTTTTCACCGGGAAGGTTATTAATTCCTGCCTGCTTAAACATCAGCTCCTGGATCATTTCATTTGTGTAACCCCGGTGTTCGTAATCAAAACCTTTTAAGTCTAGTAAGACGTTGTGATTTCTTATCCCACTTGTATGATTCAGTAAATGCCTGATCCTGATGGTTTCATCATATTGTGTTAATTCTGGAATGTATTTTCTCACATCATCATCGATTGATAATTTTCCCTGTTTTTGCAACACACCAATACAAGCAGATGTAAATTGTTTTGTGACCGAAGCAAGCCCAAAAACGGTTGAGTCATTAAACGGAAGGTGGTATTCCAAATTCATATACCCTCTACTGCCATGAAATATGATTTGACCATTTTGAATAATTCCCAGTGATAATCCAGGCTCGGATTCAGAATTAATATGAGTGTTCAGGATCTTGTCGATGGATTCGTCCAGGTTGCTTTGGGAATATCCTACGGAACAAAAGAGAATGAATAGAAATAGGAGATAGAGTTTCATTTTTTAAAAGGTAATACCACTTTAATTGATAGGTAACATCTAATTGATGCTACTTTCTTGGATCAGTAATATTACCGATATTTTCTATTTATCAAAATTTCGGCTAAGCAGGGTCTGCTTCTGCAATCCCGATCTGTTCCTCAAAGTTACTTCAGCCATAAATGGTGAATTGTAACGCAGGGTCTCTGACGAAAACTCCGCTAAGACAGCCATACGATTTTGATTCATCGATGGCTTTTTAAATACTTATTTCAACTCTGCCGCTATCTTTTCTTTCACCATCTTCCCTGCTTTACGCAGCCTGAAGCTTCCGAATATCATGGCAATGCCAACGAAAAGTGAGCAAAATCCAATGATCCAGATGAGGTAACTATATCCCAAAATGGGTCTGGCAAAGATCAAAAAGCCAAACAGTACGGAAATGATCCCTCCTAAAATAATCCACCCCTCTCCTTTTATTTCCTTTCGCAATTCGATCGCCATGGCGATTTTCAACACGCCCGTTATCAGAAACCAAAATGCAATGGTAAATGAAACTACAAGCAGGGTAAGATCAGGCATAATGGAAAGCAGAATTCCAATAATAACGCTTACAATTCCCTCCACCAGGACCAGCCACTTATCCTCTTCCGTTTTCCAGTTCCTTATGGCTGCTACGATGGCAAAAAAGCCATGCACCATGATGAAAATGGCAAACCAAATGGCAAACGTAGCGGCGGTGAGCGTGGGGTTAACGATGGCAATGATCCCAAATAAGATGAATAACAGGCCCTGAATAATGAGGAGCCACCAGTTTTTTGTGAGAATGTTAAACATGTTTGTGGTAGTTTGTTTGTTGAATGAAATTACATAAAGTAGTTGTGAATCATAGGCCTGTTTTCATGGTTTGTTGTATTCGTTCTGTGTTAAGATACTAAGTTAACCGGTTGAGCTAATTAAAGGGATATGTCTACTGAAAAAATCACCTTAATATTGACTTGAAATAGATTTTTCTACCAACCCACCTATGAATCTCCTCCCAGATCTATTAAGTTAAGACAATATTATGTCCCTCTCTCGGAGAGGGTTAGGGAGAGGTTGTAAATACCCCCTTAACTTAATAGCATTAAATCTCCTCCCAGGAGGAGACTAAAGGCTTATTTCAAGTCAATAATCTTAGAATTAATTAGCACAACAGGTTAAGTTATATTTTTTATTCACCCAACCTAGTACTTCATTTGTTACATCAAGGCATCGAAACTGTCATTTGGTAATTTGAATAGTTGTATAGTGGATTTCGCTTTGGGTCATATAGATCTCCTTCTTTCGGATTGTCATCCTGCGTGTACACCCAGATCTCATATGGATCCCAAACCACAATTTCATCTCGAAGATCACCGGTAATATCCAAAACGGCATTGCACATATCGGGATGCCCGTCATCAGGAAAAACCACTGCCCTTCTACCCCATCCATCGAATAAACCACCTTGTTCGACATTAGGTGAAAGAACAAAGAATTCTTCGGTTTTTCCTGTCCAATTGATAGGCAGACACATACTCCCGTGCTGGACCGGTTCGAAATCATGAATGATGTTTCCATCTGCATCGTAATAATGGATGATTCCCTGGTTGCCCCAGAAATTAATGGACAGCGTTTCCAGTCCGGGCAAGTCGTCACGAAGGTTAAGCACAGCCGGATTTTGCCCATGTCCGATGTAATGGTGTTTGAATATATTCCCTTGCATATCGGCAAAAAACATCCCTTCATCACTGGCGGCATTGATAAAGGTAAATGGTTGGTCATCTCTTAGCTTCACCATCGACACACCATCCGAATGGTCATCCACCTGGTCGTCCAGGCTCCAGATAACGGATCCGTCATCATCAAATAAGCTATATCCCATGGCCAATTCGTCTTTCCCATCCTGATCGATATCATGGGCATAGGGATAATGCCCGGTATTACAGGTATCCTGCCACATGACTTCCAGTTTATCATTCAGCACCCAAAATGAAGTGTACCGATCCTTGATGATGATATCGCGATCATGTCCCGTGCCCCGAAAATCTGCAAAATAAAGGCAGTCACCCAAAATGCGTTTAAACCGATTACGGCTTTTTCCCGCTTCGGTAACCCATGGTGTTGGCACTTTGTATTTCGTCTTTCCGGTTGCTCCATCAGCAACAATGATCTCAAAATCCATGGTGTAAATGACTTCATTCCTCCCATCTCCATCCAGGTCATGGATCTGGAATGCCACGTCGCTGGTCAGGTGATTTTTCCATCTGTCTGGTTCGCCGATCTGCCAAAGCTGCTCTCCATCGAAGGTCATAGCGGTAAGGCAGCTGAGTTCGCTATGCCTGTCGGTCGGGCCATGATGTACGACCTGCCCGATCAGCACATCCTTTTGACCGTCCCCATTGAGATCTCCGAATCGCAGGTTTCTGCCAACGCCAAATCCGAAAGTGGAGATCTTTTTCCATAATTTCATTTTTGGATTGGACGACTGTAATTGAGCTGCTTCATTTTTTCGTCGCTCCCGTTTATTTGTAAAAGCCTCGTAGTCTTTGTTAGTGGTGACGACCTTTATGGAATGGTAATAGGTCGGGGCATCGGCCATCAATCCCACTTTGCCTTTACGAAAAGTAGTATCCGTTGCGGACAATCTTGTCGTTCCATTGAATTCCACATCAATCCGGTTTTCATTGACAGCTACTTTTAATCTGATGGAATCTCCATCGTTAATGTTAAATGGTTCTTCATCCAGGATGACTTCATTAGGCTGATGAAATCCGATACCATGATTGACCATTTTTATAATAGCCTTCCCATTTCTCACTCCACAGAAATAGTAACACCTGCTGTTTTTGTACCGAACCATTAAACCACTCTGTGCTGTGTCCAGCGGAGTAAATTCAAGTGTTGCAGTATAATTTTCCCAAAGGGAATCACCCGTCACCAGCATGGGGTGGGTAAAATTCTTTTCGTAGTTTACCGTTTGAGCGATCACTTTTTTTCCTCCATGGCTCATTACTCGCCATGCCCTGTAGGAGGCAGGATCGTGATAAAAAGATGCTATCTGCCAATTCCCCAAAGGATGCAATTCTTTTGTGAAGTGATATTCCGTATGGGCGCCTGCGTCACTGGAGATCATTCCCGACGGGAGTTCTGAAAAATCATCTTCAAGTAAAATTACCTCATTTTGAATATTACATGAAGATAAAAACAGTGCAGCCAGAAAGAATAGGGTGTATGGAATATAGATTTTCAATGGTTTGGAATTTAAGCCAAGTAAATAAACCACACGTTAAAAACCAATTTTAACCTTATTTAGATGTTACGAAGAGTTTTTACGGAACAAGAGGGCTATACCACGGAGATTCACAGAGGTTTTTCACGAAGTTTCACAAAGGTTTTCACTTGTTAGTATTTATGCTCCGGACTCCGGACTTCGGACTTCAGACCCCTTTCAGCTTTCACCTTTGAGATTTTAGTTTGCTCCTTTTTCCTTTCACCTTTGAGCTTTCACCTTTGAGCTTCCTTGTCCCTTGCTCCTTGCTCCCTGCCCCAGCTGATCTATTACTCGCATCAATTCGTCAGACCAGCTCACACCTTCCTACGCTCATCTCAGTGGTCAGACGAAGTCCTAAGATGCTCTCTGCTCCTTGCCCCTTTCTCCTTGCGCCTTGTTCCTTGCTCCTTGCCCTTTGCCCTTTGCCCTCTGCCCTTTGCCCTCTGCTCTTTACCCCTTGCTCCTTGCTCTTTGCCTAAAACGCTTCCCCAATCCTAAAATAAAATCCCCAATCGTCTTTGCCGACTGCTGCATCCAAACCGATATTGAACTTTACATTTTTAAAAGCTTTATATCTGTACCCCACGCCAATGCCAGGATAGATGCCCCAGTTAAAATCTTCGGTATCAGAGCCATAAAGCGTAGCCAGGCCAAAAAACCCTACCAGCCCCATTCTTTTGTTAAAATTGTAGCGGTACTCACCCTGCACAGCCATCAATCCGTCACCCCTGTATTTTCCTTCCGAATAGCCCCGGATATCTTTGCCTCCGATGGTCACTTGTTGTTCAAAAGCTATGGTTCCCAATCCAAAACTACCGGCAAACCGGGCAGCTATCACATCGATACCGCTGCGCATGGGGAAGTATTGGTTATACTCTGATTTGATCCTGTTTGATTTAAAATCGTTTGCAAACCATTCCGGATTGGATATCCACCGGATTTTAGCTTTTTTTCCTATTGTCGGGTAATAAACATCATCCCTGATGTCGTATTGGATATTGAATTCTATGCCATTAGTGATTGTAGTGGACGGAGGTTGGACCTCATCTTCGTACTCAGTATAGTAGTTAGAATAAGAATAAGTAACACCTCCAAAAACCCCGGGAACCAATCGCCTTTGAATTCCCACACCAATTACGGTCATTTCCGTACCATAGTCGTAGAACCCGGGAATATCGGCATCATCCATATAAAACTGTGAGTTTTGATTTCCGGTTACTCCATATAAAATGGCCCTCCATCTGTCTTCGGCAAAATAGATCCTGTTGAAGATAGCAATGAAATAAGATTTATTGGTTGTATAGGTGGCAGCAACCCCTGACAGGGATTTTGGCGAAATGGTGTCTGCCTTGTTTGCCCTGTACATCACCATTGGGATCACACCAAACATAAATTTAAGGTTTCGATTGTAGTTGAAGAATGGCATAATCGTAAGATCATATCCTTTTTCGGATTTTCCATTTTGAGTCTGAATACTGTCTTTTGTCAGGGATTGGGCGATTGCCAAATACGAGCTAATAACAAAGGATAAAATCAGAAGAAACTTCAATGTAAAATTCTCTTTGGTGTTGACGGATCTGTTCGGTAAGATAAAATAAAAATTTTTAACCAGGTATTGACAATTCGTTGAAAGGCCACATTTTGGCAATCCATTCCGAGCCCATTAACTTGTATATTAAAAGCCCTTCATTGATCCTAATTGTTCTTCTTATCAATATAATTCTCTTCGATGAATTCGTCTTTCATTCCCAATTTCACTTCAAAATGTGGCTTAACATCCTCATTTTTAGGGGCAGTTTCTCTGGATTGGTAAAGTCTTATATCTGTTGTATCCCGCTGACTTATCAAATAGCCTCGCAGGCTTCTGAAACGGGCACTATCGTACAACGCTGACAAGGAATCCACCAGGTGATGATCTGCCAGTAGCAGGCATGCTTCTTCCAAACTAAGAGTATCTGAATGAACCCTGCTTTCAACGTAATCTCTGAATCTGGCATTCCGTTTATATTTACCATTTCCACCTTTATCCGCACCAAATTCTTTTTCTATCATGTCCATGGCTAATTGCTCTCTTTCTAAAAGTGAGTCTTTATAGTATACCAGGTCAATTTTTACCTCTTCATCGTGGTCTTCGATTTTAAGGAGTGCATTTAGTTGTCTTTGTTCTTTATTCGTAAAAGCCGTATCGAGATAATCAAAATTTATCCTTTTGATATCGGTATCCAATATATTAAAAGTTGCCCCTAGAAATTTAAAAGGTGTTGACACTACTTTAAATATTAAGCTTGAAAAGGTATTCCAAATGAGTTTCCCAATATCCGCGGCCGATTCACCCATAGATCCTGCCATCGGCATATCAAAATGAATCACCTTGTCTTTATCCTTTAAAAGGAACATCGCCATTTTAAGGGGAGGCCCGATAACTTTTTCTCTTCTCCCTAACTTCATGTTGTGAATGATGATATTGTTTTCGCCTTTGAGTGAATCTCCGTGTACATTGGTATGCGATTTCAAATACATATCACCATACATCAATGGATAGCCGGTAGCTTCCCTGCAATAAACATCGAAATCATCCAGCATCAGACTCGAAACAGTCATATCAAGGGAACTCACCTCCGGATTGGAAAGATCGATGGCATAATCAGCGACCATTTTGCCATGATCACCGAGTGTCATGCTCATATTCAAATTCACCCATGTTGCTTCACTGGTTATGGAGTCAGTAGTCACAAGCAATTCTGATATTTGATATTCAAATTTGCGCTCATGAGAATAATCTGCCACATCCACTTTTCCGCTATCTAAGAGAATGGAATTAATGCTCAGGTAAAATTGTCTTGTGGTATCCTTTTGCAATATTTCCGTATCTTCCTCTGAATCTTGCTGAGCGGTATCTTGTGAGACTACCTCATCCGGAACCTGTCCCCCTTGTACGGAATCTTCAGGTGGTAAGATGTGTTTCATGAATTCAGCAATATTGCTTGTTGAATCATATGCTTCGAAGTAAACAGTGGGCTTAAATACATGAATGGAGTCAATCAAAATCGTTTTATTCGCTAGATCAGCTTCGTCTACCTTCAGGTCTATACGCCTGGTTCCGACCATGACACTGTCTTTTTCGTCATAAATGGCAAAGTCACTCATGACAAACTTACTCTCCATCTTGGTTTGTAATGGGCTTGCCATATTTCCTTTTAATCCTACATTCAGATCCACAATACCTTCAAATTTCCCAATATCCACATACTTATCGACAAATTCCTGGTACCCGGAAATATCATAATCATTAAGTTTTAGGTCTACCATAAAACTTCCATTATCGGGATTATAATCAATTATCGAATTTAGATATCCGCCATCTTTAAATGTAAATTCAAGGTCTGCTTCACTTAGTTCGGACTGGTCCCAGGCAATATGTGGAAGGAAAACATCAAATTGATCTATCTCAATGCTGTCGTTGATTTCGGCATCCTGCAGAATAAAAACAGCATCTTTGACTTCCAGGTTTGAAAGGTCAAACTTAATCGGGTTTTTATTTGACATAGATTCCTCATCATCTGTTGTATCGTTTCCTAATTCAAGCAGATCATCAAAATTGAAAGCAGAATCGTACATGATCACATCTGCAAATAACCCCTTCAGAAAAAATTGTTCGACGACGAAGGTTTTGTTGAACAATCGATAGGGTTCCGTATCAACAAGGAGGGTATCAAATTTAACAAACACCGTTTCATCATCCTTCTCAAATAATTTGAAATCGTACAACCTGAGTGTTCCGGTAAAATAATTCAACCTCATCTTATCAAGTGCAACACTTCTACCGATCCAATCCTTGCTGTTGTTTTCGACAATCGGTGGTACGACAAACGGAAGTAATATCAACGACAGAACAACTAAGGCAAAGATCCCTGTCAGGGTGTAAAGGATAATTTTTTTTACCATCGAAAGGACAAGAATAATTATTGACATTGAAGTTTGGCTGATTGTTTACAAAAGACAATTGCCGATGGTTTTACTTAACAATTTGAAACTTGTGAAATACTCTTCATACCTATCAATTCTTTGTATTGGCAGGATCTTGCTTTTGAATAAAACAAATTATTATAATTTCCTCCCTAACACCTTACTCACCCCCAGCCCAAATATCCAGGAATTGTACGTATCGATTTTAAAGTCATTCATCAGACTGATTCCTATTTCCCAGTCGTCAGGAAGTTCCCAACCGTATTCCAATCCACCACGGATCAGGAATAAGTTTTCTTCTTTGCTAAACTCTCCCCCAAACCCAACCAAAATGGAAAAGTGTTCCCCTGGCTTGAAAATACCTGCAACAGTAGAGGCAAATGGACGTGTTCTTTCAAGCACTCCTTCTGTGCCGTCTTCCCCGGTTCTCTCCACTGCATAGTTTTGAACCGTCCAGTCAGAGTGGAGCCCAATTGCCCATTTCGAATGGAACCAATAGTCATAATCAATTCCCCAGGATCCAAGAAATAACCATTGCTTTTTTGTAGTTCCTTCAATTCCCTGAGGGATATAAGCATGTCCTATTACAACAGAAATGCGATGATACCCGGCTTCTTCTTTCTCTTCTTCGGAAGTTTGAGCGTATGTAAATTGAAAAGCACTTAGAAATATTATCAAGAGATGAATTTGTTTCATATCAAAGACCGAATTGTAATTTAATTTTTTATGAGTGTAGAATAAAAGATTATTCTTTAGCATAATAAATTGTCATCCGACGATTTTGATTGGTCGAATGACTAATCTCAGAAAAATTCAGGAATCCTCCTCCTTCACCTCTACGATTTCGTACATGTCTTTTCCATCTACCTGAATGGGTTGATAGTATGTATCACCGAATTTCACATAGGTCACATCACCCATTCTAACCTCTTCCCCACCTTCAGGCAAATTTGGCACAATGGTGCCTGCAGTAGCTGGCACAACAGTATATCCTTCTTCCGATTTTTCATAAAAAGCTCCACCATAGTAATAGTTATTGGTTGTTTCATTAACCTGGACTTCCTGAGACTCCTTGGGAATTTCCTTTACTGTTGCCCCAACAGGTGCCTGCACAACTGTATACCCGCCATCGCTTTGGATGTAATAGACTCCCTGGTCGTAATGGTATTGTTGATTTTCAACACTTACGATGATGGCTGTTGCTGCAAGGGTAGCCACAAAGAATCCCCAGGGATGCCACGCAGGTCCCCAATAAAACGGACGGTAAGGGTGGTAATAGTAAGGACGATGGCAATAAAAATTAAAACCTCCATATCGATAAGGTGGCCGTGCATATGGCCGGTAGGGAGGTCTCACATAGGTGTTCCTGTTGTTATGTACATTGACATTTCTACTATTGTCGACATTAATATTTACATTTTTCCGGCTGTTATCAACATCTATCTTATTCCCTCCTTTAATGTTGGTTGTTTTATTATTGGAGTTTCTGTTGTTTGTTACCCTATTGTTTGAATTTGTTGATCGATTTGTTACTCTGTTGTCTGAATTCGTAGATCGGTTCGTCACCCTTTCCCTTGAAGTATTGTTAGTGGGTACATTTCGATTCACCGTACCTGGATTCCTGGAACCTGATGAAGATTGTCTGGGGGTATAGCTCCTGTTGGATGATCTTTGAGCCCCTCCGTTGATGGATCGATTGGAACTTCCCATTTGACGTGTGGTCCCAGCCGATCTGGCTCCTCCTCCACCACCTCCGGCAAATCTTCCACCTCCTCCGCCTCCTCTGCCCATCCTCTGTGCCTCACTTATGGATGTAAAGAAAACAAGAACAACTGTCAGGAAAGCAACCTGAAGAAGATATATTTTGTGATTTCTGCTTTTCATAATTCCGGTTAAATTTTTCATTGTTCGCTATAAAAGTTTTTAGGGGCATAAAAGATCTGGTGAGCATGGTCCGGAGGAACAAATTCGAAAATGGCCAGTGGGACA
This sequence comes from uncultured Cytophagales bacterium, assembly GCA_913057175.1. Taxonomy (GTDB): domain Bacteria; phylum Bacteroidota; class Bacteroidia; order Cytophagales; family Cyclobacteriaceae; genus CAJXNP01. The sequence goes on from CAJXNP010000024.1 coordinate 19,883, forward strand.
TTCGGGTTAACCTGCCAGTTAGAAAAGGTTGCATCGTAAATCGGTGTACCTTCTTCCTTTTTATATTTGATGATAAACCTGGATGGAAGATTCATTGCGTCGTTATCGATCCAAATCTGTACATTCATATCCTCTCGGTCTGCCATGATATGAAAACATTCCTTTCCATCAACCTTCTTTTTTCCCAGGTACAACACCTCATCAAAGTTGTTCAACAGATCGTCCGTAAATGTCGGATAAAAGAAATCAGCGGCTGGAAAATCCAAATCGTAAGCATAATGTAAGCTGTCAATGGTCTTGACAATATTGTCTGGCGCAATCAATACGGAGTAATTGTTTTCATCATAGTCGTAATAAGTGACCGTTTCTCCATTGTACCAATACCCACGATGGCCCTTGTGATTCCGCGTATGGACAAGCATCTTATTGGGACCAACCATGTAAACTTCATGCTCTCCAAATTCCCTTACCAGGCCATATTCGTATTGATATTCATCAAAGGTTGTCGTGAGGTCGAAGCTTACTGAGTTCAGTTCTCCAATTACCTCACTCATGTGATCGAGAATGAGCACCGCCACCTGATCAGCCTCTGTAGATTGGGAAGAGGCATTGAAGGGCATAGCAAGTATAAAACAGATTATTATTTTTTTCATAGTGGTCAGATCATTGAGTTAGTTTAATTCCGGTTTTAAGTTAAACAATTTAGTTTTTTAATACAGGATGCCAGACAAAAGCCTTCATAATAATTCAAAGGCTGCTGAAGATTAGATGATATCATAACAGTGGAAGTAGTCCTCATATAGAGTAAATCATCCAACTGAATAGTATCTCCAGTAATATGAATATCGATAATGGAGAACCTGGAAGTGAAAAAATATTTGATGATACCAGATGTTTGATGCACAGTTTAGTTTGATGGTTTAATCGTGCAGGCCCTTGCAAATTGTCAGCTCCACCAAATTTAAAACTACCAATAAACATTGAAAAATATTCTCAATGCTTATTGGTAGCGAGCCAATGATTACAGCCCTTTTATTTAACAAATTTACCTATCATTTTGGCCCCTGATTCATCGAGAGCCGATATCGTATTATTTACTACATCACTTACATAAACATCTTTCCCTCCCAGTGGATTTTCGAAACCAATTATTTCTTCTGAATTTTCAATCACATCAAAAGCTCCGGTCTTTTCAAGCTGATCCCTGACCATGCCTTCCAATTCATCTCGTGAAGTTTCTCCCTTTATGTCCATTAAAGTTGAAAAGGGTTTATCAGTCGATGTTAATTGACTAATTTGATCTGCATTCAAATCTTCCAGGGAAAAAATAGGCATGTCCTTCGAAGTTTTTAACACTTCACTTACTGTATTCTCAACATCCGCATACAGTTTATGTGCATCCCCACTTAAATTGGGTTGATTGAGGTTCTTTCCAAATCCCGGAATATCGATCCCCGATTTAGAAACTGAATTAATAGCTTTTTGAAATGCCTTGTTCAGGGCTTTAACATCCTGTCCATAACCTAGTAATGGAGCGATCAGAATCATCACACTTATAAGTACGATTGTGCTTTTAGTTTTCATGGTATTTGCTTGATGGTTTAGTTATTTAACAAATTTCTCTATCATTTTAGCTCCCGACTTATCGAGCGCTGAGATAGTATTATCTGATATCTGCTTGACAAACATGTCTTTTCCTTCACCCAAACTGAAACCGGGTATATTCGAGGCATTGTCCAACAGGTTCATCGCACCTGTTTTATCCAACTGATCGCTGATGATGTTCTCAAAATCTGCTCTGGCATTTGGTCCTTTCATTTCCATTAATGATGAAAAGGGGCTTTCAGAAGAAGCAAGTTTTGTCAATTGATCAGGATTCAAATTGTCGAGAGAGAACAAGGGAGACTTTTTACCGGCTTTCATTGCTCCTCCTACAGCTGACTCCACAGCATCAGATAACTCACCGGCGCTTCCGGTTAAAGTACTTGGATTAATACCAAAAGAAAATCCCGGAATATCCACACCGGCTTTGCCAACTGATCCCATCGATTTAGTTAAAGCTTTGCTTATTGCCTTCATATCCTGCCCATAACCTAGTAATGGAGCAATCAGGATCATCGCAACGATTAGTACAATTGTGTTTTTAGTTTTCATGGTCAATGTAGTTTAGTTATGCCATTTATTTAATCATTTTGTCAAGACTTGTATAAATTTAGTGGGCAATTTTGTAAATTGTGTGTTCGTCATTTATCATTTAACTACCAATCACTAACAAAAAACCAGGGGTTCTAAGCCGATGACCGGAGTTACTTATAAAAGTCTCCCTACTGACCACCATCGTCATCGTCAAAGCGCCTCCTGGTTTATTTTTTGTTTTGATTGTTTGTTGGATCTTAAAACATCCGCATATAATAAGTTGAAATATTTTCACAAGCGAAGCAATCGCTTTCTCCATGTTAATCTTCTGATAAGAATTAATTCTTTGTGTATAAGAAAACAGATGTAACCTATGCATGGTGGTTTGCAATTAGTTAGCGGTCTTTCGGATTAAATAAAAGGTGGTATCAGGCAAGAAATAATTGTCAAATCTATAGATCAGACAATTTGATCAGGATTGGAAATTAAACCAATGAATCTACTTTTCGCCTAATCCATGTTATGTGGTTGCCAAAATTTACTAAATATTTGCAAACTTATTTAGAATTTCTGATAAATTCTGAGGGCGTAATGCCAATAGTTTTTTTAAAGGCTGATGTAAATGAATTTCGGTTGTTAAATCCACATTCCCGGGCTAACGCTTCGAGTGTAAGATTTTTGCTGTCTCCATTTTTAATACGCTCAACAGAATGTGCTATGCGCTGCTGATTTAAATATTCAACAAATGAAACGCCTAGTTCCTGATTGATGAACAATGACAGCTGATGAGGGTGAATGTTGAGATCGTTTGCCAGATCGGGAAGTGAATAACCTCCCTTCAAAAAGGGGGTTTTCTCCATCATAAAATTTGTCAAAACTTCTTTAAACTGAAGTTTGCCCGGAGCCAATCTTAATCCATTGCTTTCATCATTCTCACTTTCATTATGAATATTTGTTTGAGATTTGTCAGCAAGACGAGATTCATTTGAAAACGAAAGAATTGATTCATTTTTACCTTTTATGAATTGGGAAAGGTCTTTGACATATAATCCATAAAGGATTAAAGGTCTATACAAAAGGAACACAACTGTAAGTATTAGCGCAGCAGAAGCTGAAAGATGAATGATATTAAACGATGTTATATTCAAATTCATACCTGAACTAATAAAATAGGGAATGAAATTAAATGATTGCAGGCAAATGAATATTAGTATCCAGTTTCTCCATGGTACGATTTCCTTATCGCTGGAAAGCTTATTTTTTCTAATAAACCCGATCAATTCAAGAAAAGCCGCTATCCAATAGACCATAATGAGAATACTCCTGGCCGGAGTATGAAAATTATCAGGTAACAACCACCCCTGATTAAAAGAATTGACACGGGAAATATCTGCCAGATCAAAGGAGATAATATCCAATTTTTCGGAATTGGGGAGTAAAATAAATGGCAAAAAGTCCACAATATAAATTAATGCCGGAATCAAATGCAAAAGGTCCAATGCTTTGAATTTCCTATAGTGAATGGCATTTCTAACATATAAATAGATAAATGGTGTATATATCAAAGCAAAAATATTACCTGTTCTGTAGAGGAAAGGTATTTTCAGGATGATGCGCGAATCGATCAGAGTAGCAATGCATAGAGCTGCTGAAAGGCATAAAACAGCTACACTAAGGATCCTGTTATTGTTCGTATTTTCTCCCCGGTATGTCAATAAGATCATTCCGACCATTATTCCCAGAACAATGGAAACGATACTAAAAAAAATCCACCCTGTGAATATAGGTTCCATGGTTTATTATTGGCAGATGAATCACATCTGCATTCCGCAGTTAAATCCTTTTTAACCCGGTTTATTCATGTGAAAAACATGAATAATGACGATAACTTATTAAAAACATCTGTTATTCAATAAGTTATTTCAGGCCTGATGACTCCGACAGTCGTATCAGACTCGTAGGAGTTTAACCCCGACTTTATCAAAATCCTTATTACCCAAATTTGAGGAATGATTGTATTCTATACTAATGGTGAAAACTAACTTATTTCACTTCAAATCAGGATTTTGCTAAACGTCGGCTCGTGACGATTTTGTCAGAGTCAGACATCCGATGTATCGTCTGACCCATCGGGCGGAAAATTCAATGATTTTCCGGGTTAAATGTAGCATTTATTTGAGATAAAATCAGGGAAATATCAAACGAGTAGACAAACATGATTCAGTCATAAACAATTGACATGGAATCGAAAAGGAAGGCCTTTAACACATTAGAATTTACCCGTTAAAGTCAGATAGAATGTTCGACCATCGGAGGGGATAATGCCAGGACCGGGATAGCCGGTTGCCCTCCTGGTGAAATACATGGAGTCGGTAAAGTTATTGACACTTCCCTCAATCCGAAGCCATTTGTTAAGCTGATACTGAGCTGAAATATCCGCAACGTAATAAGCTGGTACCGTGCCCTCGACAGCTCCGGGAACAGGTGGGTCATTGGAAGCATTTGTCGCATCAGTATACTGATCTGTCATATATGAGATCTGTGTGGATATACCAAGCTTTTTCCATTTGAAGGCTAAACCACTTCTGAGGTTGACAATTGGTGAAAATTCAACACGATTGCCCAAAATCTGTGGTTCTGCTTTTATGTATTTAGTGTTTAGCAAAGTCAAATTCAGGAACCATGTCAATGAAGATTCTTTTTTGTTTCTCAGAATATCTGTTTCAAAAAAACTTTCCAGGCCAATGTTCCTGGCATCACCTACATTGCTTTGATATCGATAAACCCTAAAAAAATTATCACGCATGAGGATCGAGCCAATTCGATCCCTGTACATCAACATGAATGCAGTAACTTCATAATTCAAAACATCAGAGATGCTTCCTCTTGCTCCCAGATCCAGGCTATATCCACTTTCATCCGTAATACTTTGATCCACGACCAATGTTGGCGTCGTAACACGGATATCGCTGTAGCTGATGGATTTGTAGTTTTGGGAAAAATTAGCATACACTTCAAAGAGCTCACTTGGTTTATAGCTTACCCCCACCCCAAGCAATATAAAATCCCGTGGGTTTTCGATGCTGCTGTATTCCCGAAGATCTGTTCCCTCCGGCAATAATGGATTCCCTGCCAGGTCGGTCGGCATCGTCCTCTGATAATATCCATCTGAAGTAGTTACAATATTTTCATAACGAAAGCCGGGGGTAACACTCCAGTGATCGTTTAGCGTGAAAATGTTTTCAGCAAAGATTGCCAGGTTTTTGCCTCCGTTGTCGTAATCATAATAAAGCGAATCAAGGTTATTGTAATAAAAATCAGGATCACTTCCTTTGGGAGCTGGCCCGTAAGTCTGCCGGGAATTCCCTGAATACAACCTGATCCCGCCCAGAAATGACGACATTTGGTTAAACAAGGTATAACGATGGAGGATCCTTGTTTCATTTCCAATGTTTTTAAAGTCTCCATCCAATAATGTTCTGTCCATTAACGGGTCATCCGGTCGATCTATGCGATCCAAATTGCCCAGTGCCTCCCGAGTAGCAACCAATCCAAAAAAACGTGTATCGATCTTCGTCCGTGAGTTAAATGAATATTCAGCTTGTACAGCGGGCAGGTTCCATCTCACTTTAAACCAATTTCGATCCCGATACGATAGCTGAGGATTTTCGTCGAATTGCTGATCTGTCAAGCCACCCGGCTGCCTGGCCATGTAGTACATGAATGAGTACTCAGCCGTGACCTTTAATCTGTCACTGATCTGAAAACCGGTCTTAGTGTAGGCATTGTGTGCATCAAATTCTGAATTTTCACGCCATCCATCACCTCTTCTAAACTGATAGTAGGAAATGTAGTCAAACTTACCAATGGTTCCACCAACCTGGTTATAACTATTGAAAAACCCATAGGAACCACCTGATTGAGAGGTTTCAAGACTAAACTTTTTATCCGTTGGAGCTTCTTTCAACTTGAAATTGATCAATCCCCCAAACTGGGTGCCGTATTGGAGGGAAGCAGCTCCCCGAACAATCTGGATTTTCTCTACTGCCTGAATGGGAGGCGAATAATAACTTTCCGGATATCCCAAGGCATCAGCACTCATGTCCACCCCGTTTTGCCTGGTATTGAAATTGGACGACCGGTTTGGACTGAGGCCCCTTCCGCCTACTCCCAACTGGATCCCGGCGCCATCGCTTTCCCAGATATTCAGCCCCGATATTCGGCCGTAAACCTGCCGGGCATTATTAGTGGCTTTATTGGCGATAATATCTTCCATGTTCAGCACCTCGCTTTTCTTACCCTCATAAATGCCCATACCCTCCACAGCACTCAAACGGGTCATGCCGAAATGATTTTCTCTTTTAGCCTGTACGGTTACATTCTTCAACTGCTCTTCAGGTTCGTGTAAATGAAAATTGGCCTGAACATCTTTGTCGCGAACAATGATTTCCTTTTTCTCAGTTGTATGTTCGTAAGCAAAAGCTACCAATGTATAAGTACCCGGAGTTACATTATCAATTGCATAATAGCCTTCGTTATCAATAACCGCACTGATAGATGTGTTCTCAATAAAAACCTGTGCCACACCCGCCACATCTCCGTCATCACAAATAACTCTTCCCTTTATTTTGTATGTAGGATTTGCCTGAGCGGTCATCTGCATACCGATCAACAAAATCAAACCAATCACTATGTTACTGAGCTTTTTCAAAAGGCAATATCCAATTTTTGTGTTTTAGACTTCTATCAACCTGCGCAAGGTTTATTTCAGGATCGATGAAAGGTTTACTGCGGTTTCCCTGCAGTGTGACGAGGCTTTCCGTATAAACTTCATTAGCCTGATATCTTTCTTTCAGATAATGGGCAAATTGTAAGATCATATCCGGCTGAGTCGCCATCATGCGTTCTTGCAATTCAGTCAGATGATCGAGATTATTTACCTGAACCAATTCATTGGTATTTTCAGGTCTAATATAAAAATCACATGATCCGGCTTTTTCCATCAGCATCACCCTCCATGAGAACCGGTAGCCTTGTTCCGTCCAGAATAATTCACCGGGATACAAGGCATGTCGGAAGGGCAAAAGGATCTGTACAGCAAAATGGATAATCAGGAAATAGGTGACCCAATGATAATTAGCATTTTTTCTTACTTCTGCAACCTCTGAAACAACGTTTAGACCTAACCATTTTTGAATGTGATCCAAAACCTTCTCATGATTTTTTTCAGAAAAGAAGATCAATGTCAGACCAATCATAATTAATGGAAACATCCCAATCGGAAATAACAGCCACGTCATGATATGGAAAAAGACAACTGCCTGGTAAGCAGGAACTCTGGTCTTTCTTTTAAGTAGCAAAAATGGAATGGAAAGATCATAGAGCATCCCCAACCAGCTAAATGCATAAGCGACCCAAAGGTCTTTAAACATCTCACCAATGATCGGAAAATAAGCTTTCGCCGGCAACCAGATCTTAAGTGGCATGGCCTCCAACAACCAGTCAGGATTGATTTTTGCCAGACCAGCGTAAAAGTAGACAATGCCCAATTGCAGTTTGAAAATATTGATCGTCCAAGCAGGAACTCTTTTTGTTGAAATCGCCGGATTCAAGCGGCTGTCAACTGAGAAATACGCATTTGCAGGAACCCATATCAGCAAAAAGCTGATGATGCTGATAAAATAATAGTGATTAAGATAATATGTCTTGTCAATCAACTCCACATAAGTGAAAAGCATGAAAAACGAAACAGTGGCTATCCGATAAAATAATCCGATTGTGATAAAAAGCGCTGTCAATCCCATCAGGAAAAACAGGAAATACATCCATGGTCCGGGAAGTGGCTGAATCCAGTCAAATCCGAAAAAAGTGAAATGATATTCAGGTTGTATATAAAAATCATGGATCCATCCCTTTAAAGCAAACCGGACAATACTAATGAGCATAATCATGCCAAACAGTATCCGGAAGGTGACCAACGGAGCAATGGATACATCTTTGTGAATCAGCCGACGGGCAATATCTTTTCCAAATGGATTAGTCACCGTCGTTATCCGCGTAAGTTATGGAAATGCTGAGAGAAGAAACTATATCTACCTTCAACAATGCGACAATCGCCTTGTAATTATCAAAAATTGCTGTCACATCCTCTCCCTGTTCTTCGATGGCTTGTTCGAGAGGAACATTGATCGCATTGAGTTGGGAGGTCACCTCATCCAACAGATCTTTGTAATCGCCAGCAAGTGTGCCTTCCTGAGCGTTCAATTCAACCAGTAAATCATAAATCCCGACGCCATCCGTTCCGTTGTCTGATCGCCCCATGTAAAAGTTGGTGATTGCACTGTGCGCTTCTTTCAATAACTCCAGAGAATACGGACTGTAAAAGGCTTCTGCTTTTTCAGGAAATGGACCCAATCGCTCTGAAGATACCACGCTGTTCCCGTTTGGCGTACCGATCTTGGCATTCCGGACATGCACTTCCATGTATTGGCTCCAGGCGTTGACCAGCAAGCTCAAACTCGATCCTGAGCTTGTTCCCTTGTTGTTTTTAAAAGTTTCTACATAACTCGACCAATTGTTTGAAACACCATCAGCCAGTGAAAGAATATTGGCTGTAAGGTCTGTCAGGTAGGTTAAAGCATTTTCATTATTTATAAATTTATCAACAATCTCCTGGTCGGACGAAGCGTATCCATAAAGCAGGTAATCCAACGCCGGAAAGCCTTTGGAAAAAGTTGCTCCTGCTGTGTTAAGATCGTAGGATCCACTTGAAATATTAGAGTGGATCAGGCTGGTGTCTGTAGGATAATAATTAATGGATAGAATGGCATTTGATTCTGCAGGTCCAAAATTGTAAAACGCTACACGTTGCCAGGAAAGATAAGCTGACAACCATGATGCTCTTAGCTGATCAAGATTTGAAATATTTGGGGATTCTTCGAAAGCTAAAGCGGAAGTGTTAAGGTCACTTGCCTGACTTAAAAAATCTTCATATCCATCGACGATTAGATTCTCACCGATGTTTTCGAGGAATTCAGTCTGATCCAGGGTAGTATCATCACCTTCCGATGAACCATTATTCTGGCAGGAATAAAGTAAAACAGAAAAAGAAGAGATTATGGACAAACAAAAAATCAGGTGCTTCATATTAACTATTTTAAAATAGACGGCAAATTTAGATGCTAGGTAATCCAAGTGATATCGTTTTTTGAGTTGAAAAGAAAAAGATGAAGATCGCTCAACCTTCATCTTTTTACAGCATTCTACAATTCACTTTTTATATCATCCATTCCGATGTAACCGGCAAGCATATCCCTTGCACTTGTCAGGTCGCCAACGGTCACTTCATAGAAGTTGTAATCTCCATCACCATCCTTCAAAAACTCCAAAATCTCCTCTACCTCTGCCCCACTAATTACAGCAGTTTCAGAAGAAGTAAAGTACAAGGCTTCGATGAATGCTGCCGCTTCGGATAACTCATGAGATCGTACAGCATCATCAGCAAAATTACTGATTGCTCCATTCAAATAATGAATTCCAACCGCTGCAGCAACCTTTTCAAGCTCTGTTCTGATGATGACAATCTGCTCATCTCTTATATTAAGATCATTAATTGCGATGGCAGCGCGTCCGGTCAGATAGGCATCCATGATCTTTTCATCAGTTCCCAAAGCCTCATCTACGGTATGGCTGTATTTTCCCCAAAACCGGTCTGTTCCATTTGTTGGGAAATCGGTAGCAGATGTAAAGTATCCATAAGCTTCGTCCCAATGATGCTCCATGGTTGTGTAGTATTTTCCATTCGCCGGGTCAACAGGTTCCGAATTGTCCACATTCATTTTCTCATCTCCCAGGTAGCCGTTTTGGATCTGATCATAAAACACAGCTCCCATTAAACCCTTTTCGATAAGTTGAGCATATTCACCACCTTTCGCATTTACCAGATAAGCCTTTTCTCCACTCTGAATAACGCCTGCAGTACCGTTAGATGCATCGTATTCATCGGCTATCGTTAATGCGCTGACTTCAGCCAAATCGCTAAACAAATTCTCAAATTTCTCCTGATATGCAGCATTTCCACCAGCTGTCTTATCTCTTAATTGCTTACCGGCAGCATTGGCATCATCGCTAAAAAAGCTGCTACCTTCACCATTATTATTGCTGTACATTTCCAGTAGTTGACTTTCACTCAGTTCAACTCCGGGGGTATTAGCTGTTTTCATGTAAGTAACGATCTCCGCTAATTGATTGAGTCTTGCGGTTTGACCGCTAAAATCTACTGTACTGTTTCCTTCAGAATCGGTAAACGAGTAGGTAGAAGGGACATTTAAATCCGGATCTGTTTCATCATCATCCTGACAGGAATAAAAATTTACAGATAACAAAGTAATGGCAATAATCTGGGTTGTATATTTGAAGATTCTCATAAGTAAAACTTATTTAGACTTAATTTAAATTGATTGCAAAAAAACAGGTTATTTAGATTAAATACAAATAGAGAAAAGAAAAAGTGTGACGATTGGACTATTTTTTTGTTACCCTATATTTTTCTCTCAAATACACCAGCGGTCTGGATAAATGATTCTCTTCCGCTATCTTTAATTTTCAAACAAATGTAATTCAAGAAACATGAGATCATCTATCTTATTTTTAATTGCTTTATTCATTTCCTGTGCTGCTTTTGCACAAGACAATCCATTCAAAATAACCTTCGATCACCAGGCGATCATGGTCAGCAATTTGGGTCAAAGCGCAGATTTTTATCATGAAATCTTAGGACTGGAAGAAATCGACAACAAAACCGGTAAATCGCATATTCGCTGGTTTTCTCTGGGAGAAGATAAATCTATCCACCTGATCGAAGGGGATGATAAAAATATCCGGATCAACAAGACTATCCACCTGGCACTTTCATTACCGGATTTAGATGCTTTTGTTAAACACCTGGAAAGCAAAAACATTGAATACTGGGACTGGCCGGGAGAAAAAGGGGTGATCAGTACCAGGGCAGACGGGGCTCTCCAGGTTTACATTCAGGATCCCGATGGGTATTGGATTGAGATCAATAATGATTTGTGAGTTGGGCTGTCAGTTGCTAGCTCTTTGGTTGCTGGTTTCTGGTTGCTTGTAGAAAATAAGTCTGTGTTTGAATAGCATTGGCTTTTTTACTAAAATAAATATCTTAAAAAATTAGCTAGCAGTTTGTTAAAAATTAGATACTGTTTCGTGAAATGATTTGCTAGTTTTCGCGAATAAAATTTATATCACCTTTCATGAAATTCACTAAATCCCTCTTATTCCTTTCAGTTTGTGTTTTCTTTTCTTTTACTCTATTAGAAAAGGACAAAATCGTCATCTATCTGGTGGGTGACTCCACAATGGCCGACAAAGAAGTCAAGGCATATCCGGAAACCGGTTGGGGAACACCATTCAAGATCTTTTTTGATTCGTCGGTTGTTGTGGAAAACCATGCAAAAAATGGTAGAAGCACCCGCACATTTATGACCGAAGGTCGCTGGCAAACTATTGTGGATAAACTGGAAGAGGGAGATTATGTATTCATTCAATTTGGCCATAATGATGAAGTCCAAACCAAAAAAAGCTCCACCACACCGGATGAATATCAGGCTAACCTGGAAAAGTACATCACAGATACGCGGTCCAAAAATGCCACTCCTATTCTGCTCACGCCCATTACCCGTCGGCAATTTGATGAAAATAACCATGTAAAGGAAACACATCCCGAATACTCAGACCTCCTGACAGAAATCGGGAAGAAAATGAATGTCCCTGTTATTGATATGGACACAAAAAGCCGTAAACTGGTAGAGGGATATGGTCCGGATTTCTCAAAAGAGTTGTACCTGCACCTCAAACCGGAAGAGCACCCTAATTATCCGGATGGTGTAGAGGATAATACGCACTTTTCTGAATTGGGGGCCAGAAAAATGGCTCAAATGGTCCTGGCGGAGATCAGGGAGATCCAGCCGGGATTAGCCGAGCGAATTGTTAAAAAGGATTAATCCTACTTTGCCAAGTTCAAAAAGCAACTCCCTGTTGGGTGCTTTCACCAACAGGAATACCATCAGGAATTGCTGGTGAAAACACACAGCAACGAACATAAATGGTTGGTTGACAAGGTAGGATTAGTATTGCAGTCTTATCATTTCTTTAATATAAACTGAAAATTGTCAGGTTTTATCGGAGGTAATTCAGTAAATGGTTAACTTCCAATAACCATTCAACTGAATATGAAAATTCTATCCAGCGATCCCTCCCATTTTGCATTTATCAAAGACTTCCCATTTGCAGAGCATTTCACATCTTACAATGGAATAAAAATGCATTACATTGACGAAGGAGATGGGGAAACCATTCTCGCCCTGCATGGTGAACCGAGTTGGTGTTACCTCTATCGAAAATTTGTCCCCATATTATCAAAAAACTATCGGTTCATCGCTCCTGATTTCATTGGCTTTGGGAAATCAGATAAAATGATTGGTCGTGAGCATTATACATTTGAATTCCATTTTGATTCAATTGTTAAATTCATTCACCACCTTGATCTCCATGACATTACTTTGGTCGTGCAGGATTGGGGTGGTCTGATCGGCCTAAGTGTCTTGGGGGAATTCCCGGAACGATTCAAAAGGGTTGTGATCATGAATACCTTTCTTCCTATTGGAAAAAAGCTCCCACTCGTATTTAAGACCTGGCAATTCTTCTCAAAACATCATCCTGACCTTCCTGTTGGCTGGATTATGCAGACTGGAACGTACAACAAGCTTTCAAAGGAAGTTCTCAGAGCATATAAAGCGCCGTTTCCAAATAAGAAATATAAGGATGGCGCCAAAGCGTTTCCTTCACTGGTTCCTTCTCACCCCGGTGACCCGGGAGTAGATCGAATGAAAAAGGCCAGGGAAACGCTTTCAAAATGGGATAAACCGGCATTGGTTTTATTTTCTGATAAAGACCCCTTGATGAGCAGATTGGCAGGTTTTTTCTATCATCTCATTCCTACCTCCAATCAGCAAAAGAAAATCACCATTCGTGATGCAGGACACTTTTTGCAGGAAGAGAAAGGGGAAGAGATTGCTGAATACATTCTTATATTTATGAATGACGGCCTAATGGCTCCACATTAAAACAACGGAGATCCGATAAATTTTATAAATTCAGAAAACCATCCGGAGTATTATGGATCTAAAGAATAAACTTGTTCTGATTACAGGGGCGTCGAGTGGCATTGGTGAAGCTGCTGCCAAATTGTTGGCACAACATGACGCAGAAGTTATTCTTCTGGCTAGAAGTAAAGACAAACTCGAAAGAGTTGCCAGTGAAATCGAAAGTAAGGGAGGCAAAGCTCATGTTTTACCGGTTGACCTCTCAATTGCTGAGGAGGTTCGGCACACTGCTTCCCTTATCATTCAGCAGGTTGGGATACCAGACATTCTGATTAACAATGCAGGAGCCGGGCAGTGGCTTTCAATTGAAGAAAGCAAAGAAGAAGATTTTCGAAAAATGATCGAGGCTCCTTACCTCGCTGCTGCCTATGTGACCCAGGCATTCATTAAGTATATGATCGATAGAAATTCCGGACAGATCATTACAATCAATTCCGCTGCTTGTTATTTTACCTTTGCTGGAGCCTTGGGTTATATATCATCGAGATGGGCATTAAGAGGATTTACGGATGCACTCAGAGATGACCTTTTCCAGACGAATATTAAAGTTTCCATGATCGTTGCCGCGAAAGTCGATTCACCCTATTTTACGAACAACCCTGGTAGTGAAGATCGCATCCCCAAAATTGCTGTTGCACTGGCAGGAACATTAACGGTTGATGAAGTGGCTCGTGCAATTCTTAAAACTATCCGAACAGGTAAAAAAACAACTATTATTCCATGGGTGATGGCACTTTCAGTTTGGCTCAACAGGTTCTTTCCGGGAATCTTTCGAATACTCATGCGGAAAACGGGGTACAAAGTTAAAAATCAAGGAAACTAAGTTGTGCTCGTAACTCCACAAACCTTGCAAAGACTTTCTCAACAAAAGTTGGCTCGTCAAAAAAACAGGCAAATTTTCTAAAGACATATTTCATATTCGGTAGGTTCATCAGAAAAGTTTAATTTTTAAGCTTTATTCCTGTTTTCATCGCAATATGGAAATATAGCCGTTGCCCTTTGCAAAATCTACCATGCCTGAAATCTAGGATATTTCCTCACCTTTATAGTTATGATCCTAAAAATTTAATTTATTAAACGCATTATGTATGAAAAGAAAATTACTCTTCCTATGTAAAATGAAGGGGTGGACGAGACTTATTGCTCTCGTCTTTTCCTTTCTGTTGGTAAGCCCTGGTCTTTTGGCACAATCTAAGGAAGTATCTGGAACGATAACTTCTTCGGACGACAATACAGCCATACCGGGAGTAAACATTCTTGTCAAAGGTACTTCCAATGGAACGACTTCTGATCTTGATGGGAAATTCACTCTACGAGTGGATGACAATACGGCGGTGCTTGTCATAAGCAGTGTTGGTTATACAACAGAGGAAATTGAAGTTGGAACGCAATCTGTGATTGATGTCGTTTTGACTCCTGATATCCAAACCCTTTCAGAGATTGTCGTCATTGGGTATGGAACGCAAAAACGTGAAGACGTAACGGGCGCAATCAGTTCGGTAAGCGCCTCAACCATCGAAAAGGTGCCGGTAACAACAATAGACCAGGCTTTGCAGGGTCGGGCTGCCGGTGTGCAGATAGTCAATAACGACGCACGCCCAGGGGCTGCAGTGAGTGTGCTGATAAGAGGTATTGGTAGTTTAGCCAGCGGCGGAAATGAGCCGTTGTATGTCATAGACGGCTATCCAACTTCCGGAGGGATTAATAACATTAATCCAAATGATATTGCTTCCATAGACGTGCTGAAAGATGCATCAGCTGCCTCTGTTTATGGCATCAGGGCAGCGAACGGTGTGGTGATCATTACGACCAAAAAGGGGCATCAAAACAAAATAGAAGTATCGCTGGATGCCTTTGCTTCCATCCAAAGCAAGCCCAGGCCATACGACCTGTTAAATGCCTTTGACTTTGCTACCCTTTCCAATTATGTGGAGGAAAATGACGTGACGAATACCTACACTGGGCTACCTATTTGGCAAACGCCTGATGCGCTACACGATGTCGATTGGCAGGATGCTATGTACGACAACGCCTTCACGCAAAACTATACCCTTGGAATACGAGGTGGCAACGATAAAGTCCAAACAGCTGTCTCGTTTGGTTATTACGATCAGGATGGGATCGTGCTGGGCTCGTATTTTAAGCGATACACCACAGGCCTGAACTTGGATTACCAGCCAGTAAAATGGCTTAAGTCTTCCACCAGTGTTAAATATACCTATCAGGATGCCACTACACCTTATGGTACCGGACAGCTTTTTAACCTGGTAACCAATCCACCTACTCTTGATGACGGAAATATGCTTACCCACGAGATAAAAGATGACAATGGCAACTATGGTTTTTACAATCCCATTAATCCCAACGTTTTCAAATTCAACAATCCGGTTTATACGGTTGAGACCAACGAGTACGAAAACATAACCAACTATGTTTTGGCAACTTCCTTTCTGGAAGTCACCATTGTCGATGGCTTGAAATTGAAAACCAATGCAGGGATAAATACGAGTAGCTACACCGGTTCATTTTTCCAGCCAGAAGATGCGAGGGCTAATGAACAATATCCGGCTGCTATTGTTGCAAACGCATTTTACAGCCAAAACATGAGGAATAATTTTGAATGGTTATGGGAGAATACAATCGCTTACGATAAAACCTTTGGTAATCATACCATCAACTTTGTAGGTGGTATTTCCGCACAGGAAAACACCAATACGTTGATGGGAGCAAACGGTATTCCGCCTAATAATATCATCAGGGATTTAGGCCAGCTAAGCAACCTTCAATTTGACCAATATGGTAACGGGTCGGAAACTTCCAGCCTGGCGTCTGAATTTGCAAGGCTTACCTACAACTATGGTGATAGGTATATGATTACCGGAACCATCCGAAGGGATGGTTCATCCAAGTTTGACAAAGGAAATAAGTACGGTACATTCCCTTCTGGTGCTGTTGCATGGCGAATAAAAAATGAAAAATTTCTGAAGAATGTGGATTTTATCGATGACCTGAAGCTGAGGGCAAGCTGGGGTAAAGTAGGAAACCAAACACCCATTGGGTTATTCCAATATCAGGCGCTGTATGCCGGAAATTTCCCTGCCAGCCTTAATGGCGGCGGTCAGGACAATATGGGCTACCCGTTTAACAAAATATATCAGAATGGCTTAGGCCAAACCCAGCCTGCTAATCCCGACTTGCAATGGGAAACGAATGAACAAACTGATATCGGGTTAGATGTTTCATTTCTGCAGGGGGCATTTACGGTAACAGCCGACTGGTTCAACAGGGATTCTGAGGATTTTCTATTGACGCTGGCAGCACCTGCACAAACAGGGTACAACTTTATCACCCGCAACGTGGGAAGCATGAACAATAAAGGGTTTGAGATTGCTTTGAATTACAGGAGCGAGATTGGTGGAGACTTTCAGTTTGGAACCGGTCTAAACATTACCAGAGTCAAAAACACTCTTACGAGCATCACATCAGGGACTGACTTTGTTGGCAATTTTGGTGGAGGTGTAACCTTACCCGGCCAGGGATGGGATGAATTTTCACGTTCGTATGTAGGCGGCCCTGTTGGTGAATTCTTTGGTTATAAATCCTTAGGTATATTTCAAACACAAGAACAGATCGACGAGCTGAACCAGAATGCTCCGGACGGAATATATTATCGAGCTGCAACGAGACCCGGCGACCGTTATTTTGCTGATATAAGTGGTCCCGATGGAGTGCCTGATGGCAAAGTAGATGCAGACGACAGAACAAGTATAGGAAGCCCCCAACCTAAATTCTTCGGAGGTCTTACCTTTGACGGAACTTACAAAGCATTTGATTTCAACCTGTTTTTTTACGGCAGCTTTGGCAACAAAATACTTAACTATGTAGAATCCAATCTGCAGAGCTTCCAGAAAAGGGGGTCCGAAGGTGTTCAGAATGTGAGCCAGGAATACTATGAAAATTTCTGGAGGCCTGACCGCCCTTCTGATACCTATGCCCGCGCCTTGCATAGTGATGACAATACGCTCAACAATGTTCCATCAGATGTATGGGTTGAAGATGGTACCTTCGTGAAACTGAAAAATATCTCTCTTGGCTATACCTTCCCAAACACTTTGTTTAATAATTCAATTTCAAGACTAAGAGTGTACGTTTCATGTCAAAACCTGTTCTTCATTACAAGTTACAGCGGACTAGATCCTGAAATTGGCATGCAGGGAGACAATGGTGTGAACCCAACTCAAAACGGGGTTGACAACGGAACATATCCTTCCTCAAGGACCTACACCTTTGGGTTAAACGTTACATTCTAAATCAGTATTCAAATTTGACAATTATGAGAAGAACCAATATTATCATATGTACAATCGTCCTCGTCTCATTCGCTTTGTTTTGGGCATGTAGTGAAAGCTTTCTGGAGCAAACCAATACCTTTCAGACTACAGTCGATGCCTCTTTCAATAAGCCCGAGGATGTTATCGGTTTGATAAATGGTATTTACGACACATACCAGAATAGTGACCTGCTTAAAAAATGTATTTGGTACAGAGCCAATTTCGGAACACATGACTTTTTTAATTGGGGAGCAGATGTATTCTGGAATAACTACGAGATACCTGCCACTTTTGGCGGAATTACTGTTTTCTGGAACCAATCCTATATTGGCATAGCCCGGGCAAATTCCGCCTTTCCTGTGATCGATAATGCACTGGAAAAGGGAATCCTTTCTCAAGAGCTAGCTGATCGTCTAAAGGGTGAAGCGTATTTTTTACGCGGCATGACCTATTATTATCTCGCTGCTTCTTTTGGAGGAGTGCCACTTGAATTAAGCCCTTATACAGATGGCTTAACCCCGAGAGCTTCAAGGGATTCGGTGTTCATGCAGGTAGTGGAAGACATGCGAATGGCTGAAACATTATTGTTGTCGAAAGTTGATCTTCCGGATGCAGACCTGGGCAGGGCTACCAAAGGAGCTGCTTATGCCTATGAAGGCGCCGCTCTCATGTGGTTGAAAGATTATGCAGGCGCTTTAGCAGTTTTTAATAATCCGGAGTTTAACAATTATAGCTTGCTTTCAAACTTTGCCGATGTGCATGAGTACGATAACCAAAACAATGATGAATCGTTGTTTGAAATCCAATTTGCTGTGCCAGACGGTGGAACGCAGGACTGGGGAGGAAGCTGGAACCCACCAGGTGGTGAAATCGCCTGGATAGATAGCTTCAGCTGGCCTGAGGAAATAACCCAACAAGGCTATGATTATGGCAACCCTGCTCTTTGGCTTTCATATCAGGATGGAGACTTGCGTAAACTGCTTACCATAGTCGGACCTGGCGACAGCCTGGTCAGCCCGGGTATTGTCAGTGAGTTGGGAGGAATCCAGGGGTACATTCCTGTAGCAGAAGGATATGCTGCCGGTGATCCAAAATATACTTCTGATGAAGGCAATATTTTGAACACGGTAGGTACGGTTACAAGGCCATGGTATGGCAACGATGGTGGTCGCACAGGATATTTCTGTGCAAAGAAATGGAGGGATTACAACCTTACCGGAAATTATGGTCCACAAAAAATCTTCGGTGACCAGAACCAGATATTCATGCGCTATGCAGAAGTACTGTTAAGCAGGGCCGAATGCAAAGTACGCACCGGTGACATACCTGGCGCTATGGCCGATCTGAAATTAGTCAGAGACAGGGCATGGGGAGGAACAGCGCCTGATGAAATGCAAGATGGAGCTAATTATGATGGCACTCCGGCTGACCCAATTACCGATCCTCTGCAAATGGTGTTGAGCGAGTACAGGCATGAATTGACAGGTGAATATTCTACTTTCTATCTTCTATGCAGAGCAGGCACAGATGAAGCCATTGAATTCATAAATACTGCCAATGGCACAGTAGATGGAAGTTATGAACCCGTTCCAAACCCGGCGCCGGGCCCATCTAACGATGGTGAATTACATGGGTTATACAATACCTCACTTACACCAAATAAAACACTCTTACCGATACCACAGGTAGCCATTTCCCTTAACCCGAATTTAACACAGAATCCTGGATATTGATATTTGTGGATCACAGAAAAAAAGGCTTTCTCCAAAAGAGAAGCCTTTTTTTTATTTTTACGATACAGTTGTTTACAGAATCATGAATACAAAGCAGTTTTTATTTTTTTGGACATTTCTTTTTTGCTTAGCGGCCTGTCAATCAAAGCACACTTTATTTGAGAAAATTTCATCGTCGCACTCCGGTATAACATTCAATAACCACATCGTCGAAAACGATTCCATCAACTCATTGAATGTGGTCAATACCTACAATGGTGGAGGGGTTGGTATTGGTGATTTTAATAATGATAACCTACAGGATATTTATTTTACCGGCAATATGACATCTTCCAAGCTATATCTAAATAAAGGAGATTTTAAATTTGAAGATGTAACTGTCGAAGCAGGTGTGGAAGGAATGGGCAGATGGGCAAGAGGTGCGGCCATAGTTGATATCAACAACGATGGTTTAATGGACATCTATATCTGTAACACGATCTATAAAGACTCACTGAGAAGGAGGAATATTTTATACGTAAACCAGGGAACGGACAAAACAGGTATCCCACACTTTCAGGACATGGCTGCTGAATATGGGTTGGATATTCATGTTCAGTCTACAATGGCTGCTTTTTTTGATTATGACAATGATGGAGACCTCGATATGTACCTGACGGTTAATGAGGCATCCAATGGATACAATGTTTTTGTTTTTCTCGAACGAAATAAAAGCAACACAGGTCCTAACCGTGGCAGGTTGTTTCGAAACGAGATGGATTCGGTGTCAAAGCATCCCGTTTTCAGTGATGTGTCTGATGAAGCAGGTATAATTGAGCATGGCTATGGGCACGCAGCGACCATTTGCGATCTTAATAATGACGGTTATAAAGACATTTATGTGGCCAATGACTTCTTATCAGACGATATTTTGTATATCAATAATCAGGATGGCACTTTTTCAAACCGCATCAAAGACTATTTCAAACACACTTCTTTCAATGGAATGGGCAATGATATCATTGATATCAATAATGACGGACTGGCTGATGTAATAGAGCTGGACATGAGTCCGCCCGACAACTACCGTAAAAAGACGATGGCAACCACTACTAACTATGCCACCTACCGGAATATGGAACAGTTTGGATACCACTACCAGTATGTGCGAAATAGCCTGTCATTGAATATGGGGCCAAGGATCGGGGACAATGACTCATTAGGGGCGCCGGTTTTCAGTGACATTGGTTTTATGAGTGGTATTTCTCAGACAGATTGGAGCTGGGCCCCACTTGTAGCTGACTTTGACAATGATAGTTACCGGGATATTATTGTCACCAATGGCTTTCCCAAAGACGTAAGCGATAATGACTTTATAAATTATCGTCAAAATGCTGTCAGGCCATTGCCTCTGTTGGAACAAATTAAACTGATACCTGAGGCTAAACTTGACAATTTTGGTTTTCGGAATAATGGCAATTGCACATTTACTGATGTAACTGATAGTTGGGGATTGAAGCAACTGACTTATAGTAACGGGGCCGCTTATGCCGATCTTGACAATGATGGCGACATGGATATCGTGATCAACAACATTAACGATGAGGCCTTATTGTACCGGAACACGGTACGTGATAAGGAAACCGATTCCAGTCATTTCCTACAGGTCAGGTTTAAAGGCGGTTCTCAAAATATAAATGGCCTTGGTGCCATGATAACCATCTACTACGATAGTGGCAAAGTACAAGCCTATGAAAACACCCCCTACCGGGGTTACATTTCCACGATGCAGGGAGCAGCCCATTTCGGCTTAGGAAACACAACAATGGTTGACTCAGCGGTCATACAGTGGCCTGCTGGTAAAAAGCAGGTTTTAAAAAATATAGAAGCCGATCAGGTCTTATCAGTAAGCCTGGACAATGCTGATCAAATCCAGGCACCTGAACAGCAGGAAATGCCTTCGATGGCCCTGTTTAACAATGTAACCCGGCAGTTGGGCATTGACTATGCACACAAGGAATTTGATTTTGTTGATTTTAATGTTCAATCCATTCTGCCCCATAAATTCTCGGAATACTGTCCTGCGTTGGCTGCTGCTGACATTGATGGAAACGGTTTGGATGATATGGTAATCGGTGGAAATTCTGCCAACCCGGCACAACTCTTCATACAACAACCCGATGGTTCCTTTATTCAAAAGGACCTATATAAAACGAGACCAGGTTCCGGTAGGTACAAAGACGAGGGCATTTTGGTTTTTGACGCCAATGGTGATGATAAACCAGATGTGTATGTGGTCAGTGGCGGTTTTCGCGATGCTTCTGGTAATCCGGGCTATCAGGATAGATTTTACATCAACGATGGCAAAGGAAATTTTATCCCAGACAGTGCTGCTTTACCTCGAAATTATACCAGTAAACTTTGTGTAAGGGCATTTGATTATAATAAAGATGGGAAGTTTGATTTATTCGTAGGTGGCCGTGTGGATCCAGGTTACTACCCAAAGCCGGTAAGCAGTTTTATTTTCAGGAACGATTCGGAAAACGGCCAGGCAAAATTCACGGATGTTACGGATGAAGTGGCACCCGAATTAAAAAATATAGGGCTGATTTCCGATGCCCTGTTCACGGACTTTAATGATGATGGTGAAACTGATCTGATATTAACAGGCGAATGGATGCCCGTCACTTTTTTAAAGAACCAAAACGGAAAGTTTAAGGACATTACGGATAGCACGGGTATCCGTAATAAGTTGGGATGGTGGAACTCAATTGTCGCAGGGGACTTTCGTCATACAGGACGTACTGATTATATTGTTGGCAATGTGGGGCTGAACACCTTATACCAGGCCAGCGACCAGTATCCGGTTTACGTAACAGCGGCTGATTTTGTCAACAATGGAAACTATTTAGCCATTCCATCCCTATACCTCCCTGATGTGAATGGTGATTTGAAGGAATTTCCCGTCAACGGGCGGGATGATATTATAGAGCGAATGCCTGCATTAAAAAATAAGTTTGAGCAATATAAAACCTTTGCAGTTGCTACAATGGACGATATTATTCCGCAAAATTCAAAGGCAAATGCATTGCGACTACAAGCTAATATGCTGCAAAGTTGTTTTATCCGGAATGATGGTAAGGGTAAATTCACAATGGTTCCACTACCATTGGCAGCGCAAGTTTCAGTTATCAATGCGATGATTGCTGATGATTTTGATGGAGATGGCAACCTGGATGTGTTGATAAATGGAAATGATTATGGCACCAATATTTCCATTGGGCGATACGATGCGTTGAATGGCCTGTTGTTAAAGGGAGATGGTAACGGAGGGTTTGCGCCGCTGACCATTCAATATAGTGGGATATACATTCCGGGCAATGGAAAAGGCTTGATAAAATTGGCAGGAAGCAAAGGCAACTATCTGGTTGCTGCAAGCCAGAATAATGATGATCTTAAGCTATTTGAACTAAAACAACAAAGACGGCTCATCAAAACCAACCCGGAAGATCGCATGGCTATCATTCATTTTAAAAACGGAAGTATTCGGAAGGAAGAATTTTACTATGGGTCTTCCTTCTTGTCCCAATCGGCCCGGTTTATTTCGGTTACTGAAAATGTTTCTGCTATTGACATCATCGACCATGCAGGAACGTCAAGAAACATTTCATTTTGAAGTGAGTCGATAATACATTGAAACTTTACCTGAATTTAAAATTCGATAAAGTTATGCTGACTCGTCGTACCTGTGTGCATATTGAGAGGGGGTCACCCCATACATCTTCTTGAAACACTCTCTAAAATGCTGTAAGTCGATAAAACCTACCCGGTAGGTAATCTCAGAAACGGTTAGCTGGTTTTGTTCAAGCAATTGTGCGGCTCGTTTCAGCCGGATGACCCTGATAAACTCATTTATTGTTTGGCCCGTAAGCGCCTTGATCTTACGATAAACCTGGGTGTGGCTCATACCAATATCCCGGCTCATTCCTTCTACAGTATAGGAAGCATTGCTCATATTCAACTCCACAAGTTCAAGAGCTGTTTTTATGAATTGGTCGTCAGCAGATGAAAGAATGACACGCTTTGGTTCGATGTTGAGAACTCCTTGTCCCTTAAAGTACGCGTGAAGTGCGTTTCTCCTGGATATCAAATTCTTCACTTTAAGTTGAAGGACCATTGGACTAAATGGCTTGGTTACATACTCATCAGCACCACTTTCCAATCCTTCAAGCTTAAAATCGAGGGATCCCCGTGCGGTAAGCATCACTACCGGGATATGACTGGTTTTAAGGTCATGCTTCAAATTCTTGCACATTTCGATCCCATTTAACTTCGGCATCATGACGTCTGTGATAATAACATCAGGTACTAGATCTTTAGCTAAAGTGAGACCTTCATTCCCATCAACTGCGCCAATAACCTGAAATGTAGAATCGAAGACTGAACTGATATAGGCACGCATCTCATCATTATCGTCAATAACCAGTAGTTTCGCCTGATTAGCCCCTTCGCAAACTTCAGAATGCTCCAACCTTTCTTGTGCAACGGTTGACTGCTCATATCGAAGAGTAGACAATTTCGATATCTCTACCAGCTCATCATTACGAAAGTGTGCCTTGCCTTTTTTAAACGACACTGAAAATTTGCTGAATGAATTTTCTTCACTCTCCACGTGAATCGATCCACGATGCAGCTCAACAAGTCCCTTCACCAATGCAAGGCCGATTCCCGTACTGGAATGACATCGATCTTCATCGAAAGAAAAGAATGATTGAAAAATGTTTTCCATATGTGCACTCTTGATACCATGACCGTTGTCCCATACAGAAATAGCAACATCTTCATCAAACTCATTGATGGAAATGGTGATTTTCCCTCCCTCAGGTGTGTGCTTAAAAGCGTTGGAAATCAAATTGAAAAAAATCTTTTCACACTTATCCCTGTCGAACCACAGTGGTATATTATTCCTGGTTTCCACTGCAAGGGAAATCCGGCAATTTTCTGCCATCGGTTCAAAGGACTGTGCAATCTCATGAATCAGCTTCGCGATGTTCCCCTCAGAAACAGAGAGTTTCATGTTTTCCGTCTCTACCTTTCTGAAATCCAGTAACTGATTGACAAGACGAAGAAGACGCTGTGCATTTTCATTCGCAAGATGGGCCTGATGGTAAATCTTTGAATCAACGGCCAGTTTGGATAACATAGATTGCAAAGGGCCAATGATCAAGGTCAATGGGGTACGGAATTCGTGAGAAATATTGGTAAAAAACTGAAGCTTTGCCCGGTTGAGCTTTTCCATGTTTTCCCACTGAACCCGTTCCAGCTTAAGCTCGTGCAATACATTGGCCCGAAACAGCACTAATTTTCTTGCTAAATAGAGGATAAATCCAATCAGGACAGTGTAGAAAATTTTTGCCCAAATTGTTCCCCACCAGGGATTTAATATTTCGATATCAACCGAGCTGATGGTTTCAGTCCATCGACCATCAACGCTAGATGCTTTAACCTTAAAAGTATAAAAGCCCGGATTAAGATTTGAATAGGTTGCCAATCGATAGCTTGAGGGTGTGAAATTCCAATCTTTCTCCAGACCTTCCAGAATGTATGCATAGCGCATTTTGTCTGGCGCGGCGAAGTCCAGGGCAGCAAATTCGAAAGAAATGGAATTTTGTGAATGGTTTAGCACAACCTCGCCAACATCACTTATCGGCTCGGATAATATCATTTTCCTGTTGTATACATGACCAGGCTTTATTTCCTGATGGTCAATCGAGAACTTTTCAATGTAAACTTCCGGGGTAGTCGGACTTTGAATGAGCGTGGAGGGCCTGATTAAATTAAAACCTTCGGTTCCCCCAAAAAGTAAATTACCTTCAAAATCTTTCAAACAAACATTGTTGTAAAAAAATCCACCCTTGATTTCGTCATGACAATCGTAATGTCTTACTTCATTGGGAACGGCTGGGTCTACAACATGGAGTCCCTCCCAGTTTGCAATCCAGAAACGCCTCTGTTCATCCTGTAGAAAACTTACTACTACATTATTGTCGACTCCGGCGATAGGAATATGCCCAAAGGTCGAGGACTGTCTTTCAAAAAACTTCAGGCCATTTTCAGTTCCGATCCATAACCTTCCCATTTCATCTTCATACAGAGAATTAATAAAATTGTCAGTAAAACTCTGTTGCTGCTTTCCATTTTGAAAATGTCGTAATGAGCTTTTGGATGCATCATTGGGGTCAATGCTAAAGAGTCCGTTTCCACGTGTACCAATCCATAAAATACCGAGATGATCAACGAACATCACAACAATGGGTTTTCCTGTCAGATCAGCATCAATCCATTCCGATTCATTTTCAGGAGAGATTTTGTTAAGTCCATATCCCCAGGTGCCAATCCATATATTTCCCATATTATCTTCCGCAAAAGACATCACATAATTATCTGAGATCTTTTGTTTGGCTTGTTCATGAAAATGAAGGAATTCACGAATGACACCACCTCTGGGAACAGCATCCTTAAAGCAATAAACTCCGGAACCGGAAGTTCCAATCCAGATTCGTCCGTGTGAATCGCGAAACATCGCCTGAATGTTGGCAACAAATTCATCATCTGTGCCGGAAGCAAATTTAAAGCGTTCAAATTTTGCATTCCTGTATCGAAACAACTCTCCCCCCGATGTGGAGATCCAATATCCCCCATCGGTGCATTGTTGGATCCCTGTAATAATACTACCCGTTGGATCGAATGTACGGGTAGGGACACCATTGAAATCATTTAGATACGTATTAAACTTATTCAATCCTTTTTTTGTTCCAACCCAGAGAACCCCACCACGATCCTGGTATAATGCTGTTATGCTATTGTTGCTTAAATTGAGATCCCGATCCTCACTACTTAAAAAACGTTTGAATTTAAGGTTGATCGGATCGAAAAAAAACAACCCGTTGTCGGATCCAACCAGTAGATAAGGGTTTTCGTATTCACCGGGCAATATTGTTAAAAAAAGACTTTTACCTTGCTCTTTCGTTTTGGGTAAGTAATTCTCGATCTTGCCATTATCAAGCTTTTTCAATCCCTTACTTGTAGCAAACCAGATGTTTGATGTACCCTGATATCGGAATTCACTGATTTGAATCACCCAATTTTGAGCTGCGTAGTCTTGAGGGTCATCACCATATGTGTACGTCTTAAACTTGCTCTTTTCAATAGGAATTTCAGGTAAAAGCTCGCAAAGCCCGGCTCCGGTTCCCACCCATAACTTTCCTGAAGAAGACATGAACAGATCCGTGATATAGTTGTGAGGTAAGCCATAGTTTGATCCCGCCGAAAATTCAAAATTGTAAAACACACTATCCCCTTTCGGCAATACACTCAGGCCACCTTCAGTACCCACCCATAAGTTCCCCTCATTGTCTTCTTGTATAGCACGGACGTTGTCATTTAGCAAGGTGTTTGGTTTATCAGTAGAAGCAAATGGAATAAAGCGTTTCTGATCCTGTTTATAGAGAAAAAGCCCACCTCTTATTGTGCCAATCCAAAGATTATTATAGGCATCTTCATAAAGGGTAGAAATCTGGTTGCTTTTCAAATCCCCCAGTTCACTCCCGGCATGAAAAACTGTTGTTGTGTAACCGTTGTATCGAATCAATCCGGACCATGTACCAATCCATAAAAAACCATTGTGATCCTGAAGAACACAATTGATTGAGTTTTGGGATAAATTAAGGTCATTTGAAAATTGTTCGAACCGAATTCGCTTTGTTGTCAGATCAGCAGGCTGCCCATAGCTTAATGAAATTGCTATCAGGAGAAAGCATAGAAAGAAGTACCTGTTCGGCACCATAGTTTTGGGTTTTCGGTAGTATACAAATATATAAAATTACATAAATTATTTTCTTCATTAAGGAGCCACCATAGGCGAAAGATTTTAACCCGCATTATTCATGTGAAAAACATGAATAATGACGATAACTTATTGAAAAACTTCTGTTATTCAATAAGTTATGTCAGGGTTGACCCCGACTTTATCAAAATCCTTATTACCTAAATTTGAGGAATGGTTGTATTCTATACTAATGGTGAAAACAAACTTATTTCACTTCTAATCAGGATTTTGCTAAACGTCGGCCCATCGGGCGGAAAATTCAACGAATTTTCCGGGTTAAGCCTCATATTTTACCGTGGCACATGATTGCAGTAAAATCAGAAAGGTCTCCTTCCCTGTTATTTGAATTTCGTAAGCTTTTGTTTCAATTGCGTTATTTCCCACCGACCCGCACTAGTAATTTTGTTCCATTCATTATCAACTAAATGTTACCAATATGGAAATTGGAAAAAGAAAACTTGGAAACAGCAATTTGGAAGTTTCAGGCATTGGATTCGGATGCATGGGACTTAATTTCGGATATGGCCCGGCCACCAATAAACGGGAAGCCATAAATCTGATACGAAAAGCACATGAATTGGGCATCACGTTTTTTGACACAGCAGAAGTTTACGGTCCCTATACGAATGAAGAGGTTGTAGGCGAAGCTCTGGCTCCTATCCGTGATGAAGTAGTTATTGCAACCAAGTTTGGTTTTAATATTCAGGACGGAAAGATGGTCGGCTTAAACAGCCAACCGCAACATATCCGCAAAGCGGTGGAGGGCTCACTAAAACGGCTTAAAGTTGATGCAATTGACCTTTTATACCAACACCGTGTGGACCCTGAAGTACCCATCGAAGAAGTAGCCGGAACAGTGAAACAATTGATTACTGAAGGAAAAGTCAATCATTTTGGCTTGTCCGAAGCAAGCGCCAATACCATTCGAAAGGCACATGACGTTCAACCGGTTGCAGCTGTTCAAAGTGAGTATTCACTTTGGTGGCGTGAACCGGAGACCAAAATATTTCCTACACTGGAAGAGCTGGGTATTGGTTTCGTTCCCTTCAGTCCGTTGGGAAAAGGGTTTCTTACTGGCAAGATCAATGAGAACACCAAATTCGACTCAACTGATTTCCGCAATACGGTGCCACGGTTTTCCGAAGAAAACCTGAAAATCAACCGAGCAATGGTTGATCTGGTCTCAGAAATTGCAATGCAAAAAGACGCTACCCCGGCCCAGGTAGCTATCGCTTGGGTACTGGCCCAAAAACCCTGGATTGTTCCTATCCCCGGAACGACCAAAATCGCCTTACAACAGGAATCCGATTTACCGGAGTTTAGAAAATCAAGTTTTAATAGCGCATTTGGTGAGGGTTGGGCCTTGTATGCCGAAAGTCTGGGTGCTGAATTGGGACTTTACACAGACCCTTACCAATACATGGGCAGGTTGAGCAATGAAATTGAACGGGCCATCCGGCTGGTTGTAGATGCCGGCATGCACCACAAAGGCTGGACCCGTGAGGAGGCCATTCAGTACATTTTAGACAACCAGCCCATGACAGAAGAAGAAGCCATCCAGCGGATTGAGCGATACATGGTCACACCGGGCCAGGCCGTCAGCTATAAAGTGGGTGAAAAAAAGATCCTTCAACTAAGGACCCAAGCTCAGGAAGCCCTGGGTGACCAATTTGACATCCGGGAGTTTCACCGGATTATGCTGGAAGATGGTTGTCCTCCCCTTGAAGTCCTGGAGATAAAGGTGAATCAATGGATCGAAAATGCTCAAAGGGAGGGAGCTTGATTTTTGCTTTTATCCTATGAGTTCGGCTTAATGGCTCTTATCTGAAAATTAATGTGCCCCTATGGAAATTCAATAAGAGTTCATGCAAAAACGAATGTGTTGATCTTTGAGATGTTTGGTTATTCTCGTTTCAAGAAAACGTCAAACGTGGTACCTTTTCCCATTTCACTTTTGACCTCTATGTAGCCATCCAAAGTAACAACTTGTGTTTTAACCAGATACAAGCCCATTCCCTTCCCTTTGGTGTGTTCGTGAAATTGGGAGTACAAGGTAAATAATTTGTCCCTGACAACGGAAAGATCCATGCCAACTCCATTATCAGAAACTGATACAAGAATATGTTCTCCTGAATTGGCAGCGCTAACTTTGATAACAGGGGTTCTATTCGGATGCCTGTACTTTATGGCATTGCTAATGAGGTTCATCAGTATGCTTTCAAAATAGGTTTTTACTGAATTTACATGTGTGCATGCTGAAAATTGTTCTTCAATTTGAGTATTTGTCTCTCTAATTTCCTTCTCCAGGTGTTTTTTTATCCATTTCATCACATCACGGATGTCGAGCCTGGTAATTACCGAAGTATGGTCTCTTTGAATGTCAAGAATGAGGGAGAGATCTTTTACCACCTGATCGCACTCTTCTGTGGCATCAACCAAGCGGTCGGCTATTTCTTTAGTTTCATTGATATTATTGTTATTTATCAGACCCATCAATCTCCCAAGTCCGAGGACCCTGGCGATGGGAGCCCTGAGGTTGTGTGCAGCGATAAATGTGAATCTCTCCAATTGTTGACTACGTTCCACCAGAGACTTTGTCCTCTTGTTCACTTCCTTCTCTAACCATTCGTTTTTCTTCCTGATTTCATCATTTTGTTCTTTGATGGTTTGTTGACTTTCCTGAAGTGCCATAGTTCTATCTCCAACAAGCTTCTCAAGCCGTTTATTCTGCTTTTTGATAGTGCTTATTCTTACTTTATAAAATGTAACCGCAAAGCTTATTAATAATAAGATACCTATGAGCTGCGCCCACCATGTCTGCCACCACGAAGGAAGTATGTGAATGGTCAATATTGCTCCGTGTTCGTTCCATAAATCATCATTGTTACTTGCCTTTACTCTGAAAATGTAGGTGCCGGCATCAAGATTTGTAAATGTTGCTGTTCGCTGATCGTTTACGTAATTCCAATCCTGATCAAAACTCTCCAGCATATAGGCGTACTGATTCTTGTTGGTCGAAGTATAATTTAATGCCACATAGTTGATTGAAAAAAAGTTATATTGATTGTGCAGCGTAATCTCGTTCGTTTCAGTAATATGTTTATTCAGAATTTCAGAGCCATCCCCTATTTCTACAGACTTATTAAAAACCTTTAGATCGGTGATGTATACCTCCGGAATGTGTGTGTTTTCCGTTATGCTATCGGGATGGAAAACATTTACCCCTTCACTTCCAAAAAAGAACCATCCTTCTTTATTTTTAAAAAAGGCATTGGGCCTGAAATTATTGCTCAAAAGGCCATCACTGACATCATATATTTTATAAGAATTGGCATCCGGGTTTAACTTCACAATGCCTTCATTTGTGCTTAACCAAAGGTT
This sequence comes from uncultured Cytophagales bacterium, assembly GCA_913057175.1. Classification (GTDB taxonomy): domain Bacteria; phylum Bacteroidota; class Bacteroidia; order Cytophagales; family Cyclobacteriaceae; genus CAJXNP01. The sequence continues at coordinate 50,514 of CAJXNP010000024.1, forward strand.
TCCCTTTTCATCTTCCAAAATTCCATTCACAGTGTTGTTTGGAAGCCCATGTTTGGTAGTATACCTTTTTACCAATTTTTTATTTATGATCATGTGCAATCCCTCGGTAGTCCCCACCCAGATCCTGTTTTTTTTATCTTCTACAATACAATATACCAAACCATTTACACGTGAGGAACCTATGTTAATTCCCTCGTTAAACCGGGTTATCTTCCCGCCATCCGGATCAAACCAGATTAGCTCTTGAATTGTCCCCATCCATATATTTCCCTGGCTATCTTCAAAAATGGTACGAATGTAATTGTTAAATTCAAACTCATCCGATGAGGTATAGGTCCTGAATGGATTATCGCTTCTCTCGTCATATACATTTATTCCACCGTAAGTACCGAATAGCATCCGATGATTCTGAGATTCTTCAAGGATGGAAAAGACATTAGGATTAGAAAGGCTATTGACACCATTTTCAACAGGCAAAAAATTAGTAAAACTCCGATCATCCTCTTCGTAACGACTTACTCCGTTTGCCCAGGTACCAAACCACATTTGCTGACGACTGTCTTCGTAAATGCTTAGTACAGGATCACTATTAAATTTAACCTGAGGTCCAAAATGCCTGAAGTATTTTACCTCATCCTTATCTTTCATTGCAACTCCCCCTTCCGTGCCAATCCAAAGACGGTTTTTAGAATCCTGCCAAATGGCATTTACAATGTTATTTTCCAGCGGAACGTTGAGCTCGGAAAATTTATACTTCATCTTATCATATACGCACAGTCCCTTTGAAAATGTGCCCACCCAAATACGTTCCTGTTGATCCTTGTATATAGCCTTCACAGAATTATCTACCAATGAGGTAGGGTCTTCCCTGCTATGCAGAAAAGTCTTAAGAGTGTTTGTCCTGGTATTCAATTGGCTAAGCCCACCATTTTCAGTACCTATCCAAATGTAATTTTCGTCCAAACAGAGGTCAAGAATGTTATTCACAAGCAAAAATGATTTATCACTACCATGATGTGCACTGTAGTTGATAAAATTGCCGGTGGCAATTTCAAATTTACTGAGTCCATCCTGAGTAGCTATCCAGATATTGCCAAAAGCGTCTTTGATGGCTTTGCGAAACACGTTACTAACGATGCTGTTGGGATTGGACTTGTCAGCCAAATAGCGATGGAGAGAGTTGTCCTTTACATTCCATTTAAAAAACCCTGTATTATTTATTCCCAACCAAAAAGTATTATCAGATGCCGGTAAAATTGAAATGACCGGGTTTTTCGAAGGGATAATTTCGAAGTATTCCCATTCGTGGCTTTCTCTGTCCAATCTGGCGGTAAAGGCGTGAGGCCATTTTATTCCACCAATCCAGAGGTTTTTGTTGTCGTCTTCGATGATCTGACCAACTTCACAATCATAAGAATAAGCTTCTATTCTGATAAAATTGTCATGATCCCGATTGTATGTATGCAGGCCACCGTTATTTGAACTAATCCATAGAATGCCCTCGCTATCCTCATAGATTCTTAGAATGGAATTTTTATGGAGAGTAGTAGAGTCATTCGGATCATTCCGGTATACCTTGTATTCGTATCCATCAAATCGATAAACACCATCTGACGTGCCAATCCACATAAATCCTCGTGAATCTTGTAAAATACTGGTGATGGAAGAATTGTGTAGATCTGGAGTTGCCAGGGGTCTGGAAAATTTAATCTTTTCAAGAGAAGTTTGTGCAGTTGAAAAAGTTGCCTGAAAGCAAATGATAACAAATAAATATATTCTACAATAAAGGCTGGTTTTGAGAATATTCATCTGAATAGTCTGTCATTCACTATATAATTTAATTGTTTTTAATCTGATCATAAAATCGGTGACACCTTTTATCTGATTGTTTGTGAAAAATTAGCTGATATAAAATGGGCGAAAAAAGATCCTTCAGCTCAGAGCCAAAGAAAAGGAAGCCCTGGGTGACCAATTTGACATCCGGGAGTTTCACCGGATTAGGCTGGAGGATGGCTGTCCTCCGCTGGATATTTTTGAGCTAAAATTGATCGCTGGATAGAGAGTGTAAAAGAAGAAGAACCACAGGAGATGTAGGGCTCCTGCGCTAAAGTGGAGTCTCTTTGGAAGACCTCACTTATACCTAATTGACAGTCAGACACTAATAAAATCTTTATTCAATCTTAAGGTTATAAATCAGGTGACCCCCGTTATTTGTTCCTTCATATTCCCAGTCACTATTTTCAATGCACGAATAGATAATCGTACTATCACTTATATACCCTGAATAAATATAAAAATCGGTCCAGGCATTTGACGGCATAACATGCCCTCCAGTTCCTTCGGTAAAGGTAAAAATATGGACTTTACTCCCAGGATTAATTTCATTGACCAACAAATCTTCTTCTTCATTGAAATCATAAAATGCACGAACATGCAGTTTGTCAGTAGTATTATTGGTGATATAATAATCTCCATGGGTGATGGGTTCTACAACTTTTTCGCAATTGATGCACACCAATGCGACAAGCAATAAACCACATGATGTTATTACATTTCTCATACATTTAACAGTTTGACTATAGTTAGTGTATTTTTCGATGTAGATATCACCTCCATCGATATAATATTTTTAAAACCACTACATCTTAGCGGGGTCTGTTGTGACGATCCTTCGATGGACGTAAGTGCTAATCACTTGGAGCCACTGTCAAAGATCTCACTAAAACCAGATGGAATGACAAGTAAGATTTTGTATCGTCAAAATTTGTTTGATAGATTGACTCATTAATTCCCATTGAACATTGCTCTTAAAACACAAATCATGAAGACCCTCAAATGCATTATCACTTTTCTATTTATGACAATCGTTTTCCTGAATAACAGCCGGGCCCAATCAAATTCCCTAACCATTGACCCGGATAAAATGATGGTTCGAATCGCAGAATTGGAAATAAAAGCAGAGCACATCGATGAATACATCTCAATCCTCAAAGAAGAAGCGGAAGCCTCCATCAGGTTAGAGCCGGGTGTTGTTTGCATCTTCCCAATATATGAAAAGGAAAGACCGACCGAAATCAGGATCCTGGAAATATATGCCACCAAAGAGGCCTACGAATCCCACCTTCAAACCCCGCATTTCAAACACTACAAGTCGGCTACATTTGACATGGTCAAATCACTCAAACTGGTTGATATGAGTGAATTGGATTTTGATACGATGAAGGATATTTTTAAAAAGGTGGTTGAATAAACACAACAGGTATTAAAGGTTGGTGAGACACCAACCTTGGGAATGGATATAATTTGGTAAATCCTTGGTTGGTGTCTCACCGACCAAACTCTCCATGTGAAAACAACCTTGGAAATGTACAATTCATTAATTATTTGAATTTCGTAATGATTTGTTTGAATAGCATAAGCAAAACGGAAAGCGTTTTTATAAATTGACAAATAAACAGGATATCCTTAACTTAAATTGAAATAATCTCATTCCTATGGCTTCTCTCAGTTTAAACATCAATTCAAAGAATTACACGGTGGATATTGACCCTCAGATGCCGCTTTTATGGGCGCTACGGGACATTATCGGATTAAAAGGAACCAAATATGGGTGTGGCATCGCGCAATGCGGGGCATGTACGGTCCTGCTGGAAGATAATGCCGTCAGGTCATGCAGCTTGCCGGTTTCCGCAGTTGCTGATAAAAAGATTGTCACCATCGAAGGGTTGTCGGAAGATGGCGATCATCCACTTCAGCAAGCCTGGATTGAGCATGACGTTCCACAGTGTGGCTACTGCCAGGCTGGTCAGATCATGAATGCCGCGGGTTTGTTGAATAAAAATCCAAATCCGACGGATGAAGAAATTGAAACGGCCATGAATGGAAACATTTGCCGTTGTGGTACCTATCTGCGAATCAAGGCGGCCATTAAAACCGCTGCCAAATCTGAAAAAGTTTAAACACTCCCGAACATGACTGTTGTAAAAACATCCATCAATAGAAGATCATTTTTGAAAGCGTCCGCACTGGCCGGAGGTGGCATGATGCTCACTTTTAACTGGCTGGCGGGTTGCAAACCTACCACCACCAAGGAAGTGCTGACCCTTCCGAAAGAATGGTTTGAAATGAACAGCTACATCAAAATCGGTGAAAACGGTGTCGTTTCCCTTATGTCTCCCAATCCGGAATTCGGGTCTAACGTCAAAACCTCCATGCCGATGATCCTGGCAGATGAGCTGAATGTCGACTGGAAGAACGTCCTGGTTGAGCAGGCCGATTTCTTCCCTGAACGATTTGAAAGGCAATTTACCGGTGGCAGCCAGGGTATCCGTCTCGGCTGGCAACCACTCCGAACCGCAGGAGCAACCGCCCGGCAAATGCTGACCGATGCTGCGGCCCAAACATGGAACGTGCCTGCGAGTGAGATCACGACCGAAAATGGGATGCTGATCCATAAAGCATCTGACAATAAAGCTTCATACGGCGAGATGGCTTCCCTTGCAGCAACGCTTCCCGTACCAGAGGAAGTTGCTTTGAAAGAAATAAAAGAGTTCCACATTATTGGCACCTCCCGGAAAAATGTAGAAGGTAAAAACATCGTAACCGGCAAGCCCATGTTTTCGCTGGACCACACAAAAGAGGGAATGCTGATTAGCATGATCGTCCACCCTCCTGCATTTGGCATGAAAGTAAAATCAATCGATGAGTCTTCTGTAAAGAGCATGCCGGGTATCAGGGATGTGTTCGTTTTCCAAAACCTTCGCGATGATTACGAAAGGAATGGGTTTGACACCACTTCTTTTGCGGATATGGTGGCCATTGTTGGTAACACAACCTGGGAAGTGATGAATGCCAAAAAAGCACTGAAAGTTGAGTGGGAAAATGCACCGGAAAAAACATTTGATGTACAAGGTTGGCGGGGAAAAGAAACGGTTGTGATGCCTGCCGGCCTGGAAAGCAGCGACGGACACACCTACCAAATGGAACAAATGTCGAGGAAAGCCGCACAGGAACTTCGAAAAGATGGCGATCCTGAAACAGCATTTAAAAAAGCTGACAAAGTTCTCGAACGCACCTATACCGCACCCTACCTGGCACACAACTGCATGGAACCGGTCAATTGTTTTGCGGATGTGACGGCTGATAAAGCCGAATTATATGGCCCCATCCAGGCCCCTGAATTTATTATGAATGCGCTTTCCACCAGCCTGGGCATGCCAAAGGAGAAAATTAAGATCAACCTCGCGCGAATGGGCGGAGGTTTTGGTCAGCGGGCGTATGGCCATCACATGGTAGAAGCCGCATTGATTTCACAAAAAGTAAATGCTCCCGTCCTCACGATTTACAGCCGTGAAGACGATATGACGTATGGCATTTACCGACCAACGTATACAGCAACTTACAAAGCCGCACTTGACAAGGATAATAATTTGATTGCTTTTCATGTAAAAGGTGGGGGCATCCCCGAACACGCGGTAGCTGCCAACCGGTTTCCGGCAGGCGCTGTTGACAACTACCTGGCAGAGGGCTGGTCACTGAATTCCAATATTACCATTGGAGCATTTCGGGCGCCCAGGTCTAATTTTATTGCTGGTGCAGAGCAATCCTTTATGGATGAATTAGCGGAGCTGGCGGGAAAAGACCCCATTGATTTTCGTTTGGAATTACTGGATCGGGCTAAAAACAACCCGGTCGGTGAAAACAATGACTATGATGCGGAGCGCCTTTCCGGTGTGTTGAGATTGGTCAGGGAAAAGTCAAACTGGACCGAAACAAGGAAAAACATCCACAGAGGTGTATCGGCTTATTTTTGCCATAATACTTACGTTGCCGAAGTGCTCGATTTGGAGATGAAAGACAACAAACCTGTTGTTCATAACGTGTATGCCGCGGTTGATTGTGGTATTGTCATTAACCCTGACGCAGCCACCAACATGGGTGAAGGCGGCATTGTAGATGGCATTGGTAATGCGCTGTTTGGTGAAATGACATTTAAGGATGGCAAGCCGGAGAAAAACAATTTCCATCAGTACCAGATGATCCGGCAGAAAGAAGCTCCGAAATCGATAGAGATCCATTTTGTTGAAAATGAGCATGATCCGACCGGACTCGGCGAACCATTGTTTCCTCCGACATTTGCCGCTGTCGCAAATGCATTGTACAAAGCAACCGGCAAACGATTTTACAATCAGCCATTTGTTCATGATTTAGAAACGACAAGAATGGAAATGTGAGAGTTTATAAAACAAGTCCATTTCCGGCATCAGCTACAACAGCAATGGTTTTTATTGAAGCATTGTCTGCAGCAAATCCAAAACACAACGTGGAGCTAATTAGAAATTGTGCGGGCTAAGAATCAGCTTTCAAATGCTGAAAGAAGGACCTTGTGATTTTCGGAGAAGTAGAAAAATAAAACAAATGATCCAGGTTGACCGATAAACTGATCCAACAGCAATACCGGACGTCGGTTCCTTTTTTGAACCTCAATTTCATCCCTTGAAAAAATAAAAGTCGTGAACTCTGGCAAATCAAAATTTTTAAAAACTATCATGTCAAATGCTTTAATCGGAAAAGCTATTAGGTAGTGCCAGGGATAACTGCTACATTTTCATTGACATTGAAAAAGATCTGATCTGATTCAAGATCTTCCAACATGCTGTCGGGACCAGACCATTTAAAATCGTGGATCTTTTCGTAAACATTTCATTACAATAGAATTGCCACGCGGCTTCTCCCCAAGGGATGTCTTTGGCAAGCTCGTGGCTAATAAGAACTGTCTAAACCGGCTTTAGCCATAAACTTTTTAAATCGATTTCATCAATGAATTAGCTATTATTTCTCAATCACTCCTGGCTGTGCAGCTTTTCGTAATCTTCCATCGTGGTACCTTTGCTGAAATGACGGAAGTTATAGGTGAATGTCAGCATAAAATATCGTTGTAGCACATTCGACTGGATATCCTCCACATAAACTTCAGTAACATTTCTTCGAATATTGCTGTTTTGAGCCAACAGATCATAAACATTCATGCTGATCTCACCGCGCTGATTGTTGAATATTCTTTTTCCTATGCTGGCATTGAGCAAAAGGAAATTAGTGTCATAGCCCTCTGACAATCCGGCATTCACCTGGTGGTTCAGGTCCATTCTATAGGTCAATCCCCTCCAAATAATCCAATCATAACTGAATTGTGTGGATTGGTTAAAGTAATTGGTGCTGAGGGAAGGTTGTAAAGTATTTTCCACGTCGTTAAAGCTAGACCTGGTTCGGAAGTAAAAATCTACATTCTCGCTGATGTTGCTACTGAAGGAAAACCCGGCCCTGATATTACCTGACTTAACAAAATTAACTTCGTTATTAACCATGGCTGGATTATTCGTGTAATTGATCGAACCAAACACACTCATGTTGGACTTAATTCGCTCAATTGGTCTTCCAAAATTCACATACGACCGGAAATCCCAATACCCATCCACATTTACAGGCCGTGAAAGCTGTGAACCTGGCTGCAACACAACTCCCTCACTGACTTCTATCTCGCTTTCCGCAACAAGGGTGTTATTGGTAATGTTGTCCTGGATGAAGCTGGATGCCAGGTAAACAAAAAAAGATTTTTCCTTTTCAGGATCATGTCCCCGGTAGCGAATCCTGAACCGGTTGTTCATTGACTGATCCAGATCGGGGTTACCGGTACGAAGGTGTAACGGATTGGAATTATCAATCACTTCCTGCAATTGACCAATGTAAGGCTCTCTTGTCCACGTGTCGTAGTCAAATTCGATCCTGTTTGTTTTTGAAAACTCATAATCTACACGAACCGTAGGAAGTATACTTTGAAAGATGGGTTGCATTTCATAAGGCTTCGGAAAGAATTGTTCATTCTGTAGTTGAGCCTGTTGATATTCAGCCTCTACCACAAACCTTAATTTGTCATGTCTGTACTGATAGCCGATTTCCGCCTCATGCTTCATGTAGTCACTCTTAAACGTATTACTGAGTGCAGAGTCCAATACGTAAGTCGGTTCGGGTTGATTCAACTCCTCTGTCACATCATAGGTCCTCATATCAGAATCATTTAGCTTATTGCCAATTTCATATTCCAATTCCATCTGACCCTTCTCTCCAATTGGTTCTGTATAGGAAAACTGACCTTCCCATGAAATGCCCGCTCTGTCACGATGACTTTTTTGAACCAGGGTCTGATTCTTTTCCTCCTCACCGTAGTACACGTTTTCTCCCAGACGATCGGCATCATCCTTATTGGTATGGTATCCGGTGTGCAAACCGAATGTAAAAGCTCTTCCCTTCTTTCTGAACTTGTGACTGTAATAGGCCCAATTATTAAAATCATAATCGGAATTGGAGGAAGTCAATAAGTTTTCTGTCTGATTAAGTGGTCCGCTATCCACCTGTGTATTTCCCAGAAAGTGAGAATTATTATTATCGTGTTTAAGCGAAACGTTTGGTCTTACAATAATTCTATTCATGGAATCTATGTCATAATCAAACCGAAGATTGAATACATGATCCATATTCTTCTTATTATCCTTACTTTCCTGCCTGTATACCTGATTATTATCAGTAAGAACATAACCTCTTGTAAGCGATGAATATCCTTCATTCTCCTTATGACTGAACAGGTAGCTACCAGTCAATTCAATTTTCTCTCCAAGGTCATCGCTGAAGTTAACCCCGATAATATTGGTAGTAATGATACCATCTTGTGTCCTGCTCTCTCCCTGACTATTTGGATCGGCTGAATACTCGATCGCATTGACATTATTGCTAAGGCCGGTAATGGTGATTCTTCTGTCTTCATTAAACAGGTTAACACTCGTGCCAAGTAGGTAGCGCTGATTTGATCCATAACCTCCGGTTGATTTTCCAAACTGGCCTTTCCTTCTGTTCGGCTTGGTAACGATATTGATTGTCTTTTGTCTCTCACCATCATCAAATCCACTCAACTCAGCCTTATCGCTCTTTTTATCAAATACCTGTATGCTTTGGATTACTTCTGCAGGGAGGTTTTGAAGAGCGGCCTGCACATCCGTGCCAAAGAATGGTTTTCCGTCGACCAGTATCTGTGTCACCTGTTCTCCCTGTGCCTGAATGGTTCCGTCCTGTACGGTGATCCCCGGCATTTTCTGAACCAGGTCTTTTCCACTTGCATCATTGAGGGTTTTAAAAGCATCAGCATTGAACTGAGTCGTGTCTCCCTTTTGCTGACTGGACATTCTTTTGGCTGTTACAACGATCTCTTCTAACTCAGTTGTCTCTTCGTCCAACTTTACTACTCCAACATTCAGATCCTGGGTAATGTTAACGGGAATTCGATGTGTTTTAAAACCTACAAATTGAAAGCGCAACAAATAGTTGCCCGGCTGAACTTTTGTAAGATCAAAATGGCCGTTAAAATCCGTTACCACACCATTGATCATACTCGAGTCTTTCAGGTGTTCCAGAACTACCGTGGCGCCGGGAATCGTACTTTGATCCGTCGCACTCTGTACCTCACCCGATATGACGTGACTTTGTGAATTAGATGCTGATAAACCTGAAAAAAAAGCAAAAAACAAGATGACATATTTCATCAGAAATATTTTGAATTTTAAAAGTTGTAAGAAATAATTTAAACTATTAATAAGCCGGAAGGTCTTTCAGAAAACCTATGTTTAAAAAACATTCATTGAAAGTCCCGTTACCTTCCCTTATGGCTAGCAATATTCATTGCTGGTTTTAATACTGCAAATAAATGGAAGTATACCCCTCTTTTCCAGCAAGAACATGACAAAATATTACATAGACGGAATAAATACCGGATATTGTACCAAGTTGAATAACGGTTGAATTTATCGAGCATTTAGACAATGCTAAAATTCACTCACAATCGAATTGGCATTTAAACCGACAAAAATTCCCATTATTGACAAATCCTATAATTCCCGTTAATTGATTTGCCTTATTAATTGATACTGATAAATGACCTTTTGGTTTATTATTATTCAAACCAATTTCAAAAAATTAAAGCAGGGTCTCGATCGAAGACCCTGCAAAAACGATGGTTCACCCTACCGGGATATCGAAACATCTTAATATACTCTCTCTACACGAACTGATTTTCCTTTGATACTTAGCATGTGTGTATTACCAACTTTTATAATTGCCGCCCTGGGACGAAAATCAGGAAAATATTCATTTGATTTGCTTTTCTGCTTCCACACTTGTCCATTTTGCAGTTTAAAAATTGCATGATGTGACCAACCATTAAATTCATTGATGATCCGGCTTTCATATCCGGTCGTTTCCTCGACTTCTACAAAATCGTCCATCCCATCAACTTTTATAATCAGATCAGAATCGTTTTTATATATGTTCACAGATGGTCTGTACAGGTAACAACTTGAATATTTGTAAAACTTTTGATAATAATAAGTCCCATCTATTAATTCAAAAGTCATTTCTTCATCAAACCCTTCAAAATCTTCCCTTATATGGGTTGATTTAATCAACTTCCAATTTTTGTGATCTATGGTCATATGGTGGTAATTCAATAATCAGACGATTTCATCCAAGCTCAAAACATTATCGGACTCTCTAATTATTTAAATAAAGTAACTATTATGGTAGTGAAGCTAAATTTGTAAGCAACTAAAGCTTTCAATTTTTTTGTTTTGTTGAATTTTATTTACGAATTAATTGCCCGATACAAGCTTTGCTAAATCAATTCTTTCAATTTCAAACAAATTTATAATATGAATAGCCTATATGATTGTCGTTTTTGTTTCGATTTTTAATGATTTTGTTTCATGGGTTCTTTATATTCCATTTCTTAAATATTTCTGTTAGCTGAACGGTATCTCATGAAGATTACCACAATATTCTATCTGGCTTTATACTTTGTCGTACGGTTTGAATTGGCAATTGCAAGCGATCCTTATGAAAACCTGTTTTTCAAACATTTGACAATCAATGATGGGTTATCCCAGAACCTTGTAGAAAAGATAGCACAAGATCACCAGGGATTTATCTGGCTGGGCACTAATGATGGTTTAAATCGATATGATGGAAAAGAATTGAGGGTTTACAGAAATGACCCCACCCTTCCCGGTTCGATATCTGGCAACGATATCCATAATATTTTTCAATCTAAAAAAGGTGACTTATGGGTACTCGCCAATGGAATCAATGTATATAATAGACATAGAGATACTTTTAATCAAGTGTCCGGTCCTTCCATCTTAAAATCTCATTTAAATGACATTACACACATTAGTGAAGATCGGAACGGAGACATTTGGATAGTTGTAAATGGTGTAGGACTTTTTAGAATCCATGAAAAAGGTACAGCTAATCATGCATCAGACAACAATGTTGATAATCAGCCTTCAACATCCTACGTATTTACCGGCCCCTATTTGGTTGATATGAAAAAACAGAAATCTGATGACACCAACCTCTTTCTGGACATTTTAGTGGATCAAGAAAATACAATGTGGGTTGCAACAAAATCGGGAATACATAATTTGTATGCAAAATCCTCAGGTGAATTCCCAAATCCCAAAGAAGCTGTCTTCAATAATATAGATATCGGTCTTCAACTAGAGAAAGAACCTCAAATAAGCATCCTGGAGGATAAAAATGAGACTCTGTGGTTCGGAACTCATTTTGGAATGGTTAAGCATAGCTTAAACAAGAATGATGAGGATAGCTTTTATGTGTATAGCTATCCTGACGGTCTCTTTGAACAATCGTGGAAAGGGGCTGTGAGTGATATTGAAGAAGATGAAAACGGTGTACTCTGGATGGGGACATATGCTGGCTTGTTGCTATTTGAACCAAAGACAGGCTTATATAAGAAAATTGTAAACATTCCAGGGAACGATGCATCAATAGGCGTTAATAATATCCGATGTATTTATAGAGACAAAGGAAACCTTATGTGGGTCGGAACAGCAGGAATGGGAGCTGATAAAACCAAGATCAATTACAAATCTTTTAGTCATCACCTGGATAAAAGTTTCAACGGCAACATTCATAGTACTTATTCCATTGCTTTGGATAATTCGAATAAAATTTGGTTTATCGATAGCGATGGAATTGTATTCCAATATGACCAAATGCTTAAATCACTGGATCGGTATGATTTTGCCCCAAGCGCTCCTACCATAGCCTGCGATATATTGATTGACAAGCAAAATGATATGTATTTTGGTGCAGGTAAGTATTTGTATCATCAAACCTCATCAACAGGGAAATTGACAAAACATACTTTGTGGAAAAGTGAACATATCTATGATCCGGCAGATTCTGTACCACTGATCCACATCGATCAGCAGGATCAGATATGGTTATGTAATACTGGCAATCTCTTCCATTTTAATCCAATCAACGGAAAAATCAAGAGGCACAAAATATTATTTGGTAACCTGGAAAAAGTCAATTCATTGTATCGTGATAAGAATGGTGTTTTTTGGATAGGCACTATGAAAGGTTTAATCAGGTACAATATCCTTACAAATAGGCAAGACCTTTTTGATCAGACTACCAACTCAAAAGCTACTTTACCTTTTAATCAGATATTCGATATCGAACCTCATCCTGACTCCAGTCTTTTGTGGATTGCCACAGGTGGTGGAGGGTTTTTCTCTTTTGATCGGGAAACATTGGAAATAAAGCATTTTACTGTCAGGAATGGATTAGCCAATAACTTTGTGTACTGTATTCTTATTGATGATGCAGGTCATTTATGGCTAAGCACCAATCTTGGAATATCAAGGTTTGACCCTTCAGATAATTCATTTACAAACTATACAGTTGAAGATGGCTTGCAGAGCAATGAATTTAACAGATATTCAAAGTATAAAAGCAAATCTGGTGAATTTTTCTTTGGTGGGATCAATGGCATAACTGCTTTCTTTCCGAATCAAATTAAATCCAATCCACATGTACCTCAAATAATTATTACTGATTTTTATTTATCCAATAAACCCATCAATCAATTCCAAAAGGAAAGCCCTCTGTATGCTGCCATCAATGTTACCGAAAAGATTGAACTAAATCACAATCAGAACAATGTATCTTTTCGGTTTACAGCTCTTGACTTTCTTGAACCCAAAAACAATAAATACTCCTACTTCCTTAAGAACTTTGATAAGAATTGGGTAGATGCCGGCACCAATGGATATGCATCTTATACTAATTTGCCACCTGGAGATTATGTATTTCAAGCAAAAGGATCGAACAATGATGAAATCTGGAATGAACAACCTAAGCAAATTTATATAACGATTCATCCTCCATTTTGGCAAACATGGTGGGCATACATGATCTATATTCTACTGGCGATTTTGGTCATTTATTTTATCCACAAAAGCCAAAAAGCCCGAATTGTGTTACATGAACAGTTAAAATATGAAAAACGTGAAAGTCAAAAACTCACAGAATTAGATGAATTCAAATCCCAGTTCTTCACTGGTATATCGCATGAATTCAGAACGCCCCTGACGTTAATCCTGGGAAATCTTGATGATTGGATTAAAGAAACTGACCAGGAGGCTGTCAGAGAAAAATTTAAGTCCCTGAAAAAATATTCTTTTGAATTAATGCAATTAGTCAACCAGTTACTTGACCTGGCCAGGGTTGAGTCCGGACAATGGAAATTGAATTATGAATACTCCGATATAGTTACACAGGTAAAAGGAATTATTTCTCAATTCAAACACCACGCAAGCCAAAAAAGGATATCGCTTGATTTATATTCAGCTGTTGACGAACTGTATATGGATCTTGATCAAAGTTCAGTTCAAAAAATACTTCAAAACCTGATTTCAAATGCTATCAAGTTCAGCCCGCCAGATCAAAAAATACAAATCAATTTACGTTATCAGTACACTAAAGAATGGAAAAATTCAATACCGGCCCTTCAGATTGAAGTAATCGACAAAGGAGTAGGCATAGAAGAAAAACACCTGTCAAACATTTTTAACCGATTTTACCAGGTAAAAAGAAGCAAATCGCATGATCACACAGGTTTTGGAATTGGTTTATGGTTTTGCAAAGAATTAGTTGAAAAGCTCAATGGAAGAATATCCGTAAAAAGCGAAATTAATTCTGGTAGCACTTTTACGATTGAATTACCGGTGAATCATACTTTAAAAGACAATCATCATAGAGAATTACTCCCTGCAACAGAAAATAATGACATAGGTCTGACAGAAAATGAAAAGCAAGTAGACACAATTGAGGATGTACATAAGGAAAATGATAATGTAATCCTTGTTGTGGAAGACCATCCTGATCTCAGGTCATTTCTGGTCAAATTATTAAGCCGTGAGTATTCTGTCATTCAGGCAACCAATGGACATGAAGGGCTTGAACTGGCGATCGCCAACATTCCTGATATCATCATATCTGATATCATGATGCCTGAACTCAATGGCTTTGAAATGGCCTCAAAAATTAAGGAGGATTTCCGAACTGATCATATCCCATTTTTGTTTTTAACAGCCAAAACAGATGAAAAAGATAAACTGGATGCATTAAAGCTTGGGATCAATGATTATATATACAAACCATTTGGAACGGAAGAATTATTGCTCCGAATTAAAAACCTCCTATATCAACGAGACAAATTGATTCATCATTTCCAAACAAAGACTGAGCTCGATGAACCTGACGAAAAGCTGTCAGATTTTTTACAAGATATCAACAGGGTTATTGATCGCAACATCGAGAACGAACAATTAGGAGTTGAATTTTTGTGCGATAAATTAAATATGAGCAGATCACAACTTCATCGAAAATTAAAAGCCATTACGGATCAAACTGCTGTTCAGATCATTCAAAATGCAAGGCTCCGCACTGCCAGCAATATGTTAGATCAAGGATATCAGGTTTCAGAAACAGCTTACAAGGTAGGTTACAATAGCGTTTCACATTTCAGCAAACTATTTAAAGATAGATTCGGCTACAGTCCGAAAGAATTTGCTAAAAAAGAGCGGTTAAAACATGAAAGAAATACCTGAACACAACTCTTTTGTCTAAATGGGGTCTTCTTTTGCGACCTCACTTTGTTCCCCGGAGAAACATTGATCATGAATGTTGAATTGATCCCTTCAAATTGACGCAAGGTTTGATTTCGTTTATAAAGGCGTTTGCCTTGGGTTATTGAGTTAATAAGGGATTAAGTTATTTCGTCTTCCATCTTCCTACCCATTTTCGTCTGAGTGGAGTCTGCTTTTGCAACCCCGCGTTGTTCCTCGAAGCTACGCTACCATTAAAATTGGATATTTCCGGGTTAGCATCAGCAGCAAAAGCTATGAAAACGAGGCTGATGTAAATGGAGACAGCGTACGCAACAGCAAGATTCTGTTCACACCCGGCCCTAGGCTAAAAAACATGCTCAAAACGCTGGAATTCAAGAAAGCGTAGGGTCTGAAGAAAACGTTTTGATGTTTTGAAAAAAATATCCGCATGTTTTCCTGAAAACGTAAGCACGTTTTGGAGAAAACTACCGCATGTTTTGACAAAGCCATGCCTACGTTTTTTCCGAAGCGTGCTTTTGCACTAGTATAGGCCAGGTTTTGTTAAGTAAAAGCCATTACCACCACTTTACTGAAATTGTATTTTATGTAGATTAAAAAAGGCTTGGTCTAAGTGGAGCCTGCTTTTGCAATACAGATTTTTTTTCCTCGAAGCAACTTCAGCGTTGACACTGGATCTCTGGCAAAGACCTTGTTAAGACAACCAAATCAAATTATTAAAGTTAACATTGATTGGATGTAGCAAAAGTTTTAATTTCATTGGATCAATATTAATCATCATCAATTAACACCAAATTAAAAACCAATGAAATCAATTAGACTATCAACAACTCTGTTATTCATTTTCCTCACAGTTGGTTATTTCGGAAACGTAAGTGCGCAAGATGCTTCTGACGTTGTAGTTATGCTCAATGGAGAGCAAAAGGAAGGAAAAGTCACAGGTGTTTCTAGTGACGCAATCAAGTTTAAATACACAGGCGAAGACCTCGAGTACGAACTAAAGAAGGAAAACATAAGCCAGATAAAATTTGCCAGCGGACGTGTAGAAGTGTTCAACCAATCCCAGCAGGCACCTTCCCCGGCTCCATCAACTTCTGCATCGGCTACTACTGCTGCAGACCGGCAAAATAAAATTGCCGTTGTACCATTTGATATCATCTCCAATGATCCGGGTGTCGATCCTCAATCCATGGGACACAACATCCAGAATAACTGCGTAAATTCTCTGAGACATAATACCAATGGGTTGATTGTACAGGACTCACGAACAACAAATGCAATTTTAGCTCAAAACAATATTGGATCGACTGAACTATTAACCATCATGCCTAAGGACCTGGCCATTATGCTGGGAGTGGAATATGTGCTAATTGGTTCGACGGAAATTCAAAATACCGGATCTTCCACTTATGGAAGTGGCATAACTTCCTATAAGGACAAAGAGAAAAAAGATGGTGATAGAGATAACAATAAAAAAGAATCAAAAGGGTACGAAGTGTCAAGTGGTAGTTCTACTACTACTCTTGAATACGACGTTCATGTCAGCCTGAATATCTTCACAGATGAAGGGAAAAATATATATTCTGAAACAAGGGAACCTTTCGGTACGGACATTGATCAATACAACGGCGCCCTGGATTACATGATCAAGAGAACGCCTTTTGGGACCAAACATAAATAAGCAGGCCACCTAATCTGGAAAAATTCTTATCAATTTCACTTTTAAAGAACAAAAGTGTTCTCAGGGAAGAATTACAAACTCAAATTCAGGATGGATTCCTATACAATTAAAAACAATCAAACTCACACGCATGTTAAAAAATCGATTATATATCCTGACCGTTATCTTTCTATTTGCAAATGATCTTTGGGCTCAGGAAAGTTATTCCATAGGTTTCCTCTATAGCAGCCCGGTAGGAGATTACCAATCAACTGATCTTGAAAATGGCAGCTTTGCAGAACCAGGATGGGGAGTGACAATTGAAAATAAATCTGCTTTAAGAAACTGGCCGGATAATTTGTATCTGGGCTTTCATTTTTCTTATCAACGAAATAAACTCGATCAGGACGAAGTAAGCCGACAATTTACCGAGGCAATTGGTAATCCTGCCTATGCGGTGGATGTAATAGATGGCAATTACAACCCTTTCACATTTATGATTGGCCCCTTTTACGATATATTCCTGACAGACAAAATTTTCCTTGGGCTTAAATCGGGAATCGGCATCATGTTTACGAATATTGACCCCATGGTTATCAATATTACAGACAATAGTGGCAACGAGGTTTTCAGCGAAGTATTAAGGACAGAAGGCGTACCGGCATTCACTTATTTGCTAGGTTTATCACTCAATTTAAAATTATCTGAATATGCCGGCATTGGCATCTTTGCTGATTACGGTGGGGCAAAAGAACAGGTAGAGGCTACTTTTGACAACCTTCCCGACTTTACATCAGAATATAAATTGTCCTACATCAATACGGGCCTTCATCTAATGTTTTACCTTGATTAACTAAGAATAATTACTAATCCAAACTGAATCCGATAAAAGTAATGCACCAAATCAAAAGAAAACGCTGTTATTCCACTCTTGAGAGGGGTTAGGGGTGTGTAAAACTTAAAATCATGTTTTCTTTTGAAGAAAATTCTGACCTAAATTATGAAGTTAATAAATAACACACCTCAGAATCTTATATCAAACTCAGATTTAACCATATAATTAAATGACAAAAGCAACAATTTTATCCATAACCCTTATTTTAATATCATTCAGCTTTGGATTTGCCCAATCAATCAGCGAACCCATTGAGATCATAGAAAAAGGGTTATTCAAGAAAAAGGTTTACAAAAAATGTGATATCGAAATGACCCCGGCCCAATTGGTCACACTTTTCAGAAATGATCCCAACATGCAGGAATATGTCAAACCGGTAGGGCTTAATTACCTTGCTTCCCTCACCTTAAAATCCGCTGCCAGCATCCTTGTTCTGTGGCCGGTAGTTGACTCTTTTGACAAGAATTCTGATCCTAACTGGAACCTCGCATACATCGGTGCCGGATGTGCTGTACTTTCCATTCCGTTTCAAAAGTGGTTTGAAAAAAATGCTGATCAGGCAGTAGACTATTACAATTCGGGTTACCAGGAATCTTCAAATATTCAATTCAACCTGCAGGTAGGCCGCAATGGTCTGGGCCTGGTGATGAATTTCTGATTGTCCAATTTACCTGGCATGCTCAATTCAGCTTCTGTCTTTCTCTTATTCCTATTATTTAATGCATATGAAGCTGAACAAAAGGTGAATAAATACCTAAAAAAGAACAGAGGTAATTCGCTTGAATATTTATTACAAAGTAAATCTTATGGTGATTCCACCTGTATAAAAGTACCTGAAGATGACGGTGATTCTACCGGAACCGTTCACAAGTTAGACAAAATCAAAGCGGGACTGGAATGGTACATGAAGTATTTTCCTGTCCCTTATGTATCGTATGGAAAGGAAACGAATTGGTTATTTGGCGTTAGTAAATTCAATGCATTTACCCTGAACAAGGGAGATAAGTTGGATGCATTTACCCAGCCTTCCAGTGTGAACTTGTTTGGGTACCTCACCTTAAACGATCAATACAAAATTGCATTGGAATCCAACCTGATGCTAAACAAGAACAAGGCGCTTTGGAACACCTTCCTTTTATACACCGATTACCCCATGGAGTATTTTGGTGTAGGAAATGAAACCAACCTGGAAGACCAGCGAACCTTGATCACATCCGACTGGCAGTTTAGTACTTTCTACCTCTTCAGGACCTGGAAAGATTGGTACCTGGGTCTCATGTATGACTTCTATAATTATTATAATGTCGAGCTGGGGATGGACACACCTCCCCTTCCGGGTGACAGCATCAACTTTGTTCATAATATTGGCAAGCAATCCGGTTTGGGTTTGAAATTGCTAATGGAAGGCAGGGATAACCGCTTGAACGCGAAATCAGGGATCTATGTAGACGCGAGTTTTCAGTTATTCAGAAAGGGTCTGGGAGGCGAATACGATTATGAATATTTGAAAACGGATATACGTTATTACACCACCCCCTTTAAAAAGATAACCATTGCAGCACAACTCAGAACGGAATCAAAACATGGAGATGTACCCATCCAGTCACTTGCCCTATTAGGTGGAGATTACTCTATGAGAGGAACGTATCGGGGTAGGTACAGGGACCATGTATTGCTCGATTCGCAGCTGGAGTTCCGCTTTCCTATTTACTGGGTGTTTGGCGGCGTTGTATTTAATAGCATCGGCCAGGTAGCGCCAAGCTACAGAGACCTTTCATTTGGTTCCTTTCATTACAACTATGGGTTTGGGTTGAGGTTGCAGATCGACAGTAAAAATGATATCAACCTTCGGTTTGACTATGCGATCAGTAGCGATCAGTCTTTTTTCCTGATAAATTTTGGAGAAGCTTTTTAACAAATTTTAAACATCACATAAACCACGTTTCAGCATAAAACCTTATATTAATCATCCCTAAGAGCAAATCCATCAACCACTACAGGATTGGCCTCATACTCAAAACAATTTCTCTACCCGAATAAGTAGATAAGGAATTGAATTACATCAACTATTAAAGTTTAAACTCATTCAAATGATCAAACGACTATTGGCTTTTCTTGCCTTTTCCTTAATCGTACTTGTAGCAGAAGCACAAAAATCGGAATACCTCATCAGCCTTCATGGCAGCATTCCAATTGGAGATTTTAGCTCAAATGACGTTGAGTCCGGAGCATTTGCCCAACGAGGATGGGGTGTTACCCTTGAAAATAAGTTTTCATTCAGCAAATGGCCCGATTGGCTGGGAGTGGGATTTCATTTTTCTTATCAGCAATTGGAAGTAGATGAACAAGGTATCGGAGAAGCATTTTCCGATGTGCTGGAAGGAGATATTACGACCCGTGTATTCGCTGACCAATATCATCCCCTGATTGCTGATGTTTGTGCTTTCTATGAGCTACCGGTAACTGACAAATTAACCATTGATTTCAAAGGTGGGGTGGGTGTCCTGTTCACAATTTTTGATCCCATCCGGATTGATTTGTACAATGACCAGGGAGAGAATCTGTTGCGCACACAGTTAGATTTTGAAACAAAACCCTATTTCAACTTCATTCTTGGAGCAAATCTTGGTTATCAATTCTCCAATACCCTGGGAGCAAAAATTTTTGCTGATTATAATCATTCGAATGTAAACATCTCTTCCTCCTATTTATTGCAGGAAATAACTTCAGATCAAAAGATCTCAATAATCAACACAGGAATAGCCATTTCCATCACCATTAATTAAACAACCCATGAAAATCCGATATTTATCCATATTTATCTTGATTTTAATTATAATGACCTTTTCAGGTTGTGAAGAATGTGAGATCTACGGCTTTAGCCCATACTATTTCAACGACGGCCAGGTAGATTCTTATTACCAGGAAAGGGTATTTCTGGATTCTGAATGCTTTCCTGCATTGGAAGATTATTTTCTTATCGGAGGTATTCTACCTCCCGGATTAAGGCTCACAAGGGATGGCTACGTCGAAGGCACCCCTACCCGGAGAGGAGAGTATTTTTTTACCATTGGTGCTGAAGTTTGTTTCGAAGAAGATTTCTACGGCTACTATGACTGCTATTACAGATCTTTGGGGTATTCAATTCTTATAAGGTGAGTATTAAAATGGATATCCAAACCCAATTACCGGACCGTGAAGGGGTATTTTATTTTGCCAAACCCATTTATATCCATCGATAAACAACGGTGCATACAAGATAATACCGTAATCAAATCTTAGTAGAAGTATGTTGAGATCAATCCGGATCCCTGCGCCCGTTGTCAAATAGCTATCCTGGAAAATCTTGTTCCACCTGACTTCTCCATATGGCCTGTTTGGGTCCTCTTTCAAAAGCCAGATATTCCCGGCATCCGTCCAAAGTGCACCGTTGAACCGGGGGCCAATCCTAAACCTGAATTCCAGGTTCCACTCCAGTTTCATATCCCCTACCTGGTTTACTTCCGCCTGATCCAACTCAATATATCTTCCCGGACCGAGCGTCCTTGTACTTAGTGGGCGCATGCTGTTAGATCCCCCCATAAAATATTGCCTGATATAAGGCATGTATTCACTATTGCCATATGCCAAACCAATCCCTCCAACATTCCTGAATGCCAACTGATTATACTTTCCCAAACGCAAATAAGCACGAAAGTCATAACTAAAGCGGGCAAACTGGGAATAACGAATACCCAAAATTCTCTTTTCTCCTTTTTCGTCATTGGTAAAAATGGTGTTCAGTAATCCAAGTGCATTACCAGCCAGTTCTATATTTCCTTCAAAATACGTTCCGATTAATTTACTTTCAGTAGAGCTGTTGTTGTATTGAAATGTATAAGAGGTGCCTAGAATGAATTGATCGATCAGGCTGTTTCTTAGCGACGGGTTGGAAGCGACCACGGTATCAAACCGTTCAGTTGTATTCCCGATATCCGAAAATGTCACATCAATCAAATTGATCCTATGGGTAATCTTTGGACTTGATTTCCAGGTTATTCCATAGGCTGCGGTCCAGCTCACCATTTCGAAATAATCCCTTCTGTTATTATAATTTGCGGTTAAAGAAACAGATTGCTTTGGCAGGGAATATGTCTGGTTGATGAACTGAAAAGGTGTTTTGATCAATGGAGCAGATAATTCCGCCCCAAAGGTAACTCCTGATGAATTGGATACCCGTTCACGATACACACCAATAGGAAAATCGTAGTAACCCTCCAGGTTGAAAGTGAGATTTTCAGCGCCATTAAAGACATTCAGCTGGGTTAGATTCAAACCAACAGCAGGTCCCATATACCCTGTATTTTTATAATTTCCCCTTGCGTTTACACCGATCGTGGTTGCATTGAGGGTTCTCATTGACAAAACAGAATTTAACCTGGAAGAATCACCATCCACCTCATTGTAATTGATCCCCGGCGCGGCAAAAATCCCCAGCTGAGAAAGGTTTTGAATTGATTGATTGGTTTGCTTCAGGGAATAATATTCTCCAGGCGAAACATGGACCAGCGTATCCAACAAATCCTTTCTAATTTTGCCGGATTGCCACCGATAAAATTTATCATCCATATTACCCTGGGTAATTGAATCAATTTCAATTTGAAAATCATTGATCTTTGTACGACTTATTTTTGCATCGGAAACACCTTGATCTATCTGAACACGAATGTCTATTTCCTTATTCCCCAGGGTTGTATCTGCTTCAACTTCCACAAATTCCTCGTCAAAATAATAATACCCCAGGTCTTGAAAATAATTCCACATTTGCTTTTTCTCCAGTTTAATACTGTCCAAATCAAACTCTTCCCCTGTATGAAGGTAGGCCTGTTGCTGGAAATTGAGAAAGGGTTTTTCAATGGATTTTTGAAGGGAGTCAGCAACATATTCAATATCATGATATGTATAAGCAGGCGGTATTTCAAGATAGTAGTGAATATAAGCCTTGTTTTTCTTTTTGTTATAATTCAACTGATAAGACCCGGTTGTCCCAAAATGGCCGTGATTTTCATAGATATTGATGGCTTTGCGCAATTTCAGATCGGGGTCAACATCTTCAATGGTCACAGGCTCCTCGCCAAAATTCCTTCTCATCCATCTGTTAAACTTCCTCTCTTTTTTTGTGTAAAACCAGTTATAAATAATCAGTTTGGTTGGGATCAGGCGGAAAAACGGTGTTCCCCAAAATGCTCCGTTAGGCAGGTCCCAGAGCTCCCAGTAAAGCTTGGTTAACTTTTTAGTATCGTGTTTCATCTCCCATTCACCACCTTCTTCAACTTTCCTCATATGGATGCGTGACCCGGTGTAAAGCGCTTCTCCATCCGATAAGCTTTTTGTTCCTGAACAGGAGTAGAAGAAAAGCCCTGAAATGATAATGATATTCAACCAAGTTTTCTGCATTCCTATTCTTTCTTTCTGAAAATGTTGAAAAAATTCCGGTACCGTTTGCGAAAAGTTATTCCGAGGGAAGATTCATCTACCTGACCTTCGATCACACCTTTGTAGGTATTTCTTTTCCTGGCATTGATGGTAATATCAGGGGTTTCACTTAAAACATAATCAACCTGAATGTTTGCAAACGGATTGAATTTTCTGCTTCCAGGATGATTTTCAGCACTAAAATCCACATTTCCTCCAATCCCTACCCTTATTTTCTTATGGAATAGCCCTTTGGAAAAGGAATATCCTACCTTATTTACCGTACCAAATGTATTCGATTCGGATTCAGCCTCACTATCAGCATAAAATGACAGATCCGCATTTTTGATGTTCCGCCTTGAGATTTCATTCAATTTGGCTACCAAACCCTCCATGTACGTTGAACCTGATTGGGTGTTATCTTCCATTTCCAATCGCCCGAATAAAAGCAGGTTGATGGCGTAGGCTTCCCTGGTGTCTTTTGGCAATTTGTTGATAAAATTTGTAACCTCGCCATTATCACTGCTAATATCGAATCGGATGGCAAACTCATTCAGCTTCAAATCATCAATAGCTGCCAGCACCGAAATGGGTAACCTTTCCCTGCGATTTGGATCCCCACCAGGTAATTCACTGGCCTCTATCCGGAAATTTTCTACACCCTGGAAACTTAAAACCGGATTTTCAATATTGCCATCCCATTTGGCCGAAGCCGTCATAATTTTCATATCCACATCAGAAACCATAGGTGCATCGTAAAAAATACTACCTTCTGAGCTGGCTATTTCACCGAATACATTCGGCATATTCCCGATTCCCGGTCGCAATTGAAGCTGGCCGCTGGCTGTCATCCTGATGTAGTCTTGTGAAGATTCGTATAAAAGGATGTAAATGTTGGAATTTCCGATATCCATATCCACATTCCAGTTGATGGGAGCCGATTGTTTTTTGCTGCTTTTTGTTTTCTCATCCTGTTTTGTTTCTACCTCATCAAATGATCTAAATGTGATTTCATCTTCCAGCTCATTCAATGCGATGTTGGTTTTGTAATGATAATCGATATCCGATCCCGGCAGGGTATTGATAAACCCGTTGATATGTATTTGATCAGGATGCCCTTTGATATTCAGGTTTGTCGCAAGGTCTATTTTACCTTTCAGGTCTTCCGCATCATCGTTGGCATCCAAAACCGTAAACCGGTCGCTCATAATCCGAAGATCGAATATGGAAGACTTTTCATAACCTACCATGCCATCCAGAAAAAGTTTGTTACCTTGCCTGTCTGATATCTCAAACTTCTTTAGCAAAATCTCATTGTTCTTTAGGTAAATCCGTTCATTCCTCATTTCAGCAAAAACTCCGTATTTTCCATAATTGACTATGACATCTGTCAAATTTAGCTGGCCATCTGCCAATAATTCCTCATCATACGATCCTTGTACATCACCATTGATCTTTCCTTTTAAAATAAGTGATTTATCAAACACCGGAAGGACGTTGTTTAAGGCTTCCAGGTCAAAATTTCTCAATCCAGCTTCGTAATGGATCGGATTTTCCACTTTTTTATTCACCTTCAGATGCACATCGCCAAATTGCTGTTTCAAGGAAGCATTTACCTCAAATCCCTCCTGATTGTTGATGCCTTCAGAACTAATCTGTCCGAGATCGATCGAATCGATAGCCATGTCGTTAACTGAACCCAGCCAGCTGAATTCCCCAATGTCCTTTTGATAGGTAGCGTCTAAATTCAAGTCCCCGTGAAACTGAAACTCATCAGCAAACAATCCAACCAGTGGGCCCAGGCCAAAAGAATTGATCCGTACATGCATGTCGTTACCGGAGGATGAAAAATCTATTCTTTGATTATCGTTGGCTATGGCAAATTCACTTAAAACATTCTCCAATTGCTTGTTGAACCGGAACCCGTGGTTATCCAACGCCCGCCAGGTTTGTGATCCAAAATGAAGGTCCTTTTCCTTGTCTAACCGGATGACAAAACCATCGTCCAGGTATTCCATTTCGCAAGAAAGCTCCATGCCCTGCCGGATAGCCGGAAAATAGGATGTAAGGGAAAATTCGGCTATTGTCGGTGTTCTGAAATCGACTCGGGCTCGAATGCTGTCCATGTAAGTGTATGGGTTGTCAATACCCCCGATAAACAATTCCCCATCATAGTCATGAGCTGAATAGCTTAGATTTGCCGCCAGGTCATTGATTAAATACTCTTCAAATTGCACTTCAGGCAAATCGATCTCAGCTTTCAATAAACTATCTTTTGTCTCGAGATAAAGGTGATCGAGTTGAAGACTTCCAGAGAAACCGGTCAATTGCGACAGTAACAGACTATCGATCCCTAATTTCATACTTAATGCCGCCTCAGGATATCCCCCCTCCCATTTGTTGTCCTGTTTCCACCAATCCATCAAATCGCTATCAGCCTGAAATCCCACAATTTCCTGATCCTCAACACTTAAATTCAGTCCCAATTTTCCATTTGTTTCCTGGAAGAAAGACAGGCTTCCATGGGTCAAATAGCTGTCGGATAATCCATAAGGCTGAAAATCAAGGGAATCAAAACCCAGCTTTAACTGGAGTTCGGATTCATGGTAAATGAATTGTCCTTCAAAATTACTATAGGCCTGACCAACCAGATTGGACAAATCATTCAATTGGGGAACGGGGCTCTCCAAAAATCCGGAAAAATGAAGATCACTGATATCAATTGGCCACTCATTGGTTGTAGCAAACAATTTTACACCTTCCGGATCAGCACCTATCATAACGGAGGTTGTGCTCTTATTCTTCGTCAGGCGAATCGCCGGTTCATGAACCCAATAGTCGTTAACAAGGAGCGAATCGCAAGTCAAAAAAGCTTCGGCATTCATCAAATTAAATCCGGAATCCAATACAGCATTGGCAGACAAAGACATATGTTCGGTTTTTACATTCGTTTCTTTCATGCTTGCCAAACGTGAAAAATCCAAAAACCCAGAATTCATATTTAATTGAATAAGGATTTCTTTAGCAGAAGTCTGTTCCAATTTGGAGGTAATGCTGATCGGCAAACCATTCAAATTAGTATTACCTTTCAAATCCAGGTTTTCAAACGGTCCGGATAATTGAAAGGAAGAAGCCAGGTGAATGGCTTTCTGATTGGCCTCCAAACCCAGGTTGAATAAATGATCGAGATCCGTCGATACGGTTTGCAGCTCTGGTACATTTAATTCATAAAGGATCGTATCTTCCCCAAAATCAATCCATCCATTTAGGACGAATGAGGAATGTTCAGCGAGGCTAACTCCAAACTGATCAAAAGAAAGTTGGTTGCCTTCCCATGAGGCAGTACCGTTGACATCAATGCGTTCATCTTCGGGGAACGGAAATTGAAAAGATGGGAAAAACGCTTCTATCAAATGGGTGTGGACAAAGGCATCCCGGAAAGTTACGGCTATTTTTAAAGCACCATTATTCGAAAATTCAAGGTGTGGCGCCTTAAATCCCAGACCTGGCAGATCGAAATCAAGGTTTGTCAAACTGACTCCATTTTGTTGCTCAAGGCTAACTTCGTCCAGCGTCAGGTCAAGTTGAAGTGTATCCTGGTAAACAAATGAAAGTTCGTTTAATTGAACATCTAGCAAGTCATTATTTCTTAACCCAGACAGGTTGAAATGAAAGTCTCTCACAGAATAAACCTGATCTTCGCTTTTGTATAAAAATTCGCAGTCATTAAACGATAGCAGATGAACACTGAACTTTGGAATGTCCGACAAGGCAAATGAGTCTGTAGTTTTGCCATTGGGCTTAGGCTTTTTCTCAACCTTATTCGATGCGTAAGAGAATTGACTTCCGTTATTTATAAGCGTGTCAATCTGAATAGTCCCATCTGATTTCAATCCGGCAATCCGTAGATCGGGAATTTCCAGCTGAAGTGTATCTAATTGATCAATCAATTGATAGTATACATTTTTCAAATAGATCTTATCAAGATCAATAAAAGGAAGCTCGATGGAACTGGTGTCTTTATCGCTATTTGGGGCAGCAATTTGATGGATTTCAGCCTGTGATATGAATAGATATTTCCCTTTAAATTTCCCTTCCAACAATGGCATCCATGACCAGTTAATTACCACTTTATCTGCTTGGAGCGTAAAATTATCTGATTTTATGTCCAACCCCTTTAGATAGAGAGTTGAAGGGAATTCAATGTTTTTTTGCTGTATGGTGATTCCATTTTTCTTAAGAAGGCGATCAATAACCAGATTCGCAATCAAAACCAATATAATGGCAAGGCCTGCAATCCAGACTATTAACTTTGCTAATTTGATTATGACTGACTTGGCTTTCATAGTATGGTTGATCGCAAAAAGATAATTGATTTTTATTAAAAACTTTTCCTCTAGCAAGACATAATTGGCGAGGAATGGAAAACCATTAGCTCGTATATCACAAACCCTTAATCTGATTACGAAACGATCGATGTAGTTCAATTAAAAATTAACTGGAAATGGCTTCAGCCGCGGAGAGCGTTCCCACTCACCATATCCAAATCTACTCGCTTTTTCTTCTAAGATGGGTTGCATATGCGATCCCGATTTATTTCCTCTGACAACCTCTTGCGACGATTATTATAGTTTTTGAGACGAGATTGAAAGGATATTTTATTTCTATCAATATTGCCTTCAGAGCGCACAAATAAATATAATTCTTTGCTACATGGTCGATAGATCTTGCAGGGTCATTCACCGTTAATTTGCATCATCAATCAACAATAATCAACCAAAAAATAATCAGCCATGCGCAATTTATTTATCAACCTATCCTTTGTAGTGGCACTCGCTTGCCTACCTGAGATCATTCAAAAAACATCTTACCCAAAGGAGTTCACTTTCAACATTACCGAGGTTTCAAACTATCGGGAGCTAGTAGAAAAGATCAGGTATTCATACCAATACTACATCCCCGGAAACAAAGAAAAAAAGACGGTTGCATATCAGAACGAAAAACATACAGGAGGGCTGGTTCACGTACCAGACTTTTCTTTTGAAAGGATGTAAAAATTTAATGTCTAGTAAAAAAGTTTTACCAAGACGGTAATAACTGTCCTACAGGATCTATTAACCGCAAAACATAAAATTATAAATACCAATTATTCAATTTTAATCTTAAAACTATGAAAGAAGTAAAAGAAAATTCACGTAGAAAATTTCTCGGATCATTGGCCGTAGGATCGGCAGCAGGTTTAGCTGTTCTTACCAAACCATTTGAATCTTTCGCAAAAACAAATGCCAATTTGGGTGAGGAAGCTGAAACTTGGTTCAAAAGTATGAAAGGAAGTCATCGGATTGTCTATGATGCTCCGGAACCACATAACGGCTTTCCGTTTATTTGGACCTGGGTTTACTACGAAACCAATAATAAGAGCGGTGTCTCGGATAGCGATGCATTGGCAATGGTTGTGCTTCGCCACAATGGAATTCCTTTTGCCATGAAAGATGAATTATGGGCGAAATATAAGTTCGGGGAAATATTTAATGTTAAGGACAATTCAACCGGAGCCCCGTCAATCAGGAATACCTTTTACACACCCCAAAAAGGTGACTTCCCGATGCCGCAAATTCAGGGAATCAAAGACCTTCAGAACCGCGGTGCCAAATTCTGTGTTTGCGATATGGCTCTGACAGTTTACAGCTCAATGATCGCTCAAAAAATGAACCTGGACCCTGAAGAAACAAAATCCGAATGGGTGGCAGGTGTGCTACCCGAGATCGAAATTGTCCCCTCCGGTGTATGGGCCATCGGTCGTGCACAAGAACATGGCTTTGGCTATTGCTATGCAGGAGGCTAATAGGGATTGATCAAAGATCATCGCCTCATATCAAATCCGAAAACAAAGTATTCACTAATCAACCGGTTCACATTTTATGTGATGTATGAGGCGTATTCCTTTCTTATTCACAGTCAAAGCAAAACACAAATTATCATGAAAAAGATCATTTCTATCATCATACTGACACTAATGTTTAGTGGGGTAAAAGCTCAATCTTCACCGGTAAAAATAGTTTTTGATGTTACCAGTACAGATCAGAATACTCATCAGACCACGATGCGTCATGTAAAAGCCATGGCCTCCAGCTATCCAAATTCTCAGTTTGAGGTAGTGGTGTATGGCGGTGCAATTGATATGGTGCTAAAAAATCAATCTTCCGTTGCAGAGGACATCATAAATTTTAAAGGCCATGAGAATGTGACGTTTAAAGTGTGCAATGGTACCATGTTACGAAAAAATATAAGTGAAAACATGCTTCTACCGGGTATTGATGTAGTGCCTGATGGCATCCTTGAGATTGTGCAGAAGCAAAGCGAAGGCTGGGGATATATAAAGGAGTCTCACCATTGAAAATTTCATTTATGTCAGAAGATCAAAAATTTAGCAAGGCCCTTAATAAATTAATCACCCTGGTTTGGGTACTACTAATAAGCGTCGTAGGCCTTACCTTCCTGAATTTAAGCAGGCCCCCATTAATGGAGGATCATGATATTGATCAGACTACCAAAACAAACAGTGCTACTGATAAGGAGCTAACGCCAGTCAATACGGAAAATATTTGGCAGGCTCCCGATACTTCTTCCATCCCAAACAATGAAGAAGGCAAGCTAATCAGATACGGCCGGGAACTAATTGTCCATACCTCAGTTTACCTGGGACCCAAAGGTAAAGTTCGACAAATAAGTAATGGAATGAATTGTCAAAACTGCCATCTCGAAGCAGGAACAAAACCATTCGCCAACAATTTTGGCGCTGTTCGAACCGAATACCCTAAACTAAGGAAACGCTCCGGCATCTACGAAACCTTTGAATACCGTGTAAACGGCTGTTTCCAGCGAAGCATGAACGGACAAAAACTGGAAGAAGACAGCCGGGAAATGAAAGCCATAGTTTCCTATTTAAAATGGGTAGGAAAAGGCGTTTCAAAAGAAGAATCCCCCTATGGTTTTGGTATGCCAGAGCTTCCCTTCCTTGACCGTCCGGCCAGCCCTGTAAATGGAAAAAAGGTATATATGACGTATTGCCAGACATGTCATGGCACTGATGGCGAGGGGTATATGAATCCAAACGGTTTGGAGTACATCTACCCACCGCTATATGGGAAAAACAGCTATAACCAGGGTGCCGGGATATATCGCCTGACACAGTTTGCCGAATACGTCAAAAACAACATGCCCTATGGGGTGAATTTTAGTAATCCTGTCTTATCAGATGAAGAAGCCTGGGACGTGGCGGCATACGTAAACTCCATGCCTAGACCAGCGATGGACCTTTCTGATGACTGGGCAAATATCGCTGACAAGCCCTACGATCATCCTTTCGGCCCTTATGCTGACGGATTCACAGAAGAACAACATAAATACGGACCTTTTGCAACGATCATCAATACTAAAATTCAGTAAGCTTTAACAACAAAATATTAGATCAATGGAAATAATTGGCTTCATATCCATTTTTATCGTTGGTGTCCTTCTCGGGTTAATGGGAGGTGGAGGGTCTGTTCTTTCTCTTCCCATCTTAATTTACATATTTTCGGTAGATCCTGTTCTGGCTACCGCCTACTCATTGTTTATTGTTGGGGCGACGAGCATAGTAGGGACTGCACTTAAATACAGCAATGAAATGGTCGATATCAAATCGGGAATATTATTTGGTATTCCTTCAATTGTAAGCGTCTTTATTACGAGAGCATGGATTGTACCTTCCATACCTGACATTATTATTCAATTTGAGTCGCTTATTATTACAAAGCGCCTCCTGATTCTCGGCATTTTCGCCTTACTGGTAGTCCTAACAGCATTGGGCATGATATTTAAAAAGAATATGCCTATTAAGCCAAATTTGAAGCAATTAAACCCAATTCTCATTGTATCAGGTTTAGCGGTTGGATTCCTCACAGGTTTTGTGGGTATCGGTGGCGGATTCCTGATCTTGCCTGTTTTAGTTTTTACAGCTGGCATCCCCTTTAAATCAGCCATTGGCACTTCATTATTCATTATTTCGCTCAAATCCCTGATCGGTTTTACCGGTGATTTGATCAATTTTCAAATTGACTGGTACTTTCTAATATCTATTACAATTTTATCCATCTTTGGAATTATTATTGGCAATGCTGCTTCAAAATCATTAGACGGGCTGAAACTTAAAAGGTCTTTTGGATGGTTTATTCTGATTATCGGTTGCAGTGTTTTGGTGGGTGAGGTAGTTCAGGTTTGATTTGGTTGCTGGTTGCTGGTTGCTGGTTTCTGGGTTAATTGGTTAATTGAGTTAATTGAGTTAATTGGTTGATTGAGTTAATTAGTTGATTGAGTTAATTAGTTGATTGAGTTAATTGAGTTACTGGTTCCTCGTTACTTGTTGCTGGTATTTTCTTAATTAGTTAATTAGGTTAATTGAGTTGATTATGTTGAGATTAAGGATTACTTCGGTCTTCTAACTTCTGACTTCCGACCTTTTAATTGGGTTAATTTAGTTACTGGTTACTCGTTGCCGGCATGGATTACTTCGGTCTTCTGTCGCCCGACCTTTTAGTTGAGTTAATTAGTTGATTGAGTTAATTGAGTTACTGGTTCCTCGTTACTTGTTGCTGGTATTTTCAACCCGTAACCGTATGATCGTTGATTGTTGCTGTTATTGTCATCAAGCAACCCGTAACCGGCAACTCGCAACCAATTTTACCGATCACTGATGACACTTTTTTCAACTTTCAGTTTTGAACTACACCTTCCCCACCCCTCACTTCTTCTTAATCCATGGAAAACGATAGTTCAGGTTCAACAGGAATTGGCTTCTTTTACCAAAAACCCCAAGTTCAGATCTCAGCATCCAGTTTTTATTGAATTGGAACTGGGCGCCCAAAAGAATATTAAAAGGAGCAGCAACCCTTTTATCCAGTTTGTATTCTACAGTAGCTTCACCCGGATTCAACCCGTTTGATATCTCCTCAAGTTTATCAATTATTTGATTGACAATGACCCTTTGTGCAGGTGGTAAACTCTCTGCCCAATCATTGAGGTAATCAATGAGAATACCACTGCCAAAATTCGGAAAAATATCCTGCAAAGGTATACTTCCTTCTGTGTCATTCTGAATGGATTGATAAAACACCCCACCCCAAATTGACAGGGATCTCTCAGGCTGATAAGGAAACCTGATCACATGCCCAACCCTGAAACTGCTGTTAAAGGCAGGAACAGGTTCGACAATTACATCAATACCAACAAAATTGTAATTGTTATCCCAGGCAATCCAAACGGGACCCAATGCTCCGGTGAGTGTTGCCCCAATACCAAATGATTTTGCTTTAAAATGTTGGGTAGTTTCAAACCCTATAGGCTCGAGCAAACTCACCTCTGTGTCTGTTGTTCCGCCCCCCAGGATTCCATATACATTTAAAAATGGAAAAATCCAGATATCGGGTCTTACCGCAGGGCAAACGCATTTAAAAAATATTTGAAGTGAGATGTTGGGGTTTTGAGACAATGAGCCCTTAGACTCAAGGTGT
>CAJXNP010000025.1 GCA_913057175.1 uncultured Cytophagales bacterium
TCATAACTATAAAGATTTGTTTATGAGCAATATACCTCCGGTCGGCCTTTAGCTACCGGAGGTTGAGTTCAACAATTTGTAAAAAAACATGCCGAAGTTCCTGCTTTATCGAATTATAGAAGTCCGCGGCTCATTGGCCGTAATATTTGCTCATCGTTTCGGGGATGCAGTTAAGAGCTCTTTTTTCCAGATCCTATTTTATCGATGGATACCTCCTCCTATCCGGCGGACAAGCAATCGAAGTTTAGTCCAGACTTCCAGCAACGCAAATATTACTTATTTGCTTGCTCTTTACAGCTTTAGACACTTTTTTTACAAGAGACGTTGTGTTTCATTAAAAAATTGAATTGTTAAAATTTTAGGCTATTAATAGAATCAAATGAAATATCTAATTATTTATTTTTATTCTATTCTATTTTTAACTTCTTGTAGTACTTGGGACACAGAGATAAGACTAATAATTGAAAATAAAACTGAACTTAAGCTAAAAAAAATAAAGATTCAGTTTTGCCAAAGTGAACAATACATCTCACTCAGTTCATTTGAAAAATCGAAGACCATAAACGTTGCCTGCTCAGGTAAAAAAGTAAGTCTTTTTGCAAAAATGATGCAACCTGGACCATTACCATTTTATTTGGAAGTAATTGAGATTGGTGATAGTATAAAAGTCGATCCACATATATCAGATCTTAGCAGTCAGATAAACTATGACTATTTAAACAATATAAAAGTCATATTAATTGAAAACGATTCTATTGCTAAAAATAAAATACTTGAATTCAAATTAGTATCTGAGAAATAAAACGAAACACAACATTTAAAAAAACCTGCCGAAGTTCCTGCTTGATCGAGTTCTAAAAGTCCGCTGCAGATTGGCCGTAATATTTGCTCATCGTCTCATGGATGCAGTTAAGAGCTTTTTTTGCCAAATCCAATTTTATCGAAGGATGCCAGTTCGAAGTTTGGTCCAGACTTCCAGCAACGCAAATATTACTTATTTGCTTGCTCTTTACAGCTTTAGGCACGATTTTTTACGAAACGTTAGCAGGCATTTCAAAAAAATGAAGCGAATACTAATAACATTTTTGGGACTATTGATATTGACATCTTTTGACTCAAAAGAGATATTAATTAATGAAACAGGCTTTGATGACATTAGAATTGGTGTAACAACGATGTCAAAAATTAAAAGACGACACATTTTTGCAAAGAAAAAAAAGACATGGAGGCATGCACTTTACAGGACGGACGAGGGGAGAATTGGTGTTATGTATAATCATGAAGAAGTAAGGACAAAGCAGGGAATTACTTATTTTTTCAATTACGAACGAGGGACAAAGGAAAAAGTTAAACTCGATGAAATTCTATTTTCTCTACCAGCTGAGGTGACAACTGACAAAGGAATTCGACTTGGACAAAGCAGCATGAAAGAGGTTGAACAAAAGTACGGTATTAAGTTGACTATTTTTGGAAATGAAGGTTATGCGACTAAAGAGTATGATGGAATCGAATTCTATTCAAATAAATTATCAGGTAAAGATTCAGTTGATGAAAACTACATAGTGACTCGAATACGACTAAAACGAAAGTGGTGACAAACGCCTGCTAACAAAAAAATGCAATGGCGCTGATGAACTTTTATTTATTATATATTTGTTCAGCGCCACAGCGTTTACATAAGCGTTATCTGCAATAAAATGAGGAACTTAATACTATTATTCATTTTATTTATTCTCAATTACTATTCATATTCTCAAAAAATTGACTCAACTACTTATCATTTTTATAAAATGGATACGGGTATAGATTCAATTTATTACTTCAAAGACTATTATGATAATGGCGATTTGAAAGAGGCTGGATGGAAAATTAGATCAAAACAAAATAATAAGGTATTCAGATTTAAGGATTCTTTAGGAATTGCAAATTTGAGATATATTGAACTCAAAGTTGGAGTTTACAAACACTTTAATAAAAACAATAAAATTGAAGGAATTATTTATTTCCCAAATAACATTAAAGACACGATTAGAACTGAATTATTTAATAAAAAAGGAGAATTAATTTATTTAACAAAAACAATTCGGATTCACGAGTATGAGCCAATATGTTGTGATGAAGTCGAAAATTTTAAAAAGGAGTGGCCATACAAATATTATTATTTTGCTAATTATAAAAATGGAATAATTGAATCAGATGGTTATTATAAAAATAACTATGATAAAACCGGACGTTGGAGGGAATTCGATAATAAGGGCAATTTAACTGAAGAAAAATATTATTAAAAAACATACTCAAATTGAAAATACTGCAGATAACAATTTAAAAAAACATGCCGAATTTCCTATATTTACTCCTCCTCAGAGTTATCCGCAGGAAACTCTGAGACTTCCGGGCAGAGAGGTTTAATTTAACAACTTAACAAACGGTTGAAAATCTTACTATCTTGGCTTTATGTCCACTCATTTTCAACACGCAGAGAAAAGCACTTTTTACTTTGTAACCTTTACTTGCTATCGCTGGCTTTATCTCATTGAAAAGACCCAGGCTTATGATTATTTACCAGGATGGATTAGGGAAATGAACAAACGTGGAGTCATAAATTGCGGTTATGTATTTATGCCCAACCATATACATCTTCTCGTATATGTGGAAGATTGGTCAAAAGGGTTAAACCATGTGCTGGGTGAAGCAAAACGATTTTTGGCTTATGAGATTGTTACAAGATTAAAGAAACAAAATGAAACGGAGATACTGAGGGTCCTTTCAAATGGAGTCCAGGAAAATGAAAGAAAAAAGGGGAAGAAACACCAGGTATTCCGATTGTCATTTGATGGAAAAGAAGTAGTCGGTGAGGAAGAGATCTACAAAGTTCTAGACTATATTCATCACAATCCCGTGAGTGGCAAATGGAACCTGGCGGATGACTACCTGGACTATGAATACTCAAGCGCCAGGTTTTATGAATTTGGAGAAATAGGAAATGTTGAAATTTGTCATTACAAGGACGTGACAGAAGCCCACGGAGGCCTCAGAGTTTCCTGCGGATAACTCTGAGGGTGATAATGCCAAAGCCATCAAGAGGGTGTTTCGAAGAACAGTAGAAATTGCCTGAAACTTCGATCTGATCGGTGGACTTATCCTGGCAGGGGACGGCACACGGTTAAGGGCACAAAATTCCAAAAAGAACAACCATAATCAACAAAAGATTGATCGGCACATACAATTAATCGAAACAAAACTTGCTGAATATACCGCCTTACTGGCCCAGGCTGATGGGGATGAAATACAGGATATCCAGGAAAGAATAGATGAGAAATTGCAACATAAACGAAAATATAAAAACATTGAGAAACAGATAAAAGAAACCGGTGAAAAGCAGGTTTCCACCTCAGACCCCGAAAGCAGGCATATAATGGTCCGTGGATCTGTCTCTGAGGTATGCTACAATGTGCAGTCTACAGTAGATTCCAAAAACAACCTCCCGGTAGACTACCAGGTCACCAATCAAAATGATTCCAGGGCAATGGCAGGTATGGTGAAAAGAGCCAAATCTATGCTTAAACACAACCGCTTCACCGTTCTCTTTGACAAGGGATACCACAAGGGGAAAGAGCTCGATGCCGCCCATCGGCTGGGCATAAAAACACTGGTCGCCATTCCTAATACTCCCAAGTCTGCACAAGCGCCCAACCCCGATTACAATGCCGCCAATTTTAACTTTGATCCCGACTCCGACACCTATACGTGTCCGCAAGGGAACATCATGACACCTTCGAAAAGGTGGTACAACACCAACAATTACAGGTTTAGACAATACAAAACCACAGCATGTGGTACTTGTCCCGTAAAAAATCAATGCAGTAAATCAATCAATGGAAAGATCATTCACCGCAGCGAATTTCAACCGGCTATAGAGTTGAACAAATACTACATTGACAAATACCCGGAGCTATACAAACAGAGGCAGGCAATAGTCGAACACCCCTTTGGCACACTGAAAAGGCAATGGGGATTTGACTATGTGATCACCAAAAAAACAATGGAAAAGGCATCGGCAGATGTCGGCTTTATGTTTATTGCCTACAACTTGCGAAGACTCTTCAATATTCTTGGCAGGGATAAGCTACAAGCCTTCCTTGAGGCTTTTGGCAGCTTGTTTTTCCCCATTTTTGATAAAATATCTTATAAATGGGCAGTTAAAAGATTTTACAATACACATTATGAAAAAATGCTCCCCATCAATTTTTACATGTATCTCCCCCGGCAAAACACTTTTTGATTGAAATGATTATTTTTAACACAGGTTTTGAGACAGACTCCCGTTGTAATGCATTTTGACTACTGAAATGGTAAGAAAAAATTTCTTTTTGATTTTTAGCCTAATTTTCTGGTTGCTAATGGCAATAGGATTTTCGGATAATTGGCTTTTTGATGTAGGCCAAGAAAGTAATTCTGAACCGAAGTTTTTAATTCACGCTTTCTTTGCTTTTAGCTGGTTTACACTTCTTATTATTCAAACAAGACTAATCAAGAAAAGCAACTATAAGTTGCACTTTAAAATCGGTCTTATTGGAATCATAATTTACTACCTATTAACATTAACAATTTGGAATATATATTATGATAATTATGCCTTGAAAAATGATTTGATACAATTAATAAAACCACTTGAGGCCTTTAGTGTTCTCCTTGTTACATTGGCGTTCTTAAACAGAAAAAAGAATTCACAAAAACATAAAGAATATATAACGTTCGGAACTTTTTGTTTAATTGGACCTGCACTTGACCGAACCGTATTTCATCTATTCGGACCTGCATATATGATGTGGCCAATGTTCATCTTATATTGGATGTTATTTGGCTTTTTTATTTGGTATAAGAAAAAATTTACTTGGTATATGGGCTTTTGGATAATTTTTTGGTTTTATAGTTTATATCCTTTAATCTCAAGAATGATTTAAAAACGCATTACAATCGAGTAGACGGCCCCGCCAGTGATCACTGACGGGATGCGCCTCCGCCGGAAGTCGGACACGTCTCACACCACCGTACGTACGGGTCGCGTATACGGCGGTTCATTGAATCTCAGGTTGAAGTTTGGATTAGTAATCCAGCATACTCTCATAACCTTTTCTTCTTAGTCGTGCCAGTGTTATTGTAGTTCCAAGTATGGGGCTTTGAGCAATTGCCCAGCCCCCCATCCTCGTCCTGCTCCAGGCATAAGCCTGACCCTGTTGCACTCCTAGTCGTATAAGGTTTTTACGCTTTCTTTCCGGCTTCTTCTCCCGATAGCTATCGGGACCAAATACAGTACCTCAACCGGTTTATTCACTTTTGTGTTTACTTTAATTGGTGTTCATGAATGCTTCGCATTTCTCAACCACTCATCGAGTTGTTTGAGCTTTGCGTGGATACTTGCCAACCGGTAGTTATTCACCCAACCCATCCATACTTCTTTGAGTTTTTGAAGCCGTTCTTCAAGACTATACGGCAAGGTTTTCCTGGTTATCGCTTTGAGTTTGCGTTTGAGATTATTCCAACTACCTTTCTTCACGACTAGTTGGTATTTGCCCTTTTCTCCTTTCTTGTATGTAGGGACGAAGCTGTGTCCCAATAGCTCAAAATTATTTGGCCTGCGTATACCGCTTTTCTCCCTATTGATAGGTAAGTCTAGCTTGTCTTTTAAAAACAAATAGACTTCGTTGCCAATCTTCCGGGCTTCTACCTTTGACCTCGTATAGATGCTGAAGTCATCAGCGTAGCGAACGAATTTCAGACCCTTGCTTTTAAGATATTTGTCCAGTGTGTCCAGTAATATATTGGACAGCAATGGACTCAGGGGGCTTCCCTGTGGCATCCCTTTTCTGCGTTTGTGCAACCTTCCATTGACCTGGATAGGGGCACGCAACCATTTCCGGACCAGCCATAAGGTGGCCGGGCATTTTGCCTTGTTGTAGATCAGTTGCAGTAGCTTGTAGTGCTGTACTTCATCAAAGAAACCCTTAAGGTCAATGTCCACAATATCCTGATACCCATCGTTGATGTTTTTCAGGCCTTGTTTTACTGCTCCATGAAGGTTCTTTTCAGGACGAAAACCATGGCTCTCTTCTTCGAATTCAAGTTCGAATTTGGTCGCTAACTGTTGGCTTACCGCCTGCTGAAGCCATCTGTCTACTACGGTGGGAACTCCCAATAACCTGGTTTTCCCATTACCTTTGGAAATTTCTACTCCTCTGATAGCATAGGGCACATACTTCCCGTTCAGGATGGAGATGATCACGGGTATCCGGTTGTTGTCTATGAAAGACTTCAATTCGCCTACCTGCATACCATCTATACCTGCTGCCCCTTTATTGCTTACCACCTTGCGGGACGCTTTATAGAGGTTTTTCGAATGTAGTACCTTTTCTATCATGTTCTTCTTTTTCCCTGCCCGCTTAAGGATAGGCTATCCCGCACAGGGCGGCATTCCTACCCGAATTAAGGCACGATTCAATGTTCAGTCCTTCGCTACTTTGTGAGTCCTCCCCGTTTTTCAGGGCTCGTTAACCTATAGCTACTACGACCTCGGCTGACTTCTCAATCTGTAGCGCGTACAGTTCGAGATCTCCCCGGGTAAGGACATATTCCCTGCCTGCGGCAGGCAGGCTTTCCCCAATGTCCATTGGATCTACCTGATAGATACTTGATGGTTTCCCACCCTTTGGACGTCAGTATGATCCCGATTTTCGGGACAGGTCGTGCTACCTCATCCGATCTGTCAAGCCTCCGTATCCAATTCCTGTTCGTTGGAACCGGGGTTTGTGCCAACGGCATCCCTTTGGGGCAGTCTCGCTTCCTTCACTCTATGCTTCACAGCAATCGAGCTTGCGACTTACTAATGCTTCGGGACACAGCCTGTCCCGTCAATTAACGGGAACTCCCGCACATAAGGGACTTTCACCCTCTGGAATATTTTGGTATCTTCGATACCAGATGCCCATGCCGGGCACACACAAGGCGCTAAAAATGAATATGCGAACAGAGCTTTTTGGAAGGTATCTACAAAACAGAAACTTAATCGAGTCTGGCAACTGGGACACATACTCATTTTAGCTGATCGTTATGCTCAAATACTGCAAGATGAAAATTCTCAATTCAGTAATCATGCTGCTCGTAACTTTTGGAGCAACATTTGGACAAACTGCTAAAGTTCAATTTTTGAACTTCACATTAGAGATCGAGCCTTTGGAACTTTGGGAACAATCTAAACTATTGGACAGAACATTCTTGGCTGAATCAGAAGTAGATATAGAAATAGGAGAAACTCTAGAAGGTTCTACGATTAAGGTGACGAACGCTCAACTTTCGAACATCAAAATGGAAATGCAATTCGAAACAAGCATAACCATCATGAACGAAGGCCCACATTGCGATTTGGTGAACTGGAAACATTACACTTCGGACTGGTCTAAACTTTCAACTGCAGAAACGAACATCTTTCAAGCAGCATCCTATTCAACTCAAGATTGGGAACGGTTTCCAGAAGTAACTGTAGACGAAATTTTAGCGGCTGTTAAGCAACAATGTCCTGGATGGGAAGAACATGCGCGTACAATCAAATCACCAAACGACTATCCAAGTTCTGTTGGAGTTAGCAGATACTTTCTGCGAATAACTGGAACAGACAAAACGGGTAAACTGATAACTAGAGTTCTAACTTTCAATGTCCCAATGGGGTGCTAAAATCTGAGCATAACAGACGCTATAAATGAATGGGGTTTCATCGGTCAAGATAATTTCGTGGGGATTAGAAAGTCCGCCACATGTTTTAAATTTAAATCAAGGCGTGGCTATGTGCGTGACGAGAGGTTAGTGCTTTCTAATCCCCACTCATCATGGCTGCTCTTTAGCTACAATATAATTAGAAGTTAATAATCCTTAGAAATTGAGTAGAGCTTATGTCAACTTATGATAAAAAAAAATCCGGATTCTTTCAAAGAATGGTTGACATTGGCGCTAATTATAACTCTTCCATCACCGAAATCAGATATTTGCGTGTAACGAATATTGCATCCTTTTTAGGAGCAATTTATAACGCAATTTGGATGCTAATTGCATTTTTTCTCACAGACGCATTAGTGATTTACGGGAGCAATGCTTTATTGGGATTGATGTTTCTAATGGCGTTAATATTCAACAGGAAAGGGTGGCGGGTCCTGGCTTCCATATGGCTTATTCTGGCATCTTATATGTCCCTTCTCTTGTTTCTTTATTTGTTGGGATATTCATCTGGTGTTGCAGTCGTTTGTTTCCTGATTATTATCCTACCTTACATGACTTTCCCCCGAAAGGCAAGGGATATAGCCCATAGCTTTAGTATTCTAGCTTGCCTGACATTGATTGCTACTGTATTGTTTCAATCAAACTTAACTGCTCATTTTAGCGGATTAGACACTTACATATCACAAATAGTTAATATCAGCATTACCGGATTCATTTGCCTCATACTCATATCAAGTTTGTCTGTTCTAATTGATAAATCTGAGGAATCTTTAATGGCTGAACAGAAAAAATCAGATGATCTTCTGCATAATATTCTGCCGGCAAACATAATCAGGGACTTAAAAGAAAGCGGAACGACAATTCCTAAAAGACATAAAAATATCACTATTCTATTTACTGACTTTGAAGGCTTCACTAAGATTGTAGCATCCATATCTCCAATCACTTTGGTCAATGAACTCAATGACATTTTTGGTCGATTCGATGAAATAATGGAAGAAACAGAGGTTGAAAAGATTGAAACAATTGGTGATGCATATATGGCAGCATGTGGCCTTGAAAAGGAAATGACAAATCATGCTGCTAACTGTATTAGAGCAGCACAAATGATGCTATCCTACCTTGAGGAGAGAAATAAAAGCCATGAAATAAAATGGAAAATGAGGGTTGGGATACATTCAGGAACTGTAGTGGCAGGTGTTGTAGGTAAAAAGAAGTTTGCATACGACCTTTTTGGAGACACGATAAATACAACCAGCAGAATGGAATCTACTGGTGAGGTAGGTAAAATCAATATTTCTTCATCCACCTATGAACTGATTAAAAACGACTTTACATGTCTTTCTCGTGGAAAGATCTTTGCAAAAGGAAAAGGAGAGTTGGAAATGTATTTTGTAAACTAAACTGTGGCTAACACTGGCTCTAATTCAGCGTGGCAATAATGCAAAAACTAAAATTAAAACATAAAACTAGCATGATTTCCCTGCGGAAGAGGCCTGCGGACGATTCCACGCCGAAATCATAGCTGAACGTTGGCAAACATTTAAACACATATATGAAACTAAGAATTGTAATATTAATTCTAATGTTTGATTTCACTAGTTGTAATCAAGCACAGGAGCCTCTGAAAGAGATTGACAAGATGCTAACTTCATTCGTTAAAGATTTGAATGATCTAAATTTAGAATCATTTATGGACAATTTTACAAATGATGCAACTGTATTCTATCCAAGAAACTCGTTCTCAATGCAACGAGTTGAAGGCAAAGACTCACTGACAGAAGAATTCGCGTCTTTTTTTACCAATGTCCGCAACCAAAAAGATGGACCTCCTTATCTAAACATCTCACCAACTGACCGAAAAATTCAATTATTTGGAAATGTAGCTGTTGTCAGTTTACATTTCGAATTAGGCGATGAGTTTCACAGGCGCACTTTAATACTTGAAAAGCATAACAATAAGTGGCTAATTAATCATATTCATGCCTCCTTTTTGATTGAAAGTAAATAACAATTCTTAGTTGACATTGACAATTACTTGACCGTAACGTTTGCTAACATGTATAATCCATTGCTCGTTCCTACAAACCAAAAAAATTATAAACAAAAAATTGTGTTGACTCCTTACAAGAAAGCTCTTCTGAATTTCAAGCAGCGGAATCATACAAGGAAACGTTGGCCACAATTGTATCAAGAAACATCCTCAATAACATGACAAAAAAACGAAACAAACAGATATTTAGAGTAGTGTTACTGCTGGGCACGGCAATCTCCTTATTCTTCGTACCATGGCTATTGGTAAAGGCATGGATACTTCCGCTACCGGATACGATTCAGGAACAATTAGATGAGGCCATTGATCATGGATTTGACGGAATGATTGTTTATGTAGACCAGACTGGCAAACCACCTCAGTATTATGCTGCTGGTTGGCACAACCGGGAATCCGAGATACCGGCCAATCCACACGCATTATTTAAGATTGCCAGCATCAGCAAGCTATACGATGCTGTGGCTGTCACCAAATTGGTAAGTGATGGACGACTTTCCCTGGATAAAACCATTGCTGATTATTTGCCTGAACTTGTGGGAAGAATCGAAAACGCTGAGAAAATTACGTTGAGGTTGATGATACAGCATAGAAGCGGCATTCCCAATTTTACGGACGCTCCGAATTTTTGGGCAGCTCCAACGGAGACCTATGAAGAAAGCCTTGCATTGATTCTGGACAAGCCGGCCAACTTTGAACCTGGTGAAGACTATGAATATTGTAATACGAATTACCTTCTAATCAATAAGATCATGGATGATGAACTGGGTTACGGCAATTTTCAATTCATACAGGAAGAAATTCTAACACCGCTAAATCTTCACAATACCTTCGCTTCGCTAAGTGAAGTGAATATGGAGGATGTGATGAGTGGCTATCATGTAGGATACCCCCTTGATTTAAAGGAAAACGATCATGGCATGCACGCCACAGCAGAAGATGTGGGTACATTCCTCAGGGCATTGAATGAGGGATCATTGTTTAAACCCGGAGAACAGGAAATATATTCTTCCATTT
Organism: uncultured Cytophagales bacterium; assembly: GCA_913057175.1. GTDB lineage: Bacteria > Bacteroidota > Bacteroidia > Cytophagales > Cyclobacteriaceae > CAJXNP01. The sequence goes on from CAJXNP010000025.1 coordinate 10,835, forward strand.
ATGAGTATGAACATGCCGGTTGGGTTCCAGGATACCAAAGCTTTGCAAAATATCACCAAGACCTTGATGCTGTAATTATTGAATTCTACAGCACAACCGACCCTAAACTGTACAATTGGAACTTGTCAGAAATCATCAATAATAGAATTGTTAAAATTCTGAAAAGGCAAAAAAGCTCATAAAAATGCTATGAATGAATGGGGTTTTATCAGTCAGGATATCTTGGTGGGGATTGGAAAGTCCTCCACAATGTATAATTTTAAATTAAGTCGTGGCTATGTGCGAGATGAGAGGTTAGTGCTTTCTAATCCTCTCCTCACGTAACATAGCTGTGCGTTGGCGGTAATTCATTCATCAAAATGACAGTTAATTAATGGGACAACAAATAAATTTCTTTCTCCATCAGGACGACCAGGCTGACTTTGACAGGTTACTTAAAACTTTTGGTGACATAGTAATTCTGCCATATTACCACTATGATAACAAAGTCTCCACCATTGAGGACACTATTATTAGGGACATAACTAAGGAAGGACGAAGAGTTTACTTAATCAGGAAATCTGAATTTAGGAACATCCCTCTGACCCACATAGAAAAATTTGGATACTGGCTTGTGGATGACCGAACACTACCAATCATTCATTTCGACAGGTGTATTACAAAGCATGATAGAATTGTAAGAGGACGGATATACTTTCAACCGGACTTTGTGGATTTAAAAGAAATGAATATGGTAAAAAGTCAGAAGATTTTATTGGATGGGCTGACAATATTATCAAAACCGCGAGACGCAAACTCAAGAAATATAAGCACAATATGGGAGCTTATACATACACAGAATACCTAGGAGATTATGCTTTTAAATGGAAAGAATTTAACAGGGCAGAAATAGCTGCCGCAGGATCAGAATTGAAATCAAATCCGGGTAAAAGAAATACTGCCAACAATTTGTTCCATGAAATAATCATTTAGTTATAGTAAATATAACTAAATGATTATTACATGGAAACTAAAAAAACATGTCGAATTCCTGCATTTTCGAGTTCTAAAAGTCCTCTCCTATTTGGTCGTAATATTTGTTTGTCGTATCGTGGATGCAGTTAAGACAATCGAAGCCATGCCAAACTTTATCGCCGGATTGAAGGTTCGAGAGTTGGTTTAAACTTCCAGCAATGCAAATATTACTATTTTGCTTGGTCTTTACACCTCAAGGTTTTTTACAAGGGCTGTCCATTCCCTGAATGTGACATTATTAATTTCATTTGTAAACCTAAGCTCAAACTATAACGGCAGAGTTCTTATTCCATTCTCACACTCTCAATCGCCACTCCATGCTTTTCTACCAGTTCGTTTTCCGGAATGCCCGGACCGATGGAAAACTGGAGGCTTTCGACATTTTTGATATTGAAAGGATTTGAATCTTCGTTTTCAAAATAATAAGGTAAAAATGTCGGATAAGGCCTTGGAAGTGTCACCATTTTAACCTGCTTCAGATCGCTGATACTTAATACAAATTCCCCTTTTTCAGGTTGCACGGTGATCAATCCGCCATAAGCTGCACCATCTTTCATCGTAAATGCGAGTTGCATGATGCAAGCCTTTTCATTGAGAGACCTTCCTTTCAAAACCAGCTTATCTTTTCCTTCCAAATCATCAGTTCTTCCGGCAATCTTATCCCTGAAATAGAATTTCATGGAATAATCATGGATCTCTTGAGCTTCTTCGTTTTCCGGATCGGGGGTAAACAATTTCTCTACGTTTACCACATATTCGGCCTTTCCGGGTTCTGCCAGTGGTGTCATTCCCGAACCAGGAAGCCAGGTCCTCATCATGTAATCCGAATCCCTGAAAGCATCAAACAGGTAAACCGGATTGTCTTTTTGCAACACTTTTGTTTCGTAAGCCTGATCACTGCTGAAATCCCAGTCACCCGGTTTGCCCGCTAATCCAGCCGGATACGTTTCATGGTTTTCTCCGTTTTTTACAACGATATAATACCTGAAAATTCCAGGTTCGATCTGATCAGAAGAGACATTTGCGGAATACGAATAGCCTTCTCCCCTTTTCATTTCAACGACCGTTGGCCTCCAACCAGCATAATACATTAATTGTACTTCAGCAGGATTTTCTTTCCCCACTACCGCTGCTTTGATGTTCAATGATTCCCCAACAGTTAATTCAGGAATGGCTTCATGCAAGACATAGGTTTGATCGATTGTGGATTCCGGCGCTGTGAATTCATTCAATCGAATGTTTTTCCAATTGTCTTCTTTGTTGATCTCAGTCTGAATTCCATTGGCCTTAAGCAAATAAGTTCCGGGACGAATGCTGAATTGTCCATTGGAAATCTGTGTGGAATAGGTATTTCCATCATTGATGGCCTCTACCTGAAAATCTTCTTCCAGATCAGGCAGGTTAACCATCATGGGCCACTCGTTCCATTTGATGACGGCCCTCGTCTTTTTCAAACTATTTCTACCAAAAAGATTATCCACCCGGATAGCATCCGGCATCACCTCCAGCCGCCATACTCCCTCTTCAATCTTATCCAGAAAATAGGCTCCCAGTCCTTCATACCGCACCACTTCGGAATTCCCAAACCCCGCTATTTTCACCAGCTTATTGACAACTGGAATTTCTGCTTCCGTGTCATTCGTATAAATAAATTCTTCGTCAGTAACATATTCCGCCAAATCCTCTTGGTAGCTAATATGAAAATCCCCGAATTGTGCATTTTCCGGGTATCGGCCATGGCTTTCGTACATCGGGATTTCGTGAAAAACTTTCGAGGCTATCATCAGGCTCAGTGATTTCTGAGGAGCATAAGCCAGGTTCATGTAGTGCGTATTGTATTCCGTATTGGCATAGGCCAGGTAGGTTGGGTCATAGGCGAAATGCGTGGCGATCTGGATCCCTGCTTCGCGAAAACTTCTCGCCATGGCCGGATAGATATAGGACTTACCGATATCAGCAGCGTCAAATTCATAAACGAGCTTGGCGCCCCTGTTTTTCTGAATGACATCATCAAATGGGATCTCGTATTTATCCACATTCGGAAGAAAGTTTCCTTGTAATTCTTTTTGAAAACCCAGTCCTGTCGGATACCACTGAAATGTTCCTCCATCGATATCAGCTTTAAAATAAGCCTCAGCCAGGTGCACGCTATGACTGATGTTGTAAAAAATCGGTTTTTTACAGCCGGTTTTTCTCATGGATTGGACCATTTTATCGATGAACTCCGTGACGCTTTCCGGGGTTCCCCGATGATGCGGCTCATTGCTAACCTCAAAAGCGATCACTCCCGGATCATCTTTATAAGTCAGGTTGGTGTAGGGATTTTTATGATTCAAAAACTGGTACAAATAATTTTCCTGTGCGGCAATGGCTCCGGGGTTAGTCAGACAATCATCCTTTCCGTATTTGTCAGAGAATCCGGGTGTATCTTCATTGGGTTCCGGCCAGCCATTTCCCCAGAAGGCGATCGGAGTAATCACATAATTGATCCCTCTTTCCTTTAGTTTGGATAGCAAATAATCAAAGGCATCAAGGTGCTCGTTTTCCAATAAATTTCCGACGGAATCGCTGATCTCCGTATCCCAGACATGCACGCGGTACAGATCAAATCCCAATCTCGCAAAGTGGTACACATCCTGATCGATGGCTTTTTTGGGATCGATCCCCTTTTTGACAGCATTGCGATAAGCATGCGCAAAAGGAACGGTGTGATTCACTCCAAAACCATGAACCTCCTCCTTCGAATCCCCCCAGCGCATGACACCATTTTTGTCGATATAGACATCGCTTTTGGATTTTTGAGCGAATGCTGGAATGTTAATTCCTATGCAAGTAAATATGAATAAACAGTAAACGAATTTTGACATTATTTTCCGGAAATTTTTCATCATCGATTAATATTGGTTTATCTCTGTGAAACTTTGTAAAGCTCTTTGTGAGACTCCGTGGTAAAGCTATGCCACAGAGAAATAGTACAGAGTATTAACATTACATTGTTTTTGATTGTATTCTATTCATACATATGACCGGGCCAGTCCATTGCCTGGTTGGCATTACCATCAAAGTCGAAGAAGGCATTATTCTCCCACGATGAGCCGGTTCCCCACAGGTCATTCATATTGGATGAGATCCATGCAGGTTCCCAGTAAATGACACCTATTCCACCTCCATCGATCACTTCCTGTGTAATTTCCGTGATCAGATCATATTGACCCTGATTCGTGTAGGGATATCCGGAAATCGGATCGTCGCCCCCGAAAATGTTATTGTAATTGTCATCGCCATCTGTTGTCCAGGGATAGGCCGTTTCAACGATCATAATATCTTTGTTAAACTGATTTTTGAAGGAGGCTATTTCAGCTGACAAATTATTGATGGAAACATCATCATGCCAAAATGGATAATAGGAAATCCCGATGATGTCAAAATTAGAAACGCCACCACTTGAAGTCATCTCGCCAAACCACCATTCAATATGCGCCGGATCAGCAACGTGTAAAATGATCCTGGTATCTTCCGAAACATCATTCACCGCCTCGATGGCCCGATTGATCACCTCACCCGCATTCGCCCAGTTATCGTCGCAAACTTCCAATTCAGGGAATAAATCTGGTGCATCGGTGTACATCATCCCGCAGTTGGTTTCATTTCCGATCTGGACCATTTCTGGCATCAAACCTTTGTCATTCAGATAGCTCAACACTTTGAAAGTATAATTGTAAACAGAGTCTTTCAGTACCTCAAGATCAGTAATTTCCTCCCATGCAGCTGGGATTCTCTGGGTCCCCGGATCTGCCCAGACATCTGAATAGTGAAAATCAAGCAGAACATCCATTCCTTGTGCTTTTGCCTGATCGATAGCTTCCTCTACATCATAGAGATCATTATAAAGCTGATCGCCTTCCGGATCGTAAACTTCCTTTGTCCAGGATGGATTATGCCATAACCTCAACCTGACAAGGTTTGTGCCGTGCTCACTGAAGATCTGGTAAGGATTTTTTTCCGTTCCTTCATCCTTGTAAACACCTCCGTGATCCAATATCTGGTTTACATAAGACAAGTCAGCTCCAAACATAAAGCCCTCCGGAACATTCGGCACTTCCGGATTTTCAGGATTCTCCGGGTTTTCGGGATTTTCAGGATCCGGATCATCACCACTCTTACAGTTGGTTAGCATTGTAAAGCCCAACAACACGAAACATGTCAACAAAATTCTTATCATACTTTTAATATTAAATAATTACCCCTTATAAATAATATGTTTTAGGCGAAGGTTTGAAGTTTTAAATTAACCTCAGTTTCGACATAAAATGACAAAATTTTGACTTGAATTATGTAGTTTTTAATTAACACACCTCTGTATCTCCTCTCAATGCTATTAAGTTAAGACAATACTATGTCCCTCTCTCGGAGAGGGTTAGGGAGAGGTCGTAAAAACCCCCTTAACTTAATAGCATTGTATCTCCTCTCAAGAGGAGAATAATGGTATAATTCAAGTCAAAATTTTAGTTTTCGATTGAGTTCACCTTAAATCACAATAAACAATAAATAATAAGTTGGGCTGAGTCAAAAAACCTATTTTAGTCATCCTGATCCACCAGCTGGCGGATCAGGATCGGTGTAATCTGGCAAACGATCCTGAAACAAGTTCAGGACGACAGCATTTTTGTATTTTTAACCCAACCCCACTAATCCATACTCAATTACTGGCTCATGACAATGGTCTGATTGATCAGATCCACTTCAATGGTATAGGTACCGCTTGTACCGATAAAGGTAAAATTGGCGTCACCCTCCGTCGTACCCGACAGGTTTGCCTCATCAATGGTACCATCGACAAAATTATTGTAATTCCACTGCGGAGCGCCCCAATCAGGATTTTCAAAGAAACGGAAGATCGATCCACTATTGAATTCTGTCGTTCCCTGGTAAACCTGATTGCCCATCCAGGTCATTTCGAATGCCTGAGCTAGATCCCATGCCTGATCATCCCCAATGATGTATAAAGCCGGAGGATCGGATGGTTCCATCTCAATGGTAAAGTCGACCAGGGACACAGTGATTTTATACAAACCTGTTTCACCGATAAAGGTAAAATTAGCATCGCCTTCCGTGGTTCCTGTCAGGTCACTGTCAATATCTTCCTGATCAAAATTATTGTAATTCCATTGAGTAGCTCCCCAATCCGGAATTTCAAAAAATCTCCAGATGTTTCCATTACCAAATTGACCGACTCCTTCAAAAACCCCATCTCCAAGAGGAGTTAGCTGGAATGCTTGTGAAAGATCCCAGGCCTGGTCATCACCGATGATATACAAGGTCTCCGGATAGTTTTGCTCAGTCAGGGTAATTGTTTTTGTATTCAGATCGACCGTAACAAAGTAAGTTCCATCAGGTCCGGTATATCTGAAATTTGAATCGCCATCACCATTATCTACTAATTCATCCGGAAGGTCTCCACCAGCGAAATAGGAAGCACCCCACTGCTCAGCTGCCCAATCCGGAGAAGCAAAGAACCGGAAGATCCCTTCATTGACAAAATCTGCGGTTCCCTCGTAAGTACCCGGACCTGTAGCCTCCAGTTCGGCAGCAGCGGTCAGATCCCAATTTTGGGCATCGCCAATGATGTAAATCGGTTCGAATGACGTGGCAAACGGGGTTATTCCCACATTGATAGCATTTGAATAGACAGGTTCCACACCACTTCCGACAGCCGACATGATCCTGAACTGAACATCGGATAGCTGATCGGGATTCAAACCCAAAGTCAACAAGGCTTCATTGATATCACCCTGGGTAACAGTGGCCGATAGTTGTTGTGTGGATGTTAATTCTACCGCATTGGTAAAATCAGATCCATCTGCATCTACCTGCAAGGTGTATGTAATGGATGCCGGAAAGCCAAAATCAGTTGCTGACCAATTGAATTCATCGAATTCTTCCCCCTGATCTTCAAATGTCAGGGTGTAGGTAGTAGATGGCAAATTATTTAATGCATTGGTATCCGGATCGGAATCCAATACCGCTTTATCAACGAGCTCATCCTCACATGAAAATGAGATAATCGTCAATAAAATGTATATAAATGGTTTTATTATCTTTTTCATCACGCTCATTTTAATATCCTTCATTTTGAACAAGATTTGGGTTGGCTGTTATCTGCGATGCCGGAACTGGGAAAACGTCTCTGAATGCTTCCGTCGCTCTTCCATCCTGCACCCCACCCTTCCAGGGCCATTGATAAGTACCATTCGTAAACTGGCCAAAACGGACCAAGTCCGTTCTTCGGTGACCTTCCCAAAACAATTCTCTTGCCCGTTCATCCAAAATAAAATCCAATGTCATTTCAGAATCGGTAATGTTACCGGAGGCATCTCCGTATGCTCTTTCCCGCAGATCATTGATATAACCCAACGCCGTGGCCCTTGATCCCCCTCCGCCTCTGACAACCGCTTCTGCGTACATCAGGTAAGCATCCGCTAACCGGAACATGGGAAAGTCGGTATCAACATGAACATTTAAATCCGAATCCGAATTGGAGCCATCCAATTTTCGATTGATGAACTTAATGACTCCATAGCCATCCGTGAAAACTCCAACATCCTCGATTTCCAGGTTTTGTCCGTCTGTCCAGAAATAGGCCCTGGCATCATTATCCATATCGAATTTATTGACCAATGCTGATGTGACCCGTAATCCGCTCCATCCTTCGACTGCTCCAAAAATCTCATCATACGGCATGCTTCCTCCCATCGCACCGTGGATCAGGTAAGTAGTACCACCCCACGATTCTGTTCGTGTCCCTTCAAAAACGATTGGAAAGATAATTTCCGGGCTCGTGTGATTATCAGCCACAAAATTGTGTTGATGATCATCGGGCAACGAGTAAGAGCTACTGAGTATTTTTTCCAAAGTTGCAATGGCATCGGCATAACGGTCTTGCCCGATATAGACTTCCGCGTTTAAATACAATTTCGCCAATACCATCCATGCTGCCCCCTGGTCCGCCCTTCCATAGGACGTCATGGGAGGATTAAGACCAGACTCGATCCCTGTTAATTCGCTTTCGATATATTCGAAAAGTTGTGAGCGGTCCGCTCTTTCCGGGAAAAATGATCCGGGAAGATCCTCCTCCGTAACAAATGGTGAAGTACCAAACAGATCGATCATATGATAATAACCCAGTGCCCTTAAAAACCGGGCTTCAGCTACGAATGTATCTACCTCCGGAAATCCGCTGTCGGTCGCTGCGCGAATGAATTCATTGCAAACAGTGATCATGTACATAATCCTGGAGTGAAGCGCTCCGATATTTACATCTGTTGCAGTCCAGACGTGGGAATGTAAATCCCTGATGTCAGGGTCGTTAAATGAAATAACCGCTTCGTCAGTTGTCAATTCCTGCACGTTCCAAAAAGCTCGTGTATAAGTCCCAAACCCTTCATCGATCCCTTCGATATCGGGGTTTCCGTCTGGTCCCTGAAGACCGCTAAGCGCGATACTTGTATACAATTTTGCCAGACCTTGCTTGTAATCATCCACCGTTTCATAAACATTTTCTGAATTGACTACACGTGGATTGATCGGTGTAACATCCAGGTCATTGAAGCAGGATGACATCAAAGCTATGATCAGGGTTGCTATCGAAAATTTATATATCGTCTTTTTCATAACTCTTCTCATTTAAAAATCAAGATTTAAACCTAAAAGATATGTGCGTGGGCGAGGGTAAATATTATTGTCTATACCCAATTGATCACCCGTACCACCAACTTCAGGATCAATTCCTGAATAATCGGTAATGATAAAAGCATTCTGAACAGTTAAGCTTATCCGTGCATTCAACTTCTTGAATATCTCCTGAAAGCTGTACCCCAGGCTAATATTATCCATTTTGAAAAAAGAGGCATCCTGAACGTAGATATCTGAAAATACCTGAGGATCTTCAAAACCAATTTCATAAGCCCTCGTTCGAATGTTGTTGAAATAGGTCGAATTGGCAAAAAGGCCATTCAAACTCTGGTTCTCACCATTATTATAAGCATAGTTGCCAAGGCTTAACCTTCCTGAGAAAGAGAAATCCAATTGCTTGTATTGCAATCTTGAATTTATACCCACCAGGTAATCCGGATAGGGATTGTGATTGTGGTATTTATTAAATTGATTGGCATCAACTTCGCCGCCTTCTCCGGATCGGTCGACATACAATCCTTCAATCGGATTTCCATCCTCATCAAATACCTGCTGGAAAGTATAATACGATTCCGGTGATTGACCAACCGTATGAATTTTTATCAGTGATTCCAATCCTCCGCCGCCGATTGAACCTATTGGAACTCCGGGATCGGATGGATCCGCCGTTTTATTCAATTTCGTGATCTCTCTTTTATTGTAAGTCAGATTGGCGCTGATGTACCAGTTAAAATCCGGTGTAACGACCGGTCTGGCTCCAAGGGTAATTTCATAACCCCTGATCTCCATTGATCCTACATTTGTGGTCAAAAAGTTGCCGAAGTTACTTCCATCAGGAATCGGTATCCTGTTCAGTAAATCGGTCGTCTCCCTTTTGTAAACATCCACACTACCCGTGATCTTATCCTCAATAAATCCAAAATCAAGTCCAACATTGTAAGTGGTAGTTTCTTCCCATTTCAAATTGGCGTCATAAGGTGCAGGTCGTGCGATTAAAACATATTCTCCATCTATCAGATAGTAAGCAGAACCAACTCCATATTCATACTTGGCAATTGCGGGATAATATGGATCGTTCAGTGTAGGCGATAGACCCTGCTGACCGGTAACACCATATCCCAGTCTCAATTTCAGGTTAGAAAGAGAACCGGCATTTTCCAAAAATGACTCTTCATTGATCTTCCAGGCAAGGGCTACCGATGGAAATACACCCTTTTGATTATCACCAACAAATCGGGATGATCCATCCTGTCGAATGGTAGCGGTTAACAAGTACTTGTTATTCAATGTATACATCAAGCGGCCATAAACAGAAACCAGGAAGTTTTCATCCGGATTGTCCGTTTCAATTGCTTCGCCGTCAACTACAACCGTGCGGGTATTGAGTCTGACCTGTTCTTCCAAACCATTTCGATCGTAAGTTGTCGATCCCCTTCTCCAATGCTGCCATGAATAACCAGCCGTCAGGTCTATTTTATGTATGCCAATTTCTTTAGAATAATTAAGATAGGCTTCCAGCAGTTCGGATTTTGTATTTTCTGTATAATCCAATAATCTTCCGTGTTCCGGATCGACGTAGTCACGGTAAACAAAGGTGGAACCAGGAAGATAGTTGTCATGTCCATCCGTATCCGTTTTATCCAATCCCAGGTTTAAGTTAGCTCTCAGATCAGGAAGAAAATGAAATTTATAATCCAGTTGAATATTACCGATAAATCGATACACATCCGCCTGATTATCCCTTAGGTTTAAAGAAGAAACAGGGTTTGTAACAAAAGTTGATGCCGTTCCTTCGGGATCCATACTTCCGTCAGGCAATGTTTCTGTCGTCCAGGTGAAGTACCCATTATACCTTTCATTTCCATTAAATACAGGCTGCGTAGGATCAAAACTTACGGCTGCACCCACTGCTCCTTCATCTCCGAAATTAGAATGTGCATAGGTTCCTTTTGCATTTAAATTTACTTTCAAATGATCATCAAGGAACGTCGGGTTGAGATTGAGGGACAATGTGTGTCTTTTAACATCGGTATTTTTTAAAATGCCTTCCTGATCTGTAAATCCATACGATAAACGATAAGGAATGCTAGCCACAGCGCCTTTTGCGGTGAGACTGTGATTTTGCGAAAATGCATTTCTATATATCTCATCCTGCCAATCCGTGTTTTCGTTCCCTAATCTTTCGGCATCTTCCGGTGTTATACCTGTTCCTGCCTGCTGGGATCTTTCATTGATCAGCTGACGATACTCATCACCATTCAATACATCCACGTATTTGATAGGTGTACCGATTGAAAACTGACCATTATAGCTTAGCTTCGTATCTCCCTCCATCCCTTTTTTAGTCGTGATGATGATTACACCGTTGGATGCTCTCGCTCCGTAAATGGCAGCAGCTGATGCATCTTTCAAGACGGTAAATGATTCAATATCATTTGGATTGATTGTATTCAGTGGATTGGAAAGCCCGCTGATGTCGCCGTCATCAATTGGGAATCCGTCGATGACTATTAGCGGGTCATTGGTCGCTCCTCCAAGAGACGAACCGCCCCTGATCCTGATCGTTGTCCCACTTCCAGGAGCGCCGCTATTACTGGTAACGGTCACACCGGCTATCCGGCCAGTCAATAAATCCTGAGGAGTAGTTGTAACGCCAGGGTTGAAATCCCGGTTCCCCAATGTCCCGACGGCTCCTGTCAGGTCTTCTTTTTGCACTTCACCATATCCAATTACTACAATTTCCTCCAATGCCGTTATATCAGGTGTCATGGAAAGATCAATCACACTTCTTTCGGAAACATTCACTTCCTCCGAGATAAATCCGATATAGCTAAATACCAATACAGAATTACCAGATGGTACTTCAATGGAATAATTGCCATTGATATCCGAAACCGTTCCACTCGTTGTTCCCTTGATCACTACATTCACTCCAGGAAGTTCTTCTTCATTTTCCGCTGAGGTGATCTTTCCTGTCACCGTCATCGTCTGAAGAAAAATATCGACCTTGGCAGGTTGACCTTTTTCCTTTTGCGAAAGCCTGTCAACATTGATTGTATTGTTAATCTGCTTGAATTTCAGATCGGCTTCTTTTGACAACTCCACCAATACTTCATAAATCGAGGCATTGACAAATTGTCTGTTCAGCACAACATCGTTGCTGAGATCGCCTTTGTTAAAGGCAAATTTATAACGCGTTTTCCGTTCAATTTTTCTGAACGCATCTATGAGGTTGTCATCTTCAAAGCTTACCGTGATGCTCACTTCCTTTACGCTTCTAACTGCCTGAGCCTCACTCTCTGCAGCCAGCAGCATGGAAATGAAAAAGCACTGTAAAACGAATCCGTAGAATATTAACTTAGACACCATCAATACTTGTCGTAAAAGTTTATTTTCCATACTTTTAAATGTTTTAGTTTCTAATAAATCTAAAGCTCTTTACCTGGCTGGCTGGTGGTACATTCCCCAATGTGAAGCACCAGACTGACAGGTAAAAATGGTACTTGGCAATGCTTGCCTGGCAGGCATTGCCAATTTATTTTGTGGTAATTGTCATTCCATATGGTTTCATTTTTGGTAGGTAATCAAATACGTTTTATCATCTTTTGTAAAATCAAAGTTCATGGCAAAACCGATCGAGGTTAAGACATTTTTCAGATCCAGGTTGTTGAATTCCCCTGTATAGTTCCATTTCTCTTTGGGTTGATTGGATTGAATAATTTTCACTCCGTACCAGTTTTCCAGGTAGGTAAAAACCTGTTTCGAATCCGCATCGCTGAAATAAATAATACCATCCTTCCAGGAAGTGATTTCCTCCAAACTGAAGGGTTTTGTATTAAATAGATTTTCAGCTTCAACATACTCGGTTTGCTCTCCAGGCTCCAGGTAGACACTTTTGACAAGTTTCTTATCCGAGTTCATGCGGGTAACAACTACTTTGCCGGTGACAAGTGCCACATTCGTTTTCCCGTCGGAATAGGAATTGACATTGAAAGAGGTTCCAAGGGCTTGGGTTACTACGTTATTGGCAATCACCCTGAATGGCCTGTCCCGATCCTTTGCCACTTTAAAAAAAGCTTCTCCTTCCAGTTTAACAACCCTTTGATGCTCTTCAAAATCTTTCAAAAAAGAAATGGAACTACCGGAATTGAGTACAATTTCTGAACCGTCCGTCAGAAAAACAGTTGATTTCTGGCCCCATGGATTTTGCTTCGAGATCAGTTCAGCTCGAAGCGATTCATCATCAACCGCTGATAAAATAAGGTTCCGGTTAAAAAAGATGGAAAGAGATAATAACAATAAAATTGCTGCTGCAATACCAATTTTGAGATAGTTTTTCTTTTTTCTAATAATTCGATGACCCGAAGCCTTTTTGAGCACAACATCTGAATTCATAGGAATCACTTCACCCTTGGCAGATCTTCCGGGAGAAATGTCACTGGAAATATTATCAGAAATGGAATGCCAAAGCAGCGATTTTTCTTCCTTATCCAACCTGTAATCAATCTTCGGCAATTCTGTCACAATCCTTTTGGCCTCTTCAATGACAACCAGTTTTTCAGGATGTTTTTTCAGGTATTCCTCCCAGTGCAGATGATCTTCTTTTTGAGGATTTAAGATCCACCGTCGAAAACGACTGTTCAAAACAAAATCTTCAACCTTGTAATTCTTGTATTCCATTCTAAAAGCTCTTCACCTTTATAAAGGATCGGGAACTAAAAAACTATCCTTTCTTAAGACAAAAAATTAATAAAATTACAATGAGGACGTCCTTTCTGATATATTTCTACCTAAATGCCAATAAAACAAAGTGATTATTGAAATAATTACATCAAACTTACGAATAACAAAAAGGAAATAATTAAAATGTTCCTTTTCAATGAAGTCACTGCTTTCCAGGTCAGGGTGTAAACGGATTTAATATTGATGGAAAGAATTTCGGAAACTTCTTCATAACTGAGCTGTTCGAAAAAAATGAGGTTGATTACTTCCCGTTGCCGTTCAGGCAATCTCAACAGAGATCGTTTGATTTTCATTTTTCTTTCATCATTGGCTTGCTGAGCAATCAATTTTTGTTCAAAAGGAAAGACAATTTCAACAAATGAAAGATTTTCTAGCGGATGTTCGTCGTAGAGCTTTTTATCCCTTTCAATAAGATGTTTGATCTTTCTTCGAAGAGAGCGGAAGAGATAAAATTTAATATTATCGGTGACAGAAAGATATTTCCTTCGATTCCAAAGATCGATAAATAGGTCTTGTATGCTATCTTTTATCAGGCTTCTATTGGAACGAATGTTCATTCCATAGCTGAACAATTCATCTACGTACTTTTGATAAATATATTCAAAGGCAGTTTTGTTGCCTTTCAGAAAGGAAGTCCATACTTCACTGTCGCTCCTCTCCTTCCAAAGAATAAATTGTTCTGAACCAATATGTAAATAATCCCCTTTCATTTAAAAGCTTAAAAAATTATGTCATTCTATAACCAAATATATCTAATCTTAAATAAACGTAAAAATTACGGATAATATAAATTTAGTAATTCATACGACTTTAAGTAATAAAAATTAGAAGAAATAAAATTTGAAGGCCTGATTTCAAAAAAATATTGATTACTTACCTGTCCAGATACTCTTCATCATTCTCTTCAACCGTGCTATCGTCGGCAGATGAAGAGAGTTTTTCAAGAAAGTCGACCATGTTGATTTCATGGCTTAGGCTCAGCCTTTTTCTCAATCTGTATCTGGCGGTCTCTACCCCCCTTACAGAAATGTTCAGAATGGAAGCGATTTCCTTATTGGTGAGGTTCATTTTGACAAATCCACATAATCGAAGTTCTTTTTGAGTGAGATCAGGATAGGATGACTTGAGTTCGTGAAAGAAATCCTGGTGCACTCTTTCGAAATTGGTATCAAAAACATGTAAATGCTCCTCATCCTGAAGGTTGTGATTGATCTTTCGTGTAAGCGACCGAACCCTTTCCCTGGACCGTTCATTTTTGATGGAATCTTTTAACTCCTTCAATTCATTATGCATATCATTCAAGAGATCGCGTTTCTTTACCAGCAGCATGGTATAATTGGCGAGTTCCATGCTTTTATGAATAACATCCTCCTCCAGCTGCTCTTTGTCCTTTATGATCTTTTCTTTTTCACGTTCCAGTTTGATTTGCTGCAACTCAAGCTCCAGAACCTTTCGGAGTTTAGCTTCTTCTTCCCTCGTTTGTTTGATTTTCCTTTTAACCAGGATGATCAATAGGATACCTCCAATCAAACCAAGCAGGCTAAACAAAACAACAGCGATTTTTGTCTGGTACCAAACAGGTAAAATTTCAAAGTTATATTCAGCTTCCCCGGAAGTTTCTCCCAACTGGTCTCTGCCTTTTACCTTGAAAATATAGTTTCCCGACTTCAGGTAGCTGTATTCCTTTTCAGCCGACTGACTCCACTCTGACCAGTCCTGATCAATATTCTCTAAAATGTAACTGTATTGAATACCCGTCTTGGTCCCAAACTGCGGAGACGCATAATTAAAAATCAAAGAGCTGGTATTATAAGGCAGTTCTAATTTTTCTGATTGCTCAAATTGCAATGGAGCAAACTCCAGGTTATTCTGTTTATTTCTGTACTTAATTTCCGTAATATTAGTAGGTATGGAATCAGTTGTGCTTTCATAATTCAGATTAAAGCTATACAAGCCATCGTTTGTACCGACATACACTTTTGAATCCCCAACCGGTTTGACCAGTTCCAGACTTTTGATGAATGTACCCTTTAGCGGAAGGAACATTTCTTTGTGAAGAACAGGAGATTGTTCGTTTGTTTTAAAATAACCCAATTCATCATCCTTTATGAACCAGGTCTTATCGCCAGAATCGAGAATTTTTCGAATGAGGAGATCATCGCCAAGAATTGTAGATAGTCGTTCATGTGGCGTGAATTCCTTATTCGTGGCATCAAATTCATAGACACCCTTATTGGTTACAAAAACCGTATCCCTCTGCCATGTGAAGATATTGATATTGTAAAGAGATGGCAAACCATGCTGATCTGTATAGTGTTCCAAACTGACGGTTCGCCTGAATTGCCTGTCTATTTTTATTTTGTACACCCCTTCGTACCCATGACAAATCCAGAAAACACCGGGTTCATTACTTTGCAAAATATCTCTGCTGGAAATATCCAATCCATTGATCCTATTCTCAAAAACAAACCTTCCATTTTTGAAAGATAGCAGGTTTAATCCATGGTATTCGCATGCCAGATAATGGTTGGGAAATCCATCAATTGGAATTACTTTCCAGACACCCAGGGTGCCTTCCACCAGATAGCTCCTTTTTCCATCAGAAACATAGACTCCCCGGTCATGGCTGATCACCAGTTTATCTTCAAGCACGCTAAGTGACCATGCCTGAGCTTCCAAACCAGGTATGATATCAAAATCACGCCTTAACAAAAATTGATCATCACCTTTAAGCTCCGCGGCATACACGCCCTGGTTTGTCGCAACATAAAGCCGATCCTTGTATTGGATCATATCATAAATTGCCGCATCCTCAAATATCAAGGTCATAGGAGTCGCCATCTCGATACAATCGATCCCTTTATTTAACATCGCCCATATATTGCCTTGATGGGACATTCCCAGGCTCAAAACGGTATTATCCTGCAGGCCTCTGATCTCCCGCTCCACAGGGTCTGCAGAATGCTGAAAGTTTAATTCTATCACCTGGTTGTTGATGGTTCCCAGGTAGAATTTTTTATCAGAATTTATTGCACAAAATATCTCATCGGTCGACTCGTCCGGCAAATGGTTGCGAAAGAGATCAGCCTTCCCTTCCTGAAGGTTTAAAAGGTAAGAGAAACCATCCTTTGTAAAGACAAACAGCTCCTCCTGTTGGATACCTTGAAAAATACCTACGATTGTCTCATTTCTGTAAGCGTTGGCAGCAACGACTTCATCAAATTCCATCGTGCTGACATTGAGTTTTTTAATGCCCCAATTATCCACCACAAATAGCTCATCATTAACCTCATTTAAATAAGAAAAACGATCTGTTGAAGGAATAGTAATAGCATTTCTGCCTTTCAAGGCAATGAGCATTTTAAAACTCCGAAAGATAATGTGCCCTTTGTTCTCGATTATCTGCCAGACGTCCTCAAAGTTCTGGTCTTCGGGGCGAAGAAAACCATTGAGTGATTCATAGTAATAATTGCCGTATTGATCTCTCTGAATTGTTCCAATTTCATTGATCCCTCCTGCATACACGTTGCCGTCAGATGCATACTTCAAACTTCGTACGGTTGAACCATTCGGCAATTTGATCAATTCCCACCGTTCCCCGTCAAAAATGACTACGCCATCGTTGTTGCCAAAATACATGATCCCCCGATCATCCTCCGTCATGCACCAGAACTGGGAATCTGAATTGTAATCATCCTTATTAAAATGTTTGATTTCCGGCGAACCCTTAATAGATAGCAGATCATTCTCCTCAGATTGAGCATATGCGGTACCTATTGTATGATTGAGAATGACAATGACTAAAAAATAGACAAATCTAATCCCGTATCGACTCTTTCGTAACTCCATCCCGTAATTTAAATCAATAAGCAATTGACTTACAGTGCTTTTACTTTTAATGACGTATTAAACACGTACTTCAAAATAATAAATGAAGTAAATTAAGTGTAGTCAATCCACAAAAAAAATTTTACCGGTCAGATTATTTTTAACTATCAGAATAACTAACCTAACCAAATTCTGGTATTCTGCTTAAATAAATTAGAAAACTAAACCCTGAAATTGTGAAATATTTTAACACCCTTATTTTTTGTCTATCTATCCATAAAACGATTTCCGAAATCCGGTATTTAAAGAATAGTTTCATTTTGCGATTTGCATTTATCCTTTTACTCGGATTGCATATGAGCCTGGTCTGTCATGCACAATTTTTAAAAACCAATGGCTCCAAAATAGTTGACCCTGCTAATAATGAGGTTATTTTGAGAGGGATCGGCCTGGGAGGATGGATGCTCCAAGAAGGTTATATGCTGAGAACATCTGGCCCGCAACACGAAATTGAGACCAAAATAACGGAGCTGATCGGGGAAGAGAAAACACAGGAATTCTACGATGCCTGGCTGGCCAATCATTTCAGAAAAATCGATGTGGATTCCCTCGCCTCCTGGGGATTCAATTCTATCCGTCTTCCCATGCACTACAAACTTTTTACACCACCCATCGAAGAGGAGCCCGTTCCGGGTGAAATTACTTTTATTGATAAGGGATTTGACATGGTGGATGATCTTGTTTCCTGGTGCAGGGACAATAACATTTACATCATTCTGGACATGCACGCCGCTCCGGGAGGTCAGGGAGAAAATGCAGACATCAGCGATTACGATCCCACCAAATCATCACTTTGGGAAAGCCAGGCTAACCAGGACAAGCTGGTTGCAGTGTGGAAAAAACTTGCCGAGCGATATGCCGATGAACCTCAAATTGCCGCTTATGATCTGATCAACGAAACAAACTGGGGATTTCAGGATCATGAAAATGACCCGAATGGATGTAGTGAAAATCAAAGCGCTCCCCTGTGGAACCTTCAAAAAAGGATCACCGAAGCCATTCGAGAAGTAGATGTAAATCACATCATCATCATTGAAGGAAACTGTTGGGGAAATAATTATTCGGGGATGCCATCACTGTGGGACAGTAACATAGTGATCAGCTATCACAAATACTGGAATACAAACGCGCCTTCATCTATCCAGGGAATGATCGCGATGCGTCAGCAACGAAACGTCCCAATCTGGTTGGGCGAAACCGGGGAGAACTCCAATACATGGTTTACCGATGCCATCAGTTTATTGGAAAGCAATGGCATCGGATGGTCGTGGTGGCCACACAAGAAGATGGGTGGAAACAATCCATTAGAAATTAAGGTAAAAAGCGGCTACCAGGAGATCTTAAATTATTGGTCGGGAAGCGGAGCGAAACCAACCGAGGAATCTGCCTATGATGCATTGATGCAGGTAACGGAAGACCTAAAGCTGGAAAACAATGTGTTCCATAAAGATGTAGTGGATGCCATGATTCGTCAGCCGCATTCCGATGAAGCCATTCCTTTTACAAATCACGATATTATACCAAATGAAACAAATCGAGTTTTTGCCACAAATTACGATCTTGGTAAACATGGTATAGCCTATCATGATGATGAAGTAACCAATGAAACGGGAAATGCCGGCGGACTTACCTGGAACCTGGGACGAAGCTACCGGAACGATGGAGTGGACATCGAAGCATGCCATGATGAAATTACCAACGGTTACAATGTAGGCTGGACTGCTGATGGCGAATGGTTGCAATATACATTGGACGTGGATTCGAGTGGTGTTTATCAGGCAGATATTCGATACGCTGTGCTGAATGATGGTTCAGCTATTAAGCTCTTAGTTAATAATGCGGATCAATCGGCAGTAGTTGAGCTACCCGCTACCGGAGGTTATCAGACCTGGGGGACTCACTCTGTTCAGGATGTCATCCTTTATGAAGGAAAACAACAACTTCGATTATTCATCGAAACCGGAGGTGTGAATATCAATTACCTGGAATTCACTTTAAAAAAAAAGATCTCTGAGGTAAGCTTTAAACCTGTTTCCGGTAAGACATCCGAATCTGAAAATAAAATATACCTAACCCTTAATAAGAAAATTGATGTTTCATCAGTAGAAAATTCAGGATTTACCTGTACCGTTAATGGTCATGAAGTGGATATTGCAAGCATCGTTGCCAATCCGGAGAGTGATCAAATCCTCGCTTTAGATATCAACGCCGAACTCAACGATGGCAGCCAAATAACCCTGGATTACGATGGTGATCAGATTGTAGCGATGGATGGCTCCAGTTTAGAAACCTTTTCCAACCTGGAAATTGAAAATAATTTACCCACTCATCTCGCTATTCCCGGTCAGATCGAAGCAGAAATTTTTAATGTAAACCAGGGACTAGAAACCGAAACTACCACAGATGTTGGAGGAGGAGAAAACATTGGGTATACCAATACGGGTGATTTCCTGGAATACCTGATCAATGTGCAGGATTCGGGAGAATACAGGCTGGAGGTAAGAATTGCATGTGAAAGCCAGGCAGGCATTTTTGAGGTGCAGCAGCTTTCACTTGATGGAGAACTATTAAATGCTAAAGAAATCCAGGTGCCTGTAACCGGCGGATGGCAAACCTGGCAGACCATTTCAACTAAAATGACACTGGATAATGGCAGGTCCAAACTTAGGGTAGAGATCATCCAACCGGAATTCAACATTAACTGGTATAGATTTTCATTTTTGGGAGTTGTGAATGGCATGGAAGATTCGCAACAAGGCTTTTTGATATATCCTAACCCTGTGAAGGACACCCTCAACATTCGCTTGTCCGACGAAATTTCCGGACCTGAAAATTTACTTTCAATCAGGAATCTGCATGGTCAATTGATCTTCCAACGTTCGGGTGTTCAAAACGAAGAAGAAATTAACTTAAACCCTTTCTCTTTTCAATCCGGACTATACATAGTGGAGCTGATGACAAGCGATCTCCATCACGTTAAGAAGTTTTGGGTTGAATAGTTTGGGTCATTCCATTAATAAATCATCAATCGTACATCTTTTTTGCTCAAGAACTTTGAAAGATTTATAAAAACAACCCCTGGTCAAGTATGCTTTTTATAAAAAACGTTGCAATGGGAAAGGACATTCAAAAAGATTAACTATTTGAAAAACAGTTATTTAAATCTAATTGAAGTAGTAAAGACGTAGGTTGATTTTATGTTGAAGTATTTTAAGTGTATGCCTTCAGTGAAGAGAATCCAACATCACTTCTAAATTTGATTTTGCAAAAATGATTATGAAAGAGGTTTCATAATGCGATTTTTTTATTTCCAATCATCTATAAAACGTATAAAGTATGAAATTAGAAATTCTACAAATTCTGAAAAGGTTGCAAAGGCCTTTTCTGGTTTTCTGCCTGACTGGTATGTGGGCTTTTTCCTATGCCCAGGAATTATCGGTGAGCGGAGTTGTGAAAGACGAGTC
Source organism: uncultured Cytophagales bacterium (assembly GCA_913057175.1). Classification (GTDB taxonomy): domain Bacteria; phylum Bacteroidota; class Bacteroidia; order Cytophagales; family Cyclobacteriaceae; genus CAJXNP01. Next base: position 31,636 of record CAJXNP010000025.1, read on the forward strand.
TGACAGCGGTTTACCAGGTGTCAGTATCTTAGTAAAGGGGACAACCATAGGGACCATCTCTGATATCGATGGGAACTATACCCTTAATGTACCATCGGATAATTCCGTTTTGGTTTATTCTTATGTCGGTTATTTAACCGAAGAGATATTGGTGGAAGGGAGAAGCGCCCTCAATGTAACGATGTCTCCGGATATAACTTCTCTGGAAGAGATCGTCGTGATCGGTTACGGTGAGCAAAAGAAAAGCCTGACTACCGGTGCTATTTCTTCTGTAAAAGCTGAAGATATTCAGACGGTATCCGTTGCGAGAGTTGACCAGGCCCTACAAGGTAGGACATCGGGAGTTTACATCGTTCCAAATTCAGGATCTCCGGGAAATGGAACAAAAATCCGGGTAAGGGGTGCAGCCTCGAATGGAAACTCCAATCCATTGTACATCATCGATGGTGTTCGAACCGGCGCTGATGGCATGGATTATTTAAGTCCGAGCGAAATTCAATCCATCGAAGTATTGAAGGATGCTGCATCGGCTGCCATTTATGGTGCTGAAGGAGCAAATGGTGTAGTGATCGTTACGACAAAAAAGGGGGATTCCAATCAAAGCCAAATAAGTTACAGTGGCCAAATGGGTGTTCAATCGGTTGATCCAAACCTTATGCCAATGATGAACGCGCAGCAATACCAGGAATACATGGAAGAAGCTGCTGTTCCGGGTGCTCCTACCCAGGCTGATGTTAGCGGAATCGGTGATGGAACCAATTGGATTGACGAAGTATTCGAAAATGCTCCGATGCAAAACCACAGTCTTTCTTTCAGCGGAGGCAGTGATAAATCCACCTATTTCATTACAGGAACCATGTATCAACAACAAGGTGTATTGGGTGGTGATAAAGCTAAATTTGACCGTTACACGATACGATTGAATTCCAATCACAAACTAAAAGACTGGTTGACAATCGGCGAAAATTTATCTTACGCTTACATTCAAAAAAGGGGTGTTTCGGAAGATGATGAATTTGGCTCGATTGTAAGTAGTGCAATGGCCCTGGATCCGGTTACTCCTGCAGTTTATACTACTTCTACTCTGCCACAGCATGTTCAGGATGCCATTGCGGCAGGACAACCGTTGGTGAAAGACGAAAATGGAAACTACTACGGAATATCCAATTTTGTAAAAGGCGAATATGGCAACCCACTTGCCAGAATTGATCTTGACAAAGGAAGGACCACACAAAACAAGATATTGGGTAATATTTACCTGGAGATCCATCCGATTGAGGGCTTTAAATTTACAACAAGGTTAGGCATCGATGCCGCATTCCAGCGTGAGCATAACTGGACACCAACCTATTGGTTCTCCAGTGAAAGCCTGAACACTGTTGCGACCGGTTCAGACAACTGGCAGGAATGGTATACCTGGCAATGGGAAAACTTTGCTTCATATGATAAAACCATTGGCGAGCATCACTTCACCTTGCTGGCAGGTGCTTCTCAGCAAAAGTACACTTACAATACAGTAAGTGGAAGTTACTCAGGATTATTCCGTGAAGAAGAGAAATGGTCATATGGAGACTATGTTCCTGATAACCTTGACAGGATAGCCAGCCGACCTGAATACAGAACCCTTGCTTCATTTTTTGGAAGAGTTTCCTACGATTATAATGGAAAATACCTGGTCAACGCCACCGTTCGAAGAGATGGATCATCCATGCTTTCTGATGGAAATAAATGGGGTACGTTTCCTTCAGTCTCATTGGGATGGGTTCTTTCTAATGAGAACTTCTATCCTGCCGGTTTATCAGAGATTATCAATTATGCGAAAATCAGAGGTAGCTGGGGAGAAAACGGTAGTTTATCTAACCTGTATCCAGGGCAATGGCAATCATCTATTTCTACCAATGTAGGTGGAGTAATCCGGTACCCAAGTCCTGACGGCACTTACGTTTTTGGAGCAGCACCATCCAATTTGCAAAACCCATCCCTGACCTGGGAAACAAGTGAGCAGATAGATGTAGGATTAGATCTGAGACTTTTCAACAGCCAACTTAACTTTACTGTCGATTACTTCGAAAAAACCACAAAGGATCTGATCACTCCGGGTGCACCTCCAATTTTTGCCGGGAACAGCCTTCCTTTTGTCAATGCAGGTAATGTTCTGAACAAGGGATTTGAATTTGAGTTATCCTATAACAATGCATCGCATCGTGAGTTCCAGTATGAGATCAGCGGTAACTTTACCACGCTTGACAATGAAGTAACTTACCTGGATCCAAACTATCCAAATATTGCCGGAGCTAATATCGGTACAGGATGGGGAGGAGCAACTCAGTTCTCAGAAGGCTATCCCGTTTGGTATTTTAACGGATACAAAACTGATGGAATCTTCCAAAATCAAGGACAGATTGATGCATATCTCGCTGATGGTCTAACTGGCTACACACCTTCTCCAGGTGATCCCGTCATCCTTGATGTCAACGAAGATGGTCAGATCTCGCCAGCAGATCAGACTTATATCGGAGATCCAAATCCTGATTTCTTCTACGGTGCAAGAGTTAGTATGAACTACAAAGGGTTTGACTTCCTTGTCTTTGTTCAGGGACAATCTGGAAATGATATTTTGATGGGATTCAATCGAACTGATCGTCCAACAGCAAACAAACCAGCGTTTTTCTATGAAGACCGATGGACTGGCGATGGCTCGACCAATGAATGGTTTGCAGCTAATACAAGCAGCACTCAAATTTACAGCAGTGATTTAATGGTATTCAGCGGATCATATGCCCGAATCAGACAGCTGCAATTGGGTTACAATCTTCCTAACTCATTATTGGAATCCATCAAGATTAGAAATGCACGACTCTATGTATCAATGGATAACTACTTCACCTTTACCAAATACCCAGGTCTGGATCCTGAAGCCGGAAGTGGTGATGACAACAGTATCGGCATTGACAGAGGTGTATATCCCATTCCAAGAACGATCATTGGAGGTTTAACTTTTAGTTTTTAATTAATAACAGAATTCGACATGAAAAATATATTCATTAAAAATATACTTGCCCTGGCAATTGTGCTATCGGCAACATCGTGCGAAGATTTTCTTGACCAGGAAGTGCCTGGAAAATTTTCAGAACAGGATTTTTATCAAACTGACGAAGACGCAACCATGTCCGTAACGGCTATTTACGACATGGTTTCAGCCCATTACTATTCCAACTGGGCAAGTTTGTATGTTGTAAAGACCATGCCTTCTGATGAAAGTAACGCAGGAGGAAGTAATGATGGCGACCAGAAAGGTTACCAGGATCTGGATGACTTTAACATTGATGCACAAAATGACAAAGTGAGAGACGTCTGGAGAATGCTTTACTATGCCATCTATCGATCAAACAAGGTGATCAATAAAATGCCTGGCGATACAGATCTTCAAAAAAGGTTGATCGCAGAAGCAAAAGCATTAAGAGCCATGAATTATTTTGATTTGGTCACACTTTGGGGTGGAGTTCCTCTGGTTTTGGATGATGTTGATCCAAGTCAATACACAAGTGTTGGAAGAACGTCTAAGGAGGATGTTTATGCTCAGATCGAACAGGATCTGCAGGAAGCTATCTCAGCACTGCCAGTAAAAAGTGCATATGGACTGGTTGATTCATTCAGGTTCTCAAAAGGCGCAGCTCAAGCGCTATTAGGAAAAGTTCATTTGTTCCAGGAAGAATGGTCAGATGCTGTCACGCAATTTGAAGCGGTTATTTCAAGTGGTGAATACCAGTTAGAACCTTCGGTTCAACGTGTATTTTCCAATGCCGGTGAATTTGGAGTAGAGTCTCTGTTTGAATTATCCTTTACGAATAACGAATCTTACGACTGGGGCAACTTCCCATGGGGTGAAAAGCCAGAAAGTAATATCCATGTTCAGCTGATGGGTCCCCGGGCAGATTTCTATACCCCTGCCCCTGGAGACTCGCTAATGGGTGGCTGGGGTTTTAATGTGCCAAAAGATAAATTATACCAGGCTTTCGTTGATGCTGGCGATGACAACAGAAGAATAGTAACAGTCATGTCAGAGACAGAGTTGGAAGCTGCAGGTGGTAACTGGAGTGTAGACAATGCCTGGGATTTTGAAGGATACTGGCAAAGAAAGTATGGCACATTCTCCGGATCAACAGGCGGTCCTGTTGGTGAATTAAACTATGGAACCAATTTCAGGATCATCCGATACGCAGATGTGCTATTAATGGCGTCAGAAGCAAACTTCCGTGCCGGCAACGAACCAACATCAAGGGATTATCTCAACGAGGTTCGTGAGCGGCCAGGCACAAACCTTCCGGAAGTAAACGCATCAGGAAATGATCTTTTTGAAGCAATCGTAACAGAAAGGCAACTTGAACTGGCATTGGAAGGCCATCGATATCTCGACCTGGTACGTTGGGGAAGAGCGCAGCAAGAACTAGGACCGTTAGGTTTTGAAAACGGAACACACGAGGTTCTTCCAATTCCGATCAACGATGTCCGATCAGGAGCATTGGAGCAAAATCCTAACTATTAGAAACGGTTATATAATAAATAAAGAAATAAGGGCAGCATTTTTAGTTGCCCTTATTTTGTAGGTTTTTATAAATTGGAGAAAAAATGAGAATGTTATACTACTTATTCATATCCATCATTCCAGTCTTTTTCTCTTGTTCACCGGAAAAAGATGATGTGGGGCCAGTCAATTATGACCCGATTGAAGAAAAGGAATATACTTTTGAGGGAACTCCAATCTGGGTTGATGAATTTGACTACACAGGGAAACCCGATCCTGACAAATGGGGATACGATCTTGGAGGACACGGGTGGGGTAATAATGAACTTCAATATTATACTGACAATATTCAAAATGCCAGCGTTGAAGATGGTCAACTGACCATTACTGCTATCAAAGAGGAAATTGAAAGTAATGAATATTCTTCCACCAGATTGATCTCTAAAAACAAGGGTGACTTTTTGTATGGAAGGTTTGAGATCAAAGCTAAACTTCCAACCGGAAGAGGAACCTGGCCCGCAATCTGGATGCTTCCAACTGACTGGAAATATGGCGGTTGGCCCGATTCGGGAGAGATCGATATCATGGAACATGTTGGGTACGACCAGGATCGCGTTCATATTACCGTACACACCAGGGCCTATAATCATGGCATCGGTACTCAGGTCGGTAAAAGTAAAGTTATTTCAAATGCAAGCACTGAGTTTCACCTCTACCGGGTGGATTGGACACCTGAAAAAATTGAGGGGTTCATCGATGATGATAAGATCTTCGAATTTAAAAATGAAAAATCAGGATCTGCCACCTGGCCATTTGATCAGAAATTTCACTTGCTTCTCAATATTGCGGTAGGTGGAAATTGGGGCGGTGTCGAAGGAGTTGATGAGAATGCTTTTCCGACTTCAATGGTTGTCGATTATGTCAGAGTTTATAAAATGATTGAAAAGGAAGACTAATTACCTGCATTTGTAAAAACCATTTCAGAAAAATAAACATATTAAATAATGAATAGATTTTTAACAATCAGCCTGACGATTGTGGCTGTTATAGTGGTGCTTTTGTCTTTTAAGTTTCGCGACAAGCCAAAAAACAATAGCACGGAAGCCAGAGTTGAAGAGCTCATCAAAAAGATGACGCTAAAGGAGAAAGTGGGACAAATGGCACAGGTTACACTTGATGTGATCACGGAAGGGCCCAATGAATTTGCCAGCAACGAACCCTTGCAACTTGATAATGATCATGTGAGAAAAGCACTTGTAGAGTATGGTGTTGGTTCCATTCTGAATACAGCTAACAACCGGGCCCGAACTCCGGAAAAATGGAACCAGATCATTGGTGAATTACAGGAAGTTGCCATGAATGAAACCCGGATAAAAATCCCGATTATTTACGGTATTGATGCGATTCATGGAACTACCTACACAGCTGGTGCAACCATGTTCCCACAGGAAATTGCCCAGGCCGCAACATTCAACAGGGAGCTGGTAAGAAAAGGAGCGGAAATCTGTGCCTATGAAACCCGGGCATCATCGATCCCCTGGAATTTCTCACCAGTATTGGATATTGGCAGGGATCCGCGATTCCCAAGGATATGGGAAGGATTTGGTGAAGATGTTTATTTATCAAGCGAATTAGGCAAACAAATGATTGATGGTTATGAAGGTGTGAACAATGACATCTCCGACAAGACCAAAGTCGCCTCTTGCCTGAAACACTTTTTAGGTTATTCGGTTCCTGTTTCCGGCAAGGACAGAACGCCGGCATTTATACCGGAGATAGAGCTACGGGAAAGGCACCTCCCTCCTTTTCAGGCAGCGATTGAAGCAGGTTCACATTCAATTATGATCAATTCCGGATTGATCAATGGTGTACCCGTCCATGCCAGCTATGAGATCCTCACCAGCTTATTGAAAGAAGAACTCGGCTTTCAAGGCCTGGTTGTGACGGATTGGAAGGATATAGAAAATTTACATCTTCGCGATAAGGTAGCTTCCACTCAAAAAGAGGCAGTAAAACTTGCTATCAATGCAGGAATTGACATGTCCATGATCCCTTACAACTTTAATTTTTGTGATTACCTCGTAGAATTGGTTGAAGAGGGCGAAGTTTCTATGGACCGGATTGATGACGCTGTGAGAAGAATTTTGACATTGAAATATGAATTGGGGCTTTTTGAAACTCCGGTCACAAATATTAAAGACTATCCGAAATTTGGAAGTGAGGAATTTGAGAAAGCATCCTATGATGTCGCTGCGGAAGTTATGACACTTTTGAAAAATGAAGGAAATATTCTACCCCTGAAAAAAGGATCAAAAGTACTCGTTACGGGACCAAATGCCAACAGCATGAGAAGCCTGAATGGTGGATGGACCTATTCCTGGCAAGGGGAGAAAATTGAGGAGTTTGCCCAGAAATACCATACCATTCTCGAAGCCATTGAATTAGAAAACGGCAAGGAAAACGTCACTTTTGTTCAGGGTGTGGCATACAATGAAACAGGAAAATATTGGGAGGAAAATGTAATTGATATTGATGCCGTTGCCAAAGCTGCCGCCGATGTGGATTACGTAGTCCTTTGCCTGGGAGAAAACACCTATACGGAAAAGCCCGGCGATCTGCACGATCTTACTATTTCTACGAATCAAATTGAATTAGCCAATGCCGTGGCGAAAGCCGGAAAACCTGTTATCCTTGTTTTAAATGAAGGACGCCCTCGCGTGATCAAGGATTTTGAAAGGGAAATGGATGGGATCCTGATGGCTTACCTTCCCGGAAATTTTGGTGGCGATGCCATAGCGGATGTATTATTTGGCGATGTCAATCCTAGTGGAAGGCTTCCGTACACTTACCCGATGTACACCAATACATTGGTCACCTACGACCACAAACCTTCGGAAGAGCAAAACAAAATGGAAGGCATGTATGACTATGAATCGGATTTTGCCATTCAATTCCCTTTTGGGTTTGGTCTGTCATATACCACTTTTGAATACTCCGATCTGGAGGTAAGCGATGAAAGCATGGATGCTTCGGGTAGTGTAACGATTTCAGTAAATGTGAAGAATACGGGTAATGTTGAAGGAAAAGAGGCTGTGCTCCTTTATATCACTGACGAATATGCCTCCATCACTCCTGATGTAAAGAGGTTGAGGGGATTTGAGAAAGTAGGCCTGAATCCTGGTGAGTCAGCTCATGTTGAGTTCACTATTTCTGCCAGAGATGTGGCATTTATAGCAAAAGACCTCAACTGGACAGTGGAAAAAGGTGATTACGAGATCAACATTGGTGGATTGACGGATAAATTCTCAATTACTGAAAACAAGTCTTTTAATAAGATCGACCCTATATTCTAGGTTTATTTTCCAGGATTAAAAAAGGGCAATGAATCGGCTTTACCGGTTCATTGCCCTTTTTATTTCACCGTATGATTATCAACGGCTAATATTATTGATTTCATAAATTCGGAAGTAAATCAAGCACATCCTTCAGGTCGATATACTTAAAATTTTGACCAACCATTGCCCCATCGTTGTAATTAAATCCATCCTGCACAACCAGCAAACCATGTGGGAATTTATCACCAATGGAAAAGGAATATATCTCTAGTCCGTCGGTCTCTTCCACACCATCCAAATCAGGGCTATCCAGAATGGCAAAACTTCCCAGGTAATTGTTTGATCTGCGATCAAATATAGCATAGGAAAAACTACCCTGGATGGATGCTAACAAAAATCCGTTTCCTTTGGAATCGTTGTACAAAGCCAGGCCTTCGATATCGTATTCAATGGCCTCATTGTTTTCTTGTTGCGATTCCGGCAATAAAGCAACTTCAAAATCAGGATCAACCAGAGATAGTTTCCAGATGCCATTTTCCTCCTCTCCTATGTAAAGAAAATCCAGTTCGTCGTCAGCGACCATGCCTTCCGGCTGGCTATCCAGTTTCCAGGAGTGAAGTATTTTCAAATCAAAACTGCCATTCTCATCGATGATCAATTCGTACTGGTTGATCCTTCCATTCTTACCGTTAACGATGGCAAAAGCTTTATTCTTAGCATTTTTGTACAGGCAAAATCCGTATACTTCGTCGATATCGGTTGTGTCGATCGTAAAATTGCTTTCTAAAAGCTGAACAAGTTGTCCATCTGTATCGATTTGATGGATAATAATCGAGTTGTCCGTTCGGTTGCTACCACCAATAATATCCATTTGCTTATCGCCAACAACAATTCCTTGTCGAACATCGATGTTGTTAACTTTGCCAAACTCGTAAAATTGACGCTCTTTTCCATTGAGGTCATATGCATGTACACCACTTTTCTTATTGGTGCCAAAAACGAGGCTCCTATCGGGATCATGAGGATTTATCCAGATAGCAGGATCATCCGCAGCATCTTCATTAGGGTCTTCTTGTACGGGATCTGTTTCTGCAACTGCATAAATCCCATTGCCCAGCTGGGATTGCGCCTGGTAGGCATTTGCCAACTTTACTGAATCCTCTCTTGCTTCTTTGTTTCGTTGAATATCCTGATTTTCCGATTTCGATGATTGACACCCATAAAAAAGTACTATCAGCAGTCCAACTGCGCTTAAACTATTTTTATTGATCATAAATAATGTCTTTTTGAATAAAAAAGGTGAGAATGAACCGTCCTGAGAGATCATTGTATTCTCCCAGGGAACGATTCAATAATTACACTAACCTAATTTTTTGCATTTCATCAATTGCCAAACATGTCAAACTTTAAGCCCAGGTTCATGCGCATGTTGTAGTACTCTGCTTGCATGGTTCTTTCCGGAACACCCTGGTAATAACGCAAAGGTTGATTGGTAATGTTATTCAATTCAACAAATACCCTCCATGTTGGTTTGAACGCGTATGAGCCATTAAAATCAAGAAATGTCTGCTTATCGTAAAAACGATCCTCAAATGCATCACCACCAAGTTCATCGATATAATCACTTGCATGATTGACAGAAGCTCTGAGAACAAGCTTTTCGGTCTCGAAAGACAAGGAGAAATTGTACATATTTTTTGCTGTTCCCGGCAAAGCAATTTCTTCATCCTCACGACCTTCAATACCATCTGTTTCCGAATCGGTGTAGGTATAATTAAAATAAACACCAAATCCACTCAAAATACCAGGAAGGAAATCCAATTGTCGCTGGAATGCTGCTTCAAATCCTCGGATTTTGGCGGTTCCACCATTGTCCCACGTGGTTAACTCAACTTCTTCCGTATTTCCACCAAAGGTATAATCGTATTCAGGCGTCACCTTTTCATAGATGAAGTTATCGACATTTTTATAAAACAATCCCGCTGAAACCAATCCAATCGATTTAAAGTAATTTTCAGCCATCAAGTCAAAATTCATAGAAGTAGCCGGGTCTAGCACAGGGTTGCCCAATACCAATTCACCATCCTCTGAATTGTATTCTTCAAATGGCACAAGAATGTAGTAGTCTGGTCGGGCAAGGGTATTTGTCCAGGCAAGCCTTACAATTGTGTTGGGCGTAAAGTCATACTTTAAATGCACGCCTGGCATCACATTGGTATAGCTGTTAGATCCTGTTCTTTCCTGAATCGGTACATCATCATCCTCTACGTCCAGTGCATAACCTTTGTAGTCTGTGTTAGTATTTTCCATTCTAACTCCAAAAACTGTAGAAAACTTATCTGTTATTTGCAGGTCCGCCATGGCGTAGGCTGCGATGATATCTTCATTCGCTATAAAGTTTCCCGGAACGTATTCATCCGGCTTGTCTTCCTCTTCGTAGAGAGAACTGTTTTTAAGATCCAATTCCCCTAAAAAAGCATTATCAGCAAAATTACCTGCCTGATACTGACCTCCAGGAAGGAAATCATCGTCAGTCTTATCCGCTGTTTCAATTTCACTCAACAACATGTCTGTGTATTCTTCTTCCGCACTATCCCAGCTTCCTCCAAAATCAGGATGTGCATCTCCATCATTGGAACCTCCTGTTGGAACGTATTCATAAAAATTGTTGTCCCGCTTTTTGGTTTTGGCCCGGTAGGTTCCACCAATTTTGATAATACCGTTCTCTCCGACAGGTATCTGAAGGTTTATCTTACCGTTCATGTCTTCTTCCCACTGATCCTGGAACTCTTCGGTTAGCTCATCAAACTCCAGGTTTCGCCATTCCCCTTCGTTTAGTTCAGTAATAGTGGGAAACCTGGTGTCCCTAAAGTCAACCAAAACGGGTAATTCTTCCCCCTCATAAGCAACATATCGCTCATTTGGCCTTCTCTCAGACGCTTTGGTGTAAGTCCCGGACCAGTCAAGATTAATCTTATTCGCAATTAAGTGCTCGCCTCTCAATGAAAAATTCATGGTGCGCTGGTCTTCCAATCTGGCATTTTTCGTTCGGCCTCCTGATTTCCCACCTTTAGTTTCCCTGTTGACAACGCCTAATGTTTCAAACATCCCATCTTCCAGGACATTGGCTCCAAAATCATCGATTCCATCTTCGATGCCTTCTACAGTTACAACATACCGGTTTTCCCAATCATCCCTCCAGTTGTATATTCCATTAAAAAACAAAGTGTGGTTGTTGTTAAACTGGTAATCAAGACCTAACGACAAGCTCCTCCTGTTTCGTTGTACTTCATAAGCTCGTACCTCCATCACATCAGGAATGGCCCCAAAATCATCATGGTCTACCCATTCTACCTCAATGTTTTCTGACCCAAAGTCGTGAACATTGTAGGATGCGCTCAATATGGCTCCTAATTTATTGTTTAAAAAACGATTGCCGATGATCAACCCACCCGTCCAGATTGGCTGATTGCTAAGAAAATTATAACCACTTGCCAATGTTCCTGAAAGCCGGAATTCTGCTGGAACAGATCGAGTAATCAGGTTGACAGACCCGCCAATCGCATCGGCATCCATATCAGGCGTCAATGCTTTATTTACTTCAATAAGCTGTACCATGTCCGATGGGATCAGGTCGAGTTGCACATTTCTGTTGTCTCCTTCAGCCGAGGGTACCCGCTCACCATTAATGGTCACGGAATTTAGCTGCGGAGCCAATCCTCTTACAATGATGTTCCTGGCTTCACCCTGGTCACTTTGCATGGTAATACCAGGAACCCTCTTCAAAGCATCACCAATGTTGGCATCGGGAAAACGACCAACCTGATCCGAAGCAACAATGTTGGTAATGTTCATTTTATTCTTTTGATCATTTAATGCCTTTGCCTGTCCTTTAAGTCGGTCGCCCAGAATGAGCACTTCGTCCCCTAAAATCACGCCCGGAACTAACTTGGTTTGATAAGAAGTAGTTTTATCGGAAGAGATTTCAATTTGGGCATCCTGATCCTCATAACCCATATATGATATGCTCATATCATAACTTCCCTCCGGCACTTTCACCATTTCGAAATAGCCATTTTGATCCGTAACAGCGCCCTTACCGAGCGATTCGATCACTACGATGACACCTGGCATTCCCAGGTTGTTTTCATCCAGTATTCTTCCTTTTACCGCACCATCCTGCGCATTGGCGATAAAAGGGAAAAGCATAAAACTCAATTGTAAAATGAGTATGAATTTTTTCATGATTTAAGTATTAGGTTTTACATGCTGCGAATGTATAGACCGGATTTTTAATGGAAGGCAACAAAGAGGCAACATGGGATTTCGGGATCTGAACAAACAAGCAACAACTCATATTACATTACTGAAAATCAACAATTTAACTTTTAGTTATATTTATGTTACCCATGTTAAAAATTCATTAAATACCCAATCAGGTTGTCATTTTTGTCGAGCTGAAGCTTTTTTCTTAACCTATACCTGGCAATGCGTAGGCTATCAACAGATACACCTAATATGGTCGCAATTTCCTGAGAATGCAGGTTGAGTTTCAGCAGGGAACATAACCGAAGCTCGGAGGGAGTAATTTCAGGGAATGATCCCTTTATTTTAGAAAAGAAATCCTTGTGAACCTGACCAAAAATGATATTAAAATCCTCCCAGTTTTCATCCTTGGTCATATCATGATCAATCGATTTCACCAGTTGGTTGGCCAATCTGATACGATCCTTTTTTTCACTTTTCTTAATCTTCTGCAGGTCGCATTTCAGGCTTTCCAGAAAATTGTTCTTTCGAATGATTTGTAATGTATGAGAAGTGATCAGCTGGCTTTTCAGGACAATATTCTGACGCAATTCCCCCTCTTTCAGTTTTTGATTTTCAAGCTCGGCTTTTAGCTTTTCTTCTTTTAAGAGGGAATTCTTTAATTCAAGCTTATTTAATTCCTCCTGATTTTTGAACAATTGCGTTTTCTGTTCCAGAATCTTTTTGTTTTGATTTACTTTCATGCGTTGATTTCTAATCACAAGGATTGCCCCTGAAAAGATTAGAATGAAAATGCCCAGCATACCATACCGAAAAATGCGGTTGAGTCGCTTATCCTTTTCCAACAGTGCAATTTGATTTTCCTTTCTTTCCGTTTCGTAGATGGTCTGAAGCAAGGCTATTCTCCTGGTATTTTCTTCATTGAGGATCTCTGTATAGAGATTATAGGTCGTTTCAAGATTTTGAAAGGCTTTTTCATAATCATTCAGTTCAAAATAAATTTTGGATAGATCCCGATGGGCCGAGCGTATCTGATATTCGAGGTTATAAGATTCGGCAAGTTTTAAAGCGCTGTCCGTGTAATGCAATGCTTCGAAAAACTGACCCTTTTTACGGTAAGTATCCCCAATATTATTGAGGTTAACTATTTGGTTGTTCACCTCGTCATGGCTTCGGTTGATCTCAAGAGCTTTGATGAAATAATAACGAGCGGAATCGTAGTTGCCTCTATCCTCATGAATACTCCCCAGGTTATCAAATATTCTGGCCAATGGTAATTTGGAATTTCCTTTTTGTTGTAAAATATTTCTTGCCAGATGCTGAAATAACAATGCAGTGTCCGGAATCCCTGTTTTTTCATAATAATGGCCCATCCAACCATATAATTCTCCAATTTTTACCGAATCCCCGGAATGAATATATATTTCAAGTGCATTTTGATAACTGTCAAATGCCAGAGAATACTGACGGGCATATTGAGTAACTGTACCTTGCCAGGTATATGATTCAGCTAGTTTTTTTTGTTCGCCCTCACCGCTGAAAGTTTCAATTGCTTCAATGAGATAACTGTTTGAATTGTCAAAATCAGCCAGGTAAAAAAGTATTTCACCAAGCTCGAGGGCTGCATTGGCTGACCTAAGCTGATCTCCTTGTTTTTTGGCATTTAAATAAATGCTTTTGGCGAGATAAAATGCTGTATCCGGCCGACTGGTTTTATAAACCAATACATCCTCAAAATCGATATTTCCTGATCCATTTTGTGCATGTAAGTGAAACACGACCTTAAAACACAGGCACCACAACAATAAAATTATTCTCATCATTTATCCTTAAGCCGTAAAACAAATGTAATGGTGGAGTCTTACTCGATTTTTAAGGATTGATTACGCTATTGTTAAATTGTTAAAACTATGTTTACATGGCGTGTAAAAACACGATATACCAAATCTGATAATTGATTAAATGAAACCAGAATATTGAAGCAATTTGTGCAATTACTTATATTGATTTTAAATGATCACATAAACCAATTCCTATGCAAGCCGGAAGAAAATACACTTTACTGCAAACCGTTAATTGGGGCCGGAAATACCTGTTTATCTTTCTCATAATCGATTCAATCCCTGTTATCCTTTACCAATTCCTCCATTTGGAGTGGCTGACGGTTATTCCGTGGCAACCCATATCGCTTATTGGTATTGCTCTCGCCTTTTACCTGGGATTTAAGAATAATTCATCATACGAGCGGCTTTGGGAAGCCCGAAAGATATGGGGCGGTATTGTCAATGCTTCCAGGTCTTTTACGGTTATGGCTCGGGATTTCATCAATAACGACGAAGCAAAAACAAAACTTGAAGAGGCAGAACTTGAATCTGTCAGACGATCGGTTGTCGACTGCCTAATCGCCTGGATGTACGCCCTCACGTACCAATTGAGAAAGATTCAACCGTGGGAACACAACTCAATGGCTGATTCAAAATTCAGGGAGTCGCTAGGTATGAATTATAGTGAAGATCTCTTTCAGAATTTGAAGAAATACCTTACGGATAATGAGTTTAATTATATCATGAGCAAGGGAAATAAAGCATCTCATTTGCTGAGCATACAATCAAAGAGATTAATGGAATTGCGCAGAAAAGGCGTCATTGAGCATTTCAGACACCTCGAATTACAAAACCTGATCACTGAATTTTACACCTTACAGGGACAATCCGAAAGGATCAAGAATTTTCCTTTTCCACGTCAATACGCTTCAGCCAATTTTAGCTTCGCTACTATTTTTGTCTTACTACTTCCATTTGGCATGCTTAACATTGTTTCGGAATTTGAGCCCTCCCACTTTATCTGGCTGGCTATTCCGTTTTCTGTGATATGCTCATGGGTATTCTGGACCATGGAGATGATAGGAGACTACAGCGAAAATCCATTCGAAGGTCTATACAATGACGTACCTATTTCAGCCATGGCAAAAGGTATCGAAGCAGATATTCTGCAAATGCTGGAAGAAACCGACCTTCCTGAACAGCCAAAGCCCCAGGGGGAATTGCAGATTTTGGTGTGACAAATCATTGGGGACAGGGAAATGAGGCATTGGTGCGGTTTTTTTGTTGCTGGTTTCTGGTTGATTGGTTAATTAAGTTGATTGGGTGAATGAAACAAGAATCAAAGCTAATAAGGATATTATTGAGGCAAACCTACCCAGTTATTGGTTAGCAGTTTATAGCAATGTATCTCACAGCTGTCATTGCGCATGATCATATAGAGTCCATCGCTATCATATTCATTTTTAAATGTGAATAATGTATCAATCGTAAATCGTTGGTTAAAAAAATTCTTTTTGGGAATGTCCACTTTCAGTTGATACTCCCGATTGAACTTTTCTATTTTCCAACTTCCTTTCTGACTAAAGATGTCTCTATCATCATTGCTTGGAAAAATACAGCTCTTATCCAGCTTGAGATCAAAAGCATTTGTATAAAATGTTCTTAAATAGGAAGAATCCTCTTTGTAAATGATGTATTCAATCACCCACCCTCCGGCCAATCTGTTCTCAGCTATATTATTTGTTTCACAAGAAATAAATAAAACAAGAACACCCAATAAGAGTGATAAATGGTTAAGAGTTCTCATAAAAAATTGAAAATCCTGTTTCAAAAAAACATCTTCAATATAATAGAAAAAAGCTCAATAGCATTAACACTACCTTTATAGGGGACTTTCGAGATTTAAGAAGTAATCCACCTATTCCCTCCATTCACTTAATTAACCAATCAACCCAATAACTTAATCTACTCAATAACCCAATAACTTAATCTACTCAATAACCCAATAACTTAATCTACTCAATAACTCAATAACCATTAGCCAGCTTCACTCCTTCCATATCCCGATTCAGAACTTCCATTTTCAGACTGGTAAATTGTTCGTTTCTCTTGTCGGAGAAATTTAGTTGCTTTAATTAACGAATTTTAAGCAACCGTGAAGCAAACCTTTTTCATATCGTTGATCCTTTCTTTTCCCCAGCATTTGTTTGCCCAAAACACCGAACACTTCATTTACGGTACTATTTACACGATTGATGACAAATCCTACACAGGAACCATCCGGTGGGATGATGAAGAGGTGTTTTGGTCAGACTTTTTCAACGCAACCAAACCTGCCAATAAATACCATGAATATCTCGATGAGTCCAACATGGTCAAGAGTATTCAGAAATGGTTTTCGTGGGATTCCGATGAGGACGAAGAACATGAAAATCATATGGCTATGCATAAGCAATCTGATGAGCTGGTACATATCTGGGTTTGCCAGTTTGGCGACATACAAACCCTTCAAATTACCGGTAGGGAAAAGGTTGACCTCACCCTGAAAAATGGCGATTTGTATCATTTATCTGGTGGATCTAATGACCTGAATACAGAAATTAACATCATGGATACAAAGCTGGGTGAGTTGACTTTGCAATGGGATCGTATCAAGCGAGTGGACTTTAGCAAAACCCCTGATAATTTGTCCACCACCTGGGGAAATCCACTTTTCGGAACAGTCTATACAACAAAAGGCGAATTTACCGGCTTTATTCAATGGGACCACGATGAGCGATTAACAATAGATAAACTGGATGGAAGAACGGTTGATGGTGAAATTTCTATAGACTTCGGCAATATCCAAAGTATAACTAAAACAGAAAATGGAAGCCTGATATCGCTAAATTCTGATCGTGAGATCAATTTATCAGGTTCAAATGATGTGAATGAAAAGAACAGGGGAATTGTCGTGACAATAGATGACCTGGGAAGAGTAGACATTCCATGGAGCATATTTAAAAAACTGGAATTTACCGATGCCGGCCGTAATGCATTGCCATCCTATTTGTCATTCAAAAAACCGGCGCCATTAAGTGGTAAGGTTGTCCGTAAAGACGGGACTTCGGTAAGTGGGCGACTGGCTTATGACCTGGATGAGGAAATGGATTTTGAAATGATACAGGGCAAGGATGAAGACCTTGAATATTCTGTCATCATGAAAAACATTTCTAAAATTACTCCGAAGAACTTTAGCTATAGTCAAATAGATTTGAAAAACGGGAAAACCCTGTTGATTGGTGGAAGCCATGATGTATCGGAATACAACAGCGGGGTTTTAATATTTGAAAATGAAAAACAGGAACCCTCACACGTTAAATGGAATAATGTTAAAGAGGTAGTGTTTAACTGATTAAGTATTACTAAAAACATGAAAAAAGAAAGACCCATCTACCTGATTCTTGGAATTGTAACTGTCTTCTTATTCGCTTTTGAACTTGAGACTTCGGTTGATGAAAACAAAGTATTCAAAGACCTTGATATCGACGGAATTCAAAATGTTCTGGTCAATACTTCCGCTAATATTTACTTTTTATATGCGGAAGAAAGCGATCTCAAGGTAGAAGGCAATAGTGAATTAATTGAAAACCTGGAAATAGTAAAAATTGGGCAGGATCTGGTTGTTCAGATAAAGCGAACATATAATCCGGTTAAGCTGTTAAAATTGGCGTATCTGAGTCGCCAACCCTTAAACATTTATTTTCATGCACCACAGGCAAAAGAAATGAAAGTGATCAACAGGGATAAATTTGCGAAGAGCCATTCTTACGAAAGCGAGCTAAGAAAAATGGTTGTATTACAAAGTCCGAAGCTATTCACAAATAATATAATTCAAGGTGCAACCTGTTCTACACTAAGCACATCTATTCTATAGAATAAGACAAACTAGTGGATCATCTTCATACATATTCGATCACCTAAGTGAAAACCCGGCTTGAATCCCCGGGTTTTTTTATTGATTTTTTTTTGATTTAAAAGGTTTAAACCTTGTTGCCATTCAACCTTTTGATTTCAACCTGAAGAACTTGTTCGGTTTTTAGCAATTTTTTATAAGCATTTAATTTATCACACATGCATGCCGAAATAATTCCACAAGAGAAACGGATATGAATCTATCCATCGTCCAATTTATTTATCAAGTTATTATTCTTTGGTTGGCTCAATTCAATTAAAATAAAATTTGGCTAACTAAGCTCCATCCATATTCTTTTGTACTTTTGCAACTGTGTTGCATTAATAAAGTGGATGAAAACCATATCTCTAATTATATTTTTACACCTAACATTATTTTCGATGGCTGATGGCGTATGGAAGGGACCGTTTAAAATTACCGGCCATGTACATTCATCAGATGGTGAAACCCTGCCCGGGGCAAATGTTAAACTAAATAACGAGTTAATTGCTGTCACCGATTTCAATGGTGATTTCAGAATAGATGGCCTTAAACAAGGTGAATATGAGCTGTCATTTTCTTATATCGGGTTTGATAGCGTAAAAATAAAGGTTTCGTTAGTCAGCAAAGACATTCATCTCGATGTCAATATGCATGAGAAAAGCGAAAGGCTTGACGAGGTGATCGTCATTGGAGATCATTACAAAACCGGCAGAATTGAACAGTCAATGACATCTATTTCCGTAGATGAGAATTTTATAAAAAGTCAAAACTCAGGCACATTAATGAATTCTATTGAAAAGTTACCGGGGATAAGTTCGATTAACACGGGGGTTGGCATAGCAAAGCCTGTTATTAGAGGAATGAGCTTCAACAGGGTGATCGTATTGGACAAAGGTATCAAACAGGAAGGTCAACAATGGGGAGCTGATCATGGCCTGGAATTGGATCAATATGATATAGAACAATTGGAAATAGTGAAGGGGCCATCCTCTTTGCTTTATGGATCAGATGGCATTGGAGGAGCAATCAGGATTTTACCTCCGGAAATTCCGAATGTAGAGAAGATCTCAGGAGATGCATTTTTAACCTACAAATCGAATAATGACCTTTTTGGAGGCAGTGTGAAGTTAGAGGGAAAAAAGAAAAATTATTTCTTTAGAGGAAGGGTTTCGGGACAGAGCTTTGGAGACTATACTGTTCCGGCATCAGATTTTACTTACAATGGTTATGTGCTACCTATTTACGATCATAAACTTAAAAACACCGCCGGAAATGAAATCGATTTCAGCTTAACCGGTGGGATGGTTGGAGACAATTTCAATACATCGGTAACAGTGAGTAATTTCAACCAAAAAGCCGGGTTATTTCCCGGAGCTACCGGTATCCCAAGGGAATATCAGCTGGAACCCGATGGTTCCAACCGAAATATTGATTTGCCCAGGCAACTTATCAATCATTTAAAAATCATATCGAACTCAATTCTATACTTTGACAAAAACTGGTTGACCATCGACGCAGGTTATCAGTTTAACGATCGCAAGGAAGAGGGCGCTCCTCATGCACACGGGTATCAACCCACACCAGACGGGAACCTGGCATTAGGCCTGAAGCTCCATACCTTATCTGCCAACGTTGCTTTTAATCATACCATTTCTGAAAAAGTTTACAATATCTACGGATTTCAAGGCCAATACCAGGAAAATACACAGGAAGGATTCGAGTTTCTGTTACCAGATTTCTATTCAAAACAGGCTGGATTTTATGCTTACAGCGAACTCGCTGTCAGCAATAGCCTTACACTCAATGCCGGATTACGATATGATTGGGGAAACAGGGATATAAAGGAACATATTGAACCGGACTATTCTACCATTGAAGAGGGTGACAGCATTGTTCGGAATGGATATATAAATCGAAATTTTAACGACTTGTCTGCTGCATTAGGATTATCGTTTTATCCTAGCAATCACCTAAACATAAAGGCAAATCTGGGCACCAGTTTCAGGATGCCCACCACCGCTGAGCTAGCATCCAATGGTATCCATCACGGCACCTTCCGGCATGAAAAAGGGGATTCAACCTTAAACTCCGAAAGAGGTATTCAATTTGATTTGAACTTTACCTATACCGAAAGGCCATTTTATTTTTCATTCTCGCCTTTCATAGGATATTTCCACAACTATATTTATCTAAGTCCACAAACCTACTTTTCTCCACTGCCAGGAGGCGGGCAACTTTACCAATATCGTCAAAATGATGCAATATTCACCGGTTTCGAGTTTACGGCCGAATGGCACCTGACAAAAAAATTGTTGTTTAGAAATTACACCGAATTCGTGTGGAATAAAAACATTGATACCTACCTTCCTTTACCATTTACCCCTCCTTTTTCAGCTTTAGGAGAGTTAGCATATGATTTTAGTGCTGAGAAGAAAGACCACAAGTACATGGCAATCATCACCTACCAATACTTTGCTGCACAAAACAGGGTAGACAGGAACGAACAAACCACACCTGGTTATGGCTTGCTAAGCGCAGGCCTGAAATTTACCTACCTAATCAGTGGTAAATCCATAAATTTTAATCTGTCCGCCAACAATTTACTTAATACGCAATACATGAACCACATGAGCAGGTACCGTTTGCTCAACCTCTTTGAACAAGGCAGGAATGTGGTGCTTTCGATACAGATTCCCCTATAAACCCATGAAATTGCCGTCAATGGAATGAAAAGAATTTTTTATCAAATAATTACGCAACATAGTTGCGTTTAATAGATTAATGCAACATATTTGCATAAACAAAAATTTTAGAATTTATGAAAACAACACTATCTGGCTTGGGAATAATTTTATCAATCGCATTCCTGACATTCTTAAGCAGTTGTGACGATAACGGTGAAAATATCGTAGATACAGAGGCTCCGGTCATAGAGGTGGAGGATCCGGTAAATGGTGAATATTTTCCGGCAGGTGAACATGTGCATTTTGAAGGAATGATCACGGATAATGAAGGCCTCGCCACATTTAATGTCAATATTCACAACAACTTTGACGGCCACGATCACGGCAGAGTAGCTGCCACGAGCGAAGATCCTGCCCTTATCAAATGGTCTTTCGACGAGAGCTTTGAGATACCGGGTAATCCTAAAAATTATGAAGCCCACCTACATGATGAAATTGAAATACCTTCCGAAACAATGGCTGGCCCTTATCATTTCATTGTACAAGCCATTGATGCTGAGGGCAACTCTACGTCATTTCAGGATGGAAGCGCAATTGAATTGGGAATTTATATCACAAACGATTCTCAGCCTGTCGTCGATATCACCAATCTGGATGGTGACGAACTTGAGATAGAAGTTGACGAAGTTTTCATGGTTGAAGGTGAGGTTACAGATCCTACAACGGGTGAATACGAAGGCTTTCATAGTATGGAAATTGTATTGGGTGAAGAAGCTCATGAAGATCACGACCATGATCACGAAGGGGGTAGAATTGCCGAAGAACATGAACCTTTGATCGATTTCGATATCGAAGAAGAAGATTTGGACAACTATATGATCGATGGAAAAATCTCATTGACAACCATCTTTGAAGAAATTGGATTTACTCTTTCCCAAGAGATGAAGGATGAATTAGCGGAGGAAGAAATAGATCACCTGCTACTCACGATACGAGTTCAGGATGAACAAGGGAACATTACAGTTGAAAATACTGATGTTCACATACACGAGGAATAATAATTCGTTTTCATAGGAGTTATTAGAATAGTTAAGATGAAAAAAGGCAGGATTGATCGTCCTGCCTTTTTATGTGTAATAGTTCCGCCTTGATTTGACAAATTGATCCAAAAAATTGTAAGAATGTATATTTAAAAGCTCCAATGTTCAATAAGTCAAATAACAAATAAATCACAGTGCTGAATACCCAAAATTCAAATGTTTGACAATCTGATCATTGAATTTGGATATTTATTTGTCTTTTGTGTTTTGAAATTTGTGGTATTGATCAACAACCCTTCAAGATTCCTCACAAATTTGGCTTGATCTCAATATAGCTTCCTTGCCAATTTCAGCATTCATAGAATAGGATCAATTATCAGAGATGCAATTTGGACAAGTACCTTCGGAGTAAAACTGACTTACGCCCATTTCGTATTTGGCCAGGGATTTCAGGTATTCTGCTGGCAATTCCGGCAGGCAAATGATCTCTCCGCAGATAACACACCGCATATGTGGATGAGCTGCTTTCATTTTCCTTTTTCGTTCTTTGAACACAAAAAAGGATGTTCCGTTGATATTAATGAATTTTAAGACAAACCCCTTTTTTATAAAAATGTTCAACGTTCGGTAAATGGTTACACGATCAATTTTCTCCCGAAAACGCCGTTCGATTTCCGATAGAGCATGCGATTTGGTGTTCTTCATCAAAAAACCAAGGATCTTCATCCGTTGTTCTGTTATTCTGCATCCATGTTTTTGTAAAACTACTTCCGGACTTATGTTTTCCACTTTGTCTTAGGTTTTAGCTAAATGATTCAAATGGGCCATTCATCCTTGATTTTCTTTTCCACGGTTACGAAAGGCATTGTAAAATCATCACAAAGGCAATCTTTTAACTCATTTGTTATTTTTTCTTCATTCAATTCCTGACCAATGATCACGATTTCATTCATTCTATCGCCATATTTTTTATCCCATTTTTTCATGATATCCTCTTGATTCTCCATGTAATAGGGATTGGTAGCCTTTTCATTTAGTGGCACCGAAGCCCACCGCCTGCCGTAAGACTCCGCTTTGAGCGATCCTCCTGCCTGGCTCCACATTAGTGCCTGGTTGGGTCGGGAGGCTAACCAGAAAAGCCCTTTGCTTCGAATGATATTGGCAGGCCATTTTCGTTGAACATAATGCCAAAATTTTTCCGGGTCGAAAGGCCTTCGATCCCTGAAGACAAACGAAGAGATTCCGTATTCTTCCGTCTCAGGGGTATGTTCATTATTTAACTCTTTGATCCAGCCTGCAGACTGCTCTGCTTTGTCATAGTCAAAAAGTTTCGTATTGAGAATAGTCCTGGGCTCCACTTTGCCAAAGGTGGTTCTGATAATACCGGCCTCCGGATTCAGTTTGGTGAGCATGCCTTCCAGTAAATCAAGTTGCTGCTTATCCACCAGGTCGGTTTTGTTAAGGACGATGACATTGGCAAACTCCACCTGGTCCGTAAGCAGGTTTACAATGGTGCGCTGGTCTTGGTCATCATCTGTCATTTGGCGGTCAAGGATCGTATCCGAACTTCCAAAATCTTTAAAGAAATTAAAAGCATCAACGACTGTTACCATGGTATCCAATCGGGTAAAGCGTGTCAGGTCGTACAATTCATCGCCCATGGCAAATGAAAATGTCTGGGCAACCGGTATGGGTTCGGAAATCCCGGTGCTTTCGATTAACAGATAGTCAAACTTATTCATTTTGGCAAGCTTTTCCACCTCGATCATGAGATCTTCACGAAGGGTACAACAAATACATCCATTGCTCATTTCCACCAGTTTTTCATCTGTTCGGGAAAACTTGATTTCATTTTGAACTAATTGACTGTCAATATTTACTTCGCTCATGTCATTGACAATCACGGCGACTTTTAGCCCCTCCCGATTATTTAAAACATGATTCAGCAGAGTTGTTTTTCCAGCTCCCAGAAAACCGCTTAGGATGGTGACGGGTAATTTTTTCTTTTCTGATAAATTCATGATGTTAAAAGGTTAATTAGTGTGCCTGAAAGAATTTGATCAATTTTATCAGTCCCACTCACTTCTTTAAATATTATTATCCACATAGTTTACACTTAGAAAGCTATTTTTCCCTTAGGTGTATTTATGACAATTGCCAGGCTTTGCTCACCTTCTGATATCGTTAGGTTTTCGATTTTGGAATCGAATTTTTTCAAAATCTGATTGATCTCGGCTTTGTACAAAGTATTTAACTTAAGGCCCTCAAGATTACATTTAGGATGCTGGTTGGAAGACGGATGCCTGGCATCGTCCGGCCAGCTGATGAAAAAAGGATTGATATTCAGATCTGGTTTTTTGATCATTAATAACTTCCATTTCAAATTTTCTCCCTTTTCCGTTGTTCTCTCTCCACTTTGGGAACCATTGGTATCGAATTGCAATGAATCCATGGCTCTTTCCAACTCGTGGATATCAGGTGTGGATATGGCGAACCCAATAGGTTTTAATTCACGAAAACCTTGGAAATACTCTACCATACCTAAGCTATTCTTAGGAGCCAATATTTCGACATACATCCCTCCCTCCAATGGCACAATAGCATTTTGCGTGTCACTGTTTGGATGGATGCCACTATAAACCAGCTTCAATCCTGTTTTTTCTTCAAACTGACGAATGCCGGATTCCAGATCGTATATAGCCAGAATTACATGATCGATTTGTAAGGTGTTTTTATGATCATGGCGAAGGGTACAAGCCATAGAAACAATGCCTGTTATTAAAATCAGGTTCATATGCGTTCCCAGTATTTTTAGAATACGGTTGAGCATAAGCATCATTAAAACTTCAGAATGGTACTGGGGTCTCCCTGGGTAGTCACAATAGGAGCTTCACTTCCTTGACCCGTAGCAGGATCGTATTCATAGATTCCCACGCCGTCCGTACTGGAAACGCCAAACAATACACCATCTTCAGTTACCAGCGAAGAGGCGGAATATCCATTGCTAAATGGTATATCCAGTACTTCAATGGTTTGATTGTAAATATCCACTTTAAAGTTTCCGAAAGTCCGGTCATTGATATAATCAGGTGGGTTGCTTGCCAATGCATACACGTTCCCGGTGCTATAGATGATCCCATTTCCGGCATAGTCCGGTCGATGCAGGTAGTCAATGTGATTTCCTTCAATGCCTACGATATTAAGGTCTGAGGTATTAAAGAAATATGTTTCATCAAAAACGGATTCACCATTCTTTATTCGAAGAAATCCAGCCTTTTGACCCGGGAAAAAGCCATAGGAGCTTACGCAATACACATAGACATCTCCCTCCTCATCGACAAACAAAGAACCAGGTGTGTCCACATTTCCGGCATAAGTAGCGCGATCATCCGTGATACTTGTTACCGAGTTTCCACTTGATAGATCTATTCTCAGTATTTCTGCCGGATGGCTGCTTGTATACGTGTCCGTTGTTTGGGATACGGCCACATACAGCATATCCTCATGCAACAACATGACCCCGGGGTCAGGACTGCCATCTCCTTTCGCAAAGGCGGTAAGGTCAATGCTTTCTGTCATGGTCATGGTGGTAGGATTAAAGATCACTATTTCACCCGCGTTATAAAGTGAGCAAAATGCCTTTGAATCGCTTTCTACCAAGACATGCATGGGTTGCGAATCTGCAGACATGGTGATCCTGCCGGTTTCGGATAGCGTTCCTTCCTCACTCCGGGTATATTTGACCACCTGATCTCCTTCCCTGTTTTGTGTTACGAAAACATCATCCCCAAATATGCTGACGAATGGATAAGAGGTGGTCTGTTGAGCTACCTGGTTGGTGTAAGAACCGACAGTGAGATCTTTAAATGTTCCTACGTACGATGTTACATTGGTAGTAGAGGTGATATTCGTGACAACGAGGAAATCATGTTTTCCTTCAGTTGGTTCGATGTTATCATCATCGCTGCATGACATCAGGCAAACTGTTACCAGTGCTGTAAAAAGTTTCGACGTTAAATTTTTCATGGTGTTATTTATTTATTGTTTCTGGTTAATTACTTTTTTAAACTTTTGCTTTTCTATCCAGGAGCAGGTATCTGAGCTTGATCCGAAAGCTTCTTCCCGGCAAGGGTTGGTTCCAATTGTTAATGACAACTGCATTTGTCAGGTTTTGGACTTGTCCGGTAATCGTGAATTTTTGATTGAAAAAACTTTGTTCGATGATCAGGTTGTGTGACAGGGCAGCGGGAATAACAAAATTGTCGTTTTCACTTAGTTCAAAACCATAGTTGTACTGTTGTACGTAGCTTCCTTCATAGATAATCCGGGTATTTGAGTTCCCTCCAAACCAATCGTCGTGATGATACTCAACATTCCAGTTGGAGAAAAACTTTGGGATATTGGGAATTTCTTTGTCATAGGTTGGATTGGAAACATGATTCGTCCCGGGTATGAATTTATTTACATCTTTTACAGATTGTAAAGTGGCGTTCAGGCTCAAAAAGAAATGATTCGTCAAATCAATTTTTCCATCCACATCCATTCCGGAGATATGAGCATGGGCATAATTGATGTACCCAGTTGTCAATCCGGCTCCCGCAAGTTGGATCAGATGGTCTACGTCCATATAAAAAACATTGGCTTCCAATTGGACTCTCCGTTGCGGTTGATAATAACGATCGTATACCAAACCTGCAGTGTAATTGTAGGCTTCCTCTGGATTTAGATTGATGGACGGCGTGATCAATGCGCCATCTCCGAACAATTCGGCGGGGAGGGGCAACCGAATGGCGTACTCATGACTTGCTTTCAGAAAAAGTGAATGAGTAAAATTGTAGCGAAGTCCAATATTGTAACCAATTTTGTTGGTCTTATTTGAAACCCTGTCAGGTTCTCCTTGTACATAGAGGTTGGTGTTGTAGCCAGTCACCAGGTTGTAATAGTGTTTTAAAGCCGCAGAGATTAAAAGCCTTTCTTCCAGCAGCTTCACCTCACTTGTAAAACCCAGTATTGAACTTTTTAAATTTCCATC
The DNA here is from genome assembly GCA_913057175.1 of uncultured Cytophagales bacterium. GTDB lineage: Bacteria > Bacteroidota > Bacteroidia > Cytophagales > Cyclobacteriaceae > CAJXNP01. The sequence goes on from CAJXNP010000025.1 coordinate 58,278, forward strand.
GTAGTTGTAAATATTTCTTTCGGCATATGCATTTCCCAGCGAATCTTCAGGATCAAAGTGGCTTGTCCTGAAATTATAATTGAGGTTGAATGACAAAAAATGATTTGCCCGATAATGGACATTTGTCCAGGTCCTGATTTCATTTTGAACGGTTTTGGAAAGGTTTGGCCCGATCCCAAGCTCACCCCGACCGATCAAGCTGGGGATCTTAGAACCATCCCAGTTGTATGCATATGAGCTGGTGTCGTTGAAAGTACTTTTGATACCTACTCTCAGCGCATTCACTTTAAAGTCTAATTTGCCGTTCAGAAGGTTTGTCTTTTCCAGCTTGCCGGCAAACACCGTTGTTTTAGCAGTCGATTCTACATGCTGAATATTTCGCTGGATTCCCTGAAATTCTTTGGCAGCATCATTACGCGCGAATTCAACTTCAACCTCATCAAACCAGAGACGGTGAAAACGAACCGAAGCCCCCACAAGCAGGTTATGAAATTTATCATGGTCCCTCTTTATTTCAAGATCTTCCTGGAAGGGGGATTGCATAACGTAATCATTGTCGCTGCGATTATCAAAAACGCCTACACCCGCTTCAATTCCCTGTTTAGGAAAGACTTTTTTGAGTATTAAGCCCAAATTGGTCGTATTAAACGATTGCCTGGCAATGCTTGCATCGATATAGCTGTAATCCCGGTGTTTCGTCACGACATTTACTGCACTACCTAATCCATCCCCTCCCAAATAGGCAGGGATTGTTCCTTTGTAAATTTCAACCCTTTCGATTAATTGAAGGGGAATATCGTTGATACCAAAACTACCATCAGGCGTATTGACAGGATTTCCGTCGATATATACCTGTACCCTCTTTCCTTCTAATCCACGAACAGAAATGGTCGCACTGGAACCAAACCCTCCCGATTGGCGGATTTGCACACCAGCCTGTCTGGTGAGCAGCTCATTTAAATTACTCGCCCGGTTTTCAATGTCTTTGGAGGTAAGGACCGTCACAGGCATCACCTGTTGCATGACCTCCCTTGCTTCCTGTATTTCTTCCGACTCGCCAAATACCGTGACTTCCTCCAGGTTTTTTAGTGATTCTTCCAAAAAGACTTCCAGGGTGGTAATAGGTTGATCAATCCAAGTATTTAGTTTTTTTGTTTGATACCCTACATTGGAGATGATAAGCTCGTATTCTCCATATGGAATATTTTCAAGGATGAACGAGCCTCTGCTATCTGTATAAGCTCCTTTGTCTAATGCCTTGATGGATACAGCAGCAAAACCTAAGGGCTGTTTGCTTGAATGATCTTTTATAATCCCTTTTAAAACACCATTCTGACTGTGAGCCGAGTTATTGTGTATGAGCCATAAGACACTCAACAGCAGCAATTTGGTATAATTGATTTTGAAATTTGGATTCATTTATTTTTGTGGTTTGTATCAGCTTATTTGAAGACCCTAGTTGGATTGTCTTATTAATTTCCTGTTGATCAGGTGAGCTATTGCGACCATTAGCGCTCCACATGTGGTTAACAGGATTTCTTTCCAATCGGTAAATACCAAATGGCCCACACTAATCAATAAGAATCCTATCAGCACAATAATTAGAGCCATAGAATTTTGATGCTGCCTGATGTAACCGCGGACCAAAGCAAAAGAAGCAATGAAAAAGCTTACCAGGATAATCAGGTTTTCAATCCGATGATCATTCAGAAATTGCAGCCCAGCCAATGGTGCAATACTGAATAAGAAAGGCAGCGCTGCACAGTGAAAAGCACACAGCATCGATGTGCTGAAACCAATAAGGTCCAAATTGATCAAGGGAAGCTGGTTTTTCATTAGAAAAGTATTTAAATGCAACTTAGTTGCAAATATAATATTTAATACAATTTACGCAACTGTGTTGCGTTTATATTAAATATATATTTTGCCCAAAAAATTCTACATTTATTAAAAGAGAAAATCCCACAAGGACTTAAGGCTGGTAAACATACTGTATAAAACAATTAACATATTTCTTATCTTTGCCACTCAGCCACGAGCAGAAAGGTTGATTCAACTTGATGTAATTTGTATATTCAAACTAACCTTGTTGACAAATCGTTAAAATTGCTGTGCATTCAAAATATAATTTGACTGGGATATGGATAATATGAAGCTGATAGGAGATCTGTTACATTCACATGGTTTGAAGAAGACTCCGATAAGAACGGAAGTGCTGGAATTATTTATGGACCATGACTTTGCTCTCTCGGCAAGTGACATCGTTGCCAAAATGACCGCTGGACATGACCGCGTGACCATCTATCGGGCTTTGAGTTCCTTTGAAGAACATGGTATCTTGCATCGCGCTTCAGAAGATGGTCAAGGTACAAAATATGCACTATGTGGACATAAATGTCCCGATGAACAACATACCGACAAGCATGCCCATTTTGTTTGTGACGAATGTCATCAAACCTATTGCCTGGAAGATGTGCAAGTTCCTGAAGTAGAAGTGTCTTCCGAATTTACTGTTGAGAGAACAAGCTTCGTTCTAGGCGGGATTTGTAGGCAATGCCAACAGTAGTCTCCGTTTTTATGTAACCCCAATTTTCAAGCATTTTCTTTTAATAAGTGACGATTAAACATTTTTTCAAAAGCTGCCTTTTTCAATCCCCGCCCAATGAAGACCAGCTTGCCTTCCCTATTTTCAGCATCTTCCCAGGGAGTCCCGTCAGTAGCAATGAATGTACTTCTCGCTGATTGTAAAATGACCCTGTTTGGGTAATTGGGAATGGCAATAAAGCCTTTTACCCGGTATACCTGATCCCGATACAATTGAACAATTCGGTTCAAATCGAGCTGCAAATTGTTTAAGTCCAAGGGTCGGGGAAATGTCAGGGTGAAAGTGGTTATGCTGTGGCTATTGTTTTCTTCATCCCCATGCGAATGATCATGCTGGTGGGAATGTGCGATCTTCTCCACCGACTCAGGCTTGACCGTACCGATTGACATCAGCTCATTAATAGGAAAAATGCCCTGCGAGCCTGTAAATACTTTTGCCTGGGGATTGATGCCTTCCAGGATGGATCGGACGTATTGGACATCCTCTTTAACAACCGTATCTACCTTGTTAATTAGTAATACATCTGCCACAGACACCTGGCGAAGTGCTTCTTCGGCTTCGTGAAGCCATTCTTCTACATGACCGGTGTCTACCAGGCATATTACCTGCTGCAATTCATAAGCTTTTTCCACCGCCGGATTTTCCAGAAATACCTGGACAATGGAAGAGGGATCCGCTATGCCTGTTGTTTCGATGACCATACGATCATATTGGTCACGTCGTTCAAAGGCTTCCTCTAAAATATCAAACAACCCATCCGCCAGGGAGCAGCAAAGGCAGCCAGCAGTTAGTTCCACCACTTCCTCCACACCATCCATCACCAATGCACCATCGATATTGGTGGCGCCACATTCATTTTCAATGACAAAAATGCGTTCCGGCAACATTTCTTTAATGAAGTGATTGAGGAAGGTCGTTTTTCCAGCACCTAAAAAACCGGTAATGATATGGACGGGTATTCTTTTCATTTTCATTTTTTTCCTTTCATTTTCATAAAGGCCAGATTGGATACTAATCAGACTTCAAATATTTCTTTTTGCCCAAACCTATTCGGTCATGCACATTTCCTACGCTTTGGAAATATTTTGCTAACGAACAATACTAAGAAATTGAAGCATTTACTGCTCTGAACTGCATTTATATATTAAAACCTGAACTGCATACTCATTAACATACGTCTCGGCATACCCGGTCGAAGCGCTCCATACGTTCCCTGGAAATAAGTTTCATCGGTAATGTTGTCCATTTTAAAAGAGATCCGATACCGGGTTTGTTCGTAATAAAGTGACCCTTGCCAGATGGTATATTCAGGGAGTGTAAACTCATTATTGTCTAATAAAAACACATCGCCCACATAGTTGACGCCAACCCCGACTCCAGCTCCACTTAGCAAGCCACTACTGACTTGGTAGGAAGTCCATAGGTTAAAAGAAGTTTTTGGTAGTCCATTCGGGCGATTACCTTCATTCGCATCTGCTTTTGAATATTCAGGTTCATTGTAGCTGTACCCGGTAAGAATATTCCAACCTTTGAGTGGATTTGCGATCAGTTCAACCTCTATACCCCGACTCGTCTGTTCACCACCCTGGAGAGAGTAGCCAGGATTTTCCTGATCTGCAATCAGGATATTGGTTCCAACAATCTCATAGATGGCAACAGATGGAATGATCCTTCCTTGCCACAGTTCACCTTTTATCCCGGCTTCCAATTGGGTGTAATTGATCGGGTCAAACCGATCCCCTTCAGCATCTTCTCCTTCCTGGTTGGTAAAACCTGTAGAATAATTACCATAGATAGAAACCCTGTCTTTGATTGGCTGCAAAACAATGCCTGCTCGTGGAGAAAAAGCTGTTTGATCATATCCTTCAGAGGTGGTGCCCGCCGTTAAGTTTGTGTTGTCTCCTTGCGAATAGTAATCAAGTCGGCCTCCTAAAACGACCATCAATCTTTCGGAAAGTGAAATTAAATCCTGAATGTAAATGCCTGTAAAATGATCTGCGGACGTGGTAATTCGTGACCAATCGCGGCTTTCACGAAGTGAGGATGAAGGCAATGCAGGAATTTCTTTATACATATTGACCTGATCGACAAATATGAATTGGCCTCTTTTCTCATAGCCAGTTTCCCTGCGTAAGTAATCTGCACCGAAAAGCAGGTTATGCTTAATAGGTCCTGTACGCACTTCACCATTTAGGTTAAATTGAGCTCCGAATGTGTTCTGCACACGATCCCTTGCCCAGGTGTATCGTTCGGCAATCGAATCGGATGCCATTTCTGCATACGCAATCCAGCTTTCCCTGCCGACACGTCCATATCCAAAATTCAAATTGAGCCTCCAGGAATTGTTGATTTGATGGTCAAGCGTAGCTTGTACAGTGGTCACATCGGTAAGGTTAAATGCATCGGAAGGCACTACATTAAAACTCGTTGGTAAATCAGGCAATGCGTCAGGCACATAGTTCCATTCACTAATGGAAGCCCATTGCACATCTGTACTTTTGTTTCGAAGGAATTCACCATCCAAAGTCAACTCCGTTCTGGGAGAGAGCTTAAAGGTTAAAACCGGGGCAACGAAAAACCGGCTGGTATTTTCCACGTCGACATAGCTGGATGAACCTTCGACAGCTGTATTTATTCTGACCAAAACGGATTTATCTTTATTTAAAGGCGTGTTGATATCAAGCGTAGAACGAAGAAGTCCCCAACTGCCAATATTAAGTCCTACGGATCCAAAAAATGAATTCATCGGTTTTTTAGTGACCACATTCACCAATCCGCCAGGGCTATTCAAATCGCCTCCTGAGGTTCCGTAGAGTGTTCCGGATGGGCCTCGCAAGATGACCAATTCTTCGATATTGGCCATGTCTCTGGGTGCGTTGATCAGGTTGGGATAACCGTTTCGATACGATGGTCGTACTTCAAATCCTCTTGATTTTTCAGCTAATTGTACTGTAGTGCCCGGGTAGTGCGGAGTCATCCCAGTAACATTTCTAATAGCATGGTTAAAATCAATGACTACCTGATCCTGCATCAGTTCCTGATTGACCACAGAAACCGACTGAGGGTTGTCTAATCTTTCAACATCCTGTTTAAGCCCTAGCGAAGTAATATTTTCCGTGTAAGGCACATATCTTTCACTAGTCACGATCACATCTTCCAATTGCTGAGACGTTTCATTTAGTGTTATGGTGAGCCGTGTGGTTTCCTGTGAATTAACCTCAACTTCAATTCTTTCCAGTGAGTAGCCAATTCCAGAAACAACGAGGGAATATTTGCCCTCCGGCACATTTTTGATCACAAATCTTCCCTCCGGATTAGTGTATCCTCCTTTATTAGAACCTTCCAAGGAAATATTAATTCCCAATAGGGGTTGCTGATTCTGAGAATAAATGACACCCTCTACATGACCGGTAGTTTGTCCAAAAAGGCTTGCAGGAAAGGAAAAAGCAATTAATAGTGCTATCATTTGTAGGTTTATTGATTTCATAATTATTTGATTACTTGAGTTTTTAATGAGTTAATAGGCTTGTTTTACTTTGCATCGACCAAAGCGCACCCAGTAAGAGCAATACTGAACAGAATATAAATACAGCAAATGTGTTCGTCACACTCAACCTGTACGCTGTTGGATGTTGATACTTGAATTCCGGCAGACCTGGCATCATTTCTTTGGTAAATTTTTCCCCCCGAAATATCATGGGCAGAAAATGGTCCCTCCAGACCACGGAAAACTCACTTACCTGTTGGCGATAATGTTCATAGTGCCGGGTAGATGTGCCCGATATTTCGTTAAATGAACTTTGAAGTAACAGCGCTGGGGAAATAAACCGGATCCGGTCTACCCAATCTTGCTGTTGTTTCAATCTAATTTCATACTCATCCAGCACGGGCTGTATTTCACTTTTAATCAAATCCTGGGTAGCAAAATATTCCTGCCATCCGACGGATCCTCCTTCAAATCCAGCGAGTTCAGGATGATCTCTTAGGTAGTCTTCCAGCAACTCATCTGCTTTTTCCTCAGCATGCGCATTTACCACCCGCAGTTCATTGATCAACTTGGCCCTCGATGGTACCGGATAGAGACTGTTAGCCATTTGATTGACTGATGAAGGCACCAATAAAACCAATAATATCCACCACCCGATCAGCCATACAGCATTGTTAGCTGATGATTGGCCTCTAAGGTTGACAAGGCATGCCAGTATGAACCAAAACAACAGATAGCCCAGTGTGAGAAAACTAAATGTCAGGCTTTTTTCAAAATCCTCTACCAGAGAAACCCCGGCAAAAGTGAGAATAACAACTAGCAACGCCACAAGAATGCCCGATAATAAGAGGTATCTCATTAACGCTTTTTGTAGCAACCACCTGAAAACTGAAACCGGATGACTAGCTATGACTTGCAAAATTCCCTGCTCTCGTTCCTGCGACAGAATGTTGTAAGAAAAGGCAATGACAATGAGTGGCAGTAAATAGATCAGCACAAAGGACAAGTCAAAACTACCAAACATAAGTTGAACCGGGTTGGACAGCTCGGTATAGTTTAACTCAAAGCTTTCACCGTACATATTCGGCTTGACATAGTGGGTATAGATGTCGCTTTGACCTGTCGCAATAATGGCCATTTCATCCGGTGGCATAGCTGCTACCCTCAGATAGCTATAGCCCATAACGTTAGGCTGATCGGGCATGTACCACCGTGGCACATCAACAGTAAATCCTGCTTCTATTGAATCCAATAAAATAATCCCAATCGAATCTTTTTCTGCAACAGTTTCTTGTGCGCTCTGAATATCAGATAGTCTCTGGTCCACTCTTTGTTTTCCATTGAGGACTGCAAAAAGCACCAGAGCTGTAAGGATTAAGATCAAAAACTGTAGCCATCTTTGTCGAACCAAAGAGACGAACTCATATCGATTGATGTAGCTTGATTTCTTTTTCATTTTTATACCCTTTGCGTTAAGATTTTCAACCCGACAAATGACACCAGAAACCAAAGTCCTAAAACCAGGATATTGCTCCAGTTGCGACCAATGATATCACCCAGTGAGGGTGGATCGTATTCGAAATCGGGTACATTCTTCCAAAGCGACCGATCTGCTTTATATGCCCAATCTCCATAAGTGGAGTTTACAGCAAGGTTCATGTTCAAGGTGTCTACCAAACTCAACCGATAACTTTCCGCTGCATCGGAAAAATCCCAATGAGCGCGGTAATCCGTTCGGGCCAGGGCCATGGACAAAAAACGCGTAGGTAAAAAAGGAGACGCTATGGCCGCGGCTTGATAAACCTTTGATTGATTCCGGAAGGTGTTCTTCAATTCGGCATAATGCTTGAAATACACTTGCGCTTCATGCTCTTCGCCTTTCTGCATGCGATAGCCATCGAAATTGAAAGGAAGCTGGCTCAAACTATCAACACCGTATTTTTCAAGGGTTTCTCGTTCAAAATCTTTGGCCGCCTGGCTCCAGGGATTGTGACCATCCAGACCTGCTTTTTTATCCTTATCAATGTCCGCTGCAAAAGCCTGCCGACTTGGGTATGGATAAATGGAGTCAGCAAGATTGCTGGAGGCTTTCGGCATAGCGAGACAAACAACTATCCAAATGACCAAAAGGCTCACCAGTGAAATTCCTGACTGTTTAGAAACAGCGGACACCATCAGGGTAATGTTGATAAAGACGGCATAGTAGATCACGTACACCACAAACATCAGGAGCAGCACTCCGTAGTTAAGCTCCCCGAAATCCTCAACATTTACAAGCAGTATAAAGGCAATTACAAACAAACCAGTTGTGAGGATCAATACTGGAAGAAAAATCCCGACCCATTTTCCTAGAGCCAGCTTCCAGGAAGAAATTCCCTGCCCCTTAAGTAACTTCAGGGTTCCTAGTTCTTGCTCACGGGTGAATGCATTGTATCCAATAAGGATAATCAGCAATGGGATGATAAAAAGCATGATGAAGTCAGGTGTTAAATCACCGAATCTTGCCAATCCCGTCTGGTCGGCGGCAGCCATATACTGGGCCTCATTCCGCTTATGGGCTTCCAGGAAAATTGAGATACCTGAAAACTTATCAACTCCCGGATCAATTAAGGACAAAGGATACTTGGGCTTAAAAGCATAGGTACCATAATGTGCCGCAGAATGTGGGTTTTTTTCATCCTGACTTTCCCAAATATTACGGGCGTTTGCTTTGGCATCTGCATGCTGCTGTTGAACCGATTTAAAATAATTTAAACTCAACCAGGTAGCCATTATCAGAAGTACGGACACGATTATTATGGTCACTCGAAACCTCCCTTCATAGAGGTTTTCTTTCATTTCTTTAAAAGCTATTCTCCGTATCATGAGCTTACTGTTTGAGAGAGTTTCATTGTTTCCAGATACAGCTCTTCCAGCTCAGGCAAAGAAATTGAGTTTGCCTCAACCTGATGAATCAGGACACCTTCTTTCATGATACCGATATGTGTTCCGGTAGCTTTGGCACGGAAAAGGTCATGTGTGGCCATGAGGGTTGCTACACCTTTATCCTTCATATCCAGTAACAGCTCAGAAAATTCATTGCTGGCTTTTGGATCAAGTCCGGAGGTAGGCTCATCGAGCAACAATACGCTGGCCTCGCGGGCACTTGCCAGGGCAATGCCTACCTTCTGACGCATTCCTTTGGAATAACTGCTTACCCGTTTATGAATAAAATCCACTTGCAAACCTGACTGTTTCAGCAGTTCCTCAAGTTGTTCTTTTGAATAGTTTTTACCTCCTAAACCACAGAAGAAGTCCAGGTTTTCCAAACCGGTCAGGTTGGGGTACAGCATCAGGTTTTCTGGGATGTAGGATAAGAGCTGTTTGGTTTCTTTGCTGTGCAGCGTTACATCCAGCGAATTAATAGTAGCAAGGCCTTCAGTAGGCTCAATGAAATTCAGGAATAAGTTAATGGTGGTGGATTTACCCGCTCCATTAGCTCCCAGGAGGCAGAAAATATCTCCTTGTTTTACCGAGAGATTCAAGGCATTCAATGCAGTAAAGCTCCCGTATTTTTTTGTGAGTTTTGTGGCTTCTAACATAGTGGTATTTATTTTGGTTTTAAAGCACTTTACAGCTTACATAATCACAAGTAATTGTGATGACTTAACAAAAAGCACTTAGAGTTAGGTATTGATATTGTATTGCTAAATTAAACGCAACACAGTTGCAAATATAATCAGGAAACACAAATGCAAAAATGTTGCGTTTAGTTTTTTATAAAAATGTGTTTGAATGGATATTAGCCTGATCAATGGAAAGATGGCTTTGTACTCAATTCAAAGCCTATTTGACCTTCCTCGAGTCTAGTTTCCCTTAATCAATTTGGTTAATTCTCTCAGCTATTTTCCTGATTTCAGTCAGCAGGTATTGCTGTACCTCCAGGTGCTGTTCGGGAGTCAGCTCTTGTTCTACCTTTTCGGAGTGGTCGTGACCTTCGTGCTCGTGGTCTTCTTCGTCAAAACCAGGAATTTCTACCACCTGCTCATCCCAGTCTGAAAGCAACAGTTTAATGGAATCCAAATCCTGTTCATAAGTTCTTACGAATGTAGAATCTGTATCATCATTTAATTTTGACAATTCGTCTGCTATTTGTTTGCGTATATGCGTTGCCTCCGAATGTAGTTTGTAGGCCTGTTGAAGATCTTCTCCATGCTTTTCTTTACCACCGCAAGCCATTGCCAAAAAGACCAAACCCATCACCAGGAAATGGTGGGAGTAAACTTTTGTTTTATTTCTGTTTTGCATATCCTCTTAATATTTTAGCTCATTCAACCTATTAATTGATTTAATTACTTAGTCAGAAAATATTTATAGAACGCGGATAACGCCGATCTTTATGATCAATGATGATGAATTTGTCTCTTCAAAATCAAATCATTGTCATCATCTGGTTTTTTCGCCAATTGATTATTGATTTGAAATAAATTTTTATCTGCGAAAACCTTATTAATCTGCGATATCAGCGTTCTATTGATGCCATTCATTAGATACAATACTTTACTTCATAAAATCTTCATCAATAAGCTCCTTATTCAACATGGCTCCGGCAAGGTTTCCTGAAGCAACAGCAGTAGCAACTGATCGCATGGGATGTGTGCAATCACCAGCGGCGTAGACACCTGTAACGTTTGTCTGGCCGACCATACTTGTTTCTATCAATCCCATAGGTCCGATATTGCATCCAAGCATGGTGGCAAATGGTGATTTTTGTTCAGTTTTTACCCTGGCATACAATGCTAACAATGATCGTTTTGTTCCATCCTCCAAAACCAGGTGTTGTAGTTTTCCTTCTTTATGAATAACCTCTCGAATGGGTTGCTCCATGATCGCAACTCCTTTATTTAAAATCAGTTGCCTGTCCTCATCCGCTATCTCAGCCGGTCCGTTGGTGAAGAGCGTGAGGTCCTTTGTCCAGTGATCGATCAACCTGACCATCTCCATGATCATATCACCCTGGGCCAGGATACCTGTTTTTTGATCCCTCACTTCATAGCCATGGCAATAGGGACAATGAATGACCGTCCTGCCCCAGCATTCGCTGAAACCGGGGATGGAAGGCATGATATCCCTGAGACCTGTTGCAATGATAACCTTGCGGCTGCGTACCGATCTGTTTGGTACGCTTACCTCAAACCATCCATTCTCCAGAAGTTTGATTTCTTCAGCAATGCCGGTGTAGAATTGTACAGTCGGATATTGCAAAACCTGTTCCCTGCCAATAGATGCAATCACCTCGGGCTGTACACCATCCTGTGTGAGAAAGTTATGTGAATGGGGTGTTTGCTTATTGCACGGATCCCCGGCATCAATGATCAATGTCCCGCGTCTCGAGCGACCTAAGGCCATTGCTGCAGAGAGTCCGGCATAACTTCCACCGATGATTACCACATCAAAATCCATATTCTGTATCATCATTTGCTGTTAAAACTGTTTTAAGAAAGTAATCTTACCAATTAATTGCTGCTCCTCAAAGGGCTGTTCCAGACCATCCATACGGGTATCATTGAAAACCAAATAGACAAATGACAATGGGCGGTATTCCCAGCTTCCCCGTACATTCCAGCGGCCTTGCTCATCAAAGGAATTATACTGATAAAAAACCGAAAGTTGCACACGGGGGTTGAGTGCGAACCGTGCGCCCAATGTAGTCAAATGAGTTTCCAGGCCTTCCATCGATTCGCCTAGTTCCTTTAAATTATTGTACTCATAATCTGCTGTAAAAGCGATGTGAGGAATGGGAGCATAACGAATGCCTCCGTTGATGAAAAACCGGTCCCCGTTGTAAAACCCACCCCAGCTCACGTTACCGGAAATGGATAATTTCCGTGATCGATCGGTATTATATCTGATTTGATGGCGGGTGTAGTAATAATTGTCCTGTGCAATGGTAATGCCCAATGGAGCGAATTCGAAGTCGATATTTTGCCAGGTCGGATAAATGGCATACTCTAAAAAGCTGCCGTCGGTGAAAAACAGGTAAATGGGGAACAGGTAAATGTTGCCCTGCTGAAACTTCCCGGGGTTGTCCGCATCGTGGTAGTAGTTGAAAAACACACCCGGATCCAATCGCCTGATCCAGGAAATATTCTTTGGCCTCCAGATATAATAACCTCCGGGATTATGCCAGATCACATTTTTCTGGAAGACAAAGCCCATATCCGGGTTATAGTTTTTGGTGACGAAATTGGATTCCCATCCCAGGTACCACTTGTTGGAAGAATAACCTGCATAGAACTTTCCTGCGAGGCCCATTGTGTCATTGGAATTGTCTCTCGAACCTGACAGCAAATAAGAAATGGTGAATTCACTTTTCGGACGGATCAGTCCGTCAATGGACAGGGTTGTATTGTTGCTTTGTTGCAGACCTAGCTCAGTTGAGGCTTCATCCAGCCGGTTGGTGAGCATCACACCGACGTTGTTTTCTTTTCCGTAGTTCTGAAGGTAGCGCGCTACCATAAAGTTTGCCGCCGCCGTGTTCCCGGTTTGAGCCTGGTGGATATAAAGTCCTGCAATAGAGCGATCATCATTGCGCATGGTATAACGCGCCCCAGCATCTATTCTGGCAGGTTCAGCATTAAAATTTCCCTGCAAGCCGATCGTTCTGCTAAAAAAGGGCACCACCGAATTGTTACTGGCTCCTGCCCAAATGCCCGAGTTCTCCAGAAAAAACTGCCTCCGCTCGGGAAAGAAAATATTGAATCGTTCGAGGTTATTGACTGCCCTGTCAACATCTGCCTGGGCAAAATCCGTGTTAAATGTGAGGTCCAGTACCGAACGTGGATTGATGGCCCATTTGATATCCCCACCCAGCTTCACATCCCCATCTGAGTTGGTTTCTCCATTGGATTTAATGTCATCATACTGGTAAAGGAGATACGGTTCTATTCGCACATTGGTACTAGGTTCGGGTAAACTGAGCCCTTTTAACTGTGCAGCATACGTCATTCTATAGGGTGAAAACGACTGAGGAATAGCCGGGAAAACCGTTTGTTCATAATCCCTACGCGCCAAACGGGTAAAAGTAATCCCCCAGGCTATGGAATCAGCATTTTCCTGGCGTTCATATCGGATGGATTTAAATGGAATAGCAAACTCGGCATAATATCCCGAATCAGTCTGGTGACTCCGAACCGTCCAAAGTGCATTCCAGTTATTGTCCGTATTATTGTCGTTAAAATTCTGCATGTCACGTTGATTTCCGTATGGTGTAGTTTGAAACGAGACGCAGTACTGTTTCAGGTTTTGCGGATCCAGTTGTATACCAAATATGTCGTTTTCACCACAACTAAAGTCCCGACGAAGGTCCTGTACCCGGATGCCTTTTTTTCCCAGAGAATCTGCACAAAACACGCCTACATACAGGTTTTTTTCATCGTAGAGCAGCCTCACCTGTGTTTGGTATTGGTATTGGCCTCCCTGACGGGGTTCGATGCGAAAAAATTCTTGTGTTATTGGTGCGTCCTGCCAGGAATTTTCTGTCAGCTCTCCATCTACTTTCATATTCTCATCGGTAGAGATAGCCCGAATTTCTGGTGGAATTTCTGGTGGAGGAAAGTTATCCGCCTCCTGACCAAAACACATGGTATAGCCAAAAATCCAAACAATAGGGAGCAAATAATGATGGGCCATAGGTATTTAGATGCAACTAAGTTGCAAATATAGTAAAATTAGTTAAACGCAATATAGTTGCACTTATAGTTTTGCGAAAAAGTATACCACCGGATATTTGACAGGATAAAAGGAGTTCGTTACCAATTGAACCGGCAAATCTTCAGCCAGCATGACAAAACACTTTCCGATAGACTTTCCGATAGAAAGAGGAAAAAGATTTATCTTGTTAGCTGTGAAAACGGGCCTTGGCTGTTATTTGACTTATTCTGGTCTACCAGATTTCTAAAAGCAACTCAATTTGTTTTAATTTTCTTCATTCATGAGGAATCCATGAATCAGATTCCTTCCCTTAATCGAAGCTTCATCCACATGCAATCTCGTATCTTTAGTGGATAGAGTAATAAATAAATTCTAATGAATTAACGCTTTCATATTTACACCATGCAGACGTTGGATCAATTATATAAAGCTTAATGCAAATCCATTAAGACAAAGATAAATTCGTATAAAGCGAATTTATTCAACCACCTAAGTGAAAACCCGGCTTGAATCCCCGGGTTTTTTTATTGATTGAAATTTTAAGTGATCCTTTATCCTCCATTGTCTTCTCACCATCCACTAATTTAACTTTAATGTTTGTGCATTTTTACACATACATTTAATATAAAATTAAATTATTTAAGTATTTAATTATACATATTTACACAATATTACATACATTTACATCAACACGAGTGTAAATATGCACAGATTATGACAAATAAATACACACAATTGAAAGCAGAGTGGGAATTTAAAAAGGCTGTTAAGAACAGGCTGACACCCCCCAAGAATTGTAAATCGACTTTCCAAATCAGCAAATGCATGGAGGATCTGCATTTTTTAATAAGTGAAATGAGAATGAAATATGATTTCGTTCCGCAATCTGCGTCGCAACTTTTTGAAAAATACAGCAGCCAGCATGAAAGATTAATCTATGAGAAATTTATCAAAGAGAAAGCGATTTAAAACATGCCATTAAGTTACGTTCCATCACCTATTGAATTTGATTTCGATATTGTTTATAGCGCTATAACCAACCTTTCGGGCAGAATGCAATATTATAAATCTTTGAAAGGAAAGAGTCGCCTAAGGATCAGCAAGAATGAGTTTGCCAGGATTTATAACCATTCAAAGATCATAGCTGTAAAGCCCATTCAGGAAGAGGGAGAAAACGGTTACATCCAGATGGATATCTATGTAAAGGAATTCGAGGTGTGAAGTGATATATCCGAAATTTCTCCTTCTGTGATTACCAGGCACGCAATGGGATGAAAACTTCTGTATCCACAGCACACCTATCTGTGCTTTGTTCTCTTACTCTTTCCCATTTTCAAAAAATTCTACCTGCCAGGTGTGGTCTGAAAGTAATTTTACTTCGGCAATGTATTTATAAAAAGGTATTGCTCTACCCCATTCATTGGGAGAGATCATCGACAATACATCTGTTTCGTCTTTTCGTTGGTACAGAAAATATGTCTTTCCAATAATTGGCTCGAAGCTCATTTGAGCCATATATATCCTTTCGCTTATTTCTACCCTGTTTTTGATCTCATGGGCCTGCCTGGCCAGCATTTGCATTTGTTCGTAGAGCTGATTGAGCTGGACCTGTGACTGTTCATGCATGGCCGAGATAGAACGTCCTTTGATCTTTCCCTGATCTTCCGGTTTGACAAGAGCACTTCCAACTGTATGAGGAAAAGAGATCAGACCGGGATTTTCCGCAATTTTATCCCGTTCCTTTTCCAGATCTATATTCTCAAGGTTGATCTTATTTTGCTTTTTACTCACGATCCAAACTGTCAGATTCTACATCGGCTTTTACTTCTGTTGTGTCAGAAGGTGCAATCGATTCCTTCAATAACTTCTTTGATCCGGGAAAGGTCGTCTTTCGGGAAATATCAAAACCTATCGCAATCATGATCAGAAAAAATATTCCACTCATGACCAGGAATACCTTCTTTGATCTCTTCATTCTAAAATTTGGTGATGATAAATTCTACTCGCCGATTCAGTTTACGCGTTTCTTCGGAAGCATTACTTGCAATTGGCCGGCTACCGCCATAACCCTTTCCTTTGATACGGGTTTCCGCTATACCTCTTGAAACAAGATAATTCCTTACCGTTTCAACTCTGGCCTGGGAAAGCTCCAGGTTCTTTTGTGAATCCCCCTGATTATCCGTATGACCAGCCAATTCGATTTCCATAGTCGGATTTTCAGTCATGACATTCACCACTTTATCCAGCTCACTGTAGGAACTGTCAACTAAAGTTGGTTGTCCACGCTCAAAATAGATCTTATCGAGTTTCATAGTCATACCAACTTCCAGTGGCTTTAGGTAATAAACTCTTTCATTCAGTGAATTACCGAGCCGAATAGTTTCAGTTATGGGCATGTAGGCGTATGCTTTGACATCTACATAAATCCTGTCCAGATTATCTGGCACAAAAAATTTAAATTGTCTTTGAGGTGGGGTAATATTAAGGCTATCTATATAATCCCCGCCCCTAATTTTCACTGTATAGCTAACATAATCCCTGGTTTTCTCATTCAATACACGCCCTGTAAATATTTTTTCAGGCTGTACTGCTTCTTCGGGAGTTTCTGTTTCAAACTGGAAAGTTGATGAATCCACAGCGGCAACTTCATACACGCTGTCCTGTGGCAATTCGTAAAAGTTCAGATCTCCAAAACCATCACTGTTCACCGTACTGGTATAGATCGACCAACTCATGTCCGGCGAAATGAGAAAGGAAAGCTCCACTCCTTCTGTATTGATATCTTCAAGGTTGATTGGTTTGGACCAATTTGTCCAAGACCCGTCCAGACGTTCACTTCTGAAAATGTCCCGACCACCCTTTCCAGGATGTCCATTTGATGAAAAAAACAATGTTTTGTTATCTGGGGCAAGTGTGGGTGTCATCTCCTGATCGCTGGTGTTTATCGTACTGCCCAGGTTTTGCGGCTGGCTAAATTCATTTCCATTCCAAAAGCAAACATAAATATCTTCCTTTCCTCGTGAGCTAAATGAATTCATGGCCAACAATAAGATCTTTCCATCAGCAGACAAACTCCCGCTTTGGTGATCTGACGTATTCTTAAAATATTTAATATCAACCGGCTTCGGGAAAGTCCATGTATCTCCACTTCTCATAGAATAAGACAAACCCTGCGACTTCGGGGGTTTATCATCTGTAGGATATCTGCGATGCAAAAACATGATCTTACCATCAGGAGAAAATCCCACAACTGAATTGAAAAAGCGGTTATTGATTGTAGACCCGGCATGGCGGGGTTGTGACCAGACATTGCCTTCGAGAGTAGATACCCAAATATCTCCTTCATCTTTCTGGCCTCCTATGTTACCAACATCATTCGCTCGTGTAAAATAAAGTTCACTACCATTGGGATGTAAGACCGGGTAGATTTCATTGTTTTTGGAATTGATCCGGGAAAAATCGTATTGACCAAATGAAAAGAATGGAACCAGGAAAAAGAGAAAATAAACAAAAATGTTTTTCACAATATTGGGGTTATTTCTATTTAAATAATCGATTTTCAAATCTAATAATGGTTTTTCGTTTATAGAACGAATTCAGACCATTTATTTATATCTATCAAAATTTAGTCCACAATCATTTATCCCAGATTAAGCTAAAGCTTAATCTGCCCTACGGGTTGACGATCCCGATGAAAATATCGGGATGTCAAGGTTAACCCTGACAAAGCTCCGCTTTCGTCAGCCCAAAGGGCA
>CAJXNP010000026.1 GCA_913057175.1 uncultured Cytophagales bacterium
TTTCGGGGTTTTTTATTAAATTTTTATCGACGTAACTTGTTGTCTTTCTGTCTGTTGACTTTTATAAGGTACGGCCTTCTTCAAGTCAGTGATCTTATTTGATCGTATAAGATCAAATGTAGGGCTGTGGTTTTCAATGTGTTCAAATAAGATCAAGGCTTTTTGGTAGTAAGGGGTTGCCAGCTCCGGCTGATCGTTGAGTTCATGCTCCTGACCAAGATTGTAGAGCATTTCTGAAAGGTACTCCAGGTGATAGTCCTTGAGCCCTTTCTCTTTTAAAAGAAAGTGAAAGAAAGCATCATCATCCAACCTGATCAATTCTGACAAATCGAGCTCCAGTTCCTGCTTTATGAACTGATTGATCATTTCGACCATTTCCTGGGTTTTGCCCTGTGATTTTATACCAAGTAATTTAGAGACCATGACTCCCATGGCTCTCCCTAACTGGTCGATTTGTCGCTGTAAATAGTCTCTTCGGATCATTACTTAATCAAGTTTTAGTCAAATTTAGTCGTGGTACCAATCAATCTATTAGTCATCCTGAAACGAGTTCAGGATGACTGTATTTTTTAGTTTATAAAATAGAGATCGAGTCGTAAACCTGTACCCTTTCCCACAGGTCTTCGCATTCTTTGATAAACGTTTTGTGGACGGGTTCTTCCTGGTACTTATCCTGGATTGCCTTGCTCGGGAACGTTAGAAACAAACTATACGTATAGGAATTGTCAACAACGGTCCGGTCTGTCATGGCTGGCACACCGATGTACTTTTCAATCGGGTATTCCGATGCGTTGATGAACTTTTTTATGGATGCCTCAAACTTTGTCCGATCTTCCTTGCTATCAGGGTTTTTCAACCAAAAATATACCATGTGGACAAATTCACCATCAACTTCCTTGCTTTGTGCTTGGGAGAAATTGGGTGAAAAAATACTGATGATCAATAGGGTAAATGTTATTTGAATTATTCTTTTCATTGTTTAGAAATGTTTGTTTGTTAATTTATAATATTATGTTTTTAGAAATTCAGCAATTCATTGCAAGTATCAATAGAACGCAGATGACGCTGGTTTTTATGATTAACTAAGATCAGTTTTGTTAGACTTATTCTCTTAAAAAATCATTGATGTTTTTTTCTGAGATGATAAAGCATTTATAATAATCCGCGTCTATTCTAACCATCCATGTCATCTTCGTTCTAACATTTCTACTCAACCCTCTATTATTTTAATCCTTTCCCCATTTTTCCCAATCGATTCGTGAATGGCGTCGATGATTAGCATATCTCTCCAGCCTTCTTCACCTTTTACCCTTGACTCCTCATCCGTCATCACGCAATGCGCAAAATCTTCGATCTGCAACCTTTGCTGGTTGACATGTTGAAAATTCATAGAGCCTTCCGTACTGCTGCCAGCCTGTCCTCCATATCCATACGCAGGATCCAACTCGATATAACCATCCGTACAACCGGCAAATAACCTGCTGATGTAAGCCGCCGGACCGGAATAGGAATTACACAGTGTACCATCGGCAAATTCAAGCTGCCAGGTAAAGATCTCGTCTATTTCGGTAAAAATATCCTTTCTTTTTACTGTTGCCTGTGCCGTGACAAAAACAGGTTCTGACCCTTTTGTATACCGGGCACCCTGGATAGGGTACACGCCCAGGTTATAAAGGGATCCGCCACCCATGTTTTTTTTCAATTTCCATGACCCTGGTTCAGGAGTAAAGGAATATCCCAATGCACATTCCATGTAGTTTACCGGGCCCAATATTTCATTTTGCCCGAGCCGCATGGCTTCGATGTTGTAAGGATCGTAGTGGAGGCGGTAACCGATCGACAATTTACGGTTTGCTTTTTTCGCGGCTTCGATCATTTTCCAGGCATCAGTTGCATTTAGCGCCATGGGTTTCTCACAGATAACATGCTTTCCTGCCTCCAATGCACGGATCGTATATTCTGCATGCATGTTGTTGGGTAGTACTACATAAATGACATCGATATCATCATTATTGGCAATGTCATCGTAATTGTCATAGTTATAAATGTTTTTTTCAGGAATGCCATATTCCTTTGACCAGCTTTCTGCTTTGGAAGGTGTGCCTGTTACGATTCCTGACAGAAAGCAATTTTTAGCTCCCTTTAGAGCGGGTCCGAGCTGTGTCGTGCTGTAATTCCCTAATCCTACTAAGGCAAACCCCAATTTCCTGTCGTTCTGGAAAGCACAGGAATTGGAACTGAGAATGGAAAATGATGGTAATAAAAAGCCTGTCCCTACTATTTTGGAGAGGTCTTTGACAAATCTTCGGCGGTTAGAATTTTCGGAGAACATAAGCTTAAATTACGCAGCATTTAGAGTGGATTAAAGATAGTTAACCTGGTTTATGTTTGAAAATTGTAATTGATGATCGGTTGAAAATGAAAATTTAAGTTAAAAATTAAACCGTAATTTGTTAACTTATTGTGTTTACTATCTTTTTTATGAACCGCTATTTTTTAACCGTTCTATTCATCTTTATTCATTGCCTGTATCTCATGGCAAATGTTGATAAAATCAGTGATCTGAATAAGAAAATCAATCATTCGAAGGATACCGCAAAGATCAATGCTCTAATTGAACTTACAAAAATATACGCTACAACAAACCTCAATAAAGCTGACAGTTTATCGGAAATAAGCCAGCAATTGATGGATGATTTGGAATATCCGCAAGGGGAGATTAAAAATTTAAACCTTATTTCATTTATAAAAAGTTCAATGGGACAGTATAAAACAGGCTTCGAATCCATTGAAAAGGCCATTGGTTTAAGTAAAGAAATAGATGACAAGAGATTATTGGCTGAAAGCTACAGCACCTTGTTTTCTTATTATTTTATGAAAGGGGATAATGAAAGCGCCATGAAGCCTGCGATGAATGCGCTTGAATTATCAAAAGAGCTTCAATTCAAAAACATTTTGGCTAAGTCGTATGACAATGTCGGCATTTTACATGGAATAAAGGGAAAGCACACCGAAGCGATCGATTATTTCATTCAATCACTTGAATTATACGAGGAGTTGGATGAACCTGGTAACATCAGCAGGGCGTTGATGCACATCGGTCACACGTTTGAATTGGCCGGAAACTATACCAAGGCTTTGGAATACCTGAAACGGTCGATCATTGTGAATAAAAAGGCCGGAGACAAATACAATGAAGGATGGGCCCTTGTCAATACCGGAGTTGTATACAGCAGGCTCAACAAGGTCGATACAGCTTTGGTGTACTATGAAAAAGCGCTTGTGATTGGCG
This sequence comes from uncultured Cytophagales bacterium, assembly GCA_913057175.1. Lineage (GTDB taxonomy): Bacteria > Bacteroidota > Bacteroidia > Cytophagales > Cyclobacteriaceae > CAJXNP01. The sequence continues at coordinate 3,293 of CAJXNP010000026.1, forward strand.
AACAAATCAACAACCAACGATTGATCCTCACTTGTCTGGACAATATTGGAGGGAAATACACCCTGATGGGTGATTTTGACAATGCAAATTTCTATTTGCAAAAGGCTTTTCAATTGTCAGAAAAATCAGGCATGAACTCAAGGACCATTTATATTATGGGAAACCTGGCTGAAAATTTTTTGTATATGGGCAAGTTCGATTCTGCTCGGATCTATGGGGAAAAGCAGAGGAACCTGGCCATTGAACAGGACCTGATTTCAGAACAGAAAGTAGCCTATTTTAACCTTGCACAGATCTATGATAGCCTGGGTGATTATAAAAAAGCCCACCGGTCATTGCTGGAATATATTAAGGTGAACGACACCATATTCAGCAGGCAGAAATCGGAACAAATCGAAGAATTGAGGGAATCTTACGAAACAGAAAAAAAAGAGCAGGAAATCGCTAATCTAACCACCATCAATGCAAACCAGGAATTCCGCACCAGGACTTACGGAGCAGCGGCCTTAACCATCTTATTGTTTGCCGGAATTCTGTTCTATATACAAAGGATCAGGATCACCAGAAATCGGGCGTTGCTGGAAAAGGAAAAGGAATTGGATAGAATGAAGTCCCGTTTCTTTGCCAACATTTCTCACGAATTCCGAACGCCTCTTACATTGATTCATGGCCCGATTGATGACCTGATCCATCGTGTGGAAACTCCGGATATCAAGAGAAATTTAAGTGTGATCAAGCGGAATACCGGCCGGTTGCTTGACTTGGTCAATCAGCTGTTGGACCTGTCAAAGATCGAATCCGGAAAATTGAAATTAAACATTTCAGAGCATGAAATTGTGCATGTCATCAGGGGTGTGGCCATGTCTTTTCATTCCCTGGCAGAACAGAAAAAGATCGATTTCATGATGGATATCTCTCCTGAAAGCCTTTCAATGGATTTTGATCGGGAGAAAATGGAAATCATCCTGTCGAACCTGCTTTCGAATGCGTTTAAGTTCACCCCGGAAAACGGGACAATCACGGTTAGCTCTGAAATTGTAGATAATAATCGTTCAAGGAATTTCAAGGTGATTATTTCAGATAGTGGCCAGGGGATACCGGCAAATGAAGTTGACCAGGTTTTTAACCGTTTTTACCAGTCGGAAAACAGCGAACTCAGGCAACACGAAGGTTCGGGCATTGGCCTGGCTTTGACAAAGGAGTTGGTGGAGTTGCACAGAGGTAAAATAAAGGTAAATAGTGAATTAGGTTGTGGAACTTCTTTTGAATTTGAGATACCTATCAAAAATTCATCGAATAAAACAATTGATCGTGAAAGCGGATTGGAAAGTAAAATGGAAAATGTCGAAATGGCGGAAATGGAAGAAATAGCCGTTTCTGTTGATGAAAATAATAAATCAAAAAATCAGCTACCCGTTTTGCTGGTCATCGAGGACCACCAGGATGTTCGAAATTACATCAGGGATATTCTAAAAAATGATTTCTCCATCCAGATGGCAAACGATGGTGACGAAGGGATTAAAAAGGCCATAGATGTGGTTCCCGATTTGATCATCAGCGATGTCATGATGCCGAAAAAGAATGGTTATGAAGTATGCAGAACATTAAAAAACCATCAGGCCACCAGCCACATCCCCATCATTTTGTTGACCGCCAAAGCGGATTCCGAAGCTGTGATCGAAGGCCTTGAAACAAAAGCCGATGATTATGTGACTAAACCATTCATTCCGAAACAGCTGTTTCTCAGGGTGAAAAACATGATCGAAGCCAGGAAAAGGCTGAAGGAGAAATATCAAAAAAATGGCGTGCTAAAGCCTTCTGAAATTACTGAGAACTCTGTCGATGAAAAATTCTTGAACAAACTGGTCGAGACAATTGAAAACCAGCTTGCCAATGAGCATTTCGGTGTGGAACAACTTAGCGATGAAATCGGAATGAGCCGTTCGCAGTTGCACCGAAAATTGACAGCTTTGATCGATCAGTCCCCCAATCAATTCATCCGTTCCTTCCGGTTGAACCGCGCGCACGAACTCCTCAAGAAGAAGGTAGCCACAGCATCAGAAATCGGCTATCGTGTAGGGTTTGGCAGCCCATCCTATTTTGCCAAATGTTATCACGAACAGTTTGGTTATAGTCCTTCTGAGACCATAAAAGATCCTTCTAAATAGCCTGATCTCATTAAAAGATTTTAAAATTTTGAATTGAATTATACCAATATTCTCCTCTAGAGAGGAGATTCAGAGGTGTGTAATTCAAAAATCTCATAATTCAAGTCAAAATTTTCTTTAATTATTGGGTCAAAAATTAAAAGTAAACAGAATTTTATGTATAACACACCTCCCATCGACCACAAGATGGAAATAGTGGCGTTTTTTTCATTCAGAAAATTGCTTTTACCTAACTCAGGTTATTAGAATTCAAATCCTTTAAATTTCTCATAAAACCTCTATTTGCGACAAATTTTCCAGCTATTGCGACAAATGTGATAGGCTCACCATGGCTTAGAATGGCAACTTTGGAAACAATCTATTTCCAACTATTTAATTTTTTAAATCATGAAAACTATCAAGAAAAAATTAAGGATCTACGTACCGGATGGCTATCGATCAGGTTTACTAAGGTTTAGCTTATTATTTGGATTTATACTAGTGGGTATGAACCTATATGCCCAAAGAAAATCGGACATGGTACTTAGCGATGCGAATTTGGGTTCCGACTGGAATATCAGAATGAAAATTGAAAATGCATACTCAGGTATGGATTGTTGGGGAACGGATACCTATTATCTTGAAATCTTTAAAAATGGAAACAGTCAGGGTGAGATGAATCGCGGGAACGATTATCTTGAAAATACAGATTACTATCAAATTAATGGGGTAGGAATAAATACCAAGCATCAATGGTTTGTGAAATATAGCACAACCGGATATCCCGGATCTTGTGAATACTGGAAGTATAGCAATACCAAACAAATTGGAACAAAGCCATTAAAAGCCCCAATTGAAGTTTCAGCAACTGATTCAACTGATGAAATCTCGCTATCCAATCGGATCAAATTGACCTGGCGAAAAGGTACGGATGTCCCGGATAATATACATCATTACTACATTGTCAAAGATTATGATTATGATAATAAAATATCTATTAGTGGGGAAGAACCCAGAGAATGGATTGATATAAATGTCGGTCCGGATGAAATTCATAATTATTCTATCTGGACGTATGTCAGCAGCAGTACCTGGGGTGGTCATCATTCGGATACCATTACCGTAACAGGAAGTACATTTCCTCAGTTTACGGCCTCAAATGGTCAGGTCTTCAATACCAATCAGATTAAATTGTCATGGGCTAAACTTCCTGATGAAGTAACATCCATCAAATTCTATAAGGAAGGTGAAGAAATTGAGAATAGAACAGATATGAATGCAACCAGAACAACTTATGATAATAATGTCATACCTGGTTATAAATATGAATATTCTTTTATCCCATATGATGATGATACGCCGTATGTTGCCCAAACAGATAGTGGTTATGCCAAACCCAATGGGAGAATCAAAGGTACTGTTAAGGCGCCATTTGGCGGCCCTGTGGAAGGCGCCATTGTTTATGCGGAGTTATTAGGGGATATCCCTCAATCAAAATTACACGGTGTGTATACTGACACAACAGATGCTTCAGGTTCTTTTGATATTAGAGATATTTATTATCATGAAGGGGCAACTTTTAAAGTCTACCCCGTTAAGGGAAATCATGGTTTTAATCCTGCTTACAGTGAAGTAGACCTTGATCTTCAGTATCCGTCTTCCAATATACCATCACCAAGTTTTATTGATACTTCCTCCTTTACCATACAAGGAAAAGTTGCACAAATTATCGGAAGCGATAGCGCTTTTGTAGAAGGAGTGGAAATATATGTAAATGATGTGTTTCGTGGGACAAAAACAGACGAAAAGGGTGAATATTCCCTGACTGTGGAAGAAATTGGAGAATATACCATTCGGCCTAATTATCTGGATCACTCATTTTTTCCCAATAATAGAACTCTCCAAATCGAATCAGATATTACTTCAGTATCATTCAAAGATACGGAAGTAGATACGCTAAGAGGATATTTGTTGGGAGGCTGTGAAATATATATCGGCCAAGCTGAATTGAGGATTTATAATTCCAATAACCCTTCATCTGCATTTGATACCCTCATTATCACCCAAGAAAACACAGGCTACTATGAAGTTATATTACCCTCCCGGGAATACATTTTGGAAGTTGTCAGTTTTGAACCTGAAGCAACTCAAAATGTAACAGAAGACGATGTTTTAACCTTTTTTGGAACTTATGAAGTTGATCTGACGGAAAATTCCGTACAACAGGATTTAATTTATAGAAGACCTCCGGAAATTGAGGTGATTGGTTTTCCTGATCCTGGTTGTGCACCTTTCGATATTCCAATTGTTGAACAAATTGTGAATTATCCGCTGGAAATACAGGTTTATGAAAGTTTCGGTGAACATAATTGTCTGACAAGTTCGGGGTATATCGTGATACACGATGATGTAAAAGACAACTACAATAGTCCTGACACATTATTTCTTGAAAACGGAATAGCTCATTATAATTTGCTTCCAGGGATACCTAATACAGTAGGTGGAGGCGATCATCCTTATCAAAAATTAATTACATTTCATGCCAATGTAGATGGCCAAACAAATGATGTTGAGCAGTATGTTTTGGTGGAAGGTAACAAGCCTAGGGAGAATACCTTCTCAACGGTTTCGCCGGAAGTCCCATTTTTAATTTTAAGAGATCCTCCGGGTGACGATAGTTATAGTTATTTATCAGAGAACACCTCGTTTACCTCCTCCATGAGCTTATATACCAAAGTATCCGGAAGCGTGAGCGTTTGGAACCAGACTAAAGTAGGGGTTGAGCAAGAAGCTGGAGTTGGCGTGTTTATACCATATAAACTATGGGGTCAGGTGAAGACCTCCATGGAAATTGGAGCAAGCCTGAAAAGTCAGGTGGAATTTGGTTTGCAATTTTCAGTCGAAAACAAATTCAGTACATCCGGTAATGATGATATAACCGGTGAAGAAGGGGATGTATTTATTGGTTCTGCGATTAATATGATCTATTCCCTGACAGATGTGATAGAATTTAACCGGGAAACCTGTGAGGTAGAAACATCTTTAGAGATTATCATGGCGCCAAATGACTTTGCAACTACTTTTATGTATACAGAAGATCATATCAGAAACGTCCTGATTCCACAACTTGAAGAAATTTCGAAAATTGAAACAAATGATTCAACTATTGCACATTACGAAAATCAGATAGATGTTTGGCAGCAAACTCTTGCTGCAAATGCCGAGCTGAAAGAAAATGCGCTATTCATCGAGAACAGATCATTCAGCGCCGGAGCCGGATTTGAATCTTCAGCCACGGTAACAGCCAATACTGCCATAAGCATAGAATTTGATATGTATATTAAACAATCTGTTGCAGTAGAAGCAGGTCTGGAAGTTGGGGGCGTAGGTCAATCTTATGGTGGTGATGCAAAGTATCGTATGGAAATTGGCGGCTCAGCTTCTACTGGTATTTCCCACACCAAGACTGTAGGGTACTATTTAAATGATGATGATCTTGGGGATTATTTTAGCGTGGATATAAAGGGTGACCTGGCTTACGGTACCCCTGTCTTTGACCTGGTAAGTGGGCGAAGCAGCTGCCCATGGGAACCAGGTACCCAATCGCGTGAAGGCGTCCAGTTGACCATTGATAAAAGGTTACAATACGATATTGAGCAGGATGATGAGGCTGTTTTTAAATTGACTTTAGGAAATACCAGTCAAAGTGATGAAGATAAAACCTATTCGTTATTGTTTCTTCCGGAAAGTAACCCGGAGTTAGCAATGATTAATTGGAATGGTGCAGGTAGTGCCGATGGAATACAACTACCTATCCCTTCCGGGAGTTCAATAGATCAGACTTTTACAGTAGCTAAAGGACCAAATTCGAATGCTTACCAGGATTTGAAATTTGCATTGGTATCGGATTGTGATGCTGGGGTAATTAGCGATACGGTCTCGTTTTCGGTTTATTTTAAAAGCAACTGCAGTTCTGTTGTTCTTTCTGAACCTAATGAAAATTGGTTAAGCTATGGAAATAGCGACAATTCGATTCAGCTTAAAGCCTCTGAATATGAATTAGATAATCTTAATAACATTGTTTTTGAATATAGAAATAAATCATCTAATGCCTGGAATACCATAGAAATTCTTGATAGGATAGATATGGAAACAAATACCACTTCAATTGATTGGGATATATCAAATGTTCCAGATGGCAATTACGATTTACGCGTGAAGATTGCGTGTGGTGATAATAATGGTGAGTACAGTTTTTCAGAAATTGTAAGTGGTACGATGGATCGGTCAGCACCATCATTATTGGGTATACCCGAACCAACAGATGGATTGTATGAAAATGGAGATGAAATTTCTGCAACATTTACTGAACCAATAAATTGTTTTGATATCAATCCATCAAATGTTGTTTTGAAGGATAGAGTTTCTGGTGAGATATACACGGTTGGCGTTGGATGTCAGTCAAATAAAATTCTGATTGTTCCACTGACAGAAGAAAGTTTTGAAAATCAGGTTTTGGAAGTTACCCTATTGAATATCGGCGATCAGCATGGTAATGTGCGAAGCGATTCTATTATTTGGGAGTTTGATATTGACAATGCTGAATTTGTTATTGAGGAAGAATCTGATACTGACAGGGATGGTATTACAAATAATTCAGACAATTGTCCCTTTACAGAAAACGGAGAACAAAGCGACAGTGATGGAGATGGTATTGGTGACCTATGTGATGATGACATAGATGGAGACGGAGTTTCCAATAGTGCGGATAATTGTCCATATTACTCAAACCCAAACCAGGCAGATTCTGATGGAAATGGAGTGGGGGATGTTTGTGAGCTGGAAGGTGACGGTGATCAGGATAGCGTCAACAATGAGGAGGATAATTGTCCATTCGATGCAAATGGCAACCAATCGGATATAGATAATGATGGTATCGGTGATGCATGCGATGAGGATCGGGATGGTGATGGTATATTGAATGAGGAAGATAATTGCCCATCAACCTACAACCCAAACCAGGAAGATGAGAACAACGACGGAGTAGGTGATGTATGTAATACCGTTACCGGTTTAAACGAGGAGGAAGCTTTAGCTAAAACGATCATTTACCCTAATCCCGCTACCCATGAGGTTTTCTTAGAAATGGAGCTTTTTACACCCGGATCAGTTAGTATTTATTTATTTGATATGAATGGTAGGCAAATCGACTCTATTCTTCAAAATAATTTATCTGAGGGCAGGTACAAAAATTCTTTTGATGTTTCCAATTTGCAGCAAGGAATTTACTTTATCCACATCAATTCAGAAAATAAAGTTGTTACCAAAAAGCTGTTGATTCAATAGCTGAAGAATGGATGATTCGAATCCATGAATTATTAAAATCACCAATTTAAATTTTACTAAAATGAAAAAATGTAATTCAATTCTATATAGTCTGATGATCTTTATACTTGCAACAAGTTGTTCATCAGATCCTGAAGAGCAAAAACCTCAATTAGCAGAAGAAGAAACACAAACAAATCTCCTGGCTAAAACCTGGATATTGGGTGAAGTCTTGCATGAATCCGAAATAGTAACGGAAAGATTTGAAGGATTCACGTTGACTTTTACAACAGACAAAAAATATTTGTCAACCCATGCAAGTGGGGGTTATGATGAAGAACCATTCAAAGCTTCAGGTTCATGGGATTTTAAAAACGGTAACCTGAATGTTATAAGCAGAGATGATGGCGTTGATATGGATGTGGTAGCTAGTGAAAATAACCTGATGTTGGTATTCTTCTTAATATCAGAATCATCATCCAGAATTGCTGGTCTCGGAGAGTATCGGTTTGAGCTGATTTCTCAATAGTTGGAAAAAGGGCCGCTCATTATTAAAATGTCGGCCCTTTAATTTTTTACAAAAACACGTAATGTTTACTTCTGTTTCAATGGCGGAACAGGATAAGCAGCCATGATCTTTTTAGCAGCTTCCTGGACTCTTTCCTCTCTGTTGTTGGGATTTTCACTGATCGTTTTTGTTCCTACTCCTTCCCATATCAGTTTCTGATTTTCCTTATCAAAGACAGAACAAATCAAGGTTCCTACAGTATAATCATGCTGACTAACTGTTGTTGTGGACATTCCCATACCCGTTCCATAACCCCATCCCGGGCCATACCCATAGTATCCGCCATATCCATAGTAACCACCACCTCCCATGTAAGTGGTATTGGCAACTTGTTCGGTTTTTTGTTCCGTTACAATAAATAAGGTCACAATTACATCCCCGCCTTCGGGAACATAGTTCATGCCTCTCTTGTTAAATTCGGCATTAAAAGCTTGCTCGATCCGTTTTTTATCAATGTCGTTCAGGAGCTTATCACTATTGTCTGCCCATCCGTAGTATTCAAAAGTATTGAATTGGGTAAAGTCAACTGACTTGTCCACATCTGAAAGGACCTTCATGGTCTCACAGCTAAAGAAGAAAGGTGCAACAAATAATAAAATCAATAAATTTTTCATATTGGTGATAGTTAATTGTTTAGGTAAATAAATAATTATTGGCAGGTTAAAACATGACCTTTGCATTTCTGTGGTAAATATAAAATAATCACCATGATATTCAACATGGTTATCCGCTGATTAAGTTTTGTAAAGGGCAGCATGTGGAGAGCAGAGAAAAACGGTCAACGTGATTTAGGCTAAGACACACTGTTTACTTTTCACTGATTACTGTTCACTTTTACCCTACCTATTCCCCAAAACATTTAATCGGCTTTTTTGGTTGGAAGATTCTCCTCCACATCCTCCCGTGTATACTTCCACCGTTTATGTGACCAAAGCCAGTCAGAGGGGTTCGTAATAATGTATTCCTCGATGATCCTTGCATATTTTTCAATTACCTGCTTTGAACCTTTTTCATAGGGTGGTTCGCCAATAAGAATTGAATCAACTTCGTAGTAACCTCTCTTGATCCTCCTGATCGGAAAACAGGCCACAGCATTATTGGTTAATCTTGCCAGTGCTTCCGTCCCTACAAAAAAGGCTGTTTCCTGGTTTAGAAAGTTCGTCCAGTGCTTTTCTTCGTTTTTAAGTGGCATTTGGTCAGCTACAAGGGCAAAAACCCTAATACCTTCTCTGCTTCTTTTTATTAGTTCCTTAGCTACGTTTTTTTTGGGTATGGGATTAGCACCAAATCGTGATCTGTTCTCAAACATCAATTTGTCAAATTTTTTATTGGTTAATGGTTTGTATACGGCGTCGACGGGATAATTAAAATTGGCTTGAAATCCATACAGACTCCACTCCCAATTACACATGTGGGCCGCCATGCAAAAGACAGACCTACCCATATTGAATTGTTTTTGAACAATTTCCTTATTTTTAAATACAACTCTTTTTTTGATTTCATCTATATCCAGGTTGAAGGACTTGATCATTTCCACTATGACATCACTTAGATTGGTGTAGAAAGACCTGGCTATTTTTCTTATTTCAGCATCGCTCTTGTCCGGAAAACTGTTTCGAAGATTCCGGAAAACCACCTTTTTTCGGTATCCGATGATATAAAAAGCTGTGAAGCTTAAAACGTCTGAAAGAATGTATAAAAACCAAAAAGGTAGTTTTGAAAGTAATTTGAGCAACATTTACCGGTTTGACTTTTCTGACGGATCCAATTTTTGCGAAATATAATAGAATGGAAACAATAAGTTTTCTGATCATAACAGTTTTCTGCAACTCTCCAAGGGTTCCAAACCCTTGAAGGGTTTTTAGTCGTTGGACGGCTGACCAGAAATAGGTTACGAATGAACAAATATAATTTTCATGCATTCGTGGCTTATTTCTAATCTTCAAAATGCAATTATGCTTTATTAACCCGGTTTATTCATGTGAAAAACATGAATAATGACGATAACTTATTAAAAACCTCTGTTATTCAATAAGTTATGTCAGGTCTGATGACTCCGACAGTCGCATCAGACTCGTAGGAGGTTAACCCCGACTTTATCAAAATCCTTATTCCCCAAATTTGAGGAATGGTTGTATTCTATACTAATAGTGAAAACAAACTTATTTCACTTCTAATCAGGATTTTGCTAAACGTCGGCCCATCGGGCGGAAAATTCAACGAATTTTCCGGGTTAATTCATTCATCATAAATCATAACCAATCATGAAAAAGTTTATCGTTATTTACCACGCAACTGCCGAAGCGCTCCAACAAACTGCGAACGCCACACCTGAAGAAATGCAGGAAGGTATGAAACCCTGGATGGAATGGGTGGAAAAATGTGGAGACAAGCTCATAGATCTGGGCACTCCCTTAATGGGTGGACAGAAATTGCTGCCGGATGGTAAAAGCGTTGCCAGTGAACGAGGAGTTGCCGGTTACTCCATACTTCAGGCCAAAGACATGAATGAAGCAAAATCACTCCTCCAGGGACATCCACATCTGATGTGGCGGGGAGATTGTGAGATAGAGGTCCATGAATCCATGCCATTGCCGATGTAGGAGCGTTTACAAAAGCTCCAACGTGCAATGGATCAAACAACAAATAAATCACAAATGAGAAAATTCAATATCAAAATGTTGATAACCTGATCATTGTAAATTGATATTTATTTGTTGTTTGCTTTTTGAACATTGTGGTTTTACCCAACATACTTCTTCATTCCTCTCAGAAATTTTGCTTGATCAGGAAAAATCCTGTTTGATTTTTTATTTCAATTTTTACTCAAGAGGAATGCGGTCTTTATTCTTGTTTAGCCATTCGTCAAAGCTTTGTAAATCAGGGTTAATTGACCTGGAAAAATCCAGGCTACGAGCTTCAACAAATTCATCTGCAAAATCATGATAAAACTGAAACATATTTCCCAAATCGTCTGCACCTGGAAATCCCAGTCCCCGATAGACTGACGGCTCGATGGCCTGATATTTTACCTCTCTGCCAAACGCTTCTGTCATAGATTTGGCCATTTCGGCCCCTGATTGATGATCGCCAGCAATGCCAACTGTCTTTCCTATGTAATCTCCATCTTTTTTAAAAATTCCATAAGCACATTTCCCTATGTCCTCAGCTGCTATTCCGGATAACTTCTGGTCCCCCATCGGCAAGGTAAAGACAAGCGTTCCATTTGGGTCAGGTTTCGGACCCATTCCAAAAAAGATCATGTTTTCCCAGTAAAAACTTGTATGCAATAATGTTGTAGGAATGTAGAGATCCGTAAAAAAATGATTGGATTCCCCTTTGGCATCAAAATGAGGGACTTTGTATTTTTCCATTAAAGTTGGCATTCGGTCATCATCCAATGGAATAAATTTACGTGTGTCTTCAAGTGTTGACCAAATGACATGTTTGACATTGGCGCTTTTAGCTGCTTCCGCCATATTTTTGGCATGTTGCATTTCTTTTTCCGGAGAGAAATGGTCCCAGAAAAATGTTACACAAAACGCTCCATAAACGCCTGAAAATGCTTCTTTAAGGCTGTCAGCGCTATCCACATCCGCTTTTACAACTTCTGCGCCCATACTTTTCAGTTCCTTTGCTTTATCTGAATCGGGATTTCTGGTCAAAGCTCTTGCGCTAAATCCGCCTTCGGGGTCACTTAGGATCGCTCTCACCAAGCCGCCACCCTGAGCGCCTGTGGCACCCACGACAGCAATGATTTTATTACCATTCATAGTTTCTAAATTGGAAAATTTAACAGGATGAAATAGAAACTAAAGTTTGAAATTATATTTCATATTTCAAATAAATGGGTAGTTTCCAAAGTGAATTATTTGTTAAATTTTATGTGTCTGATTGCGGTTTATGTCCGCCAAAACACAGAAAAGAAGTAAAAACAAGCAATCATTTGCCTATAGCTATTTAAATTAAAAATAGGGTGTTAATCCTCTTAATATAGGGAGCCCTCCCGATTCCATTCATTACCATATCACATAGCTTTGATGTCATTATTTAATCTCAAAAAAAATATTTAACCATGAAAAAATTAATGATCACCACACTAGCTATTGGCACTCTGATTGCATGCCAAAACTCTAAAAACCTTAGCAGTACAGACACGAAAGAATCAAAGCAAATGTACATCGATGTGCACCACCTGGGTGCTGGAAATGTAACAGCAGAAGCGGTTGCTGATGCTCACATTAAAGATCTGCAAACTCAAGGGGAGTTTGACGTCAACTTTATCAAATATTGGGTTGATGAAGAAGCAGGGAACGTCTATTGCCTCTCTGAATCACCATCCGAAGAAATGATTAGCAAAACCCATGAAAAAGCTCACGGACTGATACCGGAAGAGATTTACCAGGTTTCCGATGGAGAAGAAGCGGTTGAATCCGGCAAATCAAGATTTTTCCTCGACATTCATGAACTGGGATCAGGAAATGTAACGGCAGAAGCGGTTGAAGATGCGCATGTAAAAGACCTGGAAATTCAGGATAAATACAACGTGAATTTCATCAACTATTGGGTGTCTGAAGAAGATGGAATGGTTTATTGCCTGTCAGAAGCTAACAGCCAGGACGATGTCATTCATACCCACACGGAAGCCCATGGATTGGTTCCGGATCATATCATGGAGGTAGTTCAGGGAGAATAATCATTCTATAAAATTCTCTTTAATCGAAAAAAATGAAGAAATACATCATAGAAAGGGACCTTCCGGGAGCGGGAAAGCTGACGAAAAAGGAGCTGAGGGAAATTTCTGATACGTCTATCCAAATGGTCGGTCAACTGGATAAGCCCTATCAATGGCTGGAAACATATGTCACAAACAATAAATTATTTTGTATTCATATTGCTCCGGACGAGGAAACCATCAGAGAACATTCCAAAAGAGCTGGCTTTCCAATTGGATCAATCAGGGAAATCACAACCATCATTGATCCATCGACGAGCAAAATTTGATCATTCGGAAGGGTTCCAATTTTGAATTATTAAGAAGCTGTTTCAAAGGTTTTATAGTCATCCTGAACTTGTTTCAGGATCGGTCACTTGCTAACAATGAGTGTCAAAGATTCTGATCCGCCATTTGGCAAACAGAATGACAGAATGATTTTACCTTCGAAACAGCTTCAATTTTCTTTTATCGTTTATTGATTTTTAGAAAGTATGGTTATATTAAAATGCGTAACCATGCTGGAATGAAACTACTCGAACGGGAATCTGCACTTCAAACCCTGGATGAATTATACAATGAAATCAAAAATGGAACAGGAAGAACTGCTTTCGTCCTGGGGGAAGCAGGAATTGGAAAAACAACCCTTGTCCGCGCTTTCAAAGAAAAGGTTAAGAAAGATCTGACCATTTTAACCGGAACTTGCGATTCCCTTATTTCACCTCGTCCGCTTGGCCCACTTTATGACATTGCTTCGCAACTATCTACTGATTTCAGGGAATTCCTAAAATCAGAAAACGACCGCTCGGAATTATACTCAACCTTCATTGAACAGTTAAAAAACATCCGCCGTCCTGTCCTTTTGATCATCGAAGATCTCCATTGGGCTGATGAAGCTACCCTGGACCTTATGAAATTTTTAACAAGACGTATCGATCAAATCAACTGTCTGTTACTGATTACGTACCGTGATGATGAAGTTCCATCGGACCATCCTCTGCGAAGCATCCTGGGCGAAATTCCAACTCACGTTTCAAGGAAAATAAAGCTTAACCGGCTTTCGCCAAACAGTGTACAAGAGCTTTCAAGAAACACTTCCTTTAATCCGGAAGCAGTTTTTAAGTTGACTGACGGCAATCCATTCTATGTCAATGAAGTACTTGCCAGCTATAGTGATGGGATTCCTGAAAACATCAAAGATTCCATTCTGAGTGTTTTTTACAAACAAAATAAAGAAACCCAAAAACTGTGGGAGTTAATCTCCATCATGCCCGGAAGGTTAAGCCTGAAAATGTTACAGAAAGTTCTTCTGCATTTTCAAATTGAATTAGACAATCCAACCAATAATGGCGTGCTAAGATACGAAGGAGAAAATCTTGTATTCAAACATGAATTATATCGCCAGGCAATTGAAGATTCTCTAGATCCAATAAAAAGGGTACAGCTCAACCAAAAAGTACTGGAAGTCTTGTTGCCCAATAAAGATGAAATAGACCTGGCCATGATTGTTCATCATGCTAAAAACTCCGACAACAGATCTTTAGTAGCAGAGTTTGCCCCACTTGCCGCTCAAAATGCTGCCCAGCATGGCGCCCATATCCAGGCAGCAGACCTGTACAAAATGGCTATCAACTTTACGAAAGCCCCAGGCGAAATAATGGCCGATCTCTATGAAAAATATGCCTACGAATGTTACCTGACTAACCGGACAAAAAAAGCAATCGAATCACAATTGGAAGCATTGAAAATCTGGCAGGAACTTGGAGATCGAATTAAAACCGGATCATCAATGAGGATCCTTTCCAGGTTGAATTGGTTTGAAGGGAAAAAGGAGCTTGCCGAAGAATATGGCTTGAAGGCTATAAAGGAGCTGGAAAATGGATTTCCACTAAATGAAAGAGCCAAAGCCTATTCCAATTACTCACAATTGAAAATGCTCGCCGGAGAAAAAGAACAGACCCTGTTGTATGGTAAAAAAGCGATTGATCTTGCTAAAAAAATAGATGATGAAGAGATCTATTGCCACGCATTGAACAACATTGGCGCGGTTAAATTCAATTATGATCGAAATGGTGGCAAAGAGCTATACCAAAGTCTGGAAATTGCGCTAAATAATAAGTTTCATGAACATGTAGCCAGGGCTTACACCAATATTGCCAGTATATCGATCAATCACCGGTTGTACGATAAGGGGATCGATGCACTAACCAAAGGAATCGATTATTGTGCTGAAAGGGATCTTGACTCATGGCATTATTATATGTTGTCGTGGAAAGCACGTTATCATTTTGAAACAGGGGAATGGAAAGAAGCTGAATCAATATGTGAAAAATTACTGGGCAATCCCAACCACCCTCCTATTGTCCGGGTAACTGCGTTGGCGATTATGGGAAGTTTATTAATTAGAAAGGGGAAATTAAAGGATTTTTCCCTTTTAAACGAGGCTAAAGAAATTGCCCTCTCAACAAAAGAACTTCAGCGAATCATTCCAGTAACCCTCGTTTTTCTTGAATATGCATGGATGAATAAAAATATTGAAATAGCTAAAGAATTGACGGAAGCTTCTCTACAAGCATTGGAAAAAAATTTCGTTCAATACCACTTTAGTGAACTGGCTTACTGGATGGATTTGAATAAAATGAAATACGATCATTCCAAACCCTTTTCACAAATTTTTGAAGCTGATCTGAAAAATAATTGGAAGCTAGCTGCACAAAACTGGTCAGAATTGAATTGTCCGTTTGAGCAGGCGCTGGCACTTTTCAGGGGAGATGAAAAAGCCGTCAAGGAAACATTTGTGATATTGGACCAGTTGGGAGCCAAAGGAACCATTGAATTTTTAAAATCAGAATTAAGAGCAAAAGGTCATAAATCCATACCGCGGGGCCCCAGGGAAAGTACAAAGAACAATCCCGCTTATCTGACTCAAAGGCAAATAGATGTTTTGAACCTGCTCCGTGAGGAACTTTCCAATGCTGAAATTGCCGAAAGATTGTTCATCTCTGCCAAAACTGTTGACCATCACATTTCAGCAATACTTTCGAAATTGAATGTTCATTCGCGAAGTAAGGCTGTTGAGGAAGCAGAAAAATTGGGGGTTATTCACATGCAATAGGATAGATGACCAACTTGGTGAAAGAGTCCAAATTATCCATGATACCATTCAATTATTTTTAGTGAAAGACGCACATTAAAACCCTATTCTAACAAAAATTTCAATCAATCCACCTCTTGTTCTTCCCTGATTTTAAGTTAGTAAAAAAATCCCTCCGGGATGGAGGGATGGCAATGGATGGAACATACACTTTGGTTTTGGTATTTGACGTCTATGTACGAAAAATCGGGAATGAATTGATGTAATTTTTATATTCCAGGTGCCTGGTTAATTCTCTTACTTTTTCAATCCGATTATTAATATCCTGGTAATAAGTGAAAATCTCGTTGACCCTATTTGCAAAATAACTTTGATGATACGAGTTCGAAACATTCATTGGATGTCTTGAAAACATATCACCCAAATTGGTTTCAGGTTGATCTTCAATTAATCGATTTGATAAGTTGGTTTCATTCTGAAATGAATTTTCAGAATGAACAATTTGGTTATCAGTTTTCATTGTGGTTGTATGGACTAACGTTGAAAATCATGTTGCTGACTGAGAAAAGGGATGACAATATAGCAAGCTTATATATCCTAAAAGATACCTGAGTTTTAAGTATCCGTTAACTTTAAAAGTCCAATATTACCAGACACTTAACAATAACTTCATCTAAAATTTACATTAAAAATTGAAAGATAATACCTCATTCATCATAATATTGCGATGTAACAATGGGTATTACAAAAACACAAAATTTCACGGACGAACAAAATGAGCTGGCCTTGTTGGGCAAAGCATTCTCCCACCCTGCGAGGATTGCAATTATTATGCATTTGCTCAAATCCCAACAATGTATTAACAGCCATTTGATCGAAGAGCTGGGCCTGGCGCAGGCAACGATATCCCAGCATTTGAAAGAATTAAAAACCATTGGGATCATACAGGGAACAGTCGAAGGAACAAGCATGAATTATTGCATCAATCCTGTGTGCTGGAATGCCTTAAAAAAAAAATTCAATGAACTGTTTGACCAGTTTGAAGACCCAACAGGCAATTGCTGTTAACTAAAATCTTAATTGATATGAAACTGATTTTATTGATTATTTCATCATCCGTTTTAACTACGCTGACCTTAACTTCTATGAATTCCATAAAAATGAATACAAAAGTGAATTTCAACCCGGAAATAAGATCTTACCTGGAAACTGTCCAAAATGGTTTTGACAATATTCCTGAAGAAAGAAAAGAACAACTGGAAGAAATAGCATCATTTGTCAAAATGAAAGTTGATGAGAAGGAATCCGCCAATTTGCTTTTCATCTGTACACACAACAGCCGGAGAAGCCATATGGGACAGTTATGGGCAAAAGTTGCTGCAGATTATTATGGCATTAAGGGTGTCAACACCTTTTCCGGAGGTACAGAAGCTACTGCTTTTAATCCCCGGGCTGTTGCCTCCATGGAAAGGGCAGGTTTTGAAATTTCGAAAACCAATGATAGCAAGAACCCAGTCTATTTGGTAAAATATGCCTCCGATTTACCAGAGCAAAAAGCATGGTCAAAGATCTATTCAGATCTTGATAATCCACAGGAAAATTTTGCTGCAATTATGACCTGCTCGTCGGCTGACCGAAATTGTCCGATTGTACGGGGAGCATCCGAGAGAATTGCCATTCCCTACGAAGATCCAAAAATAGCGGACGGTACACCCGAAGAGTCTGCCAGATATGATGAAAGATGCCTGCAAATTGCAACGGAGATGATGTACTGTTTTTCCAGAGCGAGATAATGATCGAATCGGTTACTTACTATTTTTTGGTGGCTTTTAATTTCTTTGCCAAAACAGCTAGCTTTTCCTTTGTTTCTGTGTCGCTGGGATCAAGTTCAAGTCCCTTTTTATAGTTGGTAATGGCTTCTTCCAGCCTATTCATTTTTTCATATAGCTCTCCGAAATTAACATAACTAATGGCGTCTTCAGGTTTTATTTCAACCGCTTTTTTAAGTTTTTTTTCTGCATCTGCAAAATTCCCCAGCTCGGTTTCAACTGCACCCAAATTAGAAAAATATAAATAATTATCAGGATCAAGATCACTGGCCATTTCGAAGTTTTCCCTGGCCTTTAGCCAATCTTTTTGATCAAAATAGCATAAACCAAGACCATTGAAGGCTTCCGGTGATTTTGGGTTCAACTTTATGGATTTTTTAATACTATTGATCGCACTTTTAACATGTCCGGCGTGATTTTGATTTTTACCCAGTGAAAACCACGCCTTATCATCATCGGGTTTCAGATCTATTGTCTTCTTAAAATTGACGATAGCTTCCTCATAATTTTGGAGAATTTCTTCGATCACTCCGATATCATAATAGTACAATTCATTGTCCGGATCAATTTCGATCAGTTTTTTATAAATATCTTTTGCCAGATCGTATTTTTCCATTCTCATATAAACTCCCGACAATCTGATAAGCGCATTTTCATAGGCAGGATTTAAGTTGATAGCTTTTTGGTAGTACTCTATTGCTTTTTTATCATCATTTTCCTTTTCCTCAATAAGACCCAGATCGTGGTAATTCTCTGCATTAGATGGGTCTAATTCAGCAAGCCTGACATATACCTCTCTTGCTTTTGAGTAATTCTTCTGGTCATAGTAGATCGTAGCCATTCGCAAGTAAGAATTCTCATACTGGGGATTAACCTCGGTAGCTTTTTGAAAGTATTCAATGGCTCCTTCAAAATTTTTATCAACCTCGTTAATCAGCCCAAGATTATGGTAGGAATAGTAGAAGCCAGGATCAACCCCAATCGCTTTCAAATAGTTTTCCCTTGCCTTTGCATAATCTTTACGGGCATAGTAAATATTTCCGACGTCATTAAAAGTTACAGCTGAAAAGGCGTTCAATTCCAGGGATCTTTCATAATAATCAAGCGCTGAATCAAGATTACCCAGGGCCTTATCCACCAATCCAATGTTGCGAAGCGCATAATCCGCCTGGGGATTCAGCTCAATAGTTTTAACATAGCATTCCCTTGCCTTTTCATATTCCCGGATATCATAAAATTTATTGCCTAATTCAGTGAACAAACCTGCATTGTAGGGATCGAAATTTAATTTCGTTATATACTGATAAGCCTCATCCAATTTACCCTGCCTTTCAAAATTATCTAGTAAATAAGTTACCGATGTATAATCGTTTGGATCAACGCTGAGTATTTTTTTCAGATCTTCATTGGATTTTTCGTACTCTTTCAAATAATAATATGCATCAGACCTGGATTTATAAACATCAAGGAAGCTGGAAGTTCTTAAGGTGTCTGTAACAGATTCCTCAGCCTTATTATAGCTTTCAATTGCACTTTTATAGTCCCGGATGACAATATATGCGTCTCCAAGTTTTTTATATAAATCAAGCAGTTTCTGGTCATCCCTGGTAAAAGTTTCAGCGCCAGATTTTCCAACACTCTTTTCATCTGATTTTTTCCGCTTACTACTTTCAGCAAGATCTTCTCTTTTCACCTCCTTTTCATTGGTTTGACTTACTCCATTGGTCAACCTCCCAATCTCCCGCAAAAGTTCGTTAATGGTTTGCATTGATACATCATCAGAATGACTTTCAGTACCCAATCGTTGATCTTTGGCTTGCTGAATGGTCTGGACCAGGTAGTCATGTGTTATCTCAAAAATGGACTCCCCGTAGACATCATAATCCTTTTTAAGGATCCTTGCAGATACCAATTCTTTCAAAATTTCTACCATTTCCTCTCCGTAATCATCCCTGATAGCAACCTGGTGATAGGGTATCCGACGGTTGTTGGACAGCATCCTCTCCTCGACCAGGGTCCTGACGTTGATCCTTTCCTCATCGGTAAGAGGTCGTCCGCTGACGGTTAAATGTCTGATACAATCCATGTAATACCCATTAATGATCTCGCGCGGATTTTCAATCTCATGCTTTTCGATGATTTTATCCTCATCTCCCGGAAGGACCTTTTGCTCGATATGGGAACAAATTGCCTGCAAGCTAAATGGTTCAACCCTGCGAATTTCAAATTCACTATCCGGATCATCGGTATGAGAGGACAATACTTCGAAAATATACTCTTTCGTTGTCTCAGCAATTTTAAACCTGCTGCTCAAAAAATGATCACCAGGATGCTGAGAAGGGCCTTCCATCGCCTGGAAAGCAGCTTCCTTTTGCAAGGCCAGCAGTTCATAAGAATTTTGTAGAATATGTGGGCTGGCCTTTTTAAGCCGGGTAATCAGGTGAAGCCGATCTGAACGAATGGCAAAAAGAAATTTTACAGGAATGGGGGTATACAATATGCGGGAAATTTCTTTTGGCGTCGAGCTAGCACGCATGTTTTCGTCTTTCTGAACTGACTCGGGAATATATTGTCCGATGATGGGCTGCAACTCCCTGACTAATTGATCAATCTGCCCTTCCGGATAGGTAAATATCTCCTCGGCCTGGTCAAATATCAGTAATAAAACCTGGCGTTTATTTTCCCGTGTTTGCAGAAACTGAAATTGTTTAAATAAATACCACAATGAATTTTTGAGACTTTCTGTTCGGAGATCCAAAAATGCATCATCCATATTGACAATTTTTCTAATAACCGTGGTGATCCTGTCACAGAGGGTATTTTTGCTGGCGTCGTAAGGTTTCGGATTAACATTAACCGGAATGTATGCAGGAATTTGATTTTCACTTTCAGATTCCTGCTGAAGTAAGGCAGGTATTAAACCCGCCTGGATAAGGGATGATTTGCCCGTTCCGGACCTTCCAAATAATAGAGTGGTAGGATTGACAATGACCGAAGTTTTCAATTGTGCAATATCTTCGTCTCTGCCAAAAAAAACGGATGATTCATTCGCTGTAAAAGATTTGGGACCAGGGAATCTGTATTGTTTATCCATGTGTTCGTTAGATAATATGTTCGTCCCGGACTTTTGCTTTTTCGTACACCTTTCCTTCCTTGTATAATATCGGAATGCCGTGAAACTCTCTTAACTTATCATTTGCTGAATTTTTAATAGCAAGTTTCCCCACGTTAAAAGCGTATTCAAAATTCTGACTATCCTTAATAAAAGCCTCAAAGAAACCTTTCGTGAAAACATCGCTAACTTCTTCTAAAACTGTTGATTTCATTCCGATGCAATAGGGTACGATTTTCGAGATTTCCATCGCCTGGACGTCGGATTTGCATGCAGAAAACACCACGCAATTGATTTGAGTATGTTCCTTTGCCAATTCCGAAATCATTTCCTTCAAGTCTTCAAGCGGCAGGTACTCCGATTTATCGTCTTTATCGTTCAGGATCAGTTGACCATCACTACTTCCATGGCAGTTGAAATAAAGCATATTCGGATAATCTTTGTTCACCAGTGTCAGGATATCACCTCTTTTGACCTTGTAGTTTGGCCTCAGCAATTCGTAATAATCAGGGTTCAATGCTTCTTCTATGGACAGGAACTTTTCTCCTACTCTTAGAACCATTTTTCCTTCCGGTGATGCTGCAAGAAAAAGGATGCGATACTTGTCTATCTGTTTAGCATCATTCACATCTATATTTGTGCCCTCGAGTGAACGAATATCCGTCAAAATGCCTTTCTCACGGCAAGCATTGAATAGATCATCGATGAATTTTTTTTCATTTTCCGGAGAAAAATTCATTTTAAAGCTGGTCTTGTAATAATTTATTTTCGGGTCGAATAATTTCTTCTTATCCTTATAATCAAAAATCGCCATTCTACTGAACGAGGTATTTTCCTGCCGGAATTTTTCTAGTAAATAAAAGATCAGCTTCAAATACCATTTGTCGTAGTTAAACCCAAGAAATAAAAAGCTGTTTGCTTCCTTAATGTGTTTCCTCAGATTTTGTTTTCCCTGGTCCTGGAAGATCTTGTCCAGGAAGGCAAAGAGGTTGTTAAAAGTAAAAATCAGACAATTGAAATTTTCATAATGACCAAACAGGTTATAGATCATAGGTTTTTCCTTGGAAGTTTCCAAAGGCCCTTCATCAAACCCATCATATTTGTATTTACAAAAGCTGTAATCCTTTTTGATTTGATCAAATGCTTTAACCATTAGATTATCCGGCGAAAGCGAAATTATTGAGCTAAATGGAATTCTCGTCAGCTTTCGGTAGGATTCACTTACATTTAATCCCTTGTAAAATTCACCCAGCTCATACATGATATCAAAGGTATCTTCATTGCTCTCATAAAAGAGAAATCCATCATCGCTTAAGTAATGGCCTTTTGCAAGATCCTCGAATTTTTGGCTGATCAGATAGTCATGGATGCTCTCAGTGAAATCCACCTCTTCAGAATCGATATTAATAAATTCAGGACCCAACACCAGGATGCATTTCATGCTGCTGCTTAGTCGGTTAACTAATCTATTGAAATCTTCATCTTTCATTTCAAACTTCGATATTGACGGTTTCTGCTAATAATTTTTCACCCGGAAAATCCTCATCATCCAAAACAGTCTTGATCACATCATCCTTTCTGATCCTGTAGCTGATCTCCCCGGACCTTTTGTCCCTGACGAAAAAAATTCGATAAGCTTTCACGGCAATGGTCAGATATTCTTCTCCTTCATTTACCGCGACATCTTCTCCGGTTTTACCAGCATGGAATGCTGCTCCAAGATCGCCTACGTTACCAGCAGCAGCCTCTAATCCGGCATCTATGGACTTGCCATCGGTATATTCCAGGGAATATTTTTTACACTTCAGAATATCCGTTACGACGAACAATTCATCATTCTCAAGCATACTGATAAATGATTTGGCAGCCTTGTTCAATTTCGAGCTATTGATGTAGGCATCCAGTTCAAACTCATTTACTGTATTCTTTTTGGCTTCCATCAGGTTGATTTTTACCGATTTGTTTTTATCAAGTTTGAAAGAAGCGGAAAGTTTGACGTACTTCAGCAGACTTTCCAGCAACGATAGATGGTTGTCAACTGAAACCTCCATGGAAATGGTTTTGTTAATATTTGCTGAAACCAGGTAGTCGTCAGAGATCAAGGGCAAAGGCACTTCACTATCGATGAACAAATTATCGATCCTGGCCGCAGTGGAGTTGACAATTGTTTTATTCTGTTTAGTTAAAATGCCCAAAGGTTTGACCTGGTCGGTTGGCATGCTGAGCAGCACATAACCGGAGATGTCGTTGGTTGCCATGGTTTAAAGGTTTGGTGATTCTTTTTTTGCATAAATTAATTCTTTTCCTGGCTAAAATCAATGAAGCATCATATTCTTGACGTTTTAGGAGTAACACTTTAAAAAAATCCCGTTGCACGTTCGACGTTCATAAAAAGAATTCACTTAAATTTGACATATGAGGGCTTTTGCATCGCTTATTTTTTGTTTTGCTATGGGCTGTAGCGACGACAATCCGACACCGAATGATCTACTGACATCAACCACCTGGGGTAAACCTGAACTCGTTCACCAACCTTCAGCGGGATTCACTGAGACAAAAAGTTGTGCCGTTGAGTCAACAACCTACAATTTCAATTCCGATGGTTCCTACCGGTATTTCGATGTCTGCAACTCCACAAACTTTCAAATGGACGGAAAGTGGTCCTGGACACAATCGGGGAAGGAAATAAAACTGGAAACAATCTATAATGATGTCCCCCAAAAAACCTATCGAATATTAATCCTGGAACTTTCGAATCAATTGCTCCATACGAAACAGATGGAATACAGCGAGCCATTGAATACGGCTCAGTATGTGGAATTAAAATACCGACCTAAATAATGGGAAATCATTTATTGGTTAGCTAAATAAAGAAAATACTTATCACCTGACGAATAATCATTATTACAAAATAATAAAAATGAAAGAAGTTCAGGATAAATTCTCTCATCAATCGTTTGTTTACAAAAAATTCCGACCGACCTATCCAATAGAATTATTTGAATTCATTTATTCCTTTTGTTCAAATAAATCTACTGCATGGGACTGTGGGACTGGAAACGGGCAGGTCGCCCTGATCCTTGGTGATAAATTCGACCAAGTCTATGCCACTGATATCAGCGAAAAACAAATTCAAAATGCCGCACGAAAAGAGAACATCTTTTATTCCATTGAGCGGGCTGAAAAAACGTCATTCCCTGAAAACAGCATCGATTTGATCACAGTAGCCCAGGCCATCCATTGGTTCGATTTGCCAGCTTTTAACCAGGAAGCCGGAAGGGTTTTAAAACCCGGCGGGGTCGTCGCAATATGGGGATATGGAATGTTGGAAATTGACGCTGAAACAGACCAAATGATTCAAGATTTTTATCACAATATGGTTGGGAAGTACTGGGATAAGGAACGCAAACACATTGAAAACAGGTATGAATCGATTCCATTTGATTTTGAAGAAGTAAATCACTCTCAGAAATTTCAAATCAAAGCCTACTGGACTCCCGAACAACTAAGTGGATATCTCAATTCCTGGTCAAGTGTCCAAAATTACATCCGGCAAAATGATGGCGAAAACCCGGTAAATGAGTTGATGGGTGAACTTTCAAATAAATGGGATACCGGGCTAAAAGAGGTAGCTTTTCCAATATTTCTCCGTATTGGAAGAAACAAAAAATAATTTTTTCTACATTCCTTTTTAAGAAGTCGATTTTCTCGATTCAATTTCAATTGAAAGAACTGTACGATCAAATACCAATATTTAAATTATGACCTGGAAATCCGCCATTTACCTACCCTTGTTCTATTTTTTTTCATTACAATGCTCATTTAGTCAGGATTCTCAAATCTATGAATACCAGGAAGACTCAAGGACAAAATCTTTTTGGGATGGAGACACTGTTCAATCAAAGGGGAAAAAAGATTTTTTAAACGTTGATGGCCAGGGTGTTATTACCCGGCTTTGGTGGACAGCCTGGCCGAAAGAAAATGCAGAAGAAAATTTGCGATTCGCTCAGCAAATGATTCTGAATGTATATTGGGATGGTAGCGATAAAGCTGCTATTTCTGTTCCGATAGCAGACTTTTTCTGTCAGCCACTAAACCTTCAACTCTTCGATAATTACTTCTTCAATTCCACCAATGACAAGCTGGTTTTCAATGCCATGATCCCAATGCCCTTCAGGCAAAATGCCAGGTTTGAAGTCGTGAATTATTCTAATGAGGAAGTTGTCTTTTGGTTCGGTGCAGATTTGGAAATGAAAGAGCTGGAAGACAACAACCTTTATCTCCACGCTTATAGGCAGATTCTCGAAGATGTCCCTCAGGATTCGGCCTTTTTTATTCTTCCGGAAGTCAGCGGTAAAGGTAAATTTCTAGGAGTTCATTTGGGTCTCAATCAGCAAAATGTCCTGGAAAACTGGCCGTGGTATACCCGACCTGTTTCCATCTCTCTGGATAAAAAGGGTGAAGCTGAAAAACCTGATATGTTCATCAATACCATAGATGATTACTTCGCTTCCGGCTGGTGGGATCGCGAACAGAAACACGAAACGTATGATTTCGATTTTACAGGAAGACCTTATCTCTCAGTTGATGAAAATAATAATCTTAGAATCTCAATGTATCGCTATCATGTGCGGGATCCATTTTGGTTTTCCGAAAACCTGTCATTTAAAATAGGGGAAAACTGGAATTTTGGAGACCAGGAAATCGGCAATGGCGATTGGTCGACAACAGTTTTCTTTTATCTGGATGATCCACAAAACAATCTGGAGGGTAACTACTCAGCTGCATCAATAGAACGCTGATAAAGCAGATTAAGATATACGCAGATAAAAATATGTCTGTTGATATCTATGAAAAGATCAAAATTGTAAAAGCGGAATGAAATCAAGAAAAATTGGAATTAAAAATTAAAGAATGGCAAATCTTAATTTTGAAGCTTCAATTTAATCATCTTTGATCATACAGATCAGCGTCATCTGCGTTCAATAATAATTTACTTGCTGAATAGTTACCCAGGAGGAAATAAAATTCAAATCGAGAAATGGACTATGAAGGTGAATCTACTTAATCACTTTCATCACCTTATTAAAACCATCCCCCTTGAACACAACCAGATAAGGCCCGGATGGCAGACCATCTGTATTCCATGAAAGTTCGTTTATTCCATTACGGGTTTGACCACGATATATTTTTTGTACCATTTTTCCGTTAAGATCCAGCAATTCCACAATGATATTATCTCCGCCAGATTGAAATTGTATAAAAGACTGCGGTTTTAAAGGATTCGGATAGATCCGGAAAGATTGGTCAATTTTTTCTTCCAAACCTGTGATTTTTTCCACCCGCCCTATCACCGGAACCGTATCAAAGGAATTGTACATTAAATCTGATGACTGGCTGCCATCAAGTCCAAACCATTGTTCGAGAACGGATGCATAGACCTGCCTGAAATCATTCTGAATAGGTAAGTTATCCTCATAGCTCATGTTACTCCGGATTTCAGGATTCTGACCCAGAACACCCCCTTTTATTTCATTTCCAAACAGGAACATCGGCGCCGCTGATCCGTGATCAGTTCCAAGGCTGGCATTGGAGACGATCCTTCTTCCAAACTCTGAAAAAGTCATTCCGATAACCTTATCGGCGTTGCCGTGGGATTCAAGATCATTCATAAATGCCATCACAGCATCATTCAGCTCCTTCAATAGTTCGCTATGTTCTCCCTTTGTATGGTCATTGGAAAGAACCTGGGCATCATGGGTATCAAATCCCCCCAGGCGAACCAGGTAAACCGGGGTTTGCAAACCTCCGGCGATGAGTCTTGAGACAATCTTCAATTGTTCTCCCAGACCGGATTGTGGAAACGACTGCTGATTTTTTACTTTCTCAGCTGCATTTCGTACAACTTCCCCATAAACCTGGGATTGTTTTTTGATGGTTTGAATGTATTGCAATTTATCGCCTACCCTGGTTTCCAGAGGTTCATCATCTATGTTATCCACAAGGCGGTAAAATGAAGTCGGATCATTGACAACCATGCTCATGGAGGTGTTGGGCCCCTGAAAGAGCAGTGATGAACCATAGCCGATCTCAATAGCCAGAGGATCGGGCATCAATTCATTGGGAAAGTCTTCGGGAAATCCCGGATACTGTTGATCAAGATACCTTCCCGACCAACCGGAATTAATTACTTCTTTCGCACCGGATGCTGTCATCCAGATATCCTGTGACCGGAAATGAGAAAAGTTTTGTTCAGGATATCCAACGGATTGAACGATTTTCAACCGGCCTTCCTGAAATAAGGATGAAAACCCATTTAAGGATGGATGTAATCCTAAATCATAACCCGGCAACTCGATCAATCTATTCTCCGGAAGGATCACATGAGGCCTGACCGAATTGAGTGCAGACATTTTATCCAATGGAACAAGCGTGTTCAACCCATCGTTTCCACCTTCCAGGTAAATCATTACCAGGATGCGGTCATTTTCTATCGCATTTCTCATCACGGAAGCAAAAACTTTGTTGATGGGTAGTGAGGTTCCGAAAGAGCCAGCCAGGCCAGTTGCAGCCATGGAATGAAATGTATGTCGTAAAAATTTCCTTCGTTTCATCATCACATCAATTGAAATTCCGCAAGTTGTGTCAGTTGCTGAAACATGGCCTTCAGACGGGTTTCTACTACCTGTCTGTATTGCTCATTTTCAGGATCATAATCAAAGTTATTCCAGGCTTGGGTCCAATAATGATCACTTGCCTGTCCGGACAATAGCGTTTTCTTCAGAAAAGCATGCGTGTCCTCCGAAAGTGAGACACCCGTTAATAATTGAACCGCTTCCTCAATCATCAGGTCAGGGTCCGAAGGATTATCCAGTGATTTTACAAACTCTGTTAAATCAGCAAAAAGTCTGTTTGTTTCGTCTACCCAAAAGCCCCAAAAAATTAAAGAATCCGTTTTGATCGCCCTGCTGGGAACGGTATTTGTGGAGATCCACGCCTTATCAAACTGGGGCGCCTGGTAATAGGCCGGCCAACCCGAAACATTCGGGGGATCGCCAATTTCCATCCCCAACTCGGACATACTCCAATGGATGGATCCGTAAGTGTTCCTGGCGATGGATGTGTCCTCGGAGATGTTTTTTTCAACATCAAGTGTTCTCATGGATCCTATCAAATAATCAACCGGATTTTTAATGAGGACTCCCCTGTTTTCAGGATCAAAGAAATGCTCACTTTTAAAAAGTGTTTTCAGCACAGGTACCATTCCATAATTGTTTTCCCTGAAAACCTGTGCCAGAGGTTGGATGACGTTTTCTTCTGTCTGCTCATCTATTTCGTGGTAGACAAAGAAATTATACAATCTTCGACAGATGTATAAAGCCGTTTCATTGTTATCAAAGATCATGTCCAGCAAATCGTCCAGTTCCAATGCACCTCCTACTCCACTTCGTCCGGTAATCACACGATTCCCATAAAAAGCTGAAAATTGCTTGTTTGCCGTTTCATGCAGATGCGGATAAAACTGGGTTTTCATCACTCCTTCACTGGTCACATCATCCCAGTGAGTCACCCAGCCAGTCAACACACGTGCAGCAGCCTGGACATCTTCTTCGGTGTAATTTGATCCCGGACCTTTGCCGATGCAAAACAGTTCCTGTAATTCCCGTGCATAATTTTCGTCAGGCGCTTCCTTATTGTTTAAAGTGCCATTGAGGTATAGAAGCATGACCGGGTTTAAGGTCAATTCCCTGATGAGCGTTTTGTAATTTCCCAGGGCATGTGTACGCAGCATATCGAAATACTGGTAGCTACCTTTGGAAATAAATATTCCCCACATTTCTGTTACCAACAGGTTGTGCCAGAAAAGGATCATTTTTTCATGAATGGTAGTTTCCTGATGAAGAAAGTTTTTCACCATCCAGGCTTTCAGGGAAATAATCCTCGGTGATTCCAGGTCGTCATCCCACGGCGCTTCGATAAAGGTTTCACCATCGGCTATTTCATTATCTTCCACACCTGCTTCAAGGGAATAGTTATAATCATTGACAGGTGGGTCGGGAATGGGACTTGTTTGTATGAGCTCATCCACTGCCTGTTCCATCGACATGCCTGTGAAATAGTCCAGCTCACTTTTTTTAACACCAAACAGAAGCCTTCGCAACAGATGTGCCGCTTGTTGAGAGGTCCATTCATCCGTGTAGGGATCAAGCCCTGAGTCAAGTGCAGTACGGCTTGAACTGCCACTTTTTCGAAAACCAGCATCCCCGGATGGTGGTAAAGGTTCCGGAATAACCTTTCTGTATTTTTTGATGATCTCAGCTAGGTTTGCCGGCCTCGGATCCTTTCCTAATCCCATAATGAAAAATGTCAAAAAATAAATAGTTCCAAAAATCATGTTGGTTCAAACACATCTGCAGACCAACCACAATATGCAATATACTCAAATTTTAAGGGATTCGCGCAAGATCGGTGATGGAACGGGAATAACAGCTCGTTTTCCATAGCTGCAATTCTATAAGAAAGAATACCGCATAACAACTGATCCGTTCTTACGGATATAGCATTGGTGCAATATGCTTAGTGTTGACCTTCTAGTTCATCGTACGGTGATTTTTTGTTGTCTTTTTCTTTAAAGTGTTAAAATTTTCGGATTGTCACTTCCGAGGCTGTTGGATAAAGTTCTATCCCATCTCTAATTCAGTATTCCTATTTATTATCAAGCTCTTCTGTAAGCTAAGAATCCTTCAAACATTGAAATCTATTGCATCAATCCTATAATGAAAAAGGTGGATAAATTTCCTACTGAACTGTACCTACCATTTGCAGCTTTCATTATGATATAACTCGTGGTGATTATCAACGGAAAACAAAAAAATTAACTGATAAAATAAATAGAGCCAAAGATCAATTTTTCTATCATTTCGCATCATCTTCGCAGCCCCATCACTTCTATAATCAATCTTAGAAGGATAATCCTCAAACAGAATGAAGAATACAAAAAAAGAATTCATTTAATACATTTAATAAACTTCAAGGAAGACCCACCTATTATTAGATTATTTGGTTAGCTGTGTAAGATTTTAATCTGAAGATCTTTCAATAGAACCCGAAGAGGTAAGCATTCTTGAAAGTATAGCAAATTCCTCCAAACCAAATGAGAAAGGTTGATGACAAAAGAAAATCGTGATACCGGTATAGGGATCCTGGAAGAATTAAAATCCAGTTTCTTTAATATCGATGATTAAACATACAAAAAAGGCTGCGAGAATATGTGAGTTTTTTCTTTGACTTAATATCTGCAAAAATTTTATCTAAAAAAATAAAGGAGAATTAACTATTAAAAGTGGTCTGCTAAAAGGATTTAAATTACAAAACTCTTTTCCAACACAATACATTGTTGATCATTTACCACCATCAGATGCGATTCATAAAGAGGAATCTTTTATATCTCAAATTTAAAACCTCAGTGTCTTAATCAGTAGTTACAATTGTTCAACTTATAAAATCTTCTTACGAACCGATGCATCTGATGGAGGTAATGCAACAGCTAAAATATCTTCAATACTATAAACCAAAGTGTGGATGTCCGAAGTTACTAATTGTCCAAACCTCTCCTGCCAAGGTAACAATATAGGCCTTGTTCCTAATAAATTCTAGGGAGGTGGGTCGATCTAGCCCATCAGATATTACAGTAAACGTTCCGTCTTTATTGACCCTCAGAAGTGAACCATCATTTGGAATCGCCGGTGAACCCTCTTGAACGCCATCCCACTCGCCCTGTGAAAGAGCATAAAGAGTTAGACCCCATTGGGCTCGGCCTCGGTGAGATCGACCGTAGTGAGATAGGCTATAATTGAACTCCACATCAACCAGCAATCGGGCCCCTGAGGCCACGTCTCTAACAATGGGCGAAATTGGGCCAAACGATACTACTTTACCATCTTCTGGATTGTGAGGTATGGGTCCAGCTTCTGCCATATAAACTCTGTTGCCCCACAACGCAAGCCCTGTTGGAACAACGTTGCCAAAAGTCTTGAATTCAGTGATCTCACCATTGCAGGTAACATGCAATATACGGTTATGGTGGCCATCCGCTACCAGAAACGCTCCACGATATGACTGAAAAGAGTATTGCACCCCTGTTGGAACAAAAAAATCAGTGTTCGGCGGATTAGCCAGGGAAAATGCACCAATGTCCGCAATGACAGTAAAGCTGTTCGGTCCGTCTATGCGATAGATTCCGACGACGTCTCCAGGGTTTCCACCTAGTTCAGGTCCAACGAGCGTGACCAAGGCATAAGCTTTTCTGCCAAGGAATGCGACATCCCACACACCTCCAATATCAAAGATAGGTAAGGGAAATCCACTGGCAAATGTCATAATTTCACCAGTTTTTGGGTTGATGCGTGAAATCCTTCCGAATGCATACTCGGTAACATATAATGCCCCATCTGGGCCAACGGTACTACCCGATGCGCCTTGAAGACCTGATGTAAGCGGTTTGGCATATCCAGTTTTTGATTTGAATTTACTTTCCTCCATCCGTAGTGTCGCGTTTGAATCAGGAGTCAGGCCGTCGATTTCATCATCACAGCCAGCAAGTAAAACTAGAAGAGCAAAGGAGACAGCTAATAAAGAGAATCCTCCTTTAAAGCGTCTCTCGTTGACGAGTAATAGTTTAGTTTGTCTGAACATAACAATTTTATTTTTTGGATGTACATAAGGTAATTCAAGGATGGAATTTCATGAGAGGATGACTCGGATGGAAATGAAAATTCACTAAAATCAAATGAAATAACCATGATTAGTGAAGGAGTGTGAGTAATCTAATATACAATTATTATATCGTTTATTTTAGAAAATTGACATTTAATTGCTGAAATTTAGATACCTATAAAAGTGGCAAACCTCGCTTTTCACGTTTAAAGTCCTTTCAAAAGAATATTTATAAAATAATTTCCCTTAATCCTATTTGCTCTATAGCAATAGCAGAGACTAAAACTTTCAATGTATTTATCTTAAAGTATCAATTAAAGGTTGGATTTGACCAGGCATGAAACTGATAATGCCTTCCTGAATATTTTTTTACGCCAAAGACAGCAATTCTCCTATAAAGAGAATATCTTGGTATTATTGGTTTATAATTATGAAGGAACAAGAACAGTATCCCCTCAAACGCCCTTTAACCGTTACCCTCATCGGTTCCCTGTATATCGCTGCAGGTATAATCGGCTTTGTCTATCATTTAATCGCACCTTCGTTATCCCAATTTCAGCAGTTTTTAACCCTGTTTTTGTGGGTACTTGCAATTACCGGAGGAATTTTCGTGCTATTCAGAGCTAAATGGGCCCGCTGGATCCTGCTTGTTTGGATAACCTATCACCTGATTATCAGTTTCCAACATTCTACATTTGAAATAATCATGCATGTGATATTTTTTATTTTGACAATCTATTGTCTGCTCCAGCCGAATGCTTCAAAATATTTCCGAAATAAGAAAAAAGAAGCTGATTAGAATAAGCTTTTGCACAATCAATCAGACAGGCCTTTACAACGCGTAATAGTCATTACCAACTGAATTTTTTATCAACACATTTAAAATTGATAATTGCAATAAGTCGACTATTTCCAATCCATCTTTATCATTGTTCATCAACAGATATGGATGGACCTTATCTTTCTTGCTCAAAATGATGAAATCAGGATGGTTTTGGAAAATTAAGTTTGGGTTATTTTCAAATGCAACAAGTGAACGATAGTGACTGCCACTTGTTAACATTGAGAAATTGCGGTTTCTGAACGTGCCTTCTATCGCAAAATCTGTATTCGATTGAAGCTGCTCATATTTCCTTATTTTTTCATAATCGTTTGACCCGTCTTTGCGCAATTTAAGCATCCAGCTTTTCAATGGTGAACTCATGGGAATATTGATCATCAAAGAAAATACCCCGATGGTGTCTTTATCTTCCAGAATGATCCCAAACCCACCGGCCATCCAATCGGGATACAAGCTGTCTTCGGAGGCAATGGTATAGCTCCCATCGCTTGTTTTCACACGTTCCCTTTTCTTGTAAAATGTCCCGGAGAAGTAAATATGAATATTCCAATTTAATGACGTTTGATTAGTCCTTAGCTCATTTTCAGTTACCCAAACCCCTTCTTGCCAGGATGATGAATTAATACCGGTAAATATTGTCAAAACGTTATTAGATAATTTGTCCTTAAAATTCAGGTCAGGTGAAACAGGTTTGGGACTACCATTCATCACAGTAATCTCATTGAGGTCCTGATGGTCAAAGCCATAGATATCCCTTGTAGCCTTGGCTTTTACTACCGGAATGGAGTCATATTTTAGCAGAATATTTTGGGCAGATGTGAGCGTAGTTAAAACACTAAAAATTAATGCAAGGTATGGTACTCTAAGCCCACAAATCCTATATCCTACGAAACTCCCGAATTGATCGCTCATTTCTTCTATTAATTTTATTGTTTTGAATGATCTACTTCCTTCCACCATTGACCACTCTTGATATATTCAATTCTTTCTCTCACTGTTTGCCCTGGTATATCAGGCCCCAATCCTTTTTTAATAAATGGGATATCTGGATCGGCGCCATTTGCTATCAGGTATTCGGCGGTTCGAATATGGTTGAGCTGAACAGCCCTGTGAAGGGCATTGATTCCATCAACATTTGGACAATCAATATT
The DNA here is from genome assembly GCA_913057175.1 of uncultured Cytophagales bacterium. Lineage (GTDB taxonomy): Bacteria > Bacteroidota > Bacteroidia > Cytophagales > Cyclobacteriaceae > CAJXNP01. The sequence goes on from CAJXNP010000026.1 coordinate 36,790, forward strand.
TTCAGTCTTTTGAACTATTGGCTCCAATGAAGGTAGTATTTCGGTATTCCATATTTCAATATGTCTTTCATCATATGGGTGCTCCGTCAGACGGATTAGCGCTGAGTTTTCATTATTATCCGTAATGTTAACATCAATACCGCTTTGAATAAGAAACCGGATTATCTCAGGGTCTTGTGAGTAAAACAGGAGTGTTTTACCATTTTCATCCCTGAAATTTATATCTGCACCGTACTGAAGAAATGTCTTTATCACATCGGTCATTGCAGCAGGTGAAGTTTTTGCATCAACATACAGAACAGAAGGAAAAGTATTTGCCAAAGAAGCATGCAGCGGACTCATACCTGCTTCGTTGTAAAAATCATAGGGGGTTTTTCTTTTGAGCAGTTCCTCTACGACATCCTTGCATAAAAAAGTAGCCGACAGATGGAGAATTCGCTTCATTGTCTCTTCTGCCGGAGACCAGTAATCCAGCAGTCTTAAAGCTGTAGATTCATTTTTTCTGACAATTGCCACTTCCAATGGGGTCATTTCCCAGTAGTTATTTTCTTCAACACCAGGAGTACTTTTCTCAATCAGCGAATCCAGCTTCACAATATTTCCCCAATATGCCATTTCGTGATATTCATTCCCTTCTAAAAGGAGTATAGGTGTAATTTCTCCATCCGCTTTAACAGCCTGATCTGCAACAACCAAAACATCTTCCGGTAGTGGTTTCGGATATGAAATAGCGGCTACACCTGAAGTCTTCATAAGAAGCCTTTCACCTTTCCCAAATTCGTAGCAGTACAAACCGCCTTCCTTTTTACTTCTTTTGCCGGCCAGAAACTCATTGTGAAAATAAATGAGACTTCTGCCATCTTCGGAAACTGCAAATTGTTTGGATTGTAAACCGGAATATCCAAAAGGGAAATTTGTTGGCCACTCAGGATCACGTACGGAGGCTAAATATTCAGGTCGACCATTGGAAGCCTTAACATAAATATCCAAATGTTTTTGCTTGCGAAATGACATTGGAATGGTCTCTATCAGAAAATATTCGGAAAGGGACTCTGTCTGAGTTTTAACATTTCCACATGCGAAAAGTACCAGGATGAATAGGATGAACTTCCCAAATGAAAATAACTTTTTCATTTATTGCAGACCAACTTTTTTAATCGATTCCTTACCTGGAATAACAAAGACTTTGAGACCACTTATCTGGTCATTGTCATCATAGATAATTTATTGATGTCAATGCTATTGCACCTCCATTTCATCATAAGGCCATTTCTTTGTCGCCTTTTTCATCAAAGTGTTAATAACAGTTTGTGTGTCGCTTCCGAGGCTTCTCGACAGAGTTTTATCGTATTTCCAAAGCAGTGTTCCTGTTTTACCATCACTAAGATTCAGGTTTATATCGCCTGAATTGGTTGAACCGTACATACCAAAAGCCACACCTAAAGCTGCAGACGCTCCTTCGGACATGGGTTTGCTGGTATTCAATTCCCCGTGAATGATCGCATCAACCTTCAGAATTTGAGCCAGTTCCTCAATGGTATAGGTGTCATAATTGTCCTGGGTAATTCCGGCTTTTTTTAATGTCGCATTTGTATTGGCAATGGGTTGGACCTGGTACCTTGGATGCACTTTCCCTTCCTCCTGTCGTCTAAAATAATAGGTTTGAAGTGCGCTTTGAACAGACAGGCCTTCGTCCAGCAGCATTCTTTTGTATTCTTCATCCGATAGTTTTTCCATTTCTTTCGGACGCAGTTTGACCACAGCTTTAAAAGGAATGATGGCCAGAACCTGATGATCTTTTGCATACACATCAAAATCAGGATGGGTATAAATCTCGCGTTGCTGGGCGACCAAATTACTGTACGATACAAGCATGCTTGCCAACAGAAGCAGGTAAAAGGTTAGGTTTTTCATATTGGTAAATGTTTGATTTTTTGACGGACCGACCAACGAATCATTAGGCAGACCCAATCCCTGAAAATGTACAACGGAAAGATTAAAACGGGATTAAAATTTAATTAAAATCTGATTAAAATTATGGGGGTTGATGATGCTTTTCGCTGGCTGTTATTTATGATCGTTTGGTCTTTCCTTTCTATGGGGCGCCATGATATTCAAACTGCACAGACCATGATACTCTAACTACACACACCATGATATTATTACTATGCGGATCGCAACATTCTAACTATACAGACCATGACATTATAACTAGACAAACTATGATACCCCAACGGAAGCCACATGGCTATTTATGAGTAAAAGGAAATTTAAAATGATGGGATAACCCAGATTATCAAGGGAAGCTTGCATAGGAAAAACAGGTTTAAATTTCAGAAAAATACTTATAATATTATTTTTCCGGATATTTTTAGGGGTTAATTTAAAAATGAATATACTTCCATCTTTAATGATAAGTTTGACCATTTTTATGGTTGCAGAATTCAAAGTTATCGGATGTCCTGATAACTCTGTAGAATTGAATAAACTTATTAATATTCTTAAAAAAGACCAATATGAAATCCAGGATATAGCTATTGACTCATTAATGTTCAAAAGTAAAGAAATGGACTGGATTTCATTTAAAAACAAAGATTTTAAATCCTATAGAATGAAACGGAGTTTTGAAATTCCTAATTTGGATGACAAGTTCTATCCTGGGTTTGAAATCTACGAAGTCTGTTTTGAAAATGAGCAAACAGCAAAGGACTATGAACTTCAATTAAACAACATTATCAGGTCTAGTGATTTCTACAATGAAAAACAATATGACTACATTGTAAGAAATGGTAACCGTCTGATCTACATCTTAGCAAGAGCAAAAATGTTTGAGGAATATGCACTTTTATACAAAAGTAAACTGGAAGAAATGATAAATAACTAACCCCATTGGTGCAAGAAGAAGCATAGCGATTCTTGTACCATAAAATTCTAAAGAAAATTAAGCAGAAGCAATCCTAATCCAGGGTGTTACTTCTAAATTTAACTTCCCTATTCACTTTCCCCCACTACCTCAATAACTATCTCGTCGTGCAATAATTTCCCATCATTCGATATTCCATTGATTAACACATGGTATGTTCCTGTTTGATCTGAGGTGTAAAAGCTCAACTCTTTTGGAGCAGCATTTTTTATGTGGATTGACGGGTTCCAGTATAACAATTCCCGGAAGTCTGGTTTCCGGCTGTCTCGTTTTTCTTGAGTATCGTAGGTTGGAGCGAAGTAAATCCTTTTCTTTTGCAAACCATCAAAGTCCAGAACTGGCATTCTTCCGTCCAGAAGTCGCTGAGCCAGTTGGCCGTCGTAAGAAAATATGCTCACAATACCGTCAAAATTCATGGGGCCAAAAAATTCCTTTCGACGCTTCACATCGATCCGGTTGATCAGCAGTGGATCCAGTGCCATGATGATGTCCATATCAGCTATAGGAAGGCCATCCAATAAAACGAGGGGCTCTCCCGAAAAAAGCTGCCCATCGTTGAGATTGAAAACATTAAACCGGTAATGGCTACTATGCCTGCGAGCCTGGACTCCGCGAATATATTCTCGCATTACTTCTTCCATCCCGGGAAACCGTGTGTAATCGTCAAGATAATAGGACTCATCAGGTCGTCCATAAAAATGAGTCGTATCTATCGCTTTTGTTTGCCAATCATTTGGACGATAGATGTGATCAAGTTGCATGGTTACACTTCGTGATTCCAGGGCAGGCTTTTGTGACAGTGAAATGTTTAATGGTGCTTGAGATGGTAAACAATAATTTTTCGAATATCCGTCGTATAGTTTTATTTCGAATAAACTGTCAGGCTTTTCCGCCATTTTCGCATAGACATTTCCGCCTCCGTATACATTGTTCATCTCAAAGTAGATTTCTCCGTTCTTATTGCTTTTGGCTGTCCGGAAAGCAAAGTTTATACCTGGCCTGGAAAGATAAACAAATTGATAAGGGGCTGGTGCTTTTGTCCTGTTATCGATGACTTTTCCTTCCACAATCGGTGCGACATATTCAGGAAAAAAACCCATGTTCCACTGGTCAGTAGTCAAAATTGCCTTCCAGTCAAATCTCCTCCAGCCATGAGTAAGCATTAAATTGTCCAGGGCGTTATCCACCAAAGAATCGCCACCAAAGTAATACCAGGGAGATTCAATTTGACCTGTTAGATCAGAATTCAGAAGCAAGTAGTTTACGATATTGAACTTATCCAGCGATTGAACCTCATCGAGTCGATAAACAGACATGGATAATTCAGCATTCGTGAGTTGGTTCGCATTAATGAGGAGGTCTACCTTATCGCGAGGAGAGTAACTCCAGAAAGCTGAGGAAACCTGAATATGTCTCATATCACCAGGATGCTTAAAAAATAAGCGCTCACAGATGGGATTTCCGTCTGCGTCAAATAGTGTGATATGATTGACTCCATCACCTAATTGATCAATTGGTAATGCATAGCTAACCGATTGCTGCGACAAAGTTAGGGCAAGCTCCTCAATCACCCTTCCACGACAATGGATGACAAGAAATACCGGCTGAGACGAGGCAATAGATGTATCACATTTAATTGCAATCCCTAAACGATCTGTTTCCTTTTGCACGGATAAAACATACCCGTGTTCTTTCGCTTTCGGCAATTGTATTTTTGATATCAAATTATCGGAAGAGTCATATAGATGCGCCTCATAACTTTTCCCCGATACGGGAGTCAGATAAAAACTCCCCAAACCAAACTTTAATGGCAGGAAGGTAGTGATGGTATCCGTATCATTGTTTATCAAATAACCAATATAGTCAACACCTTTGCCATTTGAATTCACTGCTCGAACGCCCAGTTTGCTTTCAACGCTATTAACAAGGTGACCACCTTCCGGAAAGAACTGAATATCGTAGGTCGAATTCGATCCTTTTGTGAATTGCATGGGTCTGAAAGGATTGAAAATGGAAATCGACTTTTGAAAGTAATAGGCAGAATCAAAGTTCCGCATCCACCGGGTGTAGGCTCTCAATTGATATTTGCCTGAATTGAGTTTAGAGGATAGAAAAAGGGACCCGGCGCCACTACTATTGAGCATCGATACTTTTGCCTGTGCATGAACCGTGGTATCCTTACCGATCAATTCAACATAAATGACCGCGCTTAAATCTGAAGGGTGGTGAGTAGAGGCGTCCACTAAATAAGCTTTAAAATATATTTCCTCGCCAACCGTATAAAAAGTTCGATCCGTATGCAGGAATACCTTCTCGTGATAAACGTGGTTATTGTAGTTTTGAAATGAAGATGAAATTTCATCAAACATATTATTCTGCCCAGAAGAGGGCATGCTCCACATCAGGCAGGTCAGGAGAAGTAATGGATATGTTTTACAGATGAATTCCATTACCAATACTCCGGCTTAATATGAGTGCCCCTATCCGCATATGAACAGACAATGCATTCTCTGTTCGCGGTAGTGATTCCTATGATCGTGCCCGTCAGATCATATACAATCTCAATAATCTCTTGTTGATAGGGGTCTTCATAAAATGTGTTGATATCTACAAACGTTTCATCGTCTTCATCACAACCTGTCGGAATGTTGTAAGCCCGCTTCCATCCGGGAAGTTCTTGTTGATTAACAAAAACGCGCTTTTCTGTTGTCCTGGAGATACTAAAGTAACCTAATACAAGCTCTTCAGGATCACTTTCTGCCATAATATTACCGGGAATGTTAGCTGGTTGTGTTTCAAAAATGGAACCTGTATTTTCATTGGTTTGCTGGATGTTGTACCAATAATCGTATTCTGCTGCAGTTAAAGCATATTGCCTCACGAGGAGGCTATACCGAAATCTGTGCTTCCAGGAATCTGCCGGAATGCTAGATACTTCCTTCCCTACAATAATATCTTCCGTAAATGTGGACGTATTTCCTAATATGACTTTCCGGGATTGTTGTTCGGCCCAGCACAGGTAGATATTTTGTGTTTCCTGATCGCGTTGCACCACTTCGCCCAATTCCTCATCATATATTCCTTTTGATAAAAAGAGGGAATTGTATTCTGCGGTCTCAATAAATTCCCATCGATAAAAATTGGTCGAATGGGTAGGGTCATGAGTATTGACATAGAAGGTAATGCCGCCATCGTCTGCCTGCCAGGTAATACTGTCAATCGGCGGACTGGTAAGTACATCCACTGTATCGGAATGATAGCGATGGTTATCGGAGGTAAGTATGTGAAGGGTAAGGTTTTCAGTTGGCTCATATGTTGAAAAGTCGGCTAAATAAACACCGCTAGTATCTTCGTCAAAATCTAACCTGTTTCCAGGAATATCCTCAATCCAAACTCGGGCATTGGTCTCCCTGGTTTCCTGATTGACCGCATCAAGTTTTTTTGTTCGCGATAGGACAATTTGACCCTTACCATCACTTACATCCAGCACACTTTCCACAACCAGATATCCTAGTTCTTCTGTCTCAATATCGGGTTCATAAGGTTTCAGGCAACCTGTCAAAATCAGTAACAAAAACATTATGTATATCCATCTTGTCCTCATCTTCAAAACCTGAAATTATAGGTGATTGTCGGAATAGGCTGATTAAAAATCGATAACTGATAACCTTTTACACGCCCATTTTCATTTGTGTAAAATACTGAATAGGCATTGTCACGACCAGTAACATTATACACAGAAACTGACCATGAACTATGTGCCAGTTTTTTGATTTTGTGATTTCCCTCAAAATTGATGGAAACATCTGTCCTGTAATAATCTGGTATGCGGTATTGATTGCGTTCGGAAAAAACCAGCCTTTCCACTTCGTAATAATCGTATTTACCAGTTGGCAGGGTGGTAGGTCGACCAGTACTATAAGTAAAATTAAGGGAGAAGTTGAGTCGTCTGCTAATCTTATAATTGCTTACCAGGGTCACATCGTGAGGTCTGTCATACGTACTGGGGTATTCCTTACCAAGGTTGATGGATTCTCCCCCTACAGAGGCTTTGGTTTGCAATAGAGAGCGTGAATAGGTATAGCTCAACCAACCGTTAAATTTTCCTACTACTTTTTTGACTAAAAACTCTACGCCATACGCTCTTCCATCCGTACCGATAATATCTGTTTCAATATTTCTATTGAGAAGAAGTTGGGCGCCATTCTTATAGTCAAGAATATTGTCCATTGTTTTATAATAGGCTTCTACGCTAGTTTCTATGGAATTTGCTCGTAGGTTTTTGTAAAAGCCGATAGAGAACTGATCACCAATTTCAGGTAGAATATAGGTATCACTCAATTTCCAGATATCGGTTGGAGAAATGGTAGTGGTATTAGACAGCATGTGGATGTACTGCCGCATTCGCTGGTAGCTCAACTTGACGGAAGTACGGGTGTCGATCAGATATCGGGCTGATGCTCGAAATTCCGGTCCACCATAGGAAGCAATGACTTCATTTTTCCCATACGAAATGGTATTGATCAATGAAGATGGACTTTTGGGTATGCCCGATTCGTATTGATTAACAGTTCCTGGACCTAGAAATTGGTAAAAAGAATAACGAAGGGCCCCATACAGCGAAACCCGTTCGCTTATGGCCAGCTGATCACCTATATAAATAGCGGTTTCTATCGCCTGTTCCGGCGTAGTTATATTGTCTTCTACAACCGATTCCTCCCCCGTACTGACCTGACTGACCGGATGGATACGATAGAAGTCCGCATTAACTCCAAATGAAAAAGTGTGTTTGCTTTTCTCAAAGTTGAAATCGGCCTTCAACATCCCCTGGTTAGTCTGGTAATCAGAGTCAAAAGCATAGACCGGATTGCCGTCAAAAGCAATGTTGTACTTATATTCAGTGAAACCACCGGTAAATTCTCCATACAGGGATTTATTGAAAATGTGTTTCCACTTGAGGTTCGTGCTAAAGTTATTGTATTGATAGGTGGTGTCGCTCTGAAGCTGGAATTTATCATCGCTATAATAAGCTGATAAAGTGATGCTATTTTTATTATCCTTTTCATAAATCATTTTCGCATGCAGATCATAAAAAGAACCCCGGCTTTTGCGGATATTATCATTTTGTATTTGCGAAACCAGCCAATTGGAGTACGTAGACCGTCCACTCACAAGGAAGGTAAGCTTGTCCTCTATTATCGGGCCTTCCAAAAGCAGCCTTCCCGAGACCAGTCCGATACCCCCGGAAGCTGCCAATCGTTTTTTGTTGCCGTTTTTTGAATTTACAGTCAAAACGGAAGACAATCTTCCTCCATAGCGCGCAGGAATCCCGCTTTTGTACAATTCAATGTCTTTGACCACTTCCGGATTGAAAACCGAAAAAAATCCGAATAAATGAGAGGGGTTGTAGATTGGGGCGTCATTAAATAAAATTAAGTTTTGGCCGGTTGACCCTCCGCGCACATTGAGTCCCGTTGAATTTTCACCGGAAGACTGCACCCCCGGCAAGGTTTGAATAGCTTTTAGTACATCTACTTCACCCATGAGTGTCGGTAGCTGCGAGATTGAATTAATATCGAGTTTTTCTACTCCCATCTGTGTGGCTTCAATATTCTCATCTCTGCTGGCCTCAATCACTACTTCTTTGAGAGCTTTTACCTCCTCTTTTAAATTTATTTCCAACGTGCCATCTCCATAAAGAAGGATCTCAATGTGACGTTCATTCATACCAACACTGGAGATTTCCAGGTATGACCTTCCCGTGGGAATGTTAATGTGATAATTGCCCAGGACATCTGTAGAAACACCCGTATTGGTAGGAGGATGCTGTACAACAGCTCCGATAATTGCTTCGCCCGTATAATGGTTGATTACCTTGCCGGTAATCGTTGCTTTTCCGCCCTGTACTATTTCTGATAACTGACCTATTTCGGTAATGTCGTTTTCATCACCATTTTGTTGAGAGCTACTTTCATTGAGAAAGTCGAATAGTCGAATATCAAATTCTTCCTCATTTTTTGCCTCGGTTTGAGCGATATACGAGTCTGGAATGTGAGCGTGAATGGGTCTATCCTTTGTGATGAAAACATTGTTGTTGTGAATAAGTACATGAAAGCGGCTATCAGTAAAAATGGTTGCCAAAGCTTCATCAAGTGAAGAGTTTTTAAAGGTCTCTGAAATCAACAGGCTGTCCAGTTCTTCCTCGTCAAAGAAAAACTGATAAGAGGATTTGCCTTCAATTAAGGAAACAAATTGTCGGAATGGGGTCTCTTCAAAATGTTCATTAAGCAGGAACTCATCTTGAGCATGACAAACCGAGGTGGTCAACAAAAATGCAAACCACAAGATCAGGCAATATATGCTTCTCCTACCTGATCTCGTCATAATGCTTAAGTAATTTTACATAATCCTCTTCATCTCTAAATTCCAGACCTGCCTTTTGGATATAGGATTTAAGCGCCAATTTTTCCTCATTCAAAATTTTCAGCAATGACCTCTTTCCCCTCAGCCTATAGGCTACGCCTTCATGAACAACGTAATACCGAACTTTCTCATTAAAGTGTGTAATGACCTTGAGATTTTCCGTTTCCTGGCGAGGTTCTTTGATAACCTTTTTTAATAAAATGCAATTGCCACGATACAATGGAATGTAAAATCCTGCATCCAGATTTTCAAAATCGTTCCGGGCGATGTACTCAAAATGATAACCTGCCACATTAAAGCTTGTAACCATTTCACTTTGAAGTTGTACCAGTTCGGAGATACCCTCCTGGTCCACATGATGAACGATCAGCTTATCATATACGATATCATAGCGCATGGTGATATCCTTAAATAGGATTCTGTCAAAAACAACCTGCCCGCCTTCGATGATCTCTTCATGGAAATAAGGATGACCTTCCATAATTCCTTCCATGGGGACGTATTGCGATCCATTATAAAGAAGTTCCTGGCTTTTTACTGCTTCCTTGTATTGCTTTAGAGCCACAAGATAGGCTTTTGATGCAGTATCCGTATCTTTTTCCTGTCCCCGCGCTCCGGGTGCGAGCAGGAAAAAGTTGGTAATTAAAGCTAGTGTCTGAAGCGATTTTATCCAGGTTTTCAAAAGTCTAAAATTATCAGTATCGAAAAAATAAGAAACTTTGGTTGATAATTATAAGAATAAATTGTTTTCGAGGAACCTAATCCTTTATCGATTGCAAATAGCTCATATAAAAGGAGATATGATTTTATTCAAGGAGTAATGGTAGGAAAATCGATTTTAAGATTTTTATTGTATAAAAATCTTAGCTTATGTAAGTCTACAGAAAACTCAAATTCTGACTTGGATTATACCAATATTCTCCTCTTGCCTGTCCTCCGTACAAGACTTTGGAAGGTGGAAGAGGAGATACAGAGGTGTGTCATCAAAAAAACAAATAATTCAAGTCAGAATTTCTTCAATCTCAAAGTTAAAAGTGATTTCCCTGAGGGTAATGGGTGATACATTCGGTTTCTAACAGAAGGTTGGATAAAAACACAATAATAAATTCGTAATTATCAGCTAAATTACTGCTAGGAAGGGCGAGGGAGAGAATTCAAGAGCATAAAAATGAAGCAGGTTTTAGTAATAATAATCTTACCGGTTTTAAGCAACATTGTGCTTGCACAGAATGGCCAGAAATATTTCCAGGGATTCACGGAAGAAATCAGCGGGAAACGATTTGGTTACCACTCCCCTCTTCCTGACGTAAACACATCTCTCTTGCTGAGGGGAATGCAGGACTACGAGCCCATCGAATGGAAAACAGAAGCCATTCCGACTGATTACCAGTCAAAACACGTTTCATTCATCTGGTTATTTGGCATGGATGTCACCTCCTCTCCTGCTGATTTTACTTTAAGCCTGAATGATCAATCTCTTGTCTCTTTCAGCAGTTCCAAAACCTCATCGGTAGGAGAATTAACCTTTAAAGGAACAAACGATGCTGAGCTTTCATTGCATATAACCATGCTGGACAAGTACGAAGATCAAATGGGATTTGCCATTTTGAAAGTTCCAACCTCACTGATCGAAAAAGGCAAACCTGCACACCTGAAGCTATCCTCCACCTCAACAGGGAATCCAGCCTGGTTCATGACCTTTACCTCAAAAATCGAAGAGAAAATTGACATCTATCAGAACAAAGTTGTCGCAAAAAGGGATGGTGAATTGTTTCACTCTGTAAGTCTGGACTTTATCCATCTGGGAAAGGACGCCAAAACCTCTATAAAAATTGGCAACACAACAACAGAAAAAGTTCTGAAAATTGGCTTTAACAAACTTGAAATATATTTACCAAAGGTGGACAAAGAAACATCTTTCACAGCTGAACTTCAGATAGATGAGAGAACTCCCATTACAAAATCATTTACCCTAAAACCCGTGCGTGAATGGGAGATTTTTTTGGTTCAGCACACCCACACCGACATTGGATATACACGTCCGCAAACTGAGATCTTACCCGAGCACCTTCGCTATATCGATCATGCTCTTGATTTTTGTGATCAAACAGATGATTACCCTGACGCTGCAAAATTCAGATGGACATGCGAAACATCCTGGTCCGTTCGGGAATATCTCAGAACAAGACCGCAAGCACAAATTGATCGGTTGCTTAGGCGCTTAAAAGAAGGACGTATCGAGGCAACGGGCATGTTTTTGAATTATTCGGAAATTGTGGATGAAGCAGCTCTTGCCGCTCAAACCAAAACACTTCGGTTCCTGAAAAACAGCGGTATTGATGTGACCACAGCGATGCAAAACGATGTAAATGGTATTGGCTGGTGCATGATCGATTATTACCACAATACCGATGTGAAGTTCGTCACCATGGGTATTCACGCACACCGGGCACGCAGGCCATTTAACAAGCCCACTTCATTTTGGTGGGAATCGCCTGCCGGAAACAGGTTACTTGCCTACAGAAGCGAGCATTATCAACATGGTAATGCTTTGGGAGTTACGATCAACCAGCAGGATAATCTGCGAAACAACCTCTCTCAATATCTCACCGGACTGGAAGAAAACAATTATCCTTACAATAAGATCTCTCTTCAATTTTCCGGATATGTCACCGACAACTCTCCTCCATCTACCAGGGTTTGCGACATCATAAAAGAATGGAATGAAAAGTACGAATGGCCAAAACTAAGGAGTTCGCTTGCGCGGGATTTCATGATCTTCCTGGATGAACAGCATGCTGATGATCTGCCAGCAAAACAAGTGGCATGGCCCGATTGGTGGACAGACGGAGTGGGCTCAGCCGCTAACGAGACCAAACAGGTTAGGCAAACTCAAAGTAATATGACAGCAATTACTGCTCTTTTGTCGATGGGAATCATGGAAGGAGTTGAGATACCTGCGAATATTTACGAAGAAATCGATCATGTTTATGACAATCTTTTGTTTTACGATGAACATACACATGGCGCTGCGGAAAGCATAACAGACCCGCTAGGACAAAACACGATCAATCAGTGGGCCATGAAATCCGCCTATGCCTGGGAAGCGACTAAAATGTCAAAATTGTTGGAAGAAAAAGCTTTGGCGCTTTTGGAACCCGTCTTGAAAAAAGGGAACAAACCGACCATCGCCATATTTAACACATTGAACTGGCAACGCTCTGGTCTTGTTGAATTATTTATTCAAAACTCAATTGTTCCCGAGGGTGAAAGTTTCACCATTACGGATTCGGATGGGAATGAAATTTCCTATCAACATAAACAACAACGTCAAGAAGGAGCATATTTTGAATTGTGGGTGGAAGACGTCCCACCCATGGGCTACAAAACCCTTCAGGTAAATGTCGGTGAAAAAGCACAAGTAATTCCTGACGTAAACGAGGAGATTTTTGAAAATGAATATTATCGTTTGGCAATCGATGAAAAAAAGGGAGTCGTCACGCAATTATTTGATAAAGAACTTCAAAAGGAACTTCTTGATCCAAACGACACGCTTACACTCGGTCAGTTCATCTATGAGCAACTAGGCAACCGCCACCAGATGGAGCGCCTTACCAACACGACGAGAGACACCGTATATCGACCACTCGATTTGACCCGCTCAATATTAAAAGAAGTCGAGGTGACAAAGAAAGAAAGTGGTGCAATTTACAACAGTCTGTTTTTGAATGGCAAAATGCCAGTTTGCGCGGACGAAAGAGGAGTTTCCATTGAAATCAGGCTGTATCATTATCAAAAGAAAATTGATTTTTTGTATCGAATGATCAAACTACCCGTCACCACTCCTGAAGGTGTTTATGTGGCCTTTCCATTTCAATTGGAAAATGGAAAATTAGCCTTCGAAGTCCAGGGAGGTGTGGTCTATCCAGGGGTCAATCAATTAGAAGGCTCCTCCTCCGACTGGAATTGCATCCAGAATTTTGCCGCTGTCAGAAATAATAATTCGCAAATCGTATTTGTGAGTGATGAGATTCCCTTGGTACAATTTGGAGATATTAATACAGGTAGATATTACTATCGGTTGAATCCGAAAACCAACCACATTTTTTCCTGGGTTTTGAACAACTATTGGGTCACCAATTTCAAGGCCAGTCAGTCAGGTGAACTACAATGGCAATATAGCATCACTTCGTCCTCAGACAATTCAGACACCTATGCAACCCGGTTTGGATGGGGTGAGAGAGTTCCTTTGCAAGCTAGGGTGATTTTGCCCGGTATTAATGAAAGTGAAACCGTTTTAACTTCCCGTTCGCTCGTGAAAATAGATGTGCCAAATTTATTGTTGGTGAACACCACTCCTTCTTTGGATGGAAAGGGAATCATATTGCACCTGAGAGAATTGGAAGGCGACCATGCCACATTAGATGTGAGGAGGCTTGTTGAAGAAACGGGTGCATCGTCAGCCCGGGAAGTAAACACGCTGGAAGAAGAGCTAAAAACACTCACCTCTTCATTGTTAATCGAGCATTTTGATACAAGGTTTATTAAGTTGAATTTTGAAAAGGATTGATGGGAAGGATTCAGCGCTCAGAACAATCTGAATCATGACGCATCCACTGAAATATCACCTATTTTTTTACTACTTATAAAGTTGGATTGCCCAATTTCCCATTTGATTTGATACTTAATACAGCGCAAACGCATTTAGGAATTTTTGTCTCCAAAAACACCAAAAGTCCCTCTTTGAAGAGGGTGAAGGGAGATGTCCCACAAGAAAATTTGTTTTTGGAGACAAAAATTATTAACAATAATTACACAAACTTTTTAAATGCGTCTAGCCTGATACTTAATAGGTTAAATAAACCCAGTTTCAGAATTTATATTAAATTGTAATTTGAATCAAAACCCTCTACTTAACTATGAAAATCACCTATTGGAAGATATTGGTCTGGTCAGTCGTGATCATTGCGTTCATTTCTTACTTGTTTATTTTCAAGCTGGGCCAGACAGAACCTTCGCTTTTGTCATTACCGTTTATTTTTTGGTCAGGGATAGTGATGACTACCGTGCTGGTGATCCTCACCTTTATCGGCGCAAGGATCTTTCCCTATAAAGAAGATCGCCCATGATTACCTGGATCGCGGTATTCTTTGCCATATTCATAGGATTGTTGTTTCTGGCATCTTACAAGTCGTACAATAAAAACCGAACCGCTAACGAATACATATTTGCCGGCTCCAACATTGGGGCGGTACTCGGCTTCCTCACATTTGCCGCTGCTTTGTTCAGCGCTTTCACATTCATGGGCATGCCCGATTTCTTTAGAAATCATGGTGTTGGCGCCTGGATTTTCTTAGCTTTTTCGGATGGATTCATGGTCTTCTTTATCCTTTGGTTCGGATATAAATTACGCAGGAAGGCCAAAGCTATTGGGTACAACGGAGTCGCCGGGATGATGTCGCAATGTTACGGCATAAAGTGGGCAGGCTACCTGGTTTTCCTGAGTTCATTTATTTTCCTGATCCCTTACGTGGCCATCCAGATCCGCGGCATTTCCATCTTCCTGGAGGCAGCAGTGCCCTTTGCTCTTCCCTCCTGGATATGGTCGGCGTTGATCGTAGTAATGATGATCGTGTATGCTGAGATCGGAGGACTGAAAGCCATTATGTACAGCGATGCCATCCAGGGGCTGCTTTTATTGGTGGTTATCTGGATCATTGGAATTTCCTGCCTCGATCTGGGAGGTGGAATGCGTGCTGTATTTGGAGATGTGGCTGAAAAAAATCCTGAGTTGTTGTCACTTCCCGGGCCGAATAAGCTGTTTGGACCCCAGTTCCTGATCACTTCGGCCATCGCTATTTTCATGATCCCGGCCACACAACCTCAATTCACTACCCGTCTGGTCGTAATGAAAAGCCTGAAATCTGTGCATACCATGGCTTTTGCCGTGGGCTTCTTTGCCATTTTGGTCATTTTACCAACCGCATTTATCGGGATGTATGGGGCTATTGAGTATCCGGAGGCTTCCACATCCGATTTCCTGTCATCCGCTTTACTGTTTGATCAGGCAAATCCAGTTGCTGCTTTGGCCGTGGTAGGCTTGTTTGCCGCTTGCTTGTCCACAACCAACGCCCAGATTTTTGCCCTGGGAACAGAACTTCGGTCTCTACTATCCGGTGAAGAAAAGAAGGTGATGTCTATCACAAAAGTATCGCTCCTGGTTTTCTCACTCATCGTATTGCTGTTTTCCCTGGTGATGGGAGATGAATTGGCATTGCTGGCAAGAGTGAGCTTCACCGGGACTTCCATGATCGCACCGGTTGTGTTTGGAGCTTTGCTTTTTAACCATCCGCCAAAGATTCTTTTGATCACATCAGCCATTGCTTTTTTCATATTTCTGGGCTCGGTAGTTGGAGTTCTGCCCGATCACTTTGGCATTTATAGAATGGACTTTATTCTCTATGCGATCCACGGTCTGGCGAGCACCTTGATCATGGTATCGCATCACTTTCAAACTCGTAATTCATGAACATTAATTTTGACATAAAACCCACTGACTTAAGCTCAAGAATAGATGATTTCTGGCAATTGTCGGGAAGGAAGATCCTTTCCATTGAAAAGGGTTTCGAACTAAACAAAAGCACACCCGTCATCACCAGGAATGGCAAGTATGTTCCACAGGGATGGACTGAATGGACCCAGGGATTTCAATATGGATCGGCAATTCTTCAGTTTGAGGCCAGTGGAGATGAAGCCTTTTTGGATATTGGAAGAAAAAATACATTCACGAAAATGGCTTCCCACCTAACCCATTTCGGAGTCCATGACCATGGATTTAACAACATAAGTACTTATGGCAACTTGCTTCGCTTGATGGTGAAAGGTAAAATTGATTCAAATGATGAAGAAAAAGCATTTTATCAGCTTGCGCTGAAAACGAGTGGCGCTGTTCAGGCCCATCGATGGAGCAAAACCAGCGATGGAGGCGGATATATCTATTCATTTAATGGACCTCATTCCCTTTTCATTGATACTGTTCGATCCTGCCGGATATTGATGCTTAGTCACCTGCTCGGACACAGATTGATGGGTGAGCAGGATGTATCCATTGACCTGATGCAGCGAACAGTTGAACACCTGCTAACGACTGCAAAATACAATATTTATTACGGGGAAGGGCGGGACAGCTATGATATAAAAGGCCGGACCGCCCACGAGTGCATCTTCAACACGAGTTCTGGAAGTTTCAGATGTCCTGGCACTCAGCAGGGGTATAGTGGCTTTTCTACCTGGACGCGGGGTCTGGCATGGGCCATGTGCGGGTTTGCTGAAGAGCTTGAGCTATTTGAAAAACTTCCACCTGATTCGTATGAAAGCATCATTTCAAAAGATGATTTGATAGCCAAAATGTTGAAAGCGGCAAGGGCTACCTGTGACTTTTATATTCAAAACACACCAACAGACGGCATTCCCTATTGGGATACCGGAGCACCCGGATTGGCAAGCATGGGTGATTACCTCGATAGACCATCAGAACCTTTTAACGATTTTGAACCGGTCGATAGCTCTGCTGCAGCCATTGCAGCCCAGGCATTGTTGAGACTGGGCCATTATCTTAATGATAGAGATGGCAGTAAGTATACTCAGGCCGGATTGACCATTGCTAACACTTTGTTGTCTGATCCTTATTTGTCCACCGATGAAGGACACCAGGGATTGATCCTGCATGCCATTTATCATCGACCTAATGGATGGGATACCATTCCTGAAGGAAAAAAAATACCATGCAACGAGTCGGCCATGTGGGGGGATTATCATATGCGGGAGCTTGCTATTCAGATGTCGAGAATGATCCATGGCCAACCGTATTATGCCTTTTTTGATTGCATCGAAGATTTACCTTAATTGGAACCTACTTTTCTATGGCACAAAAGACTAAACCAAAATACAAGCGAATTGCACAACTGAAAACCGCAGATGATTTCAGAAATTATCTGGAGGAACAAAACATTGACCTCCATTTTGATGAAGAGCTGTTGACTGGTGATCAATCCCCTTACCGGGAATCCTACACGCTAAGAACCAGTGATGTGATAGGAAATCGCTTTTGCATTCTGCCGATGGAGGGCTGGGATGGCACCACAGATGGAAAACCGACTGAATTCACAAAAAATCGGTGGAAGAATTTTGCTCACAGCGGCGCCAAACTCCTTTGGGGTTGTGAAGCATTTGCCGTGCAGGAGGCGGGACGCGCCAATCCCAATCAACTCGTCATAAAACCAGAAAACCAAAAAGAATTGGAAGGCTTATACGACCTGCTTATTACGGAGCATGAAAAAGTTCATGGAAGCAGCAACGACTTGTACATCGGCCTTCAACTGACCCATTCCGGAAGGTTTTGCAAGCCAAAAGATCACAAAACTTTTGATCCAAAAATTGCCTATCACCATCCCCTACTGGATAAAAAATTTGGCATCCCGGATGACTATCCTACGATCACGGATGACGAGCTTGACCGTTTGATCGAAGACTTTGTTAAAGCAGCTGTCCTGGCAAAAAAAGCCGGTTTCCGTTTTGTCGATATCAAGCATTGTCACGGCTACCTCGGACATGAAATCCTGAGCGGTTTTCATCGCCCGGGTAAGTACGGGGGTAGTTTTGAAAACAGAACCCGGTTTTTAAAAGAGATCGTTGCTGGCATCAAGGCTGAAGCGCCGGGTCTGAACATGGGAGTAAGGTTGAGCGCCTTCGATTGGATCCCTTTTACCAAGGGAGAAGATGATTTTGGAATTCCGGCAAACTTTGAAAAAGAAAGTTATCCATTTGCCTTTGGCGGGGATGGTTCGGGTCAGGACGTTGATTTGACAGAACCATTTAAGTTTGTAGAATTGCTGGAAAAGTTAGGGATCGAACTGTTATGCGTGACAGTGGGAAGCCCTTATTATAATCCTCATATCCAGCGACCTGCACTTTTCCCACCTTCGGACGGATACCAGCCTCCGGAAGATCCTCTGGCTGGCGTTGCACGTCAGATCAACGTGACAAGTGAAATTAAAAAAGCATTTCCCAACATGGCAATTGTTGGATCAGCCTACTCGTACCTTCAGGAATGGCTTCCTCACGTGGGTCAATATGTACTTCGTAACCACATGAGCGATTTTATCGGTCTTGGACGGATGGTGCTTTCCTACCCCGAACTCCCTGCTGATGTAATGGAAAACATGCCATTGAAACGGGGGAAATTTTGCCGGACGTTTTCGGATTGCACGACAGCTCCAAGAAACGGGCTGCGATCCGGATGTTATCCACTGGATCCTTACTACAAGCAAACACCTGAATTTGAAAAACTCAAACAATTTAAATCATGAAAGAAGAAAAATTCGCATTGGTCACGGGAGGAAGCAGAGGCATCGGACTGGGGATCACCGAGAAATTGTTGCAAAACAATTATTCGGTGGTGATCAATGGAGTTCGCTCAGAAAGTGAAGTCGATGATCAGTTGGGAAAACTGAGAAGAAATGGCGGTAAAATCTTGTATTGCCAGGGCGATATCGGAACTACAGAGGGCAGAAATAAGATTGTCAGTTTCATCAAAGAGTTGGGAGCGATCAATGTCCTTGTCAACAATGCAGGCGTGGCGTCTAGTCGTAAAGATATTCTGGAGATAAATGAAGAAGATTTTGATCGTGTGTTAGGCATCAACCTGAAAGGCACGTTCTTTTTGTCGCAGGCGATTGCAAAGCTCATGGTTAAAAATAAAAGGGAGAATAAAAATTATGAAGGTTGCATTGTCAATGTTTCTTCCATATCGTCAGTCGTTGCTTCTGTCAATCGGGCGGAGTACTGCATTTCCAAGACCGGTGTATCCATGTTGACGAAATTATTGGCCATCAAAATGGCAGAAGTTGATATTCCCGTGTATGAAATCCAACCCGGTGTCATCGAGACGGATATGATCGAAAGGGTTAAGGAAAAATATGAACAGTTGATCGAAGAGGGACTGACGCTACAAAAACGAATGGGCACACCAGAAGATATTGGAAAGATTGTGGTTGTCTTGGCAAACGGAGACCTCCCCTACTCCACCGGTCAGGTATTAACCCCGGATGGGGGATTGATGGTTTGGAGGTTTTAGGGGAGTAGATAAAGGAGAATCTTATTACTAATATGAAAGAAATGGTAATAAGAAGATATCCCTGTAATCAAGTTGTGTCTAGTGAAAAAAGTTTAACTTCGTAAGAGCTATATCTTAAATTTGCATTATGCGAACTCAAGAAATTATAAAAGAAATAAATCAACTGCCAATCAATAAACGATTTTTGATCATTGAAAAAACTTTGAAGTCAATCAGACAAAGCGAACAAAAGAAAAAAATGGAACAAGCTGCTAATGCACTACTTATTGACTACAAGACTGACTCCGAGTTGACTGCATTTACCGATCTTGACTTAGAAAATTTCTATGAAGCAAGGTGAAATTTGGTTAATTAACCTCGATCCAACCATTGGTGCAGAAATTAAAAAGACAAGACCAGCAATAATTGTTAATGATGACGCTATTGGAAAATTGCCACTAAAAGTTATTGTTCCCTTGACTGATTGGAAAGATCGGTATGAAATTGCTCCATGGATGATTAAAGTGACTCCAGATAGACAGAATAATTTGCCAAAGGATTCGTCAGCTGATTGTTTTCAAGTCCGTTCACTCTCGGAACAAAGAATTATCAGGAAAATTGGAAAAATTAATAATGAGACACTCGACAAAATTAAGGACGGCTTAGCAAAGGTTCTATCTATTGGAGAATAGAATAAAATCACTACCGCATCGACCTTGCAACAGATCCACCGCTACTTCCAAACACACTTTAACATCTCTGATCACGACTGGGAAATATTTTCTTCCCGACTGACGAGGAAGCAATTCCCAAAAAAGAAGGCCCTCCTCTCTATTGGTGAAACCGAGAAAAACCTGTCCTTTATCGAAGAGGGAATCATTCGCTTCTACATCCCCAAAGAAGAAAATGACCTAACCTTTGGCTTTGCCTTTGAAAACTCCTTCTTCAGCGCCTACGATTCTTTTCTGACCCAATCTCCGTCTACATATGTCGTCGAAACCATTACAGACACTGCTTTGTGGAGAGTGACTTACGAAGACCTTCAGGATATTTACAGCAAATCTCAGATCGGCAACCTGATCGGGCGCAAAGCCAGCGAAGAGCTGTTTTTGAAGAAAACAAAAAGGGAGCTGTCTCTTTTAAACGATACTGCCGAAGATCGCTATTTGAAACTTTTCTCAGAGCGGCCTGAAGTGATCCGGCAAATTCCCCTCAAATACATTGCCTCCTACATTGGGATCACTCCCCAGGCATTGAGTAGAATTCGACGACGAATTACTTAACCCAGGTTCATTGACTGATCTTGATAAAGTTCTGAACTTTGTCAAAAAGATCAATCATGAAACCATTATATATCTTAATCGGGGTATTCATCATAGCCCTTCTCGTATTAAAAATCGTCAACAAACAATTTGATTTTTCACTGGCGGGAAGGATTGCTATGGCTTGCATGCTTGGGTTTACAGCCATCGGCCATTTTGCTTTCGTGGATGGCATGGCCGCCATGATTCCCAATATCTTCCCATTCAAAAAGGAGATCGTTTTCGCAACCGGATTGCTGGAAATTGCCTTTGCGATTGGCTTGTTATTCCCCAAATACCAGGTATTAACGGGTTGGGCGTTGATCGCATTTTTCATTCTGATCCTGCCAGCCAATATCAAGGCCTCGATGGAAAACCTCAACTACCAAACCGGAGAGGCAAATGGCCCCGGCCTCTCCTACCTATGGTTCAGGGTTCCCTTGCAGGTTCTATTTATCGTTTGGGTGTATTTATCGGCGATAAGAGGGTAAATTAATTTTTTGCACTTCTTTTTTCTCTCTGGTGCGAACGTCCCCGTTCTTGCCCAGTACAATTAGCACTTATCCTAAATCCATTTGTCTGTGCTATCACACAAAACAATTACAAGCTGTTATATTTAAATTCAGAAGAGTATCTTTCGTCATCAACTGCAATACAAAATTTCAAATCTAAATATGCACAGACTAACTCTTTATTTATTCCTCTCTTTTCCAATCTTTTTCACATTCTGTACATCAAAACCTGATAAAACAAAAGAAAATATCAAGGATGGCACAACCGCTACCAAAACGGTAGCCGACAAGCCCCTTTACCGTGACCCTATTTACGATGGCGCTGCTGATCCGGTAGTTCTCTATAACCAGCAAGAAAATAAATGGTTAATGTTTTACACCAATCGCAGGGCAAATGTAGCAAATGCTTCTGGCGTTGGATGGGTGCATGGTACACGCATTGGAATAGCTGAATCCGGTGACAGGGGAGCAACATGGCATTACCTGGATACTGCCAATATCAATTTCCGGGAAGTTCAGGATTATACCCATTGGGCTCCGGAGGTGATCGAACATGAAGGAACCTACCATATGTACCTGACCTTTGTTCCAGGGATCTTTGAAGACTGGAACCATCCTCGCGATATCGTACATATGACAAGTAAAAATGCCCTGGATTGGGATTATGCATCTACGCTCGAGCTAAATTCCAAAAAAGTAATCGATGCCTGCGTGTTTCAATTACCAGACGGATCATGGAGAATGTGGTATAACAATGAAAAAGATGGCAAATCCATTTATTATGCTGACAGTCCTGATCTCTATCAATGGGTAGACAAAGGAAAAGCGCTGGGAGATCGTCCGGGCGAGGGTCCGGTGGTGTTCCGGTGGAAGGACAAATACTGGATGATCGTCGATGTGTGGAAAGGCCTGAGTGTTTATTTCTCCGAAGACCTGGAAAACTGGACTCGGCAAGAAGCAAACCTGGTAGAAGAACCGGGGGAAGGGCTGGATGATATGGTCAAAGGTGGTCACGCTGATGTAGTGGTAAACGGTGAAAAAGCCTATCTCTTTTACTTTACCCACCCGGGCAGAATACCCTCTCAGGAAGAAAGTGATGGATATTCTCAAAGAAGAAGTTCCATCCAGGTAGCTGAATTGGAATATGAAAACGGCAAATTGGTTTGTGATAGAAACAAACCTGTGATAATCAACCTCGATCCTGATTTCAATAAGAAAGGGGATTAATCGTATTCAATTAAACCCCATTACTACCTGATTTTTGAGGCGATACGGTAGAAGGACAAACTCATTTTGCGTGGACTACGATCTACCGAAAATATGGAGACGAGTGGAAAATAGATTGTGTAACTTCGACAAATATGCCAGAGGAAGATTGAGGATTATATCCAAAAAAGTCAAATCAAAGTTGAATTGCCAGGAACTGCATCACACAAATAAATGTTATTGACATAATAAAAAATACTTTATTTTTTTATGAAATGCTTGTCAAAAAAGATGATTTATTGTCAACTTTAAATTATTATTTGAAATTATTGTGAAATATTAAATTAAATCCACATTCAGAAAAGTTATTTTATCTATTTCACCTACCTACCTTTCAGTTAAATATTAATTATTTCAAGCTTATTTATATTATTTTTTTGGGTTTAATGAATACTTTTTCTTTACTTCATATGAGATAACCAACCGATAGAAAGCAATCAGGAAGGACTG
Organism: uncultured Cytophagales bacterium; assembly: GCA_913057175.1. Lineage (GTDB taxonomy): Bacteria > Bacteroidota > Bacteroidia > Cytophagales > Cyclobacteriaceae > CAJXNP01. The sequence continues at coordinate 59,779 of CAJXNP010000026.1, forward strand.
CTATCAAAAGGTTATTAAGATATCCACTCATTAACATAACAAACCTTAAACGCCTTTTCCTTTTTTAAAAGGAGAATGGAACAGCTTACAAACCTTAACAGATTATAGTGTAGATCCATTGGATTTAAAAATGCGTGATGTCCGCGCATAGTAAATTATATAACTAAATACACTGTACTATGATCAAAGGTTTACGTTTTAACGAACATTCCTTATGGCCTACAGGTAGGCTTTGGAATTGGAAAGTAATGCTGATTTACTTTCTATTGCTATTCTTAATTAGTCCCCATTTAATTGCCCAAAACATTACTGTAACCGGAAAGGTGATTTCCGGAGAGGAAAATGAAGCATTGCCAGGAGCTAATGTTGTGGAAAAGGGTACAACGAATGGTACAATTACTGACGTTGATGGAAATTATTCTATCACTGTATCAGGAAATGCTACATTAGTATTCAGTTCCGTAGGATTTGTCAGTGAAGAGATCGATGTAGGAAATCAGTCCGTCATTAACATCACACTCACCGCTGATATCCAGGAATTGAAAGAGTTGGTAGTTATCGGATATGGTACCCAAAAGAAAAGTGACCTGACCGGAGCGGTTGGATCCCTTTCTTCTGAAGAACTCAATTCCCAGCCCATCACTTCTGTCGAACAGGGTTTGCAAGGCAGAATGGCTGGTGTCAATGTTACAAACAACTCCTCCGCTCCCGGCGGAGGAATCAGTGTTAAGATCAGGGGAACAACATCCATACTTAATGGTAGTGAACCATTATATGTTATAGATGGTTTTCCCGTAACCGGACAATCACAATTTAACACCGATGCCGGCAGAGGTCTTGATAGCAGCACAGGCAGTAATTATACCGTTAGTCAAAATCCGCTCGCGACCATTAACCCTGCAGATATTGCCTCTATTGAAGTACTGAAAGATGCTTCTGCGGCTGCGATTTATGGAGTGAGAGGAGCAAATGGTGTCATCCTGATCACCACAAAAAGAGGTGAAAAAGGCGCTCCAAGGGTATCATACAATGGTTATGTTGGCGTGCAATCCAATGCAAAGGAAATCGAGATGATGAATGCAGAAGAGTATCAAAACATCTACAATGTAGCTGAAACTAATGGTGGTTTTCCTCCGGTTTTCACAGAAGACCCTCCTTACGACACCGATTGGCAAGAGCTTATTTTCAGGAATGCCATCATCCAAAATCATCAATTAAGTGTAAGTGGTGGTACAGATGCGGTTCAATATCTGGTTTCAGGTAGTTATTTCGACCAGGAAGGTATCGTAAAAGGATCCGATTTTCAGAGGTATTCATTAAGAGTCAATCTGGATATCAATGCCAGTGACAAATTTAAATTCGGAAACTCATTGAATGTATCAAGATCAGTTAATAATGCGGCTAACACCGAAGGGGAATCACGGAACGGGATCACTTCGGTAGCATTGGAAATGTCTCCTATCCTTCCTATTTATCAACCGGATGGAACCTACTCAAGTAACCGCTTTGTCAATGCGCCTGATGCACAGGGCAGTCTTAACCCGGTGGCTTTTATCAACGAATTCTCAGATGAAAATGTCATCACCAGAATGATCGGAACCATATATGGTGAATATTCGATCATACCTGAACTTAAATTAAGAGTCAGTTTGGGTGCAGATCTGGAATATCGCGATCGGCATGTATATTTCTCCTCTAAATTCAACAATGAAAACCCACTCAATTCCGCCGATGTAAGCAATGTAAACAGGAGCTCATTTTTGAATGAAAACACCCTTAATTACAATAAAAATTTTGGCAGGCATGGATTGAATGTATTAGCGGGTTTTACCGTACAATCTGAACAGGAAGAATTCAGAACGATTAGAAGCCAGGGGTTTGCAACAGATGTTACAGGACCATACGACCTTGGTGGCGGATCAGTTGTACCAACAGTTTCATCCGGACTAGCTGAATTCAAGATCCTCTCATTTCTTGGAAGGATTAACTACAACTACGACGATAGATACCTGATAACGGTGACCGGCCGACAAGATGGATCATCAAAGTTTTCCGATGGAAATAAATGGGCGTTCTTCCCTTCTTTTGCGGGTGCCTGGAGGATCTCTAATGAAGAGTTTATGTCGGGTGCTTCAAATTTATTTGACAATTTAAAACTCAGGGCCGGATATGGTAAAGTTGGAAACCAGGAATTGCCTGCCTACCAATCGTTGGCTTTACTTCAATCTACCAATTATAATTTTGGAGATGGAACGATCGTAAGTGGCTTTTCTCCTTTCCGGGTTGCTGTACCAAATCTTACCTGGGAAGTCACCACTCAAACAAACGTAGGATTGGATGTATCGCTTCTGGGAAGCAGGTTCAATTTAACAGTTGACTACTACATTAAGAAAACAGAAGACCTGTTGCTCCAGGTAACACTGCCTGAGAACTCAGGTATCCTCGAACCATCTGTTCAGAACCTTGGCGAAATGGAAAATAAGGGCTGGGAATTTACAGCAGATGGTGTAATTATCAGCAACAATAACTTCACGTGGGACCTTGGCTTTAATATCTCTTTGAATGACAATGAAATAACATCAATGGGTGACAACAATGTTTTTGGTGATCTCTCTTTTATTGTAGCGCAACCCACTTTTGCCGGTTCTACGGCAAGGTCCTATGTGCTGGTCGGTGAACCAATCGGATCATTCTGGGGTTACAAAACAGATGGTTTGTATCGTAGCCAGGGAGAAGCTGATGCCGGGCAGGTCATACAACCGGGTGTCATTCCGGGTATGGTGAGGTATGTTGATGTAAATGGTGACGACGTTTTGGATGATGAGGACCGAACCGTATTGGGAAGTCCGTTCCCGGATATGATCTATGGATTTAGCACCAGCCTTAATTTTAATAATTTTGAATTAAGGGCATTCTTCCAGGGTCAGAAAGGAGGTTATGTGTACAACATGATGAGAAGGTTTAATACAGGTGTTTCACGAGGTCAAAATGTCTTGAAAGAGGTAAATGACTATTGGACACCTGAAAACCCTGATGCACAATGGCCAACGCCGAATTCAAATCCTCCTTTGGTCGGAGGACAAGCTAACCTTGGTGATTCTGATTGGTATCTGGAAGACGCCAGTTACCTGAGAATGCGGGAAATAACCCTGACCTATACATTCCCGGATAGCTTTCTGGGTCGTGTCGGAGGGTCCGTTTATGTCACCGGACAGAATTTGTTCACCATCACAGATTACACTGGATATAACCCGGACACAAATGGACGTTCCGGTCAAAAAGGAGCTTTTGGATATGATGTGAGCTCTTATCCATTGTCAAGAACATATTTATTGGGACTGAAACTTGACTTCTAATCGAAAAAGAAATTGAAATGAAAAAGTTAATATATATACTATTAGGCAGCATGCTAGTTTGGGGAACGGCATGTAATAATTACCTTGAAGAAATTCCCAAGGATTCTATTTCCCCCGTTAATTTTTATCAGACGGAAGATGACGCGTTGGCTGCTGTAAACGGAGCTTATAGTGCATTACAAGACCTGGGATATTACTCCAGGTATTGGTATACTTCAAGTACGCATGCCTCCGACGGTAGCTATAGTCGAATTGCGCCAACCGGTGACAGGGGTGTGATCTGTACATTAAATGATGCAGGTATGATCATTAGCGACAGGTATAATATCTCTGTTTGGCGTGCCACATGGCAAGCTGTCAACCGTGCAAATGCTGTAACTACTTACATTCCCGATATCGAGATGGATGAAACACTGAAAGCAAGGATCATAGCTGAAGCCAAGTTTTTGAGGGCATTAAGCTATTTCAACATGGTACGAAGGTGGGGTGGCGTTCCAATCATACTGGATGTAACCAACACTTCTGATCTGATTGAGTTGCAGGTTCCCAGAAACACTGCCGATGAAGTTTATACTCAGATCATCACAGATCTGACAGAAGCAATGGCCGATTTGCCTTATATAGCTGACTATGGACCAAATGATGTTGGCAGAGCTTCCAGAGAATCCGCACAGGGATTGTTGGCAAAGGTGCAGCTTTATCGACAGGACTGGGCTAATGCCAGAGACAATGCCCTGGCAGTCATCAATTCCCCTTCCGGTCTTGACCTGATGCCGGATCCAATTGATAATTACTGGATGGGCGATAACCCTGATAATAATATCGAAAGTATTTTCGAAGTACAGTACAATGGAATAGCTCCTCAGGGGCACGCACTTGGAAATAATTATGAACCCAACAACAGTGGCTATGGCCCCGGATCATGGGGAACCATTCACGCTAATCTGTATTGGTATAATCAATTCTCCGAAGATGATAAAAGAAAGCCTGCGACCTTCTTATCCGAATACCCGGCAATAGGAGTTGATTCTACCATTCAATGGCATGAAAATACCTATCCACTTCCTCATGTCAATAAATTCAGAGACCCTGACAACAAAGTTGCAGATGGAATGGCATATAATATTAAGGTCCTGAGATTTGCAGATGTGTTGTTGATTGCAGCAGAAGCCACCAATGAAAGCGAAGGTCCGGCTAACGCGTATCAATATGTCAATCGTGTGAGAGCCAGGGCTGGTCTGGATCCGTTAGACGGTTTAAGCCAGGAACAACTTCGCGATTCCATCTACCTGGAATTCAGGAAGGAGTTATGCTTTGAAGGACAAGATTACGAGGAATTGGTCAGGCAGGGCAAACTTCTCGAAAATAAAGCGGCAGCAGCTAGCTATACCGTTCCAACCATGTATGATGACGATGGAAATGTGTTTACACCCAGCCAGGAATTGCTGGATAGAATAGAACGCTATCAACCTCAGTTGGAGTTTCTGGAACTAGATCCATGGAACACAATCTTTCCGCTACCACAACAAGCCTTGGACAAAAATCCAAAACTTGAGCAGAATCCGGGTTATAGCGGAGGAGAATAAAACTTTAAAAAGGGGATTAATTCCCCTTTTTATTTTTTCAATTTTTATAAAGATTCAATCGATTAATCTTAATTTATAAACCTTAACTTAATATGAATTAATCGGGAGTGAGAAACGAAAATCGTGCTCTTCAGAATTTTAATCTTAAAAAAATATTAGCATTGCCATTTTTTTCAAATCAACCATTCTTACTAACACTATATACTTTTATTATACTCTCAATAGCTGGAGTATTTAGCTGTAGCAAGAAAGACTCTGAAAATTCAATCGCAAATACTGAAGAAAAAGATACAATAGCATATTCAGGAGAAAATCTGGCTAAAATTCATTGTGCAAGTTGTCATGTTTATACCGAACCGGAGCTCCTTACAAAAGACATTTGGAAAAACAGTGTGCTTCCGCAAATGGCTCATAGAATGGGCATTTACGAAGATACAGTCCGCGAAAGCCTAATAGAATCGGGTTCGGGAGGCAGACTGGTTGAGCAACGAGGCATATTCCCAACTAAATCAATCATCTCTGAAGAAAAGTGGGAGAAGATAAAATCATACTATTTAGAAAAAGCGCCTGATAGTCTGATCCTTCCCGAAAAGGAAATACAAATGGGAATTAATGGGTTAAAAGTTGAACTACCGGAATTTCGTATTTCACCTCCCATGATTACTGCTATTAAATATCATACTGAATTAAAACAAATATTTGTTGCTGATGCAAAAACCGACTTTAGCACAATCAACATTTTAGATAATCAACTAAACTCTGTCAGCACGCTGGCACTTCCCTCTCCTATTTCTCACATTGATTTTCAATCTGATACAATCCTGGCCACTTTAATGGGTGGATTCATGCCAACAGATAGTCCGGGAGGAAGCGTTGTGAGAATATTTAAACGGCCGGGTGAGAATGAGTATAAAGGATTCACAACCATTTTAAAAGATCTCCAACGTCCGGTCCACACAACTTACGCCGATATCAACGGTGATAGGCTCGAAGACATTATTGTATGTGAATATGGCAATCACACTGGAAAGCTCAGCCTTTTCATCAACCGGATGAATGGTCAGTATGAGCGAAAAATTTTGAGTGCAGATCCCGGAGCCACCACGGTTACAATTCGGGATCTGAATGGGGATGGGCTACCGGATATCATCGCTTTGATGGCGCAGGGAAATGAACGGATTGATGTGTATTACAATCAAGGGCAAGGAGATTTTAAAATCCAAAACCTATTGAAATTTCCTCCTTCCTATGGATCGGTATTTATGACTCTTATGGATTGGGATCACGATGGATTTGAGGATATCATTTATGTGAATGGGGACAATGCAGACTACTCCATGATCCTGAAACCTTATCACGGAATCAGAATATTTATCAACGATGGCAAAAACAATTTTCATGAAGTATTCTTTCAGCAAATCAATGGAGCTTACCAAGCTACTGCACATGATTTTGATCGGGATGGTGATATGGATATTGCGACGATTTCATTCTTTCCCGATCTGATCCATAATCCTGAAGAAGGATTTGTTTTAATGGAAAATATCAGCACCAAGGATACCATTCTCTTCAATCTCGACTCCTTTGATCAGGTCACATCAGGTAGATGGCTCACGATGGACACTGCAGATCTCAACAATGATCATTTTCCGGAACTGATCCTTGGCGCATTCACTGGAATGCCCGTACAAGGGGATGTCGATGGAAAATTCGGAACCAGGTTAATTGAAAGTTCTCCAACCTTGATGGTTTTACAATTTGACAGTAAACTTGTTTTAAAAGATGAAAATTAGAATTAATGTTTTGAGGTACTTAGTTGGCACATTTATTTTCACAATTTCTTTTTCATTCGGATTAGCACAGCAATTGGCTTTCCCGGGTGCAGAAGGATACGGAAAGTATGCAAAGGGAGGACGAGGCGGAACAGTTTACGAAGTAATCAATTTAAATGACAGTGGAGAGGGTAGCCTGAGAGCTGGAATCGAGGTGGCAGGCCCAAGAACTATTATTTTTAGGGTTTCGGGCAATATCTCACTTGAGAGTCCACTTATAATCGAGAATCCATTCGTTACCATTGCAGGACAAACAGCTCCAGGTGATGGCATTTGTGTTAAAAAAAATCCGATCATCATTGCTGCTGATCATGTCATTATCCAATACCTCAGAGTAAGGCTTGGTGACGAATCCGGCGGAGATTACGATGCAATTTCTAGTCGATATTCAAAACATATTATTCTGGACCACATATCTGCAAGTTGGAGTGTAGATGAAACCATGTCCATTTATCATTGCGATAGCATTACGGTTCAATGGTGCATTATTTCCGAAAGTATGGCTCAGTCGAATCATATTAAAGGATCTCATGGATTTGGAGGCATCTGGGGATCGAATTATGGCACTTATCACCACAACCTGCTGGCCCATCACTCAAGTCGCAATCCACGAATGGCATCCGGATCAGGATATACCGATCATAGGAACAACGTCATTTATAACTGGGGTTTTCAAAGTTGCTATGGCGGTGAGAAGCAACAAAAAGGCAATCCTAAATTCAATTTCTCAACTTTCAATATTGTCGCCAATTACTACAAATCCGGGCCTGCCACACAACCTGGGGAAGTGTCGTTCCGCATTGTCAATCCGTCTTTTAGAAGTGGAACGGATTATGGACAATGGTATGTAGCAGATAATATTGTAGAAGAAAATGAAGAGGTTTCGATAAACAATTGGAATGGCGGTGTACAAACGGAAATTTCCTTTGAAAAAATCAAACTGGACAAACCCTGGACATCCATGCCCATAAATCAACAAACTGCTGAAGAAGCATATCAACTTGTTCTTAAAAATGCCGGTGCAATTTTGCCTGAAAGAGATGTAATTGACAGACGCATTGTTAATGAAGTTCGTGGCGGTTATGCAACGTTCGAGGGTAGCAGTTATAAAAATAAGCATATAGTATCTGATACCACTAAAGCTTGTGGGATTATTGATACACAAGATGATGTAGGAGGTTGGCCGATTCTTAAAAGTTCTAATGCACCTGAGGATACTGACCATGATGGAATGCCTGATAAATGGGAAAAAAAGAATGGATTGAACCCTAATAATGCTTCTGATAGAAATAAAGTGGCAGAAGATGGATACACTATGTTGGAAAAATACCTTTATAGTATCCGATAACCACCGTGAAAAAAACTAAATAAAATGAAAACCAAAAACATTTATTCCTACTTGAGATCATATTTTTTACTGATAATTTTCCTTCCAATTTTTTCAGGGTGCGGTAACAATGATTTTTATTGTATGCCAATGAATGGGGTACTGAAGGCATAGTTACATCGAGTTCGCAATACCACTGACAAGATCATAATCGGGCCGAGGACGATTGAATCGATCCATATCTGAATGCCTATCACCTGGCATGATTTAAAGGAGGACTTATTTTCCATCAAGCACCAGCACCCAATCGTTTCCATCCATTTTTTCTCCGGGAGGATCAAATTTCATTGAACCTGAATTTTTGAATTTTCCAACTTTGCTAAACTCCCCGGTTTTTGGGTCAAACCAGGATGCCATAACTTTTTTACCCTCGATTTTACCCATAATGATCTCCAAAGTTTTTCCGGTGTAAGTGCAGGGCAAACGCATTTAAAAAATATTTGAAGTGAGATGTTGGGGTTTTGAGACAATGAGCCCTTAGACTCAAGGTG
>CAJXNP010000027.1 GCA_913057175.1 uncultured Cytophagales bacterium
CAAGGTTAACCCTGACAAAGCTCCGCTTTCGTCAGCCCAAAGGGCAAATTCCGCTCCAATGCGGAATTTGGGTTTATACTCTCTTTTTTGTACTCTAAAGAATATGAATGCATGAGACAAAGTAGATCAACAACAATTTTCTAAAGAAGTTTCCTGATTGAGTGAAGGTCAGACTGATGACACAAAAAAACCGCTCCCAAATCCGGAAACGGTTTCTTTATTCATATACCCTAATATCTTGTTTACATTTCCTGTAGATCAATAATCTTTATTTCCACCCTCCTGGCTTCCTCTTTGGAACTATCGTCCTGGCTGGTCGCACCGTATCCTTTAGCAACGATCCTTCGCCTGACAACACCTCTGGTATTCAGATAGTTCAGAACAGTTGTCGCCCTTTTATTTGATAACATTTTATTGAATTCTTCATCTCCCTCTGCAGATGCATATCCCGAGATCTCAATCCCTAATTCATTATACTTACTTAACAAACCAAGTAAATTATTTAGCTCTGTATCATATTTGGTATCGAAATCTGATTTTCCGGCATCAAAATAGATTTTCAGGCTCTTGCTCAACAATTTTGGATCGTACGACTTAATACTCTTTTTAGATTTGGTTTTTTGTTGCTCTGCCAGCTTGGTCACATACATAGTCGGCAGAGAAAGAATTTCCTTGTTGTCAATCACTTTCTTTTCAAATTTGCTGCTATCACTCTCATCGTAGTAATAGACTCGCTTTGCAGACTGAAGTTTTGAATTTCCTTCATCATCAAAATCCACCTCATCAATCGGATTGGAGAGCATTACCAACTCCAATAAGTAATCGATTGCTGCCTGGTCAGATGCTTCCATCAATTCACCCATCAATTCATACACATCGATGCTGTCATTTTGGATTAAAGTGGCTTCATGTTCCCTCCTGATCGTCTGCTTTTCATCCACATGCGTATTATAAAATGCGTTCTTCACCTCAATTTCCTGTCCGACAACCACATCAAAATGCTTGATCGTTTTCAGATAGATCTTTTGATAAAGCTCGTAAAAATGTGTTTGGTTAGGAACATCAATGTTTAGTGTATAGGTATGAAAACCTTCCGATTCAATGATCATGTCGTAGTTCTTATCCGGAGGCAGGATGATCAGGTAATCACCTGTTTCAGGATTGGGATGATAGACAAAATCAAGCTTTGTGTTGGTCTCATTATCCACCATATAGATCATGGTTTTCAGAGGCTTTTCTGTTTCAGCATCCAGGATCCGTCCCTTTATCATCGTTAATGGAATGGTTCCGAAATTTTCCGGCATATCCATCTCATAGATATCGCTTCCACCAGATCCACCTTTCCGGTCAGACGAGAAATAACCCCTCGATCCGTCGGCAATCAAAGTGAAATAGTTGTCATTTGCTGTGGTATTGATCGGATAACCCATGTTTTGAGGATTAACCCATTTGCCATCTTCATACACCGTCTTAAAGATATCCCATCCGCCAATTGATTCCGGTCGGTTTGATGAGAAAAACAACATGCTTTGTCCCGGATGAATAACCGGTCCTTCTTCATCATATTCGGTATTGATTCCAGGACCTAAATTAACTGGTCGCGACCAGATACCATTTTCCTGTAGTTCACTCCTGTAAAGATCCAAACCACCATAACCACCTGGCCGGTTACTTGCGAAATAGATGGTTTTGCCATCCGGTGTAATCGAAGCAGTCGTTTCCAGGTATCTCGAATTTACATTTTCACCTATCGATGTTGGTCGTGTCCAGCCTTCTGCAGATCTATCTATTGTATAAAGGCTCCCCGAAGTTCTGTCTCCGATGAAAACCATCATTTTTTGTCCATCTGTTGAGATACCTGCCGTTCCAAGATTTCCAGTGGTATTGACATCCACTTTTTCAGGTAAAGTCCAGTTGCCTGTTTCGTTATAAGAAATGTAGATCTCCTCAACAAACTTATCTCCTGATCTTGTTTTGCCGGTATTTGGACGTAACGCTGTGAAGGCCATCACGCTTTCATCAGCAGAAACCACCGGATTGTACTCCGTGTATTCTGAATTAATGTTGCTGCCAAGTTTGATAATATTAACATCTATCGGACTTTTGACATAATTCAGGGCGTTGTAACACTGTTTGATCAGGTCATCAACTTCTTTTAGTTGCGTTCTGTCCCTTGATGTATAAAGGTCTTTTTGTTTGGAAAGTGAGTTAATGGCTTTTTCCAATTGTTCATTTTCAAAAAACGCCCTCCCCATATCTCCATAGAAATTATAAGGAACCGGATCTATGCCTGAATCAGCCGCTTTTTCAAAAAATGGAATGCTTCTTACCCTTGCGTTGATATTGTCAGATTCGATATAACACTTTCCGATCTTGTATAAGATATCACTGTTTGCCTGCCCTGCTTCAAAGATTGAAATGTACAGCGGCAACGCTTCGTCATAATTCCTGACTTCAAAAAGTTTATCAGCTTCCCTTAGTGCTTTATCATCCTGTCCGTACGCAAGTGATACGGAAACCACGATAAACAAAACAATTTTAAAAATATTATTTACTAATTTGTCCATAAACAATAGATTTCCTCCAATAATGAAATTCAAAGATATTATTTAATGGACTTAAAGTAAGTTTAACTTTTATTGAAATATTACAAATAATCCTTGCTGCAATACCATTACATATCCGATGAATCGGCTGATTTTTACGGCGAATGGTATTTTCAGACAGATAATAATGAGGAACAATTCGGTATGAAATTCCCGTTAAGTCAAAACATTACATTCTCATTTTTAGTATTTTACCCAAAAAAATTCCGCAGTTTAATGAAAACAACTTCATATTTACCTATTCTTAAAGCATTTATATTCAACCAGATAATGATTCTTTTCCTGATTTTCGTTCCTTTTAAAATGCTTGCCCAACAGGATTGGACGCTTAAAAAAGATAAAAATGGCATTAAGGTTTATACCAAAGACCATGAAAATGAAAAAATCAAATTCTACCGCTTAAACACCTCTTTTAAAGCAGACATGGAGGACGTCTTCAAATTCAATACTGATTTTGACAACTATGAGAATTGGGTAAAAAATTGTGAGAAAAGCGAAGTTATTTCTTCCAGCAAAAACGAAATTATATATTATTCAAAGTACAAAACACCATGGCCAGCCGATGACCGGGATTTTATCACAAAGGTGAGTGTGAAAAGACATACAGAAAATGAGATTTTGCTTACCATGGAACCTGCCAATTACGATTATCCTAAGGAAGACGGAGTCGTTCGGGTAACCAATTTCCTGGACAAATGGAAAATCACAACCTCAACTGATAACGTCATCCAAATAGAGACCGAAGGCTATTATGACCCTGGTGGGTCCATCCCTGCCTGGATTGTCAACATGTTCATGGTAGATGGACCCTACCATTCTATGCTCACCTTGAAGGAAAAGACTGAAAGAGAAAATTAATTTTGAAAAGTCACCACATCGCTTTCTTCGTAACCTATCCTGCTGACCTTGATCTGTATATCCATATCAGGATCCATGTGGATCGGTTGAGAATATATGTTCCACGCTTTACTTTCCTTTGACCTCCAGACAATGGTTGCATCATATGGAGCAGCGTTAACCTTCAGGGAATCTTCATAGACAATTTCCAGTTGCGGTGTCGGCAATTTCTGGGATTTACCATCTACCAGCCATTCTTCCATTAATTCCAGTTCATTAAATCGACCCAGATCATTTACATCATTGATCCAGATTTCCAGTATTTCCCGATGTCTGTTGATTTCTTCTTCGTATTCCGGATTGCCTGCCAGATTTTCCAGCTCGTAAGGATCATTCATCAGGTCATAAAATTCCTCCTCAGGTTTACCGGTTGCCATCCACAATCTCTCATATTCACCAAGCTGGTTATTTTGCGACAACTCCATCAAATGCTGCATCAAAGGCATGTTCATCCGATAAGAAATGGACAATGCATAAGGCTTTTCAGGATAGTAATTTTTAATGTATTTAAATCTTTCTGAACGAACCGACCGAAGCCGATCGTAGCTTTCATCAAACCTGTCTGAAGCTGCATAAAGATATTCTCGATTCGTTTCGGAGTGGTATTCCCCGAAAAAAGCTTTTCCCTGCATATGTTCAGGCGGCTCAATACCAGCCAGTGAAAGTACTGTCGGAGCAAAATCAATAAAACTGACCAGCTCGTTTCTTATGGAGAAATCCTCTGAATCAGGAAATTTCACAAACAACGGAACTTTGAGGCCAGTTTCATACAATGCACGTTTATGCCTGGGAAAAGGTCCACCGTGATCGCTGTAGAAAAATATGATTGTATTGTCAAGCAGCCCATCATCCTCCAGGTTTTGTAATAATTCCCCCACCTGCTGATCCATCCTCGCCAGGTTACTGTAATTCACTGCCATGTCGTGGCGTGTGACAGGATCATCGGGGAAATATGGAGGAACGTTTATTTTGGCAGGATCAACAGATAAAGGTTCATTTCCATTCACCCAGATCCTTGACTCATGAGTCACTGTAAAATTGAAAACTGAAAAGAATGGTTGGCCCTCTTTACGGTTTCTCCATGTCGCAGAATCGCTGCTTTCATCCCACGCAGCTGGTGGTGTAGCAAAATTGTAATCTTCCTTTGAATTATTTGTGCAGTAATACCCGGCCTCCCGCAGATATTGAGTAAAAGGCCTGACTCCTTCCGGAACAACCGGGGAATAACTCTGAACACCAATCTCTGGTTGGTTCTGAGGATTCCATGGAGTGTAGCACCTCATGTTGTGTGTGCCAAGAGTGATGGGATACATGCCGGTAATGATGGAGCTTCTGGCGGGAGCGCAAACAGGCGCCGGCGAATAAGCATTCTGAAATAAGATGCTTTGATCTGCTAACTTCTCCAGCGCCGGCAACCGAACTGTTGAATCGCCATACATAGGGAAGAATTCAGGGGACTGATCTTCACAAACCACCCAAAGGATATTGGGTCTTTGCACCTCGCTAACCTCCGAAGGGGACTCTTTTCCGCCACATCCGGACAATAATATTGCGGTGAGGAAAAAAAGATTGTACTGATTGGGTATTTTTTTATAAAACACGCTTCCTGATAAATTTTTAAACATTTTTCACTAAAGTAATCCAATTGATAAAAAAATTAAAATCCTTTAATTTAAAAACACAACTATTTTTGAAATTATTTAATTTTATTGCGACCATTTCATTAATATACTTCTTTTTAGACATAAATTTTAATGAAATATTTTTTTTATTTAAAAATTAATAATTTATATTTTTGCATAAGTTAAAGTTTACTTAGGTATCAGGATTCAAAAAATTAAAGAAATTATTATGAAGAGGTTATTGTATGTACTAGCATTGGTCATTGGTTCTTACACTGTCCACGCACAAAGTGAAAATGATTCAAAATTTGTTTTTCAACAACCATTTGAAGATGTAGATTACGCTCAGCTGGGTGATCTATACATGGGGAATTCGCCTCTTGGTGAAAATATTGAAAAAGGAATGGAGGTTATGAAACTGGAATACACGTTCAAACCAGACCCAACACCCATGAGCCCAAATCCGGGAATAGAAGTTGAAAAACCAACGATTTATTATTCTGTTAAGAAAGTTTACAAACACTACAAAAAAGCAGTTAAAAAAGGAGATGTCGAACTGACTGCGGCCCAGAATCGACTGAATGAAGTCATCAAAATAGGTGTAAACATCCGGTATATGAACACTGAAAAATTAGAAGAAGCATTAACCCGGGCAAAACAAGCTGAAGAAATTGAATCTGTATTTGCAAAAGTAGAGTACGATAAATAGGTATTTGCTTTAATGCCCGTTCCAAATAACCTTAAGTCTAAGTTCCGTTAAAAATTGATTCACATCTGGCAATTTTTCCGGTTTGACGTGAGCCGGAAAAATTTGCCACTATTTATTCTTCAATAATTTTTTCCCTATTTCTTTCCATGTGATCAGCTGGATATTTTCATCCTCAATGATCTTCTTTGCTTCATCGCTCATCACAAAATCAAAATCCTGTTGCCGCCAGTCGGCTGCCCAATAGGGATGATTCTTTGTTACAGCTGTCATCTCTTCATCCTCGTAAGCTGTGTGAAGGATAAAATAAGTCAACCCTGGTTTCAAGGATTTCAAGCCATTGATATAAAATTCTTTCATCCCCTTTTCAAAATCCTGTGGCGAGGCCGATAATACATGATCTACCACGATATCCTTATCAGCCATAAGCTCCTGGTAATTAATCTCATCAAACATTTCAAGTACACGTGCAGGAACAAAAACAGGGGTGTTGTATTCCTTTCCTAATCTGAGGTAAATTTCTACAAATTCCGGGCTCGACATCGCTGTTCCCATGTGAGCATCAAAATGAGTTGGTTTCATCCCAAATTGTTTTGCTCGTTCTATCTGATTGCGAAGCTCTTTTTCGACTTCTTCCGGAGTGGCATTATTAACAACTGCATCAGTAGTTGAGTATAGATAACCGTTACCATCCAACAAAGATGAAACTTCATTATTTGGAGTGACAGATGACCATTTGTAAAAGTCCCATTCACAATTGAGCGTTAAATGGAGTCCGAGATCGGCATCGAGATTGTTTCTGGCATATTCCGCTATTTCCGGAAACCAGGGGCAAGGAACCATGATGCTGGCAGAATTGACAATTCCTTTTTCAAGTGCCTCAATGCTCGCGATATTTTCTGAATGAGCTACACCCAGATCATCTGCATGAACAATAACAAGCTTTGTATCTTTGGAGTAACCCAATTTTTCCTGAAGCGTCTGCGCCGACACAATGCAAACCGAAAATAAGAATAAAGTTGATAGTGCGATTCTTAACATAGTGTAGATATTTATGAATATTCAATATAGCAAACTTTCGTCTGAGAAGGAATGAAAACTCTTTCAGATGGAAATTCAATGATCAACTGTGAAAAAGTGATTAAATCATACCAGACAAAGAATAAGTGTTTAATCTTTCTTCATCAAAGTTTTACACCTACATTTGTGAGACATTTGGTTTTAGTAGGATTTAATACGTCCAACTGAATGAAAAGGGAATCCGGTTAAAGTCCGGAGCTATCCCCGTAGCTGTAAGCTCAAAAATGTTTTTGTATTCAACGCCACTATTACCCTCCGAAGCCATGGCGAAGGTGGGTGTCCGGGCTATAAAAGGACATAATTCTCCTACATTAAAGATTAGGAGGATAAAATGGGAAGGCCGCAAAAACGAGAGCAAGCCAGAAGACCTGCCAGATGACTTATTTCGTAGCTTTCGGGCGAAAAGCGAAGAGTTGATGGGAATTCCCCTCATATTTCTTCATAGACCGGGGTTGCGAATGATTAAATGAATTAATCATTTGTGACTATGATTTTTAAAAATTTCTTCTGGATTTTCCTTTTTCTGCTGGCTTCTATTTCAGTTTTTGGTCAGAATATTCTCCAGGATTCTATTATTGTGATCGATGAGGTAGTCATCCAATCTGACAGATTGAAAAACTATGCCATTGGAGTTGCCCTTCAGGAACTTGATTCGTCAAAGATTGACATCTACAAATCACAGAGTTTATCATCATTACTAGCCAATGAATCTGGTGTATCGATTAAAAGCTATGGGATCAGCGGTCTTGCAACCCCTTCTATCAGGGGAGGTGGGAGTAGCCAGGCGGCCTTATTGTGGAACGACATCAACCTGCAAAGCTCCATGAACGGACAAGCAAGTCTTTCACTTATACCTGTGCAGTTTTTTGACAATGTCGAAGTTCAATACGGCGGAGGAAGCTCATTATTTGGCAGTGGGGTGCTCTCGGGAGCCATTCACCTTGATAATGGAGATTTGTTCAAAGTAAAAGACTATGCCTCCATTCAATTGGGATTAGGAAGCTATGGCGAAAAAGTAGGTGCTTTAAAAGTTAAAAAGCAGTTTGGAAAGGTGCATTCAAACCTGAATGTCTTTTATCGAACAGCTGACAATGATTTTGAATTCACCAATGAATCAAAATTTGGCCAACCAAAAGAAACACAGACCAACGCGGGTTTCACCACAGCTGGCCTGACACAGACAAACGAGATCGTATTGACTGATCATGCTACTTTCAAAACCTCCCTGTGGATGAATCACAACGACAAGGGGATCCAAAGTCTCATGATTCAGGATACCAGCGACGCCACGCAAGAGGACAATAGCATCCGGGTATTATTGAACTATCATAACGATAAAAATAATAATCCGCTCAACATAAAATCAGCCTACCTGTATGACGAGCTGCGTTACACAAATCCTGATTTAGCTGATCCCACATCAAATTCATTCACCCACTCTTTTATTAATGAAATAGAGAAGAGCATTCAGTTCAATCAAAAAAATGAATTGTATGCTGGGTTGAATTATACGATGGAGCAGGCCTTTTCGGAAGGGTTAACCGGTGGAGATGTGGTAAGGAACAGGATTTCCCTGTTTTCCAGTTACCGGGTTAAGAATATAATGAACAGGGCAAACCTTGCTTTTAATGCCCGCCAGGAAATGGTGGATTCCAAATTCATTCCTACCGTATTTTCAGCCGGTTTTGATTACCAGGTCACCCCAAACCTCATATTAAATGGAACGGCCTCCAAAAATTACCGTATCCCTACTTTCAATGACCTCTATTGGCGAACGGACACCTATTCCTCCGGTAACCCCAACCTCCAACCGGAATCGGGTTACAACCTCGATTTTGGCATAAAGGAATTCCTGACGAAAAACAATGTTTCAGCGACCTTCAGCCAGGAAATTTACTGGACACGAACGAATAACTGGATTTTATGGTTGCCCAATGAAAACGGAGTCTGGACTCCGGAAAATAAGCAAACAGGAAAAAGTTATGGGGCTGAGATCTCTTACCGGGTAGATATCGAATTTACTAAGTTCAGGCTTTTCTCAGATGGGTTTTTCAAGTATTCCATTTCGGAACAAAAAGATAATGATATTGAAGACGAATGGCAATCGATTTGGTACGAACCTAAATACAGCTTTAGCGGAAACATTGGAGTGGTTTATAAGCGATTTTCTGCCACGTACAATCACAACTATTACAGCAAAAGGTATTATGATAATACCTCCACCCTTGATCCCTACTACCTGGCCGCGTTCTACTTCAACTACAGACAACCCATAAATGATGACATACTTGCTCTTTCATTTAACCTGAATAATGTATGGGACACCAACTATCAAACTGTGGCATGGTATGCCATGCCACCAACAAATTATCAATTAAGTCTAACCTATCACTTTAATATCTAATGAAAAATCTTATGAAAACGAATTTTACTGAACTATTCATGTTCGCCGGAATGATGGCAGTTTTATTTTCCTGCGACAACGATGAAAACGGTCCTTCCGGCAAATACAGTAATGGCATCTTCATTTCTAATGAAGGAGCTTTTGGGGCAGGAAATGCCAGTGTCAGCTTTTACAGCACTACCGGTGATTCCATCGTCAATGACATTTTTTTCAATGAAAACAACCGGCCTTTGGGAGATGTGTTACAATCAGCGCTGAACTATGATGGCAAGACCTACCTGGTTGTCAATGCATCCGGTAAAATCGAAGTTGTCAACTCGGAGGATTTTTCTGAACAGGATGTGATCGAATCCCTGGAGAACCCTCGATTTATTACGGAAAAAAACGGAATGCTCTACGTGACCCAGTGGGGTGAAGGCGGAACCGTAAAAATTATTGACCCCAATTCTAACGAAATTGTTGAGACAATCCAGGTTGGAACGGGGCCGGAAATAATCCTTTCATCAGCAGACTACATAATAGTCGCCAACAAAGGAGGATATGGGGAAGATTCTACTATCAGCATCATTGACCCGGGATCGAACGAGGTAGTTAAAACCATTCAAACAGGTAATAAACCAAGTGACATGGTCATCGACAGCAATGGCGATTTGTGGGTTCTGAATTCCGGAACGACTATCTGGAATGACGACTATTCGCAGGTCCTAGGCCATAAGCCTTCCAGCCTTGTTAAAATATCACTTTCAAGTCTTGAAATCACAGAAAAAATTGAACTTTATTCAGACGACCATCCCTCAATCCTTGAGATTAGCCCTGATGGTCAAACGCTTTATATAGGAGGTGGATTTATTGCAGCTGGCATATTTGAAATAGACATCAATTCACCATCAGTACCTTCAACACCTTTGATCAGTAAAAGCTTTTATAACGTAAAAGTCAATCCTTTAACAAGTGAGATATATGGCTTTGATGCAAAGGACTGGACAAATGCCGGATCATTTTCCAGGTATTCACTTTCAGGAAATCTGATTGAAGAGTACGAAGCAGGTGTTGGTCCAAACGGAGTAGCATTGTAGATTGTCATAATAATAATAATTGATATTTTGAATCAATCGAGGATTAAGATATGTTTTAAATGTAGCACTCCTTTTGAGTGTGGGCTGTGCACCAAGGCAATGAACTGTTGGTGCGCAGACTATCCTCGTATTGAAAAAATAAAAAAAGGGGAAGATTGTTTCTGTCCGGAATGCTTAAAAGAGGAGATTGCAGTAAAAATCAAGGAATTTGTAGATGACTTTCGCTCTGGTAAAATCAAAAATACAGCTCCGAAATTTCAGAATAAGCATTTGGTCCAGGAGCTGGATTATTACCTGGAAGATGGAAAGTATGTGTTTACAGAGTGGTTTCTCTTGAAACGTGGTTATTGTTGTGATAATCAATGCAGGCACTGCCCCTATTCAAAACAAAATTCTCATGCCAAATAAATCATTTTTTAACTGGAGTGGCGGGAAAGACAGCGCCATGGCTTTGCACAGGATCTTGCAGGATCCGGATTATCGGATCGATTCTCTTTTTACCAGTGTAAATGCCAAGCATCAGCGGATTTCCATGCATGGTGTGCGGGAAGAATTGCTTGACCTGCAGGCAGTAAATCTGAAAATTCCTTTGCAAAAGATCTACCTGTCTGAGCATCCATCTATGGAAGAGTATAATCAAAAAATGGAAGAAAAAATCCTTCAATTTAAAAATGAAGGATACTCGCATTCCGTTTTCGGAGATATTTTCCTGGAAGACCTGAAAAAATACAGGGAAGAAAAGCTCGCACAACATGGAATGATTGCTGCCTTTCCTATTTGGAAAAGAAATACCAAAGAACTATTGGAGGAATTTCTGGCATTAGGATTTAAGACCATCCTGGTTTGCGTGGATGCCAAACTATTGGAACAGTCGTTTGCAGGGAGAATTATTGATGAACAATTTATCAATGATTTACCTGAAAATGTAGATCCCTGCGGGGAAAACGGAGAGTTTCACACATTCGTTTTTGACGGACCTATCTTTGAAAAGCCCATCCCCATTCAAAAGGGAGAGGTCGTTTATCGTGAGTATCCCGCCCCCAATACAGACAGTAATGAATCAAAGAAAATGGGTTTTTGGTTTTGTGATCTGATTCCCAATGTTAATTGAGACCATAGGTAAATACGTATTACAAATGCCAAAATAGCCTCGGGAAAACGAAAGAGGATTATTGATGTTTAATAGCACGCCCAATTCATAACCGAGTTTTACATCTAAACAAATCACCAAAAAATAATCGAATCATAACGAAACCCCAAGAACAATTATGCGCCAGAAAAAGATCTCATTATTGAAAATTTAGTTAAAAGTCTTTATATTAATCATAGCTAATTTTTAGTTATAGTCTTAGGAATCCATTTTTAAACTCACAGCTATGGAAAAATTTTTATCATCTTTTCTACAATTCCCCATCTGTAGAATTCAATTGATAACGGGAAAAAAGTCGGGATTTAAGAATCAGAATTTAATTTTAATTGCCATAAGCATTTTGATTCTGTTGATGACATTTATTGAATAGTTTGGTCGCGCTTTATTACCTTACAGCTGACATCGCATCGAGACCAAATTACTTTGCTTCTTTTCTTTAGCTCGTTGAATCATTCCGTTAGAGTCCAAGAACGCATGCTCGGAAGCCAATCAATTAAAATATGAGTACATTCCGCTTTGAATGTTTGGTGGTTTAAAAGTCGCATTCTGCATAACAGCATTTTGAAACCTGTTTTCACCAAACATTCCTAAGGACGATTTGATATCTTAAAATTATTTTTCTACCCATCAGACGTTCCTAACGGAACGATACCATATCATGAAGTGAATGGATTTTAATGAAAAAAACAAGCCATTAAACGTATAGAAAACCTACACCTCTGGCTCCCACCCATTCTCATATTCTCTACCCCAGAGCTTCATAGCTTTTTTACTGAGCATCTTGCCCGTTTGATCATCGATATCAAAACCTTCTCCTATACGGTAGGCCACATTGGAATAGTGGACCATAGAATGCGATTTGGTACTTTCCTCAATCGGAGCTCTTAATGAGCCATTTCCACGAATGGCCTCACAGAGGTTTTCAACATGCACGGTTGATGTGTCGCCACCACCACCCAGCGCAGTCCCAGCTTCGTTTGAGGTAGATTCGCTTCTTCTGATTTCCTTTCCATTCCGGTCATACAAAATATATAAGCTGCGGTTAACAAATACAGAACCTTCACTTCCATAGATAATGGTTCCTCGGTCGTACCCGTAGGTTGAGTATCCATTCCGGCTTTTTCCGTCCCACTGGATAACCTTATCTCCCGCAAACCTAAAAGTAGCAAGCATGGTATCATACATTTCCCAGCCATCATTCAGAAAATGTCTTTTTTCGGCTTCTACATCTACCCTATTTGGAAAGTCAACCTGTAGCGCCCATCGGGCGACATCCATCTCATGGGTTCCGTTGTTTCCCGACTCCGCTGTACCGTAATCCCAGCCATACCAGTGCCAGTTGTAATCCCAGGTTTCTTCCGTATATTCTCTTCGTGGTGCCGGTCCCTGGAACAGTTCCCAATCCATCCCTTCACGCACAGACACCTTTTTTTGTACCGGACATTCCCCCCGGTTATTGGTGTAAAAGGCGATAGCTTCATAAGCGGTACCAATGACTCCGTTATGGATCTCGTTGACGATTTCAATGGTATGTGGTGAAGAGCGCTGTTGTGTCCCCACCTGAACAAATTTTCCATATTTCTTTTGCACCTCAACGATCAGCTCATTCTCAAGCATGTTATGGCTACATGGTTTTTCTACATACACATGCTTGCCTCCTTTGAGGGCCATGATCGTTCCCGGCGTATGCCAGTGATCGGGAGTTGCGTTGATGAGAATATCCACATCCGGGTCCTCAATCACCTTGCGAATATCATTTTCAAGATTTGGAGTGTAATCAATGTGTTCAGCAAACCTTTTGGCGGCTTTCTCCCGCTGACTTTTCATCACATCACAGAGGTAGAGCAGTTGGACATTGTTATCGTTTTTAGCAATGGGCTCGAAATAGGCACCCAGCCGCCTGCCTAAACCGATGATGCCGATATTTAAACGGTCGTTTGCTCCGATAATCCTGCCATAACTGCGGGCAGACATGCCCATAGCTAAACCACTCATGGCAACACCGGCTGATGCCAATGTTGTTTTTTTGATAAAATCTCTTCTATTGGTGTTCATTTTCATTAAAGTTAAAAAGTTGCTAATACCCCTTGTACATAACCTATTGATGCCATCATACCAGGCAGTGGATCATCTTTATCTGCCTCATATTCCAAAGCCAATGTCCCGGAATAACCCAGCTCATTGACTGCCTGAAGAAAAGAAGGAATATCAATTACACCACGTCCTATGATACAATTGGCTCCATCTGCCCGGGCAGCGGTGACATCCTTCAAGTGGACGTCAAATATCCGGTCGAAATAATTCTTCATGTCATGAACCGGATCTAGCTGGATGCGCACAGTGTGACCAATATCCAGGCAAAGTCCCATTCGCTTGTCCATATTCTTTATTTTTACATAAATACTCTCTGCACTTGGGTACAGGTCATCGCCCGGTCCGTGGTTATGAATGGCCAACTTGATATCGTAAGCTTTGACTTTTTCTTCCACATATCCAAGTAATTCATGGTTAGGAACACCGATGATCATTTCCATCCCTGCGGTTTTGGCATAATCAAATGCCTGGTCGACCTCCTCTTTGGATTTCATGTAGATTACACCAGCGCCATAAAGGACAATTCCCTTATCCTTGCATGCTGCCACTGCACTTTGAATGGTTTCTTTGGAGGAATCCAAAGGCAGATGCATGCTTTTGAATGCGATTCGATTGACGCCAAGTCTCAGGGTCATGTCCAGGGCTTGTTCCATGGGAAATTCCCGAAGGGAATACGATGCCACACCTAATTGGATTTCCGATTTGGTTCCATGATTTTGGGTGGAATATGCCGAATATCCAATCATAGGCAAAGCAGTAGCAGCCATGCCCATACCGGTGGCTTTTAAGAAATTTCTTCTATTTGTCATATTGAAGGGTTGGTTTATCCTCCAATTTAATTTTTTGAAAGATAATTACATGGGTTTTTTTGAAGAAGTTGATGGGTGGTGTGGAATTGGGGCTTGCGATGAAACGAGTTCTTCCATCAACTTGTTTAAATTCCATCAGTACCGAAACCCGTTTCGGTATCTTCTCCTATCAGCAGTGGTCAATTGAAGAGCTTTCAACTCTACTAAAATAATCCCATTTCCTTATTGCCAACGCTCATAAAATTGTTTGAGACAAAAATCTAACTCAAGGCAACCTAATTATACGTTTTCACAATAAATCCTTAAAATAGTCCATCACGACTAACAGGTCCTTCACTTTTTTTATATTCAACTTCTCTTTGTTGGCATATTCCATACAATCTTTGTAATGATCTTCCATAACTTTTCTAAGGGCATCTTTATCAATGAATACCTTGCTTTTGAATGTGATCGTGCCTAAAGCCAAATTATTTTTATACCCCTTGACAATACCATAAGGCAGTATTTCACCTTCCTTTGTAATAAAATACAGATGCTCGTATTCTATTTTGACATCATTACCCGGGGTAAAAGCTGGAGTTCCGTAAAACGTAGTTGTACCACCATCAGGTGTAGTTATTGTAGTGGGAGTTCCACCAGACCAGGATCCGCCCGTTTTTGTTTCCTTAAAATGCACACGTGATAACAATGCGAATTCCCCTGCATCTTTGATTAATTCAAAAAAAAGGAAGCTTTCATACCCTGAACTTTCTGTGATATACGGAAGTGAATAAAATACTCTTTCCTTTTCCACTTCATCATCATTAAATTTAAAATAATCTAACTTGGAAGCAGTAAAGGCGAGCAATTCCCCACTTTCATCAACCTCAATCTGAACGGCATCAATGGCTAAGTTAAGTTCAATCGTTCCCTTCAATAGATCCCCTCCACTTACCTTAACTTCTCCTTTATATTTTTCAGTCTTGGTACCAGAAAATATTTGTGCCGAAACATCAAGACATAAAGTCTGCATGGATAATAAATAAATTAAAAAATACCTCATCTTTAAAAAAAAAATTCCTGTTAAAAAGTAGAAATTTTAATCTATTCAATAATAACAATTTATAATGATAATTAAAGAATATTTTATTTCTTTATGCTATTAACAAGGTATTCATTCTTTTAATCAAAATCCTTAGAGGGTGAGTGCCATTTTTTTCAGTACCTGATTTTTTTTGCAATGAAAAGGAAATTTTTTACACTATTGGCAATATGTTTCTTCATAATAAACTTCAAAGCATATCCCGTTTACCAACAAGGAAAAATAATCACCTCAGAAAGCGACACCATTGCATGTAGCATTAGGTTTTACCAGGAAGGAATTTTATTGTCCGATAAAAAAATCGTTTATAGAAAAAATGAAGAAAAATTCAAAATAGAACTGAAAGACATTAAAGCAGTTTTATTGGATGATAAAACTTACCACGTGTTTCCGGCATATAGTTATGATGAAAGCAAGCTACCCAACATTGATGAAAGCAAATTCTACAGAATTGGAGAGGTAATTGTAAAAGGTAAAGTTGAACTGATACAAGCTTATTACATCATCATGACAGGTTATACTCCCTCACCATATGGAGGGCATTCTGGAGGTAGAATTAGTGTTGGTGGTTCCTTAAGTCTTGTGAAAAATAATGAAGTAAAATTAATCTCCCGGTCAACTTTTAATCGTTCCGTCGGGATTATGTTTAGAGATTGCGAGGCAATTGTAAATAAAATGAATGATCTGAAGTACTCCTTAGAAAACCTCATCGAAATAGTTACTGAGGGGAATAAGGTTTGTTATGAATGATAGCTTATTTTTTTAATGACCGTACGGTGAATTATCGTAAAATGATTCAACAATATTTTTGATCCAAACCCGGAAATCCAATGTTTTTTTG
The DNA here is from genome assembly GCA_913057175.1 of uncultured Cytophagales bacterium. Classification (GTDB taxonomy): domain Bacteria; phylum Bacteroidota; class Bacteroidia; order Cytophagales; family Cyclobacteriaceae; genus CAJXNP01. The sequence continues at coordinate 16,367 of CAJXNP010000027.1, forward strand.
TTTATCACAAAAATTTAAAATTCTTTCCATTCTAATTTTATTTTGGATATCGGTTCAATCAAAAGCTCAAAACCTGATCCCTAATGGGGATTTTGAGATCTATTCAGAACTGCCTACTTCTTACCGACAATTAGACAGGGCTATTGGATGGAACAATACCAACGGTATATATGGCGAAGGAGCGCAGGGCAGCCCTGATTATTTTCACACAGATCATAATTTTTTTAATTGGAATCAATATGCTCCCATTCATCCTGCATCAGGGAAAGGTGAAATTGGATTAGCGACGACTCTCCATTTACAAGAAAATTTCAGGGAATATATAGCTACGCAACTTGATTCTACTTTGATACCCGGACGGAAATATTATCTCAGTTTTTATCTGAGCAATGGACGCAACGAAGACTATACTTCAGGATCCAATAACCTGGGCTTTCATTTCTCCAAAGATTCTTTAACACAAGTTACAACCAATCCTATTTCGGTAATCCCCCAGATTAGGATGAATCAAATTGTTTATCATTACGACTATTGGAAAAAGTACGAATTTATATTTTCGCTTACTGACTCTGCAGATTACGTGACCATTGGGAATTTTTATACAGATGAGCAAACAAAGTATTCAGAGAATGGTAACGGAGGGGTCTATTATTTTTTTGATAAACTTGAGTTGGTGTCTTACAATCCTCCTTTAAAGATCATAGGGGATTCTGTCATTTGCAGAGGAGAAGATGTCGAATTAAAAGCCATTAATGATCGAACCTTCCTCTGGGTTGAAAAATCCCAACCAACAAAAATCATATCAGCCGAGGCATCAATTATCGTTTCTCCAACGGAAAACACAGAATACCTTGTGTACAGCAATGAGGACACCGTATTATTTAAGTTGTATGTGACAGATCCACCATTTGAAGTAAACCTGGGAAAAGATACCACCCTCTGTCGATCGGATGAAATAATTCTTGATGCCACGATCCATTCAAGTCAACACGGCACCACATTTTACAAATGGCAGGATGATTCCGTAGTACCTAAACTGGCCGTCAAAAAACCCGGAATCTATGTAGTGGAAGTAGAAAACAGTGGTTGTACCGTCAAAGATACTATTCAAGTGTCCTTCAGAAGTTGTACTCCTTGGCTCGAAATGCCAAATGTTTTCACCCCTAATGATGATGGTTTTAACGACACCTTTATCCCTATTCAAATGGTGAATGTAATGGAGGGTAGATTGAGGGTCTTTAACCGATGGGGCCATTTGGTCTTTGAAACATCCGAGTTATCTACAGGCTGGGATGGGAATACTTTTTCTTCGGGAATTTATTACTGGAAACTGCAATACACTGGAGATAATCATCAAACCGGGGATGCAGTAGGACAGGTGACTTTACTGAGGCGATGAAATTGCATAGTGTAATTTGTTCCTGCTACCGCTCTCAAAATTCATTACAGATAATTGCATATATTTATTTTAAATACTTTTTTAAATAGCAGAATTTATGTTTTTTAGTTGACCATAGTTGTGAGAAAAGCATATATATTTTTTTTTATTAAATCAGTAATACTGAAAATTTTTAGAAATATGGAAGGGAATAAAATTCGTCAATACCTCATTATTTGTTTTTTAATACTACCAACATTTGGATTTGCACAAGATAAGAATATGTCAATAGGCATATTTGGTTCTCTAAACTCCTACAATTACCATCTTGAAGATATTAGGGATGGGCTTACTGGTAGATCGTATGAGAAAATAATGAATGGAAATGTTGGAATTTCGATCAAGCTAATGCTAAGTGAGAGAATTGGATTAAGGTCCGCGTTGGCGTATTCCCTTAAGGGATATAAACTTAAATCCCAGCATATTTCATCTGATCCTTATGTTCATTGGTTAAATGCAGAAGTAAACAACGAAGATAAAAGCGTGAATGTAAAAATGGAGTACTTAGAAATTCCAATACAAGGATTATATTATTTTACTCCCAATAAGAATATTAAAATTTATGGTGCTTTAGGATTTGCCGTAAACGCCAGGTTAAATAACATTTATAGCGATACTGATGCTGGCAATCGCCTGGAAAAAAATGCTCCTGATTTTGTTTATCTTGTATCGCTTGGTGGAGGGGTAGAATTTCATATTAGTAATCAGGCCTATTTATCAGTTGAACCAAATTTTAGTCAATACCTCAATAAAATAGATAAGAACAATATGGGTGGGAATGCGCAGTCTTACGGAGTATCGGCAGGTTTAAATTTTGCCATTTGATAAAATCATAGATTAGTTTTCCTTTTCGGTTAAAATAAAAAATTTACAAAACGCAGGTTTGGCAAGCAATAATTCTCATATGTTATAAGAGGTCCGATGCGGACACCTGTCTGCTGATGCGAGGGGCTTCTACTTTCCTACCATATTAATCTATTGGCACAAGGACTGTTTCACCAATCCTGAAGCCACTTGAATTAAACCTGAATAACTGTCACTAGTTCAAGCCTGCCTACGACAGACAGATGTTCGCTTGGACTTATGAATCCGGATGGGCATTTAAAGGTTCGATGAAAGTGCTTTGTCAAACGCCCAAAGCAGATGCTTCTAATTTATTGCTTCTATTCATTTATTAATACAAGTTATGCCAAGCTAAACTAACCAATGAGGGAGAGAGTTAAACAGCCAGGGTTTTTATTCCCTTCAAATCTTGGCTTTATTTCCAGTAGTACGCAAATTGCCAAGCGTATTAAACCAGGAAAATTCATGACTATCAGCGGATCAGGGAAAGCCGGAAAGCCAGCATACCCTACCTTCCCGACCAGGGACATCTCATGATGAATGTAGACCTGGTGCCTTTGGATCACCGGGGGTGAATAATACAATACCTTATTAGTGACAGGTTTTATGTGGTTGTCTTTTCTATTAAATTTTAAACATTGGCAATGGTCTTAATGGATGTTTAAAAAAATAATTAGTTGTCTGATTCAACAAGAACTTGTGAAAGCCCCGAAAAGGAAATTGTATTTGAACTTCGGCAATTTCTCCCTTAGCCAGCCCAAATTTCAAAATACCCTTTGTTACGTCTATCCAATCGGCACGACGAAAGTTTTCTACCGTTTTTAGATAGGGACCGGAATAGCCACTTATCTTATGGTGGGTAGCAATCATCGTTGAAATTTCACTTTTCCATTGAGGCTTATCCATTTTTTCCAGATAGTCAGCGGCAGTCTCTATGGAGGGTCTTATGTAGTCAAAAGTATGATGTGTCCAGATACCTAAATCATGGAAAACAGCAGCGATGGCATATTTATCATTGTTAAGCCCTGTTGTATCCAATTTCAGACATAGACTATATACACGGTAAACGTGATTTTTATAAGTGTTGTAATCTCCTTTTATAATGCCTTTATGCTCCTCCAGAACTTTTTCTATGATTAAATTCGTTTCGAACATAAAATATCGGGCAGCTATCCTAGGAGTTGATAAATTCCAAAATATCTCTGTTTATCGTAGCTGCCTCTGTTGTGGGCATTCCATGGGCGAAACCAGGATACGTAATCAATTTCCCATTTTTCAACAATTTAGCCGACTTAACTCCAGTGTTTTCATAAGGAACAATCTGATCATCTTCACCATGCAATACCAAAACGGGAATATCCACTGCTTTTAAATCCTCCGTAAAGTCTGTTTCAGAAAATGCCTTGATGCATTCGTAGTGGGCGTTGATGCCGCCCATCATTCCTTGTCTCCACCAGTTTCTTTGTACACCTTCCTTTATTTTAGCTCCTTCCCTGTTATAGCTGTAAAATGGAAAGGTAATGTCAAAATAAAATTGCTGGCGATTATTCAGGGTCTGATCGCGTATTTCATCAAATACTTCCATTGGCACTCCGTCCGGATTAGTTTCACTTTTGACCATAATAGGTGGTACCGCACTAACCAATACTGCCTTGGCAACACGATCTTTCCCATGCTTATTGACATACCGAATAACTTCACCACCACCAGTTGAGTGTCCAATATGTACGGCATTTCTCAAATCCAAAAATTCTGTCAATTCTGCAACATCGGATGCATAAGTATCCATTTCGTGTCCGCCTGTTGTCTGGGAAGAACGTCCGTGCCCTCTTCTGTCATGGGCTATAACCCTAAAACCTTTCTGTAAAAAAAACAGCATTTGGTTATCCCAGTCATCACTTGAGAGAGGCCACCCATGATGAAAAACAAGAGCTTGTCCTGTTCCCCAATCTTTGTAAAACAATTCCGTTCCGTCTTTTAATTTTAATGTGCTCATTTTGTTTAATGTTTAGTATCTGTTCAGTTCTGTTATTTTGTCCTATTATTTCGCCAGTCTTGAATATCATTCAATCCTTCTTTCGAAGTGATAATGTTCGTTTATGTATTTTAAGATACGGCGCTATTCAATTTTTTTTGTGTGTGGACTTTTCACCTAAATCATCGCCAACTTACAACTTGAGCTATAGGGTTTTATTCAACCAACTTAGCCCGAATGCATTACCAATAAACTTTATAAATCTATGAATATTTATGCGCTGATATTTATTCAGCTTTGCATAGAAGGTAGCAGGATGATTGTTGGTAAAAACATGACAGCCATCGACTTATTCAAAATCCATCATTATCGGACCACCAGCTTTGGCGGCTGGTGGACATCCCGGTATCTCTTGTCAGGCTGCAACGATCTTATGGAACAATTTGAATCAGTTTTTATAAAGTTAGCAAGAAGTATGTTAAACTTATAACTACCTGCATTAAGTATTTTTTAAGTCTCCAAGGCGGAAGTCCACATGAGCTTTTATTCCCTTCAAATTTTGGCTTTATTTCCAGCAGTACGTAAGTTGCTAAACGTATTAAACCAGGAGAATTCATGACTAAAAAACGAATATTTTTTACCGGTGGATCAGGAAAAGCAGGAAAACATGTGGTACCCTACCTTCTCGATCAGGGACATCGGGTGATGAATGTAGACCTGATGCCTCTGGATCACCCGGGGGTGGATAACCTGAAAGCCGACATCACGGATTCGGGACAAATGTTTAATGCCATGAGTTCGTATGCCGGGCTGGATGAGCTGGAACCCGGGAATGGCGTGCCACCTTTTGATGCAGTGGTCCATTTTGCTGCCGTGCCCCGAATTCTGATCAAACCGGATAATGAAACGTTTCGGGTCAACACCATTGGCACCTACAATGTGATCGAAGCTGCTGTAAAACTGGGAATCAGGAAAATCATCATTGCTTCTTCAGAGACTACCTATGGTGTTTGTTTTTCTGATGGCCAGACTGACCCGCATTCCCTGCCTTTGGAGGAGGACTACGATGTTGATCCCATGGATAGCTACGGATTGTCGAAAGTTGTCAATGAGAAAACTGCGCAGAGCTTCCAGCGACGTTCAGGCTTTGACATCTATGCCCTTCGCATCGGTAATGTGATCGAGCCTCACGAATATACAGAGCTGTTTCCCTATTATTTCAAACACCCTGAAGTACGCCGCAGAAATGCCTTCTGTTACATTGATGCACGCGACCTGGGACAGATTGTGGATCTGTGTTTGCAAAAAGATGGCCTGGGCTACCAGGTTTTTAATTCCGGGAACGATCATAACGGTGCTGTGATCCCCACGAAAGAATTAGCCGAACAGTTTTTCCCTGGCGTACCCATTACCCGCGAGATGGGAGAACATGAAGCCCTGTTTTCCAATCGAAAGATCCGTGAAGTTCTGGGGTTCAAGGAGCAACATAACTGGCGGAATTATTTGAAATGGGATTGATGGGTGGTTTGGAACATAACCTCAATATCGAAAATACTGGTTCAAGATTGCCTGACCAGGCGAGACTGGTGTCCGCGTGGACTCATGAATCGTGACGAGCATTTGTTTCTTTGTTGGATGTTTCCTGCATAGCGCCCGAAGTGGACACTTCTACTTTCTTGCTTATATTCAATTGTTGGCACAAAGACCGTTGCACTTAACCTTACGCCAGTAGGGGTTATGGTTAATATTGAAAATGAGCTCATCAACCAAAAACCTCATCCCTTACTCAAACAACCTAGAGTTTCACTAAACCTCCATAACCATCAACTATCACGCCATAGACATCCACTAAATCTCCATAATCTTTCACTAAAACTCCATAAGGATTGACTAAAACTCCATAGCTTATCACAAAAGCTCCATGATTATTGACTAAAACTCCCGGATGATCCGCTATGACGACCTGACCTTTAACTAAAGGTCCATGACCTTTCACTTACTGTCTATCTATATTGACTAAAGACACATGAACAAAGTAAACCGGACATCGGGGGGATATTTGGGATTGTTCACCCGTAAAAAAATCCTCTCACAAGCCTACAAGAAGTTACTTAAAGTTTCAATTAATTATTTAAATAATATCAATAAATTATCCATTATTAATAGAGGCTTATAATTGATATAAATGCCGTTTCAAATCATAAAATAGACTTTTAAACGAAATTAATTAGAAATATATTTTTATAATTCACCATAATACTTAGTTTAGAAGCTTGTGTTTTTTTAACTAAACTGTTTTTATAACTATGAATAGAAAATTTGTTATTTCTGACGCCCGTCTTTTGGAACATGCAGGCGTGATCCTTAAAAACCTCTCGGATAGCCTGGCTGATTTTTCTGCTTTTGATCCTGACCTCAACCAGGACAAGATCACCCGTCTGAATGAACTTTATCAAGTGGCCCTTGCTGAAGGAGGTGACCATGCAGAACGTGGCAAGCTGGGCGAAAAGACCCAGGCTTAGCTTGATATCATGAATCGCTGTGACAAGACCGTAAAATCATTGCGGTATTGGGTAAAGAAGGCTTTTGAAGGCGATCCCGCAGGAAGCAAACGATTTCAGCTTACCCGTTATTGGAAGGTGCGGTATAACCAGCCCGTTCTGATTTCCTACATGTCGGGCCTGGCAACCGTTTTGAACGAGTTACGAAGCAAATTGGAGGAAGTCAATACCCCGGCAGAGTTGCTGGACAGCGTGCAACCACTGGCCAAAGAGCTGGAGGAAGCTAATAACATCCAGGAAAATAGCAAGGGAAGTCGTGGTTCGGCTACGCAGGAAAGGGTACTGAGGTTGAATGAGATCCATTCCATCGCACGCCAGTTCAGCGATGCGGCAGAATTCATCTATGATGAAAATCCTGCAAGACGAGAGCTCTACCGACTGCCCGGCAACAGCCAGCCAAGCACAGACGATGAAGAACTGGTAGAAGAACAAGTGGCTTAGGTCAATTGATCATTTACTAATAGTTGATAAACCCGAACCAAATGGTCCGGGTTTTTTCGCAAGGCGTAATATTCATCTATTATTATTGCAATGTTTTACTTTTTTGAAAGACATTTATATATTCAACTTTTTGATTCTTATTAATAGCTTTTTATGTCTCGATTTTTTATTCTCACTACTCTATTTTTATCATTTCATTTACAAATACTTAGTCAAAACAATGATTTACCCTTTGGCCATTATTATGATGCCGATCAAAACCTGTTGATTGATTATGTCGATACAGATTATGACCCGGCTACATCATTAGTTGAGTCGTATAACCAGACCTATAGTTATCGATATGGTTATTATTATGATCTCGATAGTAACAAAATTGAAAAGGACATTTACGGTTCTAATTTCCTAGGTAGTTTTTCATATGATGTGCCGGATAAAAAAAGAGATAAATCGATCTCAGCGGATGAATGCCTGGGATTTGTCATTGCTGAGGACTCATTTACTGTTATGAGAAACTTTAAGGTTGCTACGAAAATGGGAGAATTATCTGTCTCTGAATATCGCTTCCTCAATGTTATTGATCATATACCCGGATATACTTTTTACCAATATCAATCCTCCGATTTTCTTTATCAACCTGAAAAAAATTCACTTCCTGTTCCTTTTCCAAAATCGAAGAAAAAATTGGCTTTGTTTTGCCAGGAATATTTTTCTGAATTCCCCATCATTATCAATCAAATTGCCAAAGAGAAAATAACTGACGACAATGTAAATGAAATCATTCGAATGATTGACTACCAGGTGAGGCACAACAAAGGTTTAAAAATTTACTTTGACCAATACTGGAATGAGCAAAAAAATGAAAAAGACCATTATTACTATGCCATTGTTGATGACATCAAAGATGACATATGGTATTTAACATACTACGATCAACACGGTACAAAAATTATGACAGGAGGTTTCTCTTCATTGTCATCGATGAAGAGAGAGGGAAGCTTCACCTGGTTTAACAAAAATGGCATGCAGAGAAAATCCAATACATATGTAGATGGAGAATTGAAAAGTCAAAAGCATTTTTATGATGATGGCTCTCTTCATTATTCAATGGAAATGGATGATCAGACATGGAAGTATAGTGAAGTGTACGATAGACAGAAAAAACAAATTCTCAATTCACAAGGTAGTGGCACGGAATTGTATTTAGACCAAACCAACCAAAGGGAAATAAAGAAAGTATACAGTAACCATTTCTTAATATCAGCCTCTTATGTTAATTCGCAGGGACATGAGATATTTCAGGTGGCTGAAAAAAATGCGAAAATAAAATCCTTGAAAAGTAGAATTACTGAGTTTTCTACACAGTTTGAATATGAGCGTGAATGGGCAGAAGATCGCTTACAAGGCAATTACCTGATCAGGTTAATTATAAACCCAAATGGGAATATCATCGATTTTGAAATTTTGCATTCTGTGGATGAAAAAATGGACAGACAAGTGATTTATGCAACTCAAATGATTTTGTATAAAGAATACCCGGTCTGGAAAACTGCAAAAATGGGAAAAGATGATGTGTTTGCTGAAGTAGTACTACCGATTAATTTTAAAATTGTAAATTTCTATAACACCTACTATAATCATAATCCATTCTGGATGCACCATCATCACATGATGATGATGCAGATGAACCTTAACCATGTGAGTCCGCCAACGATGCCAGCAGGGTTTTAATCTGCTATTATGGAGAAAGCAAAACTGAATATTTTTTACTGATAATAAATCCCTGTCAGCTGCAAGCGAAAGTTTTATATATGTTCAGCCTCGACCAGCCAACCCGTAAGCGATGTGGGAGAATTCATCTATGATGAAAATCCTGCCAGGCGAGAGCTATATCGATGCTGAATAATCCAGGTTTGATTATAGTTTCTGTCTTAAAAATAGTCATGCCATCACTTGGAGTGATGGCATGACTAAAAACTTTTCAAAATGTTTCAAACTTCCCGGAAATTCTTGTTGCTCCTCTTCAATAAAATGATGATGGATATCAACCAAACTATTTTCTGGATTGTTATTAGAGTAAATTACCCAAAACCCGATATTCCTGCATTTTGAATAGCTGTTTAAGCAACCGCGAAAATGATGTCGATATTCAAATTTAACAGGGATACGTCTTCTACATTCGATATAATTGACCAAATATTTATATTCTAATTTCATCGGAGAAGCCTCTCCACCATCACTCACATAATTCAACTCCCCGATAACCTTTGAGAAATCTTTAACAATGTTTTCTCTGTAACTTGAAAAAGCCTCAACTGAATATTTATATAAGACAATAAAGAGGGAAAAAGTAAATATTGAAAGAGCCAGAATTTTCCAATGTTTTCTCATCCTTCCACAATAAACATTGGTTTAATTTTCGTGTGTCTGTTCAATACAGTTTACAAAACAAAATTCTAATCCATTGATTAAATACACTCTAAGAGATAATTTTTTGGGGCAATATTTACTTCTTAATGATCTTCCTAACTTCCGTTATTTCACCTTGAGTCAAATGTAAAAAATATACCCCATCAGGTAAGTCCACTAACTCAACTGGGTGTGAGAATTTTTCATTTGATTTCTCGAATTCATATTCTGTAAGCTGTTTTCCGAAGGAATCCATTACTTTGATTTTTACCAACCCCGTTTGATGATTTTCAAATTCAACATTTAATACATCTGAAGTCGGGTTGGGATAGAGTGTAAACTGAGAAAGCATTGATTCTTCCAGACCTGTGATTGGGACTACATCAATTGTTATTTGGGCGCTTTCATCTGAGTAGTCATACCCATCATACGCATTCCATGTAACCTGATCCGTACCTGTAAAATCCTCTGATGGATGATAAACCAGATTATTGAGGTCCATCGCAGCTATTTCAATCCCGGCTGTGATTAATTCTGAGTTTAAATAAAGGCTTCCATGTGCGGGTACCTCCTCGATCATGATCTTTGTCAAATCATCGTCATCCTCATCTTCGTATGAAGCTAAAAAATGGTCAGAGGCAATGATAATTTCCTCGTTTTCCATCCCTTCTACTGAAAAATCCGCTAATAGTGGTGGATTGTTTTCGGTATAAGTAAATACCGGACTTTCCGATTCCGAATTACTTAACCCGGAGATGTTACTAAATGAATCCGCTGCAACCCGATATGAATCTCCATCAACGGGTTCGGTGATCCTGATCGTTATGGTTTTCTTAGATTCATCAATTTCAGCTGTAAAATTAACTTCTTCTCCATCCTGATTGATAACAGAAATCAAATAGGATAACATGTCATTGTCAAGATCGCTTCCATCGCCATTTTTAAGATGTTGATCCGAATGCAGAATGATCGGTTCATCTTTCCTGAGTGTTAAATCTTCCTTTTCTGAGGAGAAAACCAATACCGGTGGAACATGTTCATGTAACGCTTTTTTCCACAAACCGTGTCCATTTTGTCGCAAACCAACTAAAATGGAATCTTCTGTAAAATTAATTGCTGATACAATAGCATCTGGCAACTGTGAGTTCGAGATATTTTCCCAGGTATTTCCAAGATCTTCTGATACCAAGACTTCTCCATACCATCCGCCTGCAAATAAATAGTTGTGATAGCTTGCGATAGAAAAGATACTTTTATTTATAGAGTAACTCCAGTTAATTCCAAAATCGGATGTTTTTTGTAAACCACCAGTTTGGGTAGCGACAAATAAGACGGAATCAATCAGAACCATGCTTTCCGTACTTCTATTGCTGATATTATTGCTGATATCCTTCCAATTATCACCATCATCGTCCGACATAAATAACCCGTCCCAGGTACCAACAAACGTCAAACTATCGTAAGTATAAATAGATCTAATACCTGAATTTATGCCTTCACTTTTAGAAACCCATGTCAGTCCTTTATCATTGGACCGATAAATCCCATGACCATTTACTGCCGCAAAAAGGTACTTCTCATTTGTAGCGAGTGCATCAATATTTTTGTTGGGTAAACCTTCATTAGATTTCTCCCAGTTTGAGTCTGATAGTTTTCTCTTTTGAACTCCCGTCCCTCCATCTCCCGTAAAAATAAAATCGTCCAGAGCAGCTAACGACCGAACAGAAGTTCCCGAATATCCACTTATGTTTTTTTCCTGCTTCCAATCATTCCTATCGACATGACTCGATTTAATAAAATTATAGGATGTTCCTACATATATTGAATCATTGTAAACTTCAATGTCTTGTATTTCATTTAAATAAATTCCATTATTTTCATTATGCCAAGTATTATAAAAATCATGCGAATTACGCATAATACCCCCACCCCAAAGTCCCAGGAAAATATAACTCTCATTTACATATATACTTTCGATGTTATACCTTGGATCAATAGGTACACTAGGTATCCAGGTATTTCCTTCATCATTACTTTTGTAAATTGTACTACTATTACACAAATATATCGTTGAACCATAAACATACATTGGATCAGTTTGATAGATTGATGGATCGGAGGCGGTGATATTGGACCAGGTGTCACCATTGTTATCCGACCTAAAAACTTCTTCTACTAAATTTAAGTAAATGCTATTTTCACTATGATATATCTCATCTATATAGTACTCAGATTCGATTTGGGTTTTATCCCAGGAAACTCCTTCATTAGTTGATTTAAAAAGAATACCATTTGGGCCACCTGCAAACAAAATATTGTCTTTCTTAGTCAATGAATAAACCCCCTGAGAAGTTTCTTCATTGTTAATTTCAAACCAAGTCAACCCATTATTCTCAGATTTAAAAATCCCCATGCTTGAGGAAACTAAATAAAGATTATTTCCATCTGAAAATAATTGTCGGATAAAAGTATCTGGGCCCGAGAGTTCAGACCATATCTCTCCATCAGTTGAAAAATAAATAGAACCATAATTTGCACAAAATAGCGTATCTTTATGAGTTGCTATTTTGGACAATGGCATGTGATCAGCGATTTCTAATTTTATCCAGGATTCACCATTATCAGAAGAACGAAGCAGACCTTCGGAAAAAGTAGCAGCGTATAGGTCGCCTTTGAATTCTAAAATATCACCAATTATATCTCCTCCTCTGAAATTTTTATCCTGAACCCATTGGCCAAAGGAAGATTGAACATGAACTAAAAGCAGAATAACGATAAGTGAAAAAAATCTCATGATTAAAAAATTTAAATGCTAATAAAAAATTAGTTATAAACAGGTTACAATTAGTGATTTTCTGACCTAATTCTAAAGCATTATTTCAATTAATTTTTTATTCTCATCCGAAAATCAATGATAGGATTAGCCTCTTCACTTCTTTATTATTTATTGAAACTCGTTCATTGGCTACATATGTCCCATCCCCTCACCACACAAATCTCCCACTCCGCCCTTTAAAAATCCGCTCTCATCAGAAATAAAGTTTAATATCACATTATTCTTGATTAAATTCATGGGGATTTACTCAGAACGATGATGAAGGGTTTATTGGTCAATATCTTTCTTTTGTGTATACTGGTTTTCTGGACTCCTTTTGCTATGGCCCAAAATGACGAGGGCTTTATCTACGGCAAAGTCACCACCAAAACGGATAATCACTACGTAGGGCAGATTCGCTGGGCGGACGAAGAGGCATTCTGGCACGACATCTTCAACGGGATTAAATCAACCTCCAATGACAAGATTGAAATCAAAATTGAAATCGAAGATAATACGGAGCCTACTCCTGAAGAAATACATAAATGGAAGCTGATGGAGATCTGGGACGATCACTACAGCGGAATGGTCCATCAGTTTACCTGCCGATACGGAGATATCAAATCCATCACCCCCATTGGAAGCAGCTATGTAAACATCACATTTAAAAATGATTTCAGGGTGAAAGTTCAGGGTGGCACCAATGACGTGGGCACAGATATCCATATTATGGACTATGAGATGGGGCTCATTAAAATCTCCTGGGATAATATTAAGCAAATCGATTTCTTTGATTCACCTGCTTTTATCAAAAATAAGTTTGGAGTTCCGCTTTACGGAACGGTTCGGACAAATTCGGGTAGCTGGACCGGGCTGGTCCAATGGGACAATGATGAGCGCCTGGATGTCGACATCCTTCATGGCAATTATGAAGGAAACCGGATACAGGTTCCTTTTGCCAAGATCAAATGCATAAGGAGGATAGATTGCAAAAGCGAGATTACCAAGCTGAATGATCAAAAAGCGATTTTGGATGGCTCAAATGATGTGGACTGCCGAAACCAGGGAATCAACGTCTGCATCAACGATGTCGGCCGGATCAGCATACCCTGGGAGGAATTCATCCAGGTCTGTTTCGATCATACCAACCGGTACAGTGGCCAGCCTTACCGATCATACGAATCACCAAAAAGGCTGACAGGCAGAGTCAAAACCCTGGACAGCAAGACATGGAGAGGTCAGATCGTTTTTGACAAAGATGAAACCTGGGACCTGGAGCACCTGGAAGGCATGATGGAAAACATTAAATACATTATCCCGTTCCGCTATATTTCCGTGATCAGCCCACGCAACAGGACTTACACGAACGTCACCCTGAAAAACGGCCGGCAATTGACATTGGGTATATTGCAGGATGTGAGCGAGAAAAACGAAGGTATTGTGGTGATCAATGAAAGATTGGACCATCCTGTTACGATTGAATGGGCGAATGTGGATGAAATTATTCTCGACTAACGGCCTATGTATTTAAAGAAGGAGCATACTAACATCTACCTGGTCATTCTCTTATTCATTATTGTTGCCATTCTTTTCTACCTGATCCAATCCGATTTTCACGCATATGCCATCACCGTTTTCTGGACTTTGCTGTTGATCATTCTCATTCCCCTCGGGAACCGCCTGATTTCCAGGTTCCTGAATAAAAAGCTTCCCTGGGACAAATATCTGTCCGTCCGGTTTTTTGTCCAACTGATAAGTGTTCTTATATATTCACTTGCATGCTTTAACGTCAGCTACTTTATTTTCAAGATCATTTTTACGAATGACCCACCCTCCCCCAACCAGGTCGCCATGGTCAATATTTACGGGTCGTTGATCGTCTTGCCCATATTCAGCATTTATTATGTGATCCATTTTATCAATGAATGGAAGAAGATCCATTTGAAATCGGAAAAACTGGAAAAGGAAAGTGTGCGTACCCAGCTGGAAAACCTGAAAAATCACCTCGACCCACATTTTTTATTTAACAACCTGAATATTTTATCATCACTCATAGAGGTGGACAAGGAAGGCTCTAAAGAGTACCTGACAAAGTTTGCCGAGGTGTACCGCTTCATGCTGCAAACGAAAACTTCGGAATTGATCACCCTCCGTATGGAGATGGAATTTATCGATGCATATTTTCAATTGATTGCGACACGGTTCCGTGACGCACTTTATATGAAAAAAAATATTTCAGAAAAGAAGCTGGACTGGCAGCTCCCTCCCCTGACGATTCAGCTTTTGATTGAGAATGCTATTAAGCATAATTCATTTACGAAAACAGATCCGCTGATCATCGAGATCAATGAATTGGAACGGGATTGCCTACAGGTAAGAAACAACCTGAAAAGACTGTTGATGCCCTCCCACTCCAGTAAAAGTGGATTGAAAAACATCAGCGACCGCTATCAGTATTTTACAGATCAACATGTAAAAGTCATTGACAGCGGAAAGTATTTTGAGGTAATTGTACCATTGATTGAAATTGAGGAGGCGTGATGCTACAAATTGGCTCTTTACGAATTTGAGTTGTGAAGACAAACGGATAAATATTTGAACAGGAAAAGAAGGAAGTTTCTCAAATATCAATCACGCATTCATCGCGCCGAACTACCCTCCCGGGAGGGGCAGGGGTGCGTCCTAAACAATGAAAAGAAAAATAATCCCAAATAACCAGCGATTAAAAGAGTTAACAAGAAGGTTGAAGAAAAACATGAACTTGTCATAAATAGTTTTGTGGTAGGAATTAAAAGGAAAATAGACTTTGAGTTGAATACAATATTGACATGAATAATTAAGAACAAACAAATGGACCCACCCCCAACCCCTCCCAGGAGGGGAGTTTTGGCTTTGGAAGAGGTAGTGGGAAAAAGAATCCAAGCATTGAATAACAAATGCGAAAAATATGAGAAGAAAATTTAATTATCCACATTACTATATATAGAATCTAAAAATAAATCAAGGAATGAAAGTACTGGTTATAGAAGACGAATTCCTGGCGCAGGAACAAATCATCAACTACGCGAAGCAGATCGATCCCTCGATTGAAATCGTTGGACAAATAGAAGATGTGGCAACCGGAAAGAACTGGTTTTTAAATCATGAAATGCCCGACCTGATCATAAGCGATATCAAGCTGACAGATGGCCTGAGCTTTGATATCTTTCAGGAATTTAAACCAGATTGCCCCGTCATCTTTACAACAGCATACGATCAATACGCTATCAAAGCTTTTGAATTGAATAGTATTGGCTACCTTCTCAAACCGATAGATAAGACTAAATTGAAAACATGCATGGAAAAGGTCCGGACATCTTCCAAACCCCTTCATCAGGATGATTTGACCAGACTCGCCAATATGATCTTAAATCATCAACCGGAATACAAATCTCGTTTTCTCGTCAAAATCGGCCAGAAGATCAAAGCCATCTCGGTGGAAAGAATCGCCTATTTCTTTTCACATGATAAGCTGAGCTACCTGATCACCCGTACCAATGAAAAATTCCCCCTGGACCAGTCACTGGAAGAACTGCAAAACCTTCTGAATCCCAATGATTTCTTCCGCATCAACCGGAAATACGTAGTTCATTTTGAGGGAATTAAAGAGGTTCATCCCTATTTCAAAGGGCGTTTGAAGGTTGATTTGACACCGCCTGTTGAAGAAGACATTGTCGTTTCATCGGAGAAAACACCATCGTTTAAGTCGTGGCTGGATAAGTGAGTTATTGGGTTAATTGGTTAATTAAGTTAATTGGGATATTGAGTTAAATGGGTTGATTGTTTTGGTTGCTGGTTACTGGTTGCTTGTTGCTGGCACTTCCAACTTCGGTCTTCCGACCTCTTAGTTGAGTTAATTGGTTATTGGGTTAATTGAGTTACTGAATCCTGGTTACTGGTTGCTGGTTGCTGGTACTTCCAACTTCGGTCTTCCGACTTCCGACCTCTTAGTTGAGTTAATTGGTTGATTGGGTTAATTGAGTTACTGAATTCTGGTTACTGGTTGCTTGTTGCTGGTACTTCCAACTTCGGTCTTCCGACTTCCGACCTCTTAGTTGAGCTAATTGGTTATTGGGTTATTGAGTTGAGTGGGTATTTGGGTTTCGGGGTGCCAGTTGCAACAGAAGATGTTGAAGATTTTCACTTTTCAGAAATACCGGTTTTAAGATCACATGATTTTTTTAGAACGGTCGTTTGGTAATGACTGGTGGTCGAGGATTGCCAATTACAGAAAACACCGATAAGTGCATACTAATCATCAACTTTCAAGCATTTGAGATTTGAGTTCTCAGAAACTTTAATCATTCTCTCCTGTTCTTCAATTATTCCGTCCGGCCAACTTCAGCAAACATATGTACCAACCATTGATAGTTTGAAGACCACTAACTTTGTAGCTTCCTTTTAACCTTTAATTTTGAATTCCGTGTTCCTATTTCCTTTCGGCTTGAAATACAAAAAGGACAGAAACCCGTCCTGCCCTTTTTGATAAATATTACGGTTACATGACTGCGCTCACAGGTGGCTGTGGGTTGGGTACTACATTTTTAACGGGTGGCACCGTTTTCAAAAATGCAAAAATGGCTGATAGTTCATCATCAGTCATGTATCGGTAATTTGGCCAGGGCATAGGAGGCAGAAGCATCCTTCCATTTTCAAGGCCTTTAAATTTACCCTCCCTAATAGCGCGGAAAAAGTTTTCTTCCGTCCAGTTACCAATTCCTGTTGGATCCGATGTGAGGTTTGCCGCATAGGAAATACCCCATGGACCAATCCAGGATGTCAAGTGAGGGTTACAAGCGCCATAGCCGTTTTGTTCGATTACTTTTCGATCAAGGTTGGCTGGCTCCATTGATGCCGGATGACCGGACAAGCGAAGAGAAGGATCGGGCTCAGGGCCATTCTCAGTCATGATCTTTGGTGAGTGACAATCATCGCACACACCAATGGTTACCAGGTGTTCTCCCCAGGCAACTTTTGATTCATAACCTAAAAGTTCGTACTTCTCCTTTGTGGGACTTTCAACAACCGTTTCTTTTGGTTGCATCTGACAGCCTGCCACTACCAAAGCGGCAATGCTGAATAACAAAGATGAGGCATGCATACATCTTAAGCTTAAGAATTGACAAATGTATGCAGAAAATCAGTTTGCTAAATTATCCTGTCTACAAATATTTTTACAAAAATTCCATTAAAATAAAAATGGTAAGAAAGAACAGGGCATAGTATACCAATGGGTGATATAAAAGGGATTTAAATTTCATGATTTTGAGTAAAGTTGATGAATTAGCTAAAAGTCTTAAGCTGGTATTTTTTCAGACAACCTATTGATTTTTTTGCTTCTTTGAGAAATTTTCTTTTCAATCTTTTCTCTGTTCTTTGCCTCCCTTTGTATTTCTTTGACAGTTTTCTTAAGCCTTGATTTTAGCTGCTTTTTGGTTTTTTTATTGCCCTTGTTTCTTATCAAACCAACAATATTGATTTCTGTCTCCTGAGCGGAAAGCTCAAGGTCTTTGATATGATTTTCTTTTTCTTTAAGCTCTTCTTGTTTGCTGTTCAATTTTAACTTTAGTTTTTCCAGCTTCAGGCTTTTTTTATCAATTGGTTTTGATATCGTTTCTTTCACCTGGTTTCTATTGGTAACATTCGAAGTCTTTTTAGCAGGTTGTTGAGAAGAAGATGTTTTTCCAAGTTGCCTGCGATTTTTCGGTGCATTGACATTTCTGGTTTGTGAAGCCTTGGCGTCAGTGCTTTGAGCTGTTGTTTTTGTTGTATTTTCTGATTTTTCCATTGACCTATCTGTGTTAAAAAATTATTACCCAAAGTTACATTAACTTAACATTAAGTATGTTATCTAATTATTACCATTAAGTTAACAACTCTCAAGTTTATCTGACTGGCTTAGGTCAATTTGTAGAAGGTTTAGCATTGCATTGATAACGCTCTAATATTCCAAAACCCGTGGCAGTGTTTTAGCCTGATCAATCCATTGGTTGACTTCATTTACACCAGGCACGTGGCGAGTCATCTTTTTCACCTCATTAACTTCCTGTAATCTGGCCGTCAAATTTTCGACATTTCTTTGTGCTAATTCCAAAACTGTATGAACTCCTGCCGCTTCTAGCAGACTGGAATATTCCGAACCAATCCCGTTAATTCGAAACAGGTCTACCATGTTAGCAAATTTAAGAATTTCATGTTCGGATAACCCTGCCTTCTCGGCAAGGTCTTTTCTGCTTTTGGGAGTTTTGGAGTGGAGAAGCAAAGCATCGGTAGTGTTAATACCTACATTTTTCAGCTTTTCACTTCTTACTGGCCCGATTCCCTCGACCTCTTCAACTTTGTAATTCGCCATGGTTTTATTTGTTTGGTTTATTGACTCAATCAAGTTAATCATTTAAGATAATTTGTATTTCCTTTTTATAAGCATTTCAAGGATTATGAATCTGTAATTTTAGTTTTAATCATTCTCAACAGTTGCCTGGTAAATGGTTCGTATTCGAAGTACTCCAATCGATCCGGACTTAGTAATCGAAATATTTGATTAGAAAACAACCAAACCCCTTTAATTAAAAAGTAGCTATCCGATTGAATTTTTCTTAATATTAAATAATACACTGGTGAAAAATGAAGGGTTTGCTTTTATCGAAACTTTTTAGAATTGCATTCATCTGCATGACAATAGTTAATGGCTATAATTCTGTAGCTCAATCATACTACCAAACCCAGTTTAGAGCTGAGGATGGATTGACTACAGAGATTGTCAAAACCATCGCCCAGGATAAGATGGGGTTTATTTGGATTGGCACAGATGATGGGCTCGTACAATATGATGGATTCAGGTTTACCTCTTTCAAACATGCTACCACAAGTTCCTATATAAAAAGTTTCTTCACAGATAATCGAGGAGAATTATACGTCATCGATGATATGGGTGTGACCCATATCCAACCCGAATCAGACACGTTGATTTTTAATGAAGTACTTGATGGAGCCAATACCCAAACGGATGGAAAAGTCTGGTTTCCAAAATCTGCATTTGTCGATAGTTTCAATAATATGTGGTTTGGCGAACCCCAATCAGTATCCCGGTATGATGGCTCAACCTTGAAAAGATATGCGTTTGATGACAAAGAAAACAGCACTTCCTTCATCAGGTCCTTTAATTTTTCCCAGATCAATAGCGATTCTATCTTAATCAGTTCATTTCCTGGAAATTTTTTCATTTACCAATATTCGACAGATAGCATTATTCCACTTTTGAAAGACGAAAACATCATTGATGTTTTTCATATGTTAATGGTAAGCGATAGAATATTTATCGCCACCTCCAGTGATGTATGGGAAGGATCTTTTCATAAGGGATCGATTTCCTTTAAAAGGTTAAATTTGAATAATGATTTTTCCTACCTGCTCAAAACAAAAGACAATCAACTGATTGCAAGTTCCTCCAATTCAGGCCTGTATCAGATAGATCTCACAGGCCAAAAAATCTTTTCGAAAAAAGTGACAGAAAATTATGTTACCGTCAATCAGATCTTTGAAAGTAAAGACAAAAATATCTGGGTGAGCAGTGAAAAAGGAGTAATCAGCTTGCTACCCACTCAGTTTAAGACCCTCGAAATCCCTTTGTCCAATCTATATATTGAATCAATTTTTTCTAAACCGAAAGAAGAGGATGTCTATTTTCTAAGTAAAGAGCATTTCTGGAAGTATGAAGGAGACATGGACAGGGTTATTCAGTTGTCTTATGATAAAAATGGGTATTATCTAAGTGGTGTAATCAACGATTTGGGTATATGGACTGCCAACGGATCTTCTCTTTTTCATTTCCTAAATGATGTAAAGGTTGACAGTTTCGACTTCAGCCACTATGGAAGATATATTTTTTCTGTAACGAGCGATTCATTTAATAATTTATGGATGACACAGGAAGCCAATCCCAATGTAATTTGTTTTGATCCTGTTGCAAACAAAACAATTATTTATAAGCTCGATGATTTGGGATCGGACCGCCTGCCAACAACTATCACAATTCATGAAAATGGTGTTTATGTTGGAACAAGTGACCCAAACCACTATATATATTTTAAATCTCACCATGATAAAAATTTCGCAGCCATTGGGCCTCCATTTGAAAAGCAGTTTCATCATGAATTTAGGATTGAAGCAATTGAAATATACAGTGAAAATGTCTGGATCGGCACCTCCTCCGGGTTATTCAAATACGGAAACAACAACCTTAAAAAAATCGAGTTCAATACGGAGTTTGAAAATTTGTTCATCCGATCGATTGCGATTGACCATAATATTGTATGGTTTGGAAATTCCCGTGGATTATTCCGATACAACAAATACTCAAGCGAGTACTCATTCTACAATGAAAAGATTGGTTTGCCTTCCAATTCCGTTAACAACGAGAGCATAATTTTGCATGATAACAGGATCTGGGTCGGGACATCCTCTGGGATTGCTGTTAGTAAATTCAGCAGTCAGAGCCCGGAGAAAACAGAAAAACCAGTTATACTTAACCTGCTTATCAATGGCAACAAGGTAGATTTTAGGAAAACTGAAAAAAAAGAGTTTCCCAGCAAAAGCTATTTGGAAATCAACTATTCCAGCCCTTCTTATCCAGCCAAATCAATTTTATATAGTTACCGTATTCCGGAACTGGACTCTTCCTGGTCTACTCCTTTAGAAGATCACATAGCTAAATTCGCTGAATTACCCGGAGGAGAATATCAATTTGAAGTAAGGGCCAAGAAAACGGGTAACTACGTTTGGAGTGATCATTCAAGAATTGAGTTCATTGTTGATTATCCGTTTGATGAAACAGCTGAGTTTTATATTTTAGTAAGTTTAGCTGCCCTTATTTTGATATTCATCACACGCTATCTAACCAGCTATTTATTGAGAAAGAGACAGGAAAACCTGGAAAAATTAGTACAGGAACGCACCATTGAACTGGAAAATGTAAATGCCAGTCTGGCCAGCAGAAATGAAGAACTCGACCGATTTGTTTACAGCACATCTCATGACCTTAGCGCTCCTTTAAAGTCCATCCTGGGTTTGATTAATGTATTTCGGCTGGAACCCACCAGAGCGGAGCGTTTCAAACTCATTGACATGATGGAAAAAAGCATTTTCAGACTGGAAAGTTTCATTCATGAAATCGTCGACTATTCAAGAAATTCCAGGAATAAGGTTAAATACAAAGAAATCGCACTGGAACCATTTATCCACGATATCCTGGAGAACCATACCTTTCACCCAAACTATGACAAGATAGACATTCGTCTATCACTTGATATGGAAACTGTCATTACCGATCAGGTCAGGTTAAAAATTATCTTTAACAATTTGATTTCAAATGCCATTAAATTTATCGACCACAAAAAGAAATCATTTCTGCATATCAAAATAATCCATAGTAATGGAAACACGGTCTATACGTTCGAAGACAATGGAATAGGTATTCCTGATGAATATTCTGAGAGAATTTTTGAAATGTTTTTCAGGGCAAACGATAAAGCTGATGGCTCCGGACTGGGACTATATATCACAAATGAATGTGTAAAGAAATTGAATGGAAGGATCCACCTGAATTCTGAAAGAGGAAAAGGAACTACATTTACCCTGGAGATTCCTACATTTGGTAAATCCGGCAAGACAGTGCAAATAGAACAAAAAGTCTTCTAATCAAAAATTGCTACCTGAAAATATTTGTTATCAAATATGACTTTATGCTGATACAAGAAAATAGCAATCCTGCACACTTTTTCTTCAAATGCAGGTGACCTTCATTCTTGTATTTCATTAATGGAAGATTATTTGTAAAGGCATGAAAACAAATCCCAATTATTCTTACCCGTTATGAACCATGCAGTGGTAATACGGGTCTAATGTATAGATCAGATGACCAGTTAAATTTTGCTGATTAACAAAATTTTAAAAACAGGGGTGACTTTTCTAGGAAAAGTTATATTAATAATATAAATTGTTATAAACCAATAACCAATCATGAAGGAAGATATTTTTAAATGCATCATATTTCTGACACTTATACTGCTGTCATTCTTTTTACTCCATCCAAAAGAGGAAAATGTTGAAACTTCCCAATCAACGGAAGTAATAGAATTT
This sequence comes from uncultured Cytophagales bacterium, assembly GCA_913057175.1. Classification (GTDB taxonomy): domain Bacteria; phylum Bacteroidota; class Bacteroidia; order Cytophagales; family Cyclobacteriaceae; genus CAJXNP01. The sequence goes on from CAJXNP010000027.1 coordinate 39,025, forward strand.
CAATCGGCAAATCTTACGGAAGAACAAGTTGATTTGGTTGAAGGAGATGAAAAACTAATCATAGAAAACGATCAATAAATTATTCCTTGTTCCAGCATTATCGGGCACAGTAGATTTTTACTCTTCTAAGAAGACAACAATGTCGATTCCTCATCAAGAAATACTTTCCATACAGTACAATTGAATAAATTATTATCATATCGCTGATAAATCATAACAAATATTTAAAGCCTTGTTTGTACAATTCTTTATGCTTCAGCCGTAATTAGCAATTATTAATTGGCAACAGAAATCAACTAAATATTTGCTGATCTTATGTCTTTCAATGAACATTACACGCCTGACGAACTGATTTTTCTACTTGAAGAAAAATGCCATCGATTGGAAACCAAAATCGTAGAACTGGAGGGTAAATATTCCACATATAAAGAGAAGTATGAACAGAGCCGTGAAATGCTTAATAGTGAATTAAAGAAAAGTATTCATCTCAGAGATAAGGTGATTCCACTGATGCGACAGGTTCTTGAATTGCTTCATTCAAATTCTTCCATTCAGCAAAAAACAGAAAACCTTCAAAGAAAAGTAGCGCTTCTGGAAAGGTACGATATCTTTTTTGAGGGAAATCCTAATTGAATTCCCGGGAGAACTTAGTTTGTTTCTTCTTCAAGATATTTTCTTATATCCATCAAGTCTGAATAAGGCTTGTTTTTCTTATGCAATTGGTTGATCAGAAATTCAGCAACCAGGTCAAATTGAGATCTCTCTTCATTCAATAGCGAATGATTCTTTTCAAGAATTTCCCCGATTTCTTCCATTGTTACCTGAGCCCTTTTATTCTTTCTGTAAACCGTAATTTTTTCGGCGGTAGCAAGAAAGCTTAGCTTTTCACTTTTATCACATTTTCGGTCAATCGCATCGATCAACTCATTAGTTTCGATTCTGTTTAGCATTTTCTTTTATTTTGTTTAAGACCATAAAAAAAGAGCACCCATGTGCCCTTTTCCGTTCAAGAAGCATGATAAAATACAAACGTGTTTAATATAAAATAAGATATCCAACACATCAAAATTACTTATAACATATGAAGTAAATGTCTTGCCTGGGTTAACTATTGTTTAAAAATGTCGACGGACTATGATCTGAATTTTAGGAATAAAGAAGGTGTCCCGTTTGGCCACCTTCTTGTATAAAGAGGATTCACTATTTGATATTGGATCAGTCTGATCCAATAAACCTGGTTCTTTCGTTGATGTGAAATGGCTCCAAAACTAGAAAGGAACTTTATACCCAAAGCTTTCAAATATTTATCTAAATATTAACTTTTGATTGGTCTGTTATTATTTTTTTAAGATTGAGTATGAGTGAAACCTGTTCGTGATGGCATGTGGAAATGCAAAGTCATGATATGGGATTTTATAGGTACCTAAATCAAGTAGCAAAAACACCATATATTTAAACAATCTCCTTAGTAAGTTCAGCGAACCTTTATAATCAAAAAATAGTACGTATATTCAAAAAACTAAACAAGCCATGGAGCCATTCACGCCTCGCGAACAAATCATTGAAGTTGTCAACAAATTATTTGTCTACACAGATGAGCGGCATTGGGACAAACTACAGGAGGAGGTGTTTACCAAAGTGGTTTTACTGGACATGTCATCAATGGGGGTGAACGCTACTACCATCTCATCCAAAGAAATTTGTGAAAAATGGACTCAGGGATTTGCTGCTTTGGATGCTGTTAATCACCTGGTTGGTAATCATCTTGTAACCCTTCGTGAAAAAGATGCCGATGTATTTGCATATGCAACTGCCACTCATTTTAAAAAGAATACCCAAAATGGAAATACCAGGGAATATGTGGGCACCTACCTTCTCCATTTGATCCGCAAAGAAAATGGATGGAGGGTAGATAAATTCAAATACAATTTGAAATACATGACAGGAAACCTTGACCTTGAATGAAATTCAAATGACGCCAATCCAGGAATATTTTGACGGTGAAAAGACTCAATGTACACTTGGTTTGATACTGGCTCTTCTGTTCATAGGCCTGGCGATCTTCTTCCTCGTCCAGGTAAAAACAGATTATTACAGGGGAATGGCCTACCCTTTTCTTGCGATCCCGGTTTTGCTGTTTGTAATTTGTGTTACCATCATTCTTCGGGCTCCGGAAGACATGATTCGGGTAACCAAATATGCCATTGAGCAACCAACAAAGATACGAACCGAAGAAATACCAAGAATGGAAAAAGTCATACGAAATTTCAAGCTGATCAAAATCGTGGAAATTGCTTTTATACTGGCAGGGATAGGAATGTTTTTCCTGGCAACCAAATATCCAATGATAAAGGGGGCGGGGATGGGATTAACTATCCAATCGACTATGCTACTAATATTTGATCTTGTTGCTGAGAAAAGAGGAAGTGTCTACATTGAATATTTAAGGAGTATTACAGGAGTTTAGGATTAACAGATATTAACAACTAATTCGCAAAACAGACACCATATGAACCCATTTAAACCCAAGGGATACAATTCGGTCTCCCCCTACTTAATTGTAGATGGAGCGGATAAAATGATCGAACTGTTAAAACAGATCTTCGACGCCAAAGAGCTGCGACGTTATGAAAATCCAGGTGGTACGATCATGCATGCTGAAGTTCAAATAGATGATTCCGTTATCATGTTGGGCAATTCATCTGAGCAATACCCTCCAAATGAAATGCTTATCCATGTTTATGTCGAAAATGTAGACCAAACCTTTCAAAAAGCCCTTGATGCCGGATGTGAGGAAATGCAAAAACCCATTCAAAAAGGCGACCCTGATAAGCGGGGCATGTTCAAAGATTTTGCGGGAAATGTGTGGGCGGTGGGTACGCAGATGGACACTTAATTTTTATTGTCCTCACCCAAAAATTTATATTAACTACATTTAGGAATTAAATAATTAATTGCCTACCTTAACCTTATTCAAAATTAAAATCGCATTATGAATAAGGTTCCACTTGGTGAATTTGAGGAGATCGTTTTACTCACCGTTGCCATTCTGTTTGACGAAGCATATGGTGTTTCTATCAAAAAAGAAATAGAAGACCGTCTTGACCGGAAAGTAAGTGTCGGCGCCATGCAGACAGCCCTGCGACGGATGGAAAAGAAAGGATTTCTTGACTCACGATTTGGTGAAGCAACACAGATTCGGGGTGGAAAGCGGAAACGCTACTTTAGGGTTACACCCTATGGCAAACGGGTACTGGCTTCAGTACGAGACAATCGCAACCAGCTTTGGGAAGCCATTCCCAAAATCGCTTTTGAATTCAAATAACATGCTACCATGATCTCGCCTAAACCAAATTGGTCATTTCGTTTTCTTCGATGGTTCTGCCATCCTGATTATGTAGAGGATGTAGAAGGCGACCTGGAAGAAATATTCCAGGAGAAAAAAGACCGAATGAGCTTACACAAAGCCAGATGGCTCCTGTTTTTTGACGTTATTACATTATTTCGTCCGGAAATGATCGCTAAACCGCATTTTACCCCAGCATCTAACCGCATTGCCATGTTACAAAATTATTTACTTACAACCTTTCGATCACTCCGGAAAAGCAAGTTGTATACATCAGTCAATACAATTGGCCTGGCGATCGGAATTACCGCATTTATGACCATTGTCATTTATATTAGCCAAGAGTTGAGTTATGACAGGTTTTTTAAGGATCACGAACGTATTTATCGAGCAACTCTCAAATCTTACAAGAATGGAGAGTTGTCGGACCAAAATGCGTCCAACTGGATCCCTTTGGGGTCGGTTGCAAAAACCTCATTGGCTGAAGTGGAACACTCCACACGTTTCTTCAAATCCAACATCGTACTTTCAAAGTATGTGAAATTTATTCTCGAGGGAGAAAATGAAATACCTATTAATTCGGAAAAATTAATGGGAACCGACTCTTCCTTTTTCAAGGTATTTTCCTTTCACTTTATTAAAGGAAACCCTGATGACTTTATAGCATCGAACAGCCTGGTCTTACCTGCGTCCAAAGCCGATGAACTTTTTGGGTTGGAATGGAGAAATGCGGTGCCGGGTAGTTCGAAAGATCCAATTGGAAAGTCCATTGCGGTAAGACCATCTTCTGATATCGCAGAAAATTTCACCATCGTTGGTATCATTGATGATATTCCGGAAAACTCTCACCTGATAGCTGAAGGAATATACCACAGCAGTGTTTTTGAAACACCCATGCATCTTGTCTGGGGAGCAGCCGGTGCAGAGTTTTACACATACATAAAAGTTTACCCTAATACTAACTTGACAACGTTTCAGTTCAAATTGAATGATCTAGGCAAACAATATAAACAACTGACAGATCAAGGTTACATCCAGGATTTTACGCTTCAACCTTTGGCAGATATCTACCTGGATTCTAATCTCAGAAGGGAACTGAAACCACCTGGCAACCGGGTAGTGGTCTATGCCTTATTTGTTGTGGCTTGTCTCGTATTGTTGTTGGCTTGGCTTAATTATATTAACCTCACTACCGTACAGTCCATGGAGCGTTTTAAAGAAGTGGGACTACGAAAGGTAATTGGGGCAAGAAAGATAGAATTGATCCAGCAATTCCTCGTTTCGGCATTTATTGTCAATGCTTTCAGCGCTACGATTTCAATTTTATTATTGATAGTTGCACTCCCTTTTTTTAACCAATACCTGGGTACAAACCTCGAACTTACCATTTATCAATTTGGTGTTCCCAATACACAATTATTTTGGCTTCTGATATTAGTGATTTATCTGTTGGGAGCTTTTATTTCAGGCATCTACCCTGCTTTAGCACTTTCTTCCTTCAATCCCGTCCGGGCTTTAAAAGGCAAGCTAATTCCTCGCATGAACTGGATGGGACTAAGTCTTCGCAACGGAATCATGGTATTTCAGTTTGCTATATCTATACTTTTAGTAGCTGGTACCCTCACTGTATTAAGGCAAACAAACTATATGCAATCGCAATCATTAGGTTTCGATAAGGAAAAAATGGTTGTCATAGAAAATACCTTTAGCAATGACACCACCTTTTTGGATAAAATGGAATATTTCAAAGATCAACTAGCCCAACAGAGTTTCTTTACTCATGTAGCACTTTCATCGTCTTACCCGGGACAGCATACCATGAGTTGGCATCATGCTAAAGTCGGGACAGAAGATTTTAAACTTTTTACGTTGATTTTAGTTGATCACGATTTCTTCGATTGTTACGATATCCAACTGACAGCTGGAAGGTTTTTCAGTAAGGAGTTTCCAAGCGACAGGCAAAATGTGATCATCAATGAAGCTGGAATACAAGCACTGGGGTATGCCTCTGCAGAGGAAGCAATACAAACTAAGATCAAAGATCAAGTGCATCAACGCAATGTGAGGGAGATCGTTGGCGTTGCGGCCAATCACCATCATTCTTCATTGCACGAAGAGGTAGAACCCATTGTTTATTTGCTTACCGATGCCGAATTTTATTATAATAATACCGGTTCTGACCAAAAAGCTTCCTTTAACTACAATAAAGAGTTCATAACCATTAAAATTTCGCAAGAAAAGGAACTCTCGGAGGCAATAACAACCTTGCAGGATACGTGGAAAAAAAGTTTTGCAAATGGAGACTTGCACTTCTTTTTCCTAGACGACCGATATAATCAGCAATACCAGTCGGAAGTATTGTTTGGCAAAGTATTCGGTATGTTCTCTTCCCTTGCCATTCTGATTGCCAGTCTGGGGTTAATAGGTTTTATAGCCTACTCAGTACGTCAACGAACAAAAGACATTGGCATTCGCAAAGTTCTGGGAGCTTCGGTAGCCAATCTCTGGCTGACACTTTCAAAAGACTACATCAAACTAATCCTGATCGCTTGTGTGGTAGCTCTTCCCATTGCCTATTTTCTGATACAACACTGGATTGATGGGTTTGCTTACCGAACCAAATTGTTTTGGTGGCTGTTTGCTGCACCCGGTGTAATGGTATTGGTCATTGCACTTTTATCGGTCAGTGCCCAAGCCATCAGGGCTGCTTTGGCAAACCCGGTGGACTCTTTGCGCAATGAATAAATTATCAGAATGAGGAAGGAAAAATAATAATACTCGCGGAATTAAATACTAACGAAGAATTAGCTTGAAAACACTTTAAAGTACAAGTTTTCAAAACTTGAATACGGATAAACTATGTTCAACTTAAATCAACATCATTATGAAAAAGCAAGTATCAATTATTGGAGGAAGTGGGTTTATTGGCAGTTATATTACCCGACGATTTCTTGATGTTGGGTATGAAGTAAAAATTGCTGTTACAGATCAGTCCAAAAAAGACAAGTTCCAACATATTTTAGATATGGGGCCTGTAGAAGTAGTTGAATGTGATGTGAGGGAATATGATTCAGTGATAAGATTTTTAGAAGGAACACACAATCTGGTACATACAGGCACACCATTCTTTCTCGGTGCAGAAGTCGAGCAAGAAGAAATGATCATACCCACGGTAAATGGTACAAAAAATGTGATAAAAGCCTGCCAGTCAGCGCCAGATCTTCAAAAGTTGATTATTATTGCATCCATTGTGGCCATCAACGGGCATATTCCCATGATGTTTTACGATCCTGTAAAAGGGGAAGACCACGTTTTCACAGAAGGAGATTCGACCGTTTCCCTCAAGTCCCATGACCCCTATTGCCGGGCTAAGTATCAGGCAGACCAATTGGTAAGAAAATTTGTAAATGAAAACCCTCAATTGAGCTTTGAAATCGTAAGTCTCTATCCGGGTTTTGTCATAGGCCCACCATTATCGGACCGGCCAGATTGTACTTCCAGTCATTTATTGTATGCCTTTAAAAACAAAATGATTGAAAACCCTTCCATCAAGCCGTTTTTTGATCAGGATACGGAATTTGCAATGGTTGCCGTGAAGGATGTGGCTGAAGCGACTTATAAATCGGTCGTCACACCCAATTTGCATAGGGAAAAATTTTTTATCAGCAACGAGACCTGGCGGGTTTCTGATATTCACAGGATGCTTAATGGAGAAAATCCAAGAGGCAAAAAGTGGGTAATGTACAGCAATAATAAAGCCATCAAGGAACTTGGTTTGCAATTTAGGCCAGCATTTGAGCCGCTAACTGAATATTTAGAAATGGCTACTGTATAAAAGTTTAAAGCATTCAAATCATAATCAAATAAACAACTCATCTTATCGCACAAAAAATTAAGATAATGGAAAATGTAAAAAAAACCTATGTAATCGTACATGGGGCCTGGTCGTTAGAGGCTACCAAGCAAAAAATGGAACAATCCGGTTGCAGCGTCATTATCTTTGACCTGCCTGGACATGGTGATGATAAAACAGATATTTCTCAAGTAAACTTTGATTCCTATGTCGAGAAAGTAAAATCAGTGTTGCAAGACTTTAAAGGTAAGGTAATTTTGGTTGGGCACAGCCTAGCTGGATTTATTGTAAGTAAAATTGCTGCAGATAATACGCCTGAGAAAATTGAATGTAAATACTGAATTAAAATTTTGGCAATTATCAGAAATTGATCAATCATAATTCTTCTTAACAATTACACCTAAATTCCGGGCTAATTTCTTGGCTTTGTCATACATGGCTTCTTCACTTCTTTTCTCTCCAAAATATATCACTTCACCATTGGACAGCCTTATATAACCTTGAAAAACGGTCATTCTGGCACTTAACCTGGCTACCAGGCCAAATTCAGATTCCCTTTCCAGCAAATTGATAAAAATGTATTCAGCTTTAGGGAAGCTTTTTATCTCCCCTCTCTTCATTCCCATAATCCATAAGTATTCTTTATATGTATTGGCATGAGGGTCAATGAAAAGCCGGTAGTGAGTGGTAAGAAAGAGTATCCCTACAATAAACAATAAAATGGATAAAATGGTATTCATCAAAATAATAAGAAGGGAAAACAGAATGAACATCCCTCCCAGAATATGCATATAGAACGGAAAATAATGTTGGGTGGAGATGTCGATTTTAACCGATGCTTGCAAGGAATGAGAGGTTTTGGTTAACTGAAAGTTACTTTTTCCATTAACCGAAAGCAAGATATACTTCTCAATGAACCTAATTTTTATTTCTAATTGAAAAACGCCTTCTCTAAAATGTTTCTCTTGATGTTATTATGAAGAAATATTCCTTCATAATATACTTTTTACTTTTTATTTTAGATAAATAACCATCAATAGGATGATTTATAAAAAATTCCTTCCATCACCTGAATTAAAACCTTTTGTTCGCTGCTATTACATTCTCGAACACCAGGATAAACTCGATCATCCATTTGTTCTTAACAGTTCTGCAAACCCCTCCTTCGCTATTACTTTTAATTATGGTAACCGTTACCAGCTATACAATAAAAAAAGCCAGGGTGAATACCTGCCTAACTGTTTCCTATCGGGACTTTCCATGACAAATTATTCTCTAAAGTTTCAAGGCAAAGTAGGAACATGCGGTATCATTTTTCAAGGAACAGCTTTCCAAAAACTTATCCCTATACCTAATCCTGAAGATATCATCGATAAACGAATCGATTTAAATTCAGTATTGGGTTCGGAGGGCGATGAGGTCCTTCTGAAAATTTGTTCAGCACAATCCAATCAGGAAAGAATTGATATACTTGAAGATTTTTTAATGAGAAAGCTATCGGAGAAAAGTCCAACGGTCGAAGGAATTGACCTTGCGGTCAATATTATTTATGAAAAGAAAGGAATGCTTTCCATCGATGAACTTTCGGATCAAATCAATTTAAGTCCAAGACAATTTCGAAGGAAATTTAAAGAAAGAGTGGGAATTAGCCCAAAGGCCTATGCTCGTGTCATTCGCTTTGGGCAGCTTAACCAGTGCCTGATGAAAAACACCTGTGAGTCATGGAAGGAATTTATCGACGACGGGGGATACTACGATCAATCCCATTTCATCAAGGACTTTATACACTATACAGGAGAAAACCCTGCTGATTTCATTCGTGAGCACCTTCAGTTGAGGGAACAAATAATTGATTCTACCAAAAAATAAAAATTCCTAATAGATGTCCGTTTTTTACAATACCCATCTTTTCAAACTTCTTAGTTTTAACTATGAAATTTAAATTAATTATGATAACCAAAACTTTTAAGTCATGATCGAAAAAAATAAACAACTCATCAGAGATTATTTTGATGAAGTTTTAAAAGGGGACAACCCTAAACCTAAATACCTGATCGACAAGTATATCTCGGATCAGGACTATGAATTAAAGAGTCATATTGAGGTCTTTGAAGTGGCCTTTCCTCTTTATTGTATGCATATATTGGATATGATCGCGGAAGGTAATAAAGTAACTGTTAGGTTTCAATTTGAAGGAATCCATGTTGAGGAGTTCATGGGGATTCCACCAAGTGGAAAAAAAGCAAGCTTTGAAGGAATTATAATTTACCAGATCGAAAGTAACAAAATTATCAATCACTGGATGAGTGTAGATAAAGCAGAATTGATCCGCCAAATTCAACCAGAGGAAGCAGAAGTGCTTTTATAATTCTGTTTATCATAGTTAAGTTAAAATTGGATTAAGCAGTGGTTCCTGATGAAGAGCCACTGCTATCCAAAGAACATTTCTCAAAGGAATTATATAGGTAGAAATATCAAAAAAAGTTTGTTCCCAATTCGGAATAACGGTTTTGCTATGCAAAAAAACAGACAATAGTCAAACAATAAAATATAAAATTATGAATCTAGTAGTTGGTGCAACAGGATTATTAGGTGATGAAATTTGCCATCAATTAACCCAGCAGGGAAAAATTGTACGAGCTTTGGTACGGGAGACATCCGACCCCGTAAAAGTCAATAAATTGAAAGAATACGGTTGCGAGCTTGTTTATGGAGATATGAAAAACCCGTCCTCGCTTGACAAAGCCTTTTATGGTGCTAGCACAGTTATTTCTACTGCTTCCTGTACATTTTCACGACAGGAAGACGACTCTATACAAACGGTAGACCTGGAAGGACAATTGAATGTGGTGCATACAGCAGCGAATGCCGGAGTGAAACATTTCATCTTCATTTCATTTGTAAAAGACCCCTCCTTTCCATTTCCACTTTCGGATGCTAAGTTAAAAGTGGAAGAACATATAAAGAAAAGTGGGGTGAATTACACTATTCTGGAAGCTAATTTCTTTATGGAGGTCTGGCTGAGCGAAGCACTAGGTTTTGATGCCGCAAATGGCAAGGCGCGGATTTACGGGGATGGAACTTCAAAAATCAGTTGGGTTTCTTATCTAGATGTCACAAAGTTTGCCGTAGCGATGGCAGGTAACGAAGCTGCCAAAAATCGAGTGTTCAAAATCGGCGGATCGGAAGCTCTTAGTCCGTTGGAAGTTATTAAAATATTTGAGGAGATGACAGGCAATCCTTTTAGCGTAGAACTCGTCCCCGTGCAGAGCCTTCAATCTCAAAAGAAAAATGCGCCGGATCCCTTACAGGAATCCTTTGTAGCCTTGATGTTAGGCTATGCCCTTGGTAATCAAATGGACATGGAACCTGTGTTAAAGGAATTTCCAATCGATATGAAAACCATGAGGGATTATGCCACGGACTTTGTCAAGCTTGCAAAAGAGTAAAATATACAAGAAAATTTTCTTTTTGGTAAGAATGAAAAACATGATCAATTATCTGTTTATTTTAACGTTGATGACATTTTTGTCATGTTCTAAAAACGAGGAGCCGTGTCCAAAAGAAGCAAACAACCCTCCCAATGACTTTGAATTGCGGGAAATAACTGATGGCGCGACTAATGTCTACTTAATTCCCTATTTTAACTGGGACGATACCACAGACCCGGATGGAGATGATGTGACCTATGATATGCTAATCGATGAATGTAATCCACCTTCATCCATAGTTGCTAAAAACATACCAGTAACAGATTTCGCAATCAAGGATCAATTAAAATACAATACCAAATACTTCTGGATGGTAATAGCCAGGGATAGTCAGGGAAATTCTACCAATAGTGATATTTTTTCATTCACTACTCGGACAAATAACCATTAAATATTAATCCGATGAAAAACTTAGAGCGAGTAGTACTTGTAATTTTTCATTTGGGAATATTTTGGAAAAGCACAACAAATCACACAAAAGAATTGAAGTACCTGCAGCAGGTGACTTTACCAAAAAAGATTAATACTTCATTAAAAAGCAGTAATATAAAACAATATGTATCAGAATAAATATAGATTCATATTGGGGAATTTCAGATGCACAATCTTTCGGGACCTGATGTGGAAATATAAAGCCCAAGATTATTTCATTAATGCCAACCAGCAGGAACTGCAGGAAGAAATGGATAAGTTTCAATTAAACCCCGATCATATTTCTTCGCCATTCATTGCCATTTTACTTCAGAATGGGGATAAAAACATTTTGATCGATACAGGAGCAGGTTATTCGGATGAACCGCTCGTTTTTCGTGGGAATTCATTTGAGTTAAAAGGAAAGCTGGTTCACCTGTTGCAGGAAGAGGGGATTGAAAAAGAAGACATTACAGATGTGATCATTACCCATTTCCATCTTGATCACATCGGAGGAATCTATTCAGATAAAGCAAAGCTGAACTTCCCCAATGCAAAATTCCACCTGCCCAAAGACGAGTGGAACTTTTGGCACTCCTCCAAGTCTGATAGCCAAATTCCCTTATTCAAATGGTTTGTTGAAAATAAGGTCACACCTTTGAAAGAAGAGTATTTAAATTTGATCGAAGGAGAACTGACAGATATTCTACCCGGAATTAAGGCAGTGACCGCACCAGGCCACACACCAGGTCAAATTGCATTGATTATCGGAAATGCTGACGAACCGTTGCTATATATTTCCGATGCATTCCTTCATCCCATTCATATCGAAAGGATCAACTGGCGGACCAATTACGATTTTGACCATGAGAAAGCTACGAAGACAAGGGAAAAATTGTTGGATCTGGCAAATAGTGAAAATATGCTTGTCAATGGGTTTCATTTTAATTTTCCTGGTCTGGGACATGTTTCCAGAAAAGGGCCGGCCTGGCGATGGGAGTACATCAAAAAATCATAATCATTTTTTGATTTCATTGGCTGAAGGAAAAAGGAAAGAAATGGATTTATCATAATCTTTTTAATTAATCCACCCATCACATTTAACTTATATTAAGTAACCAAACCCTCGAATAATTCAGTCACTCATTTTAATTTTAGGAATGAGGTTTTTTATTGCTCTTTTCCTGGCGTTCATCCATTCCATATCCCTTTTCGCACAACTCAATGATCCAAACCTGGAAAAGTGGCTCATAAAGAAGATGCGAAAAGCCGAAATCGTCGGAATGCAAGTCGCCTATATTGATAGGAATTTGAACACCTATACCGAAAGTTTTGGCCTGAAAAATTACCAATCAAAAGTACCCGTCAATGACAGCACACTTTTCCTGATTGCATCCTGCTCCAAACCTGTGACAGCTCTTGCCATATTGAAGCTTTATAGTGAAGGAAAGATTGATCTGGATGCGAATATTAACACCTACCTTCCCTTTGGAATATCAAATCCCCATTTCCCGGCGGATTCCATTTCCGTAAGGATGTTATTGTCACATACTTCCTCCTTAAAAGACAACTGGAATATCATGGATCCACTTTATACCCTGGAAAAAGGTGGGGACTCTCCTATTCCTTTATCTAAGTTTGTCAGGGATTACTTTCTTCCAAAAGGAAAATTTTATCATTCCGATCAAAACTTTTTTAATAAAAACCCTGGTACATATTGGGAATACTGCAACATGGGCTACACACTATTGGGCTATGTCATCGAACAGGTAAGTAAAATGGACTTTTCAACTTATATGCAAAAAGAGATCTTCATCCCTTTGGGAATGAAACATTCATATTGGTTTCTCAAGGAAATCCCCCATGATAACATCGCCCATCCTCATGAACTACCAGATAAGAAATCAGAATTAAAAGAACCCCGGGTTTTAAAACATTATGGATATCCTGACTTCCCCGATGGTCAACTGAGAACTACAGTCAGTGATTACTCAAGATTGATTAAATTGATTCTAAATGATGGGAATATTGATGGGAAATCATTTCTAAAAAAAGAAACCATCGCGCTGTTCTATACCATTCAATTTCCGGATGTACATAAATACCAGGCAGTCGCTTTTAATTTCGACGAATTTGATCATTGGCTCTACTATTTATTCATCAAAAGATATCCATCACATACGGGTGGAGATCCAGGCGTGGCAACCTTAACATCTTATGATCCAAATAAAAAAATTGCTGCTATCATTTTCTTAAATTCTCCGCCAACTTCCTTTAAAGGTGGAAAAATCTTTTATTTGGATATTCCAAAGAAACTATTGAAACAAGAAAAAAAATGAAACGAATTTACAACAACCTAAATCTTTTATTTTACTTCCTTCCATTGGTATTAGGTTGTAGCAATGAGCATTCAAATGTCTATCTGTTCTCCTACTTCCAAAACAACGGAGAAGACGGGCTGCATCTTGCCTACAGCGAGGATGGCCTAAAATGGGCGGCTTTGAGCGATAATGAATCTTTCCTTACACCCACGGCAGGAGTAGACAAGCTGATGCGCGACCCCTGTATCATACAGGGTCCTGACGGCAAATTCCACATGGTCTGGACGGTCAGCTGGAATGAAAAAGGGATCGGTTATGCTAATTCTGATGATTTGATCAACTGGTCCGAGCAACAATACATACCTGTTATGGAGCATGAACCGCTCGCCCGAAACTGCTGGGCTCCGGAATTATTTTACGATGAAGATTCTGAACAATATTTGATTTACTGGGCAACCACCATTCCGGGCAGATTTCCAGAGACGGATTCTACCGGCGACAATGGATACAACCACCGAATGTACTACACTTCAACAAGGGATTTTGTAGAATTCAGCGAAACCAAATTGCTTTATGATAAAGGGTTTAACGTCATTGATGCCACCATTCAGAAAGTGGATGATACTTACTACATGTTTTTGAAAAATGAGATCCGCTATCCTGAACCTGAAAAAAATATCCGAATTGCAACGAGTACAAATCTTTTAGGACCCTATTCGGAAGCATCAGAACCGATGACGGACAATTGGGTGGAAGGGCCGACAGCTGTTGAAACAGATATGGGTTGGATTGTTTATTTTGACCGGTACCGTGATCATGAAATGGGAGCTGTTCTTTCCAAAGATCTGAAAGACTGGGCCGATATTTCCGATCAAATTGATTTTCCTGAAGGAACGCGTCATGGAACGGTTTTCAAGGTAAATAGAAATATCCTGGAAGGCCTACTGAAATAATATCTTTAGAAACTACAAAATGCAAAAAACAAATTTCAAATAAGCACCAATAACTAAATCACGGTGCTTCAAATTCTATAATCTTGGGATGGATATTGTTATTTCCTTTCAATTGAACTTTTTCAAATACTCCGCAGGTGTCAACCCCGCGTATTTCTTAAACACATCCCGGAACGCCTTGGAATCCGAATAGCCCACTTCAAACATCACCTCATTGACCGTTTTTCTGCCTCTCTCCAGTTCCCTTTTGGAAGCCTCTACCCTCACCCGTTGCAGGTACTCGACAACTGAATTATCCGTTGCCTTTTTAAATTTTCTCTCAAAGGTCCTTCTTCCAACAGCCAGCTGATCAGCAAGCTCGTCTACCGTGATTTTCTCACTGAAATGCTTTTCCAGATATTCTTGTGCTGTTAGAACCACTTTATCTCCATGAGATTTTTGCCCGGTAAATATGATAAAAGGTGACTGGCTCCCTCTTTCAATATCGATCATAAAGGCTTTAGATGCCAGAATGGCCATCTCCTTATTGGTATATTTTTCAATGAGATACAGCAATAAATTTGTAAAAGCGAAAGCTCCTCCACTTGTATAAATACCATCACAATCAGTGATGATTTTATCGTCGTTAAGGATCGCTTTTGGGTATTTATTGCGGAATTCCTGTGCATGCGCCCAATGAGTTGAACACTGTTTTCCATTTAGCAATCCGGCTTCCGCCAATAAAAACGCTCCTACGCAAAGCGAAGCAATTTCAACTCCTCTTTTGTACTGTTTAATCAGCCAGGCAATTAATTCCTTGTTTTCTCTGATAACAACATCAAGGTTTCCATGCACCGCGGGGATGATAATCAAATCGGCTTTTTCAACCTGATCTATTGTTCTTTCTGGTATAACTACACAGTTTCCATCAGACTGCACAACAGGCTTTTCTGCCCCAACCTGTTGTACTTGAAATCGAGGCTGTCCGGTTTGCTGTTCAACGACCTGATTAACCCAGCTAAAAACAAGGTGAGTTCCCTGGATATTTACCATGCTATACTGTCCTTTAGGAATAACAATTACCACATTTATCATATGCAAATTTTTTAGTGAAATTACGATTCTGATTTGTCGCGATCAACCCTTCATTATGTCGTATTTACTATAGCCAATGGATATGTATATCTCGTAAATTTGAGTAAAAACACTTGAAACTATGGTAACTGTACAAAAAATAACTCCATTCCTCTGGTTTGAATCACAAGGAAAAGAAGCTGCAAATTATTATGTGAGTATGTTCCCTGGTTCGAAGATTCTTCAAGAAAATGATTTTGTCGTTTCCTTTGAGATCTGCGGACAACAATTTTCAACACTAATCGGAAAACCGGATAACATTCCGTTCAATGATTCCATCTCCTTTTATGTTGATTGCAAAGATCAGGAAGAGGTGGATTATTATTGGAATAAGTTCCTGGATGATGGAGGGCAAGAATCAATGTGTGGCTGGCTAAAAGATAAATATGGAGTTTCCTGGCAAATCATTCCGGAAAAATTGATACAGATGATCAATCATCCTGAAAAAGAAAAGGCAAAAAAAGCAATGGAAGCGATGATGGGAATGAAAAAAATAGTAGTAAGAGAACTGGAAGAAGCATTAAACTCTTAAAACATGGATACTTTTCAATTATACGATGATATCGAGATTTTCTGTGTAACCGCCAGTTCCTTTCCGGATGGTGTAAAAGAAGCGCACGAAACCATTCACAGCAAACTTGAACCTCCGCCAGGAAGAAATTACTTTGGCATTTCCTGGTTTGGTGAAAAAGGAAAAATCGTCTACAAAGCCGCCGTTACAGAAAAGAAAGAAGGCGACCTGGAACAATTTAATTGGGAAAAAAGAATGATCCCCGCAGGAGAATATTACTACAAAGACATCAATGACTTTATGTCTAATATTCCAGCGATCGGCCAGGCATTTGAAGAACTGGGCAACCTTGCTCCGATAAATGAAGACTCGATGGCCATTGAGTGGTACACCGGAATGAATGAGGTAAGATGTATGGTAAGGAAGAGCTAATTCCAAGCCAAAAATCTTATAAAGATCAGTCATAGCGGGGGGTCGCAAAACACCAACTTGATTTATAAAATGATTGAAGGTCTCTGCTTAATCAAATGATTATTTTCCAAATATGAATAACCTAAAATTGCTTTTTATACACTCTGCAGGCAGACAAAAAGGTAGTAAAAGCAGTACTCCCTTATTGAATTATTTAAAAGAACAACTATCGGATAGTATTGAAATCGTCCATCCAAAAATGCCATTCCCTGAAGCTCCGGAAAGCAGTTTGTGGTTGGATCGTATCGACTCAGAAATTCACCGTCATGATTGCGACTGGATCCTTGTGGGTCATTCGTTAGGTGGGTCAGTATTGTTGAAGTACTTGTCGGAAAGATTGTTAGAAAACAATATCAGAGGCCTTTTTTTAATTGCATCACCCTATTGGGGCGCCGATGAAAATTGGCAATGGGATGATTTCGAGCTTGATGAACTTTTCCATCTAAAACTGCCAGCTATTCGCGAAATTCATTTATACCACAGCATTGATGACGAGGTGGTTCCTGCCACTCATATGGAGGTATATGCATCAAGGTTTTATGACCCAAAAGTCAGATTTTTTAAAGGACAAAATCATTATTTTGCAAAGCCTTTCCCTCAGTTACTTGAAGATATAAGGACTTGTTTTTTCAATGAAATGGCGATGAATATTAAATAAACTTGAATTATGACTAAAATAATCCTTCAAACGGATTGCGGCAATTCCCCTAAAAGGGAATTCCTCAAAGACCTTACTATTGCCTTTGCAAAATATGATTTGAAGTTTATCTCTTCATCCCTTTCCGATGATGTTCAATGGACTCTGATTGGAGATCAAAAAGTTGAGGGAAAAGTTGCTTTTCTGAAATCATTGAAAGAAATGCAAGACGTTAAAACAGCGGAATTGCAAATTCAACATATCAGCACACACGGAAAAGAAGGCGCAATCAATGGCGAAATGATCCTTGAAAACGGTCAGAAATATGCCTTTTGCGACGTGTATGAATTCACCAATACACGCGGAACGATGGTCAAATCGATTGATTCCTATGTGATTGAATTGAAAGGATAAATGAAGAGAGTGAATTATATATTCTATATTGTTTCAACTCCGAAGGAAAAGCCTCACCAATAAGCTTCGTAAAAGAAGAAATTCCCGGACTCCGATCCGGGATCTCCCAGAAGGAGCCTGCCAAGTGTATCAAAGGAACAATTTATTTGAGTCCTCTGACTTTTGATAGGTGGTCTCTTCAATTTCCTGGAGACCCCGGAACGGAGTCCGGGGATATTGGTCTTTAGCTGTCTTTATCACTTCACCATTTTCAAAATCCCCCAATTCAGGTAATTTTCTTTTCCTCCATCTACCCAGTGTTGAAGTCCCTTCTTCATTCGGGTAATGTATTCCATCTCACAACCTTTTTCCAGTAACAGTCCTTCGTTTTCCCTCAGCTTTTCCAATACGGAAGAGTAGTGATTAACCAGTTGCCCAGGCATTTCAATGATTTCTGAAATGGAAAATCCCACCTCACCAGCCAGCTCTTTGTAAAGTTTCACAGAGCCCAATTGCTTCAGGTGAATCCTGTCAAGAATGGGTTGCAATACACCCTTCGGACAATCATCCGCCTGCATGGGGTCGGTAAAAATAAATGTTCCTCCTTTTTTCAGTAGGCGATAAGCCTCATGAAAAACCTTGTCTTTTCTGTCACTGTGCAGGATAGCATCCTGTGACCAAACCACATCAAACAGCTCGTCCTTTAAAGGAATCTCTTCAAAATTGCCTCCGTAGACAGTTATTTTGTCGCTCAACTCCTGCTCATCATTTTTTTGACGATTGCGTTCATTTTCTACATCACTTAAATTCAAACAACTCACTTTGCAATCAAAAGTTTTCACAAGATAACGAGCTGCACCGCCGTATCCGGAGCCAATATCCAATATTTCGTTGCTTTCTGAAATACCCTCCAATTGTGAGGTCATCTTGCGAACGGTATTATGGCTTGCCTCCAAAATGGGCATATTTTCTCTTTCATAAATACCAATGTGAATGTCCTCCCCACCCCAAATGGTGTGATAGAATTCATCGGCATTTTTGCTATCGTAATATTCCTTCGTTACATCAACTAATTTTTCTTTTTCTAACATTTAGGATTTATATTCTTTGTGAGCAATATGAATGTAAAAGTCAGGGTCGTCTGTTTTATATGTCTCCTGAAAATCCCCGAACGTTTCAATTTCCTGAAAACCCACTTCCCGCATCAGATTAGTAAAGTAATCCTTTCTGATTGGAAACATGTTCAGGTGGAATTTTGACTTATCCTTGAATTCGTACTTAAATCTGGCTAAACCTTCATCGACGTATTCTGGTTCAGCTTTTACCTCTTCACCGGCGTAATAATAGGTGTGTTTGGACGAGAATCCGTTGTTCAGGATGGAATCGTAGTTTCTCTGGTCAATGATCAAAATCCCATCGTGACGAAGTGCCGAATAGTATTCCGCCAATGCTTTTCTTCGATCCTTTTCTGAAAATAAGTGGGTGAATGAATTACCCAGACAAATAATGGCATCGAAACGCCCTGAAATGGTTTTGTTCAGCCACCTCCAGTCAGCCTGCATGGTCTTTAAAATAAATCCATGTTTTTTACCATTATCAAATGCTTTGGCCAACATGTTTGGACTTCCATCCGCACACCAGACATCAAACCCATGCTTCAACAGTTGAATACTATGATAGCCAGTACCGGTAGCGACATCGAGAATTTTGTACTTCTTCCTCTTTTTTAATTCACTGATGAAAAAGTCCCCCTCCCCATTTTCACGAGCATCCCAGTCAATGAGTTCATCCCATTTGTCCACAAAGCTGCGAATGTACTCTTCTTTATATTTTGCTGTATTCCGAACTTTCGTAGGTTCTTTCCCGTAGTCCTGATGATTTTTTTGCAAATACTTTAACTCCATATTTATTTTATTATGTGTTTATATCAAACCAAAGACCTATAAATGACCATCATTTATAATCAAAACAACAAATTACGTTCTGCTAAAACATAGATGCGAGCAATGAACCAATCGTTTTGGAAAATTGCTTCGCCTTACCTGATGACAATTGCATATTTTTAAGATGACGCACTTGCCTTACTTTGAGAAATGAATTACTACCTGATAGAAAATGATCAGAGGTAATGAAACTGATGCAGTTAATTAAAAGTCTAAATTCGGGGGTTTCTTCCCTTGTGCAGGATACTGTGGTCCTACTATGATTTGAGCGATTTAGAGGGTAGTAAATTGTTTTTTCTTCATTTCTGATTAAAAACATGATCGTAAATTAAGCAGAAATAGAAGCATATAAAAACCTATGGTTATTAAATTAACTTTAAGAAACGGATATTGTCATATTTTGAATTATATGAAGAATAAGTAAAAATCTTTGAACGTTTTTTTAGTGTAGGTGGTGGAGATCGATGTATTACTAATCAAATTGGCAGATTTTCTTTTTATAAAACTTCCAATTTCTGTGGCAGTTTCTTCAACAGCAATTTCTCATCAATTAAATCCAAAATTTTCTCATCCAAGCTCATATCAAACTTCCTGGCAAATAGTTTATCGGGTCCGGCTTGTGCTAATTCATCAAAGTCTTTTGTTTCAAAAAGCTTAGGACTTCGCTTTCCACCTTCCCAAACAATGCAATGTAAATTCTCATTAGCAATTGATGATTTCCTTTCCGAATTCAATAGTGCAGTTTGAAAGAACATCTCACAAGCACTGAAAACATATTTCATGAAATGATGGTAATTTCGATTTTTTTGATAATTATCTGCTAAGAATCGACAGCTGGCAAAAGATAGTGAAAACCAATTGGAACCAATGTAGGATTCATACCCATCCAGGAACTTTCGCTTAGGAATAACAAGTCTCAAAAAATCTTTGAAGCCATTTTTAAACCTGGATTTGAGTTTAGTGCCAGGCTCATTCTCCCATGGCAAATTGAGATAAAAATTTTTGTAAATTTTAATATTATAGCTCTCGTATTTAATGGTAAGGTTTCTATTGGTCATTTGCTTCTTAATGGGATGCCAAAACTTTCCGTCCTCATTTAAAACAGGAGATGTCTTTCCATATTCTATAAAATCAGTCCCATTGTATTGAGATAAATAATCAAATATATACTGATTGGATTTGATAGGATAGGTCTGACCACTTAACATAGTGAGTGTATCAAAGGAACCATATTCATCCAAGGCTGTTATAATTGCATTTAAGTGTGCTTTGGCAATATAATAACTGGCCCAGGTAGCCCTTTCCCGCTTGCAAAAAATAACATTATCATACACCTCAAGGTTGGATTTTAGCTCTTTGTATCTTTTATAGTTTTTGCAAACATGGACAACAAAAAATGTGTTTTCATAATTAAGCCGATCGATTAAACGATATAGTTGATCAGGATTCTGGTGAAAAAGAATGGCATAAACATGTTTCATAAAAAGTAAGCGGGTTGGATTTCTGAACACCAAAATGAGATCTAAAAAACTTTTTTTAGGCTGTTGAAAAATTCTCGTTTTTTTCCTAAAAATTCAGATCTTTCATTTAACTAAGTTAATCCAATTTACAAAATCCTATTAAAAAATATAATCTATACAATAAAAAATTGAATAATTTAAATAGTTTTATTTTAATCCTCAAATCATTTTCAACTCAATTTTACCGCGTTTTAGCTCAAGCATACCTTCATTTTCCATACTCTTCAGCAATCGTGAAATAACAACTCTTGCTGTTCCCAGTTCATTGGCCAGTTCCTGATGTGTAATAAAAATACCTCCCTTACCATCACCATTTCGCTTGTAAAAGTTTTTCAAAAAGGTCAATAACCGATCGTCTATGTTTTTAAAACTGAGATCATTGAAGGCTGTAAGTAATTCCGTATAGCGTTTCAGAAAAGTCTGGATAATGAAATTATTCCACTTTGGATATTTGATTTGCCAATCCCTAACCTTGGTTGTCGGGATCAGCAATAACTCCGATCTCTTTTCTGTTCGGGCATGAACCTGGCTGATCATATCAGCAAAACTAGCTACCAGTGACATCATGCATGTTTCTCCGACATCGATGTAGTACAACAAAATCTCCCTATCCAACTCATTATCCTGTCGAAAAACCCTTATAGAACCATTTAGCACCAATGGTATCACTTTCATGTATTTCCCAGCTTCGGCTAGAACCTGGTTTTTTTCAACAGTTATAATCTGGCATTGGCTTTCAATTTCCATTTTCAGCTCATCTTCCAATGGTAATTTCATAATGCTGGTTGAGGTCATAAAAGTCAGGTTTGCATTATCCATGGTTTAAACATTTTAATAAACAAAAATTTTATCGTGTTCCAATGAAAGTTTCAACAAAAGAGAAGGGCTTGAAAACTCAATGTTCTTTACAGGGATATCTTCTGCTGACAGTCCCCTGGACTTGCTTGACATACCAGATAAATAGAATGTACACCCCGCATCTGTAAGCGTCTTTAAATGTTCCTTTAAAAAACCGGTTCCTAGCCCCTGTAAGTTTTCAATTACATTTTCCCGCATGACCTGAACGGCATCACCAGCCAGAAACATGGTAACTGAATGTCCTTCATCAACAGCTGTTTTTGCAACCAAAAATGCCAGGGCAGCTACAGTCGGATTTTCCGGGCCTTGGGTCAGATGGATTAAGATAGACACTTTGCCGGGGTTTTCTTGCGCTTTTGTGATTTGAGTAATTGAAAAAATGATAGTTAATAGAATTAAAGATTTTAAGATTAAATTTCCTGTCGTTTTCATTTGCAATTGGTTTTAGGTGGAATAATATTCCCATGATATTCTGTCCGGATCCTTAAATGCTACATAATCTTTGTCAAGAGTGGTATCTCGTTTAATCCCTGTATTTTCAATACCGTGGTCGTTCAATGCTTTTGCAACCCTTACAAGGTCCTCCGGATTTTCACATCCAAGAGCAAGGTGGTCTAATCCAATACGGAATGGATTGAATGCATCATTCGCAGGAGTTTGTTCATCAGGCGCCCGCAGGGCAATAAACATCCCACCTACAACAAATATGCACAGACCCGGCACTTCCAGGGCCTTGGGAAATCCCAATTTATTGAGATAGAAATCTTTCGAGCGATCCAAATCGCTTACACGCAATGCAAGGTGATGGATCCCTGGTGTTGGTATGGTCATAGCTTCCATGATTGATGAATCTTTAGTCTTACATGAAATTAATGAATCGGATAAAGAGGGAACGGTAACTTTTGTTACATTCAAAAAAATTATTGGATTTTTACCCCAATACCTGAAGGGTGGTCCAGATTGATCTCAGCGGCAATTGATATGATCAAAAAATTAAAGAACTTACCTGACATTGATTCGAAAGTTTAGGTAAATAAGATAGCATCAAATACTTTCATAAAGTAACTATTGACCATAAACCACAACAGACAAAATTAAACGAATTACTTTACGAAGGTTTCAGGGGTGATGGTTATGATAAGTTTTACAATCAGTTGGATTTATTTCAAGACACCCTCCAAACCCTGCGAAAAGAATCTCAAATACAAATTGATCAATTCTCTCTAGTGTATAAACTGGATGAGGATAAGGTTCAAGAAATAGAAAATAAACAGAAGAAAGAAAGGCTCAATTAAAATTTCGGAAAAAAACAGTCTTAAAAAAACTCCTCGATAAATTGGCTTTTAAGACACAAGACCATAGAGTCAGGGGTGGACTACCCGTGGCACGACTCAAAGTCGTGCCACGGGTAAAATTGAATCAACTAAACCTCCAACTTATACCCTTTGCCGTGGATGTTGATAATGCGGACTGCAGGGTCTGCTTCCAATTTTTTGCGT
>CAJXNP010000028.1 GCA_913057175.1 uncultured Cytophagales bacterium
ACCCTACGGGTTACCCACATACCCACATTCTTAATAGTAATATTCTTCGAATATCTATATTTTGTAAATCTAAAGGTCGGCGGATGAAGTGCATAACCGTCAAGCTAAGGAAAAGGAAGTATAAACTTTCTTGAAAAATTGTAATTATGAAATACCAATTGAAAATTCAGGCAATAGCCATCCTTTTGGAAAATTCCCCTCCTGGGAGGGGAAGGGGTGGGTTTTTTACACCTGTTTCGGTTGAGGGCAATAGGGTGAAGAGGTATGTTCCTCTTGAAAAATTGTTATTGACAAGATAAAATTTTTAAATGCGTTTACTCAGGTTATTTTAGCTAAAAGGTTTTTATAATATGGATGAAGCCTTCCTACACTATATCTGGAAGTTCCAATTTTTTGATAAATCCGATCTACAAACGACAAAGGGGCAACCTTTAAACATTATCCGTCCCGGATTCCACAATCATGATGCCGGAGCTGATTTTTCCGATTCCAGGATTTTGATCGATAAAATCGAATGGAACGGAAGCATCGAAATTCATGTCAAAGCGAAAGACTGGTATGCCCATCAGCATCATGATGATCCGGCTTACAATGGTGTTGTTTTGCACGTCGTTTGGTCAAGTGATAATGGAAATACAAAAAGATCGGATCAGACAGACATTCCGGTACTCGAATTAAAAAACAGAATTGACCTTTCTCAATTTGAAAAATACAGGAAGCTGACGAATGGAAGGGAAAGGATACTCTGCAAATGTTTTATCAGTAGTGTTGAACGGGTGAAGATATTCGAGGCATTTGATAAAGCCGTGGTCGCGAGGCTCCAAAGAAAAGCGAATGAAATCCTCATCCGATACCGAAAAAATAAAAAGGATTGGGAAGAGACCTGTTTTCAGATATTAGCGGGAAACTTTGGATTTAAGGTCAACAAAGAGTCTTTTCTATCACTTGCCGAGGCGGTACCTTTTAAGATCATGCAAAAGCATAGTGACAATTTGATCCAAATTGAAGCTATTTTATTTGGCATAGCTGGATTCCTTGACCGCGACATTGATGACACCTACTACAATGTATTAAAAAAGGAATACCATTTTTTAAAAAGCAAGTATGGTTTTTCCAGCTACCTGGGTCGTCAAAATTTTAAGTTTCTCAGGCTTCGGCCAGCAAATTTCCCCACCATTCGGATTGCCCAACTGGCAAAATTAATTTCCATCCATCAGAATATTTTCTCCATGCTCATTCATACCAGGGATACAAAAAAACTCATTGAGAATTTTAGCATTACCCAATCGGATTATTGGCTGGATCATTATGATTTTGATAAAAAGGCCAAAAGTAGAATCGGGTCACTGGGAAGGTCGGGTATCTCAAATATCCTGATCAATACTGTTGCGCCCATGCTCGCAGCCTACTCCATTGAGAAGGATGAGCCTTTTTACCTGGATCATGCACAGGTGGTATTGCAAAACCTGAATGCGGAGAAGAATAATATAACGGAGGAATGGTCGGATGCCGGGGTACATATCGACACGGCATTTGACAGCCAGGCATGCATAGAACTTTTGAATGAATACTGCCAGAAAAAAAGATGTCTGGAGTGCAGCATGGGTATCGACATTTTACAGCCAAACTGATATGAATATCCCGGCGTTTGTCATAAACATCTTTCTCATAGGTTTTTTACTGTTCGCATTCCGGAAATGGTATGTTCATCCAAACGAAAAAACGGTTTTTGTCATTTCGGGATTTTTGAAGATCACTGCCGGCTTGCTGCTGGGGTACATCTACCTGAATCATTTCGAAGGAAGCGACACCCGGTTATACTATGAAGAAGCGACCAAAATTGCTGAATATGCATCAGAAACTCGGCAATCCGTTTTTGATATCCTGTTTAGTAATAGTGAAAATGGGATCCATCCCCAATCCAGTTTTAGCGGACAACCAAGGGCCATATTTTTCACGAAAATTGTCTATTTATTTTATTGGATAACAGGAGGAAGCTTCTGGCTGATCTCCGTTTATTTCTCGTTGGTTTCCTTTTTAGCGCTTTGGATGCTTTACCAACAGTTGGTTGTTCAAAATTTAGTCGGACGGATGACGGCAATGATCTCCCTGCTGCTCTGGCCATCAGTTGTATTCTGGAGCAGTGGCATTCTCAAAGAAAGCATTTCCATGGCCTGCATTGCACTTATGTGTTTTGTCGTGATCACGATCAGTAACCGGACAAGAATAAATTTCGCTCATATTTTAATTTACCTGGCAGCTAGTTACTTCTTGTTTAAGGTAAAGTATTACTATGCCGGTATTCTCATACCCATGCAGCTTAGCTATCTGACTATCTTTTTTCTCAAAGAAAGGACAACATATCTAAATGCGAAAACAGTGTCGGCAGTTGCTTTTCTCTGTCTGTTTGGAGGCATCGTCCTGCTTACCTCACAACTTCATTACAATCTCAGGTTGAGCAATATCGGAGAGGTGATTGTCAACAATTATCACTTGTTTGAGCAGAAATCCGATCCCGGGAAGATGGTTCATTTTGAACATCTGAGGCCTGATGTCCTGAGTTTTGTGAAATATTCACCAAAAGCATGGTTTGCCGGATGGTTCAGGCCTTTTGTTTTTGATATTGAGAATGCCTGGTCATTGATCGCCGCCATTGAAAATACCATGCTGTTTTTGCTGTTTATTTTTCAGTTAAAGAATGTAAAAAAACTATGGAGTAATGATGGTAATCTCAGAATTGCAATACTTCTCTTCTGCCTCTTAATGGGAATATTTTTAACCTATTCCGCACCAAACTTTGGTACACTTGTCAGGTACAAAGTCGGATTTTTGCCGTTTTTGCTTTTGCTGATTTTAGAACGGAACCCTGTTTTGGGGTGGATGAGAGGAAAAGGAAGACAATGAAAAACCAAATCTACCCGTGCGGTCATTGCGCTCCGACAGCTGGCGGAGCGGCAATCTCGTTCATCGTGACGAGGAGCTCAAACGGCTAGTGCTCCCTTCATTGTCAGAATTGGGATTCTTGCGATTTATTGGTCTGGCCTCCGTAGCACTTTGATCTCTGAAATCTTGATAAAAGAGATTCAGCGGAGGAGGGATGATGGGATTGGTGGAACACGCGGTCTCATCGATAATTTTTCCTTATCTAAACAAGACATTAACTTTGGTTATTCCCCTCCTTGGAGGCCCGCCTGCCGGACGAGGCAGGGGTTAGGGGTGGGTTTTTATGCCTCATCCGGGTCTGTCGTGACGACCCCGCGACTGATGTATTCGATTGGTTCAATGATTGTAAATTAGGAACATATCATGAAACTATGATGGTGGAAAAATCCCCCCTTGAGGGGGGCAAGGGTGGTGTTCTCTCTTGTTAACCTGAGCCGACCAATCATCGCAAACGGTAAAAGTGGGTGTTCAAAAATTCTATTAGATTTGTTTCATGACCAGGAATAAAATCATTCCATATAGAAAGGACTTGAAAAAACTTGCTCGTGAGTTAAGAAAAAACAGCACGTTATCCGAAGTTTTACTATGGTGCGAATTGAAAAACAGACAAATACTTGGTTATCAATTTCATCGACAGGTTCCAATGCTGGATTACATTGTAGATTTTTATTGTCATGAATTGAGGTTAGTAATTGAAATTGACGGTGAGAGTCATAATCACGAAATATCTGTAAAAAGGGATAGCATAAGACAGTCGAGAATTGAAGAATATGGTGTTTGCTTTATTCGATTTGATGATTTAGATATTAAACAAAATATAAGTTGGGTTATTGAAGAGATAACGAGATCAATAGAAGATCATTAGAATAAACAAAAGTTGGATTTTACACCCCCCTGCCCCCCTCAAGGGGGGAGTTTTTAGCTGCCGAGGCCTTAAAATATCTGCCTGAAACTATAGTCTTCAATTATAAATTCCTGGAGGAAACCCTTTCTCTCACTTCGGATAACCCTGATGTACTATCAAGGTTTAATGAAATTCGGCAAAATCCCCCCTTGAGGGGGGAAAGGGGGGTGTACACTCTGGTCTTGACGTTCTCGCTGAGACCAACAACTATGCTGCCTTTGGTTTTTTAACCACTTTCCTGACGCAAACGTCCTCGATTGTGACCATTCTCAAGGCAGGAACGTGATCATTGGTTTTTCCAGCTTTCATGAAGTTCATTTTCTTTTGCTCGCCCATGCCAAAGGCATCACTATGTGAAAAGAAAACGCCTGTCCGCCGCAGGCGGGGAACCAAAACCCGCCTAATCGGACGGGCAGGGAAAAGTGCTCCACAAAAAGCCCTTTTTCCCCGCGGAAAGGCTTCTATCCATCCCGCAGGCCTCATAAGGGCCACGCTTTTGTGGACCCAACGCACAGCCTAGTGGTATTCTGAAAAGAATGCAAAGAGAGTTGAATCTCGTTTATCGAGAATATAAATTCCTTTAGTTATAGATTTTAACCTTTCAGCATCGTTAAGAGGACATTGGATTTATCTTTGGAGGTGCGGATGAAATGTGCGGATCAATCCTCAGTCCGTCCCGATAGCTATCGGGAGTAAACGTGGCCCGCAGCCTGTCCCGATTCCTATCGGGAGCCCTGGAGCGATTCAAGAAAAATGGCTTTCACGAAAATCTATGATTTTTCATTATCAGAATTAACTGCAAAAAACTCTGATGACAACAGGTATACATCAGAGTTTTCTCCTACCTCGGATAACTCTGATGGGGTTGGAAAGCCAACACCGGCTCCCAAGATGTTATCGCGAACATAATGAGACCAAATTATTGAACCTGATAATGCTTGAAATAAATACTCTCACCTATGAGTTCGTTATTTAACAATATGGCATGAAGCTGCCCGCTGATATTTGGAGCCTGTAACCCATCAGGAAGTGATTCCAGATCCCAGTATGTTATTCCCTCCGGTTCTTCCGAGCCACCCAATACACCGGAATGGTACTCATACAGGAAAGGCATATTATCAACTGAAGAATGATATAGCAATTCTCCATTTGGCAAAAAGACCCTTATCCCGCCATTTGATTCGACATCACCAAGTTTTCCACTACATATAAAAAGATTCCCATTGGGCGAGAAACAACCACCCTGGATGTATTGGGGGATATTGACAGGCGTTCCTTCGTAATGTAAAATCAGGCTATTTACAGGATTCAGGATAACCTGTCCCTGGTTGAGGGAAGCGAAATCTACCTGGTACCGAAAGACTGGAAATTGTGCGGATATTTTGTTGTGGGATGAATAAAGCAGCTGATCGAGTGGACTAATGGCACACCAGCCTGCCCGGGGGGTACCATTTTGAGAATTTTGGCTGGGTAGCACGGCAGAACCCACGTAGGAAAGATCTGCATCATCCCGAAATACGGCTAACCGCGGATTACCTCCGCAGTCTCCTTCATCACCTTCTACCGGTATAAAAATGTATCCCTGTCCGTCAACAACGAAGTAATCCGGATCTCCAAAATGATTGCATTTAAAATCCTTCAGTTCCTGGGGCATATGGATCATCTTGACCGCACTGCTAAAATTCGTATCCAGGTCTGTCGAAACATGGAATTTGAAGAGTTTGGTCAGCTGGGTAAAAAACCAATGGTCGTTGCTGTGTGTGACTCCTTGCAGGTTGTTGCTCCAGTCATTAGGCTGATCGTGGGGATAATCGCCCAGGAATTCGGGTGGCGTTCCGGGAAGCATATCCGATAACAAACTCGGCAATTCATCGAGATTATTTTTTTTAGTGGTATCCGGATCTGTTCGAAGATACGGGCCCGAATCACCTTCAACAACGTAAATGTCCACCTCTGAGGCGACTGGGGACGAGGCTACATAGGTATGAACTCCATTTTCAATGTCTGAGATGATGTTTTCCTTTGATCGGGGTGACCAGTCGTCAAAGAGATTTCCAAGGAATAAAATGTCCCCTTCGTCATCTTTTAAGGTGTGTGTTACGATTCGTTTTGCCATGGTGGGTTGATTGTGTTTATACAAGTTAACCATCTGTTGGATCAAAAGAAAGCCAGGCAAACACATGATCCACAGATCAATTGGAAACTATGAAAGACCAACTCCATCTAATCCGTCATCACGAGGAGAACCACAAGCGATAGCGGTGGTGCGACGTGGTGATCTCGTTCATCGTGACGAATATATTCAATTGTGCTGCTCCCATCACTGTCTGTATTTGGATTTGTTGGATTTGTGGATGGACGGATTGATTTAATGAATAAATGGGGTTTAAGCAGGAAAAGAACAAGAAAATAGAAATATCGTCTAAACTCCCTTCCCTTTCTAAGTCAGGATTAGCAGGATTTATTGGTCTACCTTCCGTAGTACTTTGATCTCTGAAACCAAGGTGAAAGAGATTTAGTGGAGGTGGGACGATGGCATCCATGGCTTGTCCAACGATGGCGAAGTCATGCCTTCGGCGCTAGCCATCACGATAATAGTGATGCGTTAAATTGACAAACTTTTTTGTGGTCTCCTTTGAGCGGGGTTTGTTGGGACGACCCCGAGACGGATGGGTATCATTCTTATACCGACTACTTTCCTTATCTCAGGTAGGAATCATTGTTTCCTAACCTCTTATCAATCAAGTCCTTTGTTTCAGTCAACTGTTTCTGAATTGTATTCAGAATAATAGTAGGGGAACCATTAAATCGGGTGTTTATCCAATAATAAAGGCGATTGAAGAAAGGAATACTTTGCATAAATTCCTTTTTATCTTTTAGGTAAACAACCAGCATTTCATTTCCATTGATCTTTTTTAGTTCCGTAAATTCGATGTTTTTAAGTCGTACCTTGAAACCTCTATAAACATTCGATTTATCTTCGAGGTGATGATTAGTAAGGTAAAGCCCCATTTTTTTATGAAACAATTTAGCCAAAGTCAAAACAGAATGAACAGTGTATAACAAAAAAAGAAAAAGTGCAATGCCGCCTATCATCCAGCCGAAATGACTGATAACCAAAACAACAAATATCGGCAAGGTGAAAATGGGAAGAATAGCACCTCCAGCCGTGATAAAAATAAGCCTTTTCTTTGCCGGGATAAAAATCGGGGATTCATGCATAGTTAAAAAAGTTCATTTTTATAAATCTAAGGTTTTACTAAAATAATTCCACAGCTTTCCTAAAATCCTTTTGACCCGGACGGCGAGACCTGTACATCTGCGGAGGTTTCTTGGGATGATCCCGGGATTGATGGGGATATAGTACTTTTGATTAATGAATCGGTTCTTTGATAATGGTCACGCTTTGGAAGGGTAGTTATCGAGTACTTTTATATTGTTTTATTTCATCCCCGTGAATGCTATCACTCAAAAGAAATTGATTTTAATACCAATGTAAAAGTTGTTCTTTTCCCCGGCTGGCAAACAAGCTCCTAGAGAGAACACAAAGACAAAAGTTATTAAAAAAAGACCTACTAAAATAAAAAATCCACTAAGTTCAAGTACTATTTGATGATACGTATTATTATCTTAAATGAGATTATTGATTTTATATGAAATTCAGTGAATATAAAAGTGGATGGTCACTAGAGAAGTGGCAACAGGAATGCCCAGAATTTACTTACAAGAAAATTAGAGTTGAAGAAATTCCAGATTGGATGCCATCTGGGCTAATTGAAAATTTTAATTCAGCCGTAATAGCAGCATCTGGAAATACTGGAACGTATGTTGGAATAATAATGGGGCATAGAGTGGACAAAGACGAAATAGATGAACATCCCTACGTAGCTGCTTTTGATAAAGAAAAGAATACAGTTTTTAGTGGATTTATTGACCATGGAAATTGGGATGGGAGGACAAGTCCTGTCCCTGATGAAATGAAACAATTAATGGAACAATCAGGAATTGCAGCAAATTTTAGGTTCGATAGACTGCCAATTCATGATTCTGGCACACTTGATGATCTACAATGTCAAGGAATTCTTAATGGCTATATAAAATCTGTTGACGTTGTTGAAAGAAAGAGAAGAATTAGAAAGAGGTTGTAACTAAGTATAACTAATTAGCAGTGAAGAGACAATTTCATTCTACCTATCACTGTCTGTCAGATAATTTCTTCCAAGCCTTTCTATAGCGCTCTTTATACTTTCGTTGGTAATCTTTTTTTGATCATCGTAAAGCAAATCATCGGAAATAAACGTGTTAGTATCTCTAAGATCAACCTGAAGGTCTCCACTTCCAATGTTTATTGAGTATCTTTTTCCGTAAACCGATCCAATGCAAATCCCTCCATTAACACAGGTATAAAACTCTTTTCCTGTATCACTTTGAACAATTGCTGGTGTTTTGATGAACATTTCTTTTAGCGCTTCTGAAGGTGTTAATTCAGGGTTATACCTTTCTGAAATCCTCTCTGCTACATGTTTATTGAATCCAAATAATGTTAGACCATTGTGGTACCAAATCAAACTATACCAAGAAAACCATTTCTTAGGTTGTGGGCGTTTGACGTGTAAACTTATTTCACCACCATAATCAGAACGGTAAATTATAAGCCATTTATTCCCTTTTTTTGAGGTATGATTAACCGAATGCCGATTTGTTATTTTACCTTTTTTGGATATTTCATCTCTGATATAGTACCGTATCTCATCAAAAAAATCCCTTGTAACTTCTAAGACGAATTCCTGATCATTCATGCTTTCTACTATCATAATATCATGTCAAATAATTAAGTGATTTATGAAATTACTTGCTGATTGTGAAGAATTAGATAATTCTTATTTCCATCTGTAAGATTTGAAATTTTTTCTTTTCCAGTTATTCCTAAGGACTTTAGTGAATTTAATGAGGTATTTGATCCAATAATGATTTTTCCAGAAGAATCAAAACTGATGAGATGTTTATCAAACAAAGCGTCATAATCTGGTGATAATAAAATGCCATTGTCGACATCCAATCTTTGTTCATCCTTAGCTTCTTTCCATGGTAAAATGTGGGAAGCAATCAATACACGTATATCACTATAACCAGTAGCCGCACATTTATATGACCATCTATGAAGAATGCTCTTTCTGTATGCGCCTTGTCCTACTCTGGAAGTTATCAAACCCTGTCTTTCAGTTGAATTTGGTTTTTGGCTTGAATATAATTCATATGGCTCAGAAAGACTTTTGGATGTTTTTAATTCGTTCGGGATTACATATTTAGAGTCACCCACTCTTCTAAAGAAAAACTTTATACCAATTCTGACATCTCCTGCAGTATCGTGAGTTTCAAAATAATCACAATCCAGGAAGCTAAGCTCACTAACAAACTTTATTGTGCCTTTGGCAATATATTCAAATAAGAAGACTCTTTTACTGGTAATCAAATGATCTCTTAATGCCAGATTTCCCTTGGTAAATTGCATATCACCAATTTGCCCTTCACCTGTATAGGAAAATACATCTTCATTCAACCACTCATCTTTATAACCGTGTTGTTCGCCACTAGAACCAGTAAAAATAAATATATAGGGCATTTTTGCTGAGGGACAAATTCCACTTTGCCTGTTACCTCCATATAGATCATGGATATCCTTACGTCGATATATTTGACCCTCAACAAACATTAAATGTAAATTAAGCAAATTATCTTTTGAGAGATAATTAAAATTTAACGCTCCTGGGTATGGTTTGAAACAAACATCCAATACCCCTTTCTAGTCTAGGTATAGTTTGCAACTACACTTTAATATTCCTGTTTTCATGTAAACATCATCTGAAATAACTTTTCATTATATTTACCCTAAGGACAAACTTTTTAAACTAGATGCTTCCACTTCCTCGAAGAAAAGACCCTTCCAGTTTTGATGACAAGAATTATAACTGTTTTAATGGTTGTCTTTTACCTTTTTTAATTGTAGTTGCCATAGCGATTTTAGCTTTATGGCTTGGATAATAGAATGAATAGTTTGATTTTCTACACCCTTACAATTTGTTTTTTATCATTTATTCCAATCAATATGTATTTAATTGTACTCATTAATAGATTGGGAAAAAACAATAAGATTTCAGGAATTGAAATGTTTAAGTTGTATTGGCCGATAAATTCAAAAGTTGAATTAGACCTCATGTATGGCAAAACGCAAAGTGATATTCAATCCATTAAAAAAATTTGTCAATGGAGAATTGTCCTGTTAATTGTCATTGCACCATTGTTACTATTTGTTTTTGTCACAATTGTTGGAATAGCTTTAATTGAAGCCATGAAGTGAATTTACCTTATGGGGTCATTTCTACTATCCCACCCCAATATTGATTACCTTGACCACCAAAACAAAAGCCAACCCCATGAAGAAAACCCCATTAATTTTATTCATCTTCCATTTCATAACCATCCTCCCCATCCATGCCCAAAACACCCCGACTTCCAACGACCTTGTCCGCTACAGCGACTTCGGAGCCGTTGGAGATGGTCAAACCGATGATATGGAGGCCATCGTGGCGGCTCATGTGTTCGCCAACCTGCACAACCTCCCGGTGAAAGCGGACGATGGGGCCACCTACTACATTGGAGGGAAAGATCGCACTGCGGTCATCCGCACGGATACTGATTTCGGTACGGCAGCTTTTATCATCGACGATAGGGACGTTCAAAATCGCAGTGCACCGGTTTTCCTGGTCAGCTCCAGCCTGGAGCCGTTTAAGATCGAAGGGTTAACTTCACTCAAAAGGAATCAGGAGAAAATCAATGTATCCTTGCCAGGACCCTGTCTGATTACGGTCGTCAATTCCAATATCAAGCACTATATCCGGTACGGACCGAACCAGGACAGCGGGTCTTCACAAATTGACATCTTTGTGGTGGATAAAAACGGCCAAGTGGATAGGCAGGCGCCCATCATCTGGGACTTCGAACAGATCACCGATATTACGGCGCTTCCCATCGATGAGGATACACTGACCATTACCGGGGGGCGTTTTACGACCATTGCCAATCAGGCGGAATCCAAATACACCTATTACAGCAGAAACATTTCGATCAAACGCTCCAATGTGGTGGTTGACGGATTGGAACACCGGATCGCAGGAGAAGGAGATCACGGCGCCCCGTATGGCGGCTTCATTAATATCAGTGATTGTTCGTACGTGACGGTAAAAAACACGATTCTCACCGGTCACAAAACCTACCGGACCATTGGCTCAGCCGGGACATCCGTCTCAATGGGCACTTATGACATTTCTGTAAGTCGTGCCCTCAATGTATCATTCGTGAACTGCAGTCAAACCAACGACATCAATGATGGCCGGTATTGGGGTATTATGGGTTCCAACTACTGTAAGAACCTTGTTTATGATCATTGTACCTTGTCTCGATTTGATGCCCACAAGGGGGTTGCCAATGCCACCATCAAGAATTCGACCATGGGGCATATGGGAATCAATGCCATTGGCAGCGGGGTATTAACCGTGGAAAACACAACCATCCGTGGAAGAAACCTCGTCAATCTCCGCTCCGACTACGGCAGTACATGGCAGGGGGAATTCATTATCCGTGACTGCATATTCGTACCAAAAAATGGAGAGCCAACCAGCGCATCCCTGATCGGTGGATCCTATTCCGGTCAGCATGATTTTGGGTATACCTGTTATATGCCGGAAAAGATTACCATTGAAAACCTCCTTATTGACGACTCCAATCATCCGGAGGATTACCAAGGCCCGGCCATCTTCGCAAATTTTAACTCGAAAATGACGAAAAATTCCTACCAGGAGAAGTATCCCTATATCAAAACCAGGGAAGTCATCCTCAGGAATGTGACCACCAAAAGCGGCAAGGACCTGAGACTAAGCGACAATCCGTTTATGTTTAGGGATGTGGAAGTTGATGGGGATTGATGTTCAAAATGTTTTATGGAGGATAGGGAAATGAAATAATAAATATTAGTTTCTGGTTTCTGGTTTCTGGTTGACCAGGATTTTTCTGTTGGGCAATCAATCAATCCCGAAGGGATGAAATTATTCACTAAACAATATTTGTAGTTAAAACAACTTCCTAAAAACACCCCTATAATCCCCTCAAGGGGATAATTCCCTCTTTGAAGGGGGTTAGGTGGATGTATTACCAAAGCAACTCAAAATAATATTGGTACCGGCTAGAGTGACTGGTATTTTTAAGACAACCCCAATACAAAATACCTCCTTGTAAATTTGATTTTATTAAAATTTTGCTCACATTTTTCTTTCACCCTTTCAGGGTTCTGTCAATTGATTTATCTTTTCTACAATAATGCCATCCCCAACTCACGTCGGGCAGGCCTTCGGGATTTTACCTTTAAGTACAAGTGGGGTATTTCGGAACAACCCCCCGACTGATGTGAAAAAGTTACAATTGATACATATTGGGGTCTCCGTCGAAGACCCCACGATAACCCAAAAAAGCCCTTTTTCCACGCGGAAAGGCTTCTTTCCATCGCACGAGCCTCAAAAATGTCACGCTTTTGTGGACCCATTGCGCAAACTTATTAATCAAAAAATTTCAAAGTGTCTGAGTAGGTTAGAAGGTAATTTTATCGACTATGGAACAGAAGGTCTAAATTTTCAGCATCGTTAAGAGGACATTGGATTTATCTTTGGTGGTGCGGATGAGATGCGCGGATCAATCCTCAGTCCGGTTTAGCGATGCGGGGCCCAGCGGCCCGGGAGCGATTCAGAAGATTCAGAAAAATTGATAATCTCTGAATATTGGAATAATCTGATAAGTTCAGTTATCATAATACATTTTGATTTCACTCTTACTGAGGAAAAACTGCCCAAGGAAATATCATTGGTTTTTTGCGGCATACCTGATGTTCATTTTCTTTTGATTGCCCATGCCAAAGGCATCACTTTGTGAAAAGAAAACGAACCAAAAGAAAAGGGCGCCACAAAAAGCCCTTTTTCCGCGCGGAAAGGCTTCTATCCATTGCGCAGGCCTCAAAAGGGCCACGCTTTTGTGGACCCTGCGCCAGGACTATTCGCTGGAGCAGCAGCCATGCCCTCGCCAGTGATCATATCTGGCCGTAACATATTGTCTCCTTTAGCTTTCATGAAACAAAAAATACGCCTTTAGGCGTATTGCCTGACTTTAGGATCCGGTCTAAATTTGCCTATTTAAACTATTTTTTATCTGCTATGAGTATAAGAAAACTTAGTGTGTTAGGTGCGATTTTTATTCTTTTCTCTGCCTCCGCCACACTGGCCCAGATCCCACATATCCTGACGGAGGAAGATGTAGTATTTGAAGATGGCGTGATCACAGACTATCTTTCCGAATATACAGACATTATCATACCTCCCTATCTGGATGGGCAAATCGTAAAGGAAATAGGTGGAAATGCGTTTTATTACAGTAGACTTGGGAGAGGGCGTGCACCAATTTCAAGTTTGAAACTCCCTGAGACCATTAAAAAAATTGGAGCCAATGCATTTATTGGTAACGAATTGACAGAAGTGAATATCCCCAATTCTGTTGTGATTATAGGAAGCAGGGCTTTCAGCAATAATAACCTGAGTGGCTTTTACCTACCCTCACCAGAGCACGCTGGACAATGGAACTCAGGAAGCTCAGGTGAAATGGTTAGTAACTTTATCATTGAATATTTATATGTCAATGAAACCACCTACCAGGCAGGTGATGATGATTTCATCATAGAAGATGGGGTAATCACAGCATACCTGGGACCACACGGGAAGATACAAATCCCATCTGTGATCCAGGGGCAGAATATTACGGCAATTGGTGAGCGGGCTTTTGAAAATCGTATGCTTGCTGATGTTGCTCTGCCGGAAGGTATTACCCATATCGGACCGTATGCCTTTAGCCGAAACTATCTCACCAATATTGAGCTACCCGAGTCTGTTGTAGAAATCGGTGAATATGCATTTCAGCAGAATCAACTCGAACAGGTCATTATTCCCTCTGGAGTATCAGATATTAGTGATCATTCTTTTTATAATAATAAATTGACGGCTGTATCCCTGCCGGATGGGATTACCAGAATCGGAGTGAGTGCCTTTCGGGTTAATCAACTTGACAACCTGGTTTTACCCGAAACTGTAACAGAAATTGCTGAAAGCGCCTTCCATGGCAACCAGCTTGCAGCGCTGACCATACCGGAAGGGGTGACCGTCCTGGGTAGATATGCGTTTGCCGGAAACAAGCTGGCCAGCATCATCATACCTGAAGGTTTGTTACAACCTGGTGAGTATGCCTTCAGTAGCAATGAACTTACGAATGTGTCACTACCGGAAGGGATGGAGGTGATCGGCGATGGTCTTTTCAGGCAAAACAAACTCTCATCAGTTGATATACCCTCAACGGTTACAGAGATAGGAGGGAGCGCTTTTGAATACAATGAATTGACCGATGTTGAGATTCCTCCTGTGGTGACCAAGATTGGAATATATGCATTTCGTTATAATCAATTGGAAGAACTGCATATACCCAACAAAGTGGTCGAGATTTTGTATTCTGCTTTTTCTAATAATAGCCTTACAAGCTTTGTTTTGCCTACACCTGCTGAATCCGGTACCTGGAATACGGGTATATCAGGAGAAGAAGTAACTGCCCTGAATCAGACCTATATCTATGCATATGACAATTATACTGTCTCAGAAGAAGATTTTAGCGTTGAGGATGGTGTGATCACCGGCTATACCGGACCTACGGGCATTGACCTTGTGATCCCTTCTACCATTGGTGGTGAACCTGTGACCGCAATCGGGAGATTTGCTTTTTACAATAAAGCTTTAACAGCAGTAACGATTCCCAACTCCGTAACCAATTTGGGGCAATGGGCTTTTTCAAATAATAATTTGACCAGCGTCACGATTCCCGGTTCAGTGACAGTAATGGAATCAAGGGCTTTTTCCGATAACAATTTAACCAGTGTGACCATCCAAAATGGCCTGGAAAAGCTGGATTTTTGGGTTTTTTCGGACAATCAATTGACGACAGTAAATCTTCCCAATTCAGTGACCTATATTTCTGTTCGGGCGTTTTATGACAATCCCAATCTGACAAACTTTAAGCTCCCTTCTCCAGCGGTACCCGGAGAATGGAATGAAGGCACGGCCGGGCAAACCGTGACATATCAGGATATGACCTATGCCTACCTGTATGATGATTACCAGGCCGAGGACAGTGATTTCCTGGTAGAAGACGGGGAGATCAAAGCCTATTATGGGCCGGGAGGTAATGTAACTATCCCGGATGTGATCGATGGGCAAACGATCACCGCTATAGGAGAGGAAGCCTTTTATGACAAAATGCTCACAGGTGTCGCTATACCGGCTACGGTGACCAACATTGGCGTGCGAGCATTTAACTACAATCAATTGACTCAAGTAGATCTTCCGGACGAGCTGACAACTATTGGTGATGGGGCCTTTCAATCCAATTCATTAAGTGAAATATCATTGCCCGAAGGTGTTACAGAAATTGGAAATAATGCCTTTTACGATAATGCGCTGACCAGTCTCACGCTGCCTTCTGGTGTTATCGAAATAGGCAGCGGATCTTTTAGTTTCAATCAAATCAATAGCCTTTCGTTGCCTGCTACATTGGTTAAGATCGGAACCTCAGCTTTTCGGTACAATAAACTTACAGAAGTGACCATTCCGGATGGTTTGTTGCGGATAGAAAACTATGCTTTTGATTACAATGAGCTGACTTCCATCAACTGGGGCAGTGCTGTAGCCGAGTTGGGCAATCATGCCTTTGCCAATAACAAATTGGAAAACCTGGCACTGCCTTCTACCATTGAAAAAATCGGTGATTATACCTTTTACAGGAATGAGCTAAGTGACCTGGAGCTTCCCGAATCCCTGACAACCATCGGAAACGGAGCCTTCCGGGAAAATCAGTTGTCGGAAGTGATGATCCCGGAATCGGTACAAGCAATAGGAGAGTATGCATTTAATAAAAATCAGCTGGAGCAGTTGGTGCTTTCTGATGCCGTGATTTCTGTAGGGAATTATGCTTTTGCT
The DNA here is from genome assembly GCA_913057175.1 of uncultured Cytophagales bacterium. Lineage (GTDB taxonomy): Bacteria > Bacteroidota > Bacteroidia > Cytophagales > Cyclobacteriaceae > CAJXNP01. Next base: position 15,961 of record CAJXNP010000028.1, read on the forward strand.
GATAATGCCCTGGAGAGTATCACCCTTCCTTCTTCGCTGACCAGCATTCCTACCGGAGCTTTTCGTACAAACAACCTGGTCGAGGTGACGATTCCCGAGGGTGTAAGGATCATCGAGCCAAATGCCTTTTCGCAGAATAGCCTGACAACTGTTGGATTACCTTCTTCTCTTGAAAAAATTGATTATGGCGCTTTTTTAATCAATCAGTTGGAAAATGTTTCGTTACCCTCCTCACTGTGGTACCTGGGAAGCAATGCCTTTGGAAATAATCTATTGACGAGTATCATACTTCCCATCAAAGAGGAAACCGGGGAATGGGACAAGGGTACGGCCGGTGAACCTACCACAGAACTGAACCAGGTGCATCAATATAATTTTACAGCTTACCAGGCGCAGGATGCCGATTTTCTTTTTGAAGACGGGGAGATCCTGGATTATTATGGGCCCGGAGGAGGACTAGTCATTCCGGAGATGATCAATGGTGAGACGGTTACATCGATCGGGTCGAATGCTTTCCAAAATAATCTGCTCACCGGTGTTCAGTTTCCTGCTACCGTTACCCAAATTGGACGATATGCCTTCAGTAATAATCAATTAACGGAGGTTGCTCTTCCTAATTCCTTAATAAATATTGATGCTTATGCTTTTCAGTATAATGAATTAACCAGTTTTGTTTTACCAACTCCCGAATTTCGGGAGTACGAACTTGAAGGCTGGAAAGCCAGTAGCAACGAAATGTATGACATGGGAGCAGCGACAGAGGATTTGGCCAGCAGCTATCAAATCCGGATTGGTGAGGACAAGACGGCATTGATCGGTGTCCTGATAGATGGAGAGGAAGCTGACCTTTCTGTAACAGGCGATATTTCCCAAAGCTATACGAGCATTAAAAGTGCCAGTTTCCTGGCAGTAAAAGGTGATAATATCGTCATTACACCTGAAAATCTGAATTTTCCTGCAGGGTATGGGTTAAGTCCACAGGTTTACGAATTGGAAGATATCCAGGAGTCACAATCCCTGGTTTTTTCATATGGCTTGTTGTCTTATGATATCAATTATGTGGCTGAAGAGAGTAGTCATGGCAACCCATCCTCTTATACCATCGAAGATGAAATAGTGCTAAACGATGCGATCAAAGAGGGTTACTCTTTTGAAGGGTGGTACGAAGAAGAAAGCTTTGAAAATGAAGTAACAAACATTGTTGACCATACAGGGATGCTGGTACTGTATGCGAAATTTACTCCTATAGAATATAACATCACGTATGAAACGGCAGGTGGCGATCACGGAAACCCAGCTACCTATACCATCGAAGATGAGGTTTTATTAAGTGCAGCCAGGAGGGACGGATATGCTTTTGAAGGATGGTACGCTGAAGATACCTATGAAAATAAGATCGAGAGTGTTATGGGTACCGGAGCAGCAACTCTTTATGCAAAGTTTTCTGCAGAATCGTATACCATCACTTATGAAACTGAAGGCGGTAGCCACGAAAATCCGGCCACCTATACCATTGAGAATGAGGTTATCCTAAATACAGCTAGCAAGGAAGGTTATACTTTCGATGGTTGGTACTCTGATAAAACCTTCACTCAACCCGTGGCTAATATTCCACCGGGTAGTACGGGTACGCAAATATTTTATGCAAAATTTACAGCCAATACTTATAGCATACGGTACGAAACAGATGGTGGTACACACCAAAATCCGACAAGCTATACCATAAAAGACGATGAAATCATGCTGGTGGCAGCGACAAAAGAGGGGGTTGAATTTGATGGTTGGTATTATGAGCCGACATTTGAAAATGAGGTCACCAGCATAGCTCCCGGAAGTGTAGGTGACATTACTCTCTATGCCAGATGGTCGGTTGTTGCAGGACTTGAGGAAAAGTTGACATCTGTGGTAATGGTTTATCCAAATCCATCCAATGGAACCTTCAGGGTTCGTGGTGAGGATATTCCTTTTGTTACTGTTTTCAATAGTGCGGGACAGGCTGTTTATGAATACAATGGTTTAGGTATGAATGAAATCCAACTCAGGTTAAATGAACCACCAGGTGTGTATTACCTGAGCACAATGTCCAATGGGAATCCTCTTCGAATCAAGTTGGTCATTAGATAATAGCAAACTCTTCTGGCAGATAGCAAGCCAGAAGAGTTTTTATTATGCATTAAAATTCAACATTTAAGTCCAGCTTTGAATATCAACAGATTTCTCACTTCATAACTCCCAACTTCTTGCCAGTTGTTGGGATAAGCTTCATTCGAAATGACAAAAGTTTCTTATACTGTCATCCCGACTGCAGGGAGGGATCTGCTGTAGCTGAATGTTAAATGGAATTTGAATCGTGAAACGAAATTAGAAACTGGAAAACAAGCCCCTCTCCTTTTGCTGTCGCCCATAGATTTCTCCACTACGCAATTCGCGAAAAGCGAAAAGCTCTATGTCGAAATGACAATGAAGGTGCCGGTGGCTGGCACTTTAATTATACGAAATATTAATCGTTCAATAATCAATTCGATTTACCTGGTACATCAAATCTTCAAATTCACCATTGATGGTAACTACGGAATCAGAATCTAAAGTAAATATGGAATGTAGGAGAGCCTGACCACTTATCGATCCACTAATGGTTTTATTTGTGCGATCTACTTTTGTAATGATGACATTTCCTTTGTACTTACCAGATTCGTCCTCGCCAATAGTAATACCTTCATAAATGGATAATCCTTCGGATATATTGATAAAGAATTCCGAAAAACCTAAAAGGTCAGGATTGAATTCGTCCCAATTATAGAAGGAGTAAGATTTTGGAAATATGGTCGTATCCAAAATATTAAGTGAGAAATCATTAACTGGATTTCCTGATAAATAATCCGAATTGATGGATAAATTTTCATATTCTCCGTAAAAGTCATGGAGTTCTACCCTCACATCCCGAAAAGTATAGTTGGCTCCATTAATGGAAATCTCCAATGTGTAAGAAGGTGATCTATTTTGCTGTTCATTTTCACAACAAAAAAGCACAATTGAAATCACAAGCAATGAAAAAAGTCGAATATTGGTTTTCATTGGAAGCTTTTTATACTATGTTTTGATTTCATGTTACACGTGTTTATCATCAGATTAAAATTATCAATAGATTTTTTGATAATCTACACAGTACTCACCTGATCCATATCCACCAAAACAGAAACTAACCACATTGTTGCTATTGGAAAATATTGCATAGCTGGAATATATATAGGTTAAATCTGGGGGAGCCATGGTTGTTTCGTAAATTTTCGTGATCAAGTTGTTGGTCATTTCATAGTCTTCGATCTTGACCCATGAACCTTCATAAGTTTTGATCCAAAGAATATCGTTTTCAGGGATGTTTTTAAACCAATAAGGAATTTCCCACTCAAAAGGATCGTACCTTTGCACACCGTCATTGAAAGCATATAAAACAGGGCAATTTCCTGTAGTTGCTTTTATTTCCCATTTTTCTTCAGCATGATTATAATTTCCAAAACTGTCTAGGTAATGCATCGTTTCCTCCTGAAAGCGAACAATGGTATAGTAGAAAAAGTCCGTCTCTTCTTCCAAATGAAACCATTTGCCCTGTAGTTTGTTTTTTAGGTCTGTATTTTCAACAAACTCTACTTCCTGGGCTTCTTTACATCCAATAACGAGGATGAAATTCAATAGCGTAATGCAAATATAGTGAGGAAAGGATTTCACTTTCGGTGGTATTGGTTGGTTTCATAATTTATTTAAAATATTGATAGTCAGCAAATTGATTTTTGCAAACAACCTCAAAAAACAATAGCATATTTTGCAATTCAATTATGTTTTTCTTGCCTGGTCAGCTGCCGTTCACCTTTGACGGATCTTCCTTCCATTTGATAAAATGAGTTTGCTAACGGTGATGCGTGAAATACCTGTGTTTATCGAATTTACTTTGGCTGGGAACGCAAAATCCGACAGACCTGACGGGCAGGGAAAAGGGCGCCACAAAAAGCCCTTTTTCCGTGCTGAAAGGCTTCTTTCCATCGCACGAGCCTCAAAAATGTCACGCTTTTGTGGACCCGTCGCGCAAACTTATTATTCAAAAAATTTCAAAGTGTCTGAGTAGGTTAGAAGGTAATTTTATCGACTATGGAACAGAAGGTCTAAATTTTCAGCATCGTTAAGAGGACATTGGATTTATCTTTGGTGGTGCGGATGAGATGCGCGGATCAATCCTCAGTCCGGTTTAGCGATGCGGGGCCCAGCGGCCCGGGAGCGATTCAGAAGATTCAGAAAAATTGATAATCTCTGAATATTGGAATAATCTGATAAGTTCAGTTATCATAATACATTTTGATTTCACTCTTACTGAGGAAAAACTGCCCAAGGAAATATCATTGGTTTTTTGCGGCATACCTGATGTTCATTTTCTTTTGATCGCCCAAAAGAAAACGAACCAAAAGAAAAGGGCGCCACAAAAAGCCCTTTTTCCGCGCGGAAAGGCTTCTATCCATCCCACAGGCCTCAAAAGGGCCACGCTTTTGTGGACCCTTCGCTCGGACTGTGGTAGATGGTTCATATATCATCAAAGTTATCCACCGACTGGTGGAAACAGTGTTGTCAAATATTTCGCACCGGTTTCCGCCAGTTTCCAATCTGAAAGAATTAAATATTGCTTCCTAATATTGATTATCTTGACTTGAAAACCGAACCTACGATGAAAAACATGATGCTATTATCGATGTTTTATTTTATAATCGTACTTCCTGTCCATGCCCAGGATGCAGCGACCAATCAACAGATCCAGGCATTAATTGATCAATACACCCAGGCCAGGGAAACGAAAGATACCGCTTTGCTCGATCGAATATTGACGCCAGATGTCGATCAGCTGGTTTCTTCAGGAACCTGGAGGAATAATAAAGAGGAGTCCATATCAGGCATGTTACGAAGTTCACAGAACAACCCTGGCACCCGTCTGATCACGATTGAAAAAATACGGATGCTCAATGATGCTGCTGCCATCGTAGACACAAAATATGAAATCGAAAATGCTGATGGTTCCGTCAGGAGGATGTGGAGTACATTTATTGTTGTTTACCACGAAGAGCGATGGAAAATTTCAGCTATCCGGAATATGCTGCCGGCTGGTTAGGGGGGGTGGATTGGTGCATTAACAGCTTTCTCACTCACTGAAATTAAAAAATCTCCTTTAATACTCTCTATTATTAATATAGGATGACAAAGCCTCTTAGAATGTCATTCCGACTGCAGGGAGGGATCTGCTGCAGCTGAATGGTAAATGGAATTTGAATTGTGAAACGATACCTGAAACTGGAAAACAAGCCCCTCTCCTTTTGCTGTCGCCCATAGATTTCTCCACTACGCAATTCGCGAAAAGCTCCATGTCGAAATCACTAAAAAGCTACCTGCACTTCCCGCAAATCCCGCTAACCAGAACATTTACCTCATCAACCAGAAAATTCTTTGGTATTTTTACATCCGGAATCGTGGATTTTTCCAGACAAACGGTCTGACCGCAAACTTCACATTTAAAGTGAACATGGCTATGGTGGTGATCTCCTCCGGAGCAATCATCGCTGCAAAGGGCGTACTTTATACCCCCTTCATTATCCAGGATTTTGTGGATCAAGCCATTTTCAAGAAAGGATTTCAACGTACGATAAATAGTGACCCTATCGAAGCTATGCTTTAATTCTTCCTCCAAAAAGCCCTGAGAAAGGGCAAAATCAAATTGCTGAAAACTCTCAAGAATTTTGACCCGGCAGTCCGTATTTCTCAGGTGATATTTTTTCAACAATTCTTCCGGCCCCTTCTCTTTTAGAATGGATGGCATAATATGTCTATTTAGCTACAACAATATTAAAACTGACATCAACATCAGTCGCTCCTGTTGATACACCTGAGGTCGCGGTTTTTAAATCCGGTTGATGTTTTAAAACAATTCTGAACGAACCTTCAGACTCTTCCATGTTCGTTGTCCATAAGGTTTCTAATCCAATTGGAAAACCATTATCATCCGAATCTTCATACCTGATATCTTCCCGGTTTGAACTGATATCACCATTGTCCGGATCGAAGAAGACATCTCCTGTCCATCCAAAAAAGATCATGTGCTCATCACCTTCTTCCAAAATTTCTAAAGTGATATCCTCCGGGGGGCTTTCCAGGGCGTTTTCAAACTCCAATTCCAGGGAGTATTCTAAATTGTACTCCAGGTTGACGTCTCCTTCAGGCTCCATGTCTTGTGGTCCATCACCATCCGGATCAATGGCACTGACTGAGATGGTATTACCTCCGCCGGTTGGTATAAAATTGACCGTAACTTTAGTAATCATTTCTTCTACATTTTCTTCCTCTGGCTCCTCCGTTTCACAACTGCTCATGAACAGAATGAAACAACAAAAAATTACCAGGTTAAAAATGGTAGATAGCGCCGATCTTGAAATTTTGTCCTTTGTCATTTGCATAGTATTTAAGTCTGTTTGTATAGTTTTTATAAGTTTTGTTTAATATGTTTTCTCCAGTCAGACGTACTTCAATAAAGTGATTTTCCCATCTTTTGTGGAATGACACCCCTGCTTCAAGTAAAAAATATCCGTCAGGAGCAGATATAAAGTCATAATTTTTTTCTGACTCCGGAATGCTTAAATTCGGGTCACTTAGATCAATGCTTTCGGGTGCATTCTTTTGTTGAAAGAAATAATTTCCATTGATAAGGAAATCCATATGATCCAGGGAAAGTATTTCCTCGAGATGATAAGTTAGTCCCAAATTAAGCCTGTTGGCCGGTATATACAGAAAATAATCATCATTTGTCAGGTCTTTGGAATAAAGAAATGAGTAAAGAAAATCCATAGTCAGACGGTCAGAAAAGTCGTATTGCAGATCTGCGTCTACTCCTGTAAAAAGCGCCCGGGTCTGTCGGTAGCGAAAAGTAGGAAAGGGTCCCCTTGAGGTATTGGTTATTCCACTGGATTTCAGATAAAAGAAGTTGTTCAATATTTGATAGTACCCCGAAAGATCAAAGTGCATTTTGTTGCCGTGGTGTTCATACGTAGTGACCCATTTCAGGCTTTTTTCACTTTTGAGATCGAAGTTTTCTACAGGTATGATCTCATTGTTTTCATCAAGCAGAAGGCCGTATTCAATAGCACCTGCACTCTGGTGTGTACCAAAACTGTAAAGCTCAGAAACATGTGGTGGCCTCCAACCTGTAGATAGGTTCATTTGGATGAAATTTTTCTGATCCATTTTATATTTCAGCCCTCCTATTGCGGAAAAGCTGACAAAATCGAGCCTGGATCTGAAGACTTCATTTCGTCCATCCCTACCAGCGACATCAAAATATTGAAAATCAACCCTGGCGCCTGCTTCAAAAGTCAGCTTATCAACAGTCATCTGGTCAAGGGCGTACAAACCTGTCATGATGGAATTGTAATTGGGAATGAACGGAAGCGTCTGCGTACCCGGTACATTTTTATTTTGCTGATAAAGGGTGTTTAATCCAATGGTGATGTCATGAAAGTTGATAGGTTTGATGTTCAGATCGACATCCAGAATATGTGTGTTGAGGGTCAGGTCCATGGATGGAATATTGACCAGACTTCCCCGGCGAATATCAAATTCCTGCCTCTTATTGTGTTGGTAACCGTACTGCAGATCGAGTACATGATCATTTAAGAACCATTTTGATTTAAATTTCAAAAGAGAGTGATCAACTTTTTGTTTAGGAGAATTGATTTGATAGGAAAAATCCTCCGTTCCTTCAGGAATATCGGCATTGATTGCTTCGATCAGATCTCCAACATTTTCACTTAATCCAACCGCTTTTAGTATTCCGATTTCCGTATTAAAATGGCTGAAAAACAATTCGTATTCGGAGTTTTCAGTTTTTTTACCTACTGCTCCTGAAAAATTGTACTCCTTTAAACCTGTATTTGTCAGGTTGTAATCAGGAGTTTTGAGGTCTCCTCCTTGCTTGAATGTACCTTGCAGACGCCAGTTCCACCCATTATTAAAACCACTTTCCAATAAGCCTGATGCGGTGATAATCCCTCCATTTGATTGACCAGAAACATTCACTTTTCCATGCAATTTCTGTGAATCCCTCAGCTCCGGCGGTAATACCAGGACAACACCACCTAGTGCTCCCGGTCCATATTTAATGGACGCGGCTCCTTTGATCACTTCTAACTTTTGGGCTAGTAACGGGTCGATCGCCGGGGCATGCTCTGCTCCCCATTGTTGTCCCTCATAGCGTACCCCGTTATTGAGTATTAAAATTCGGTTGCTGTTTAGTCCCTGGATAACCGGCTTGGAAATATTACTCCCGGTCTGTATCATATTCATGCCACTTATACTTGCCAACATTTCCCCTAATGATGATCCAGCCTTGGCCTCAATTTTTTCTCCACTTAATGATTGAACATTCTGGCTTTTGAAAGCAATATTTTCGTTCTCTCCCAAGATGATCACACTTTCCAGCAAAACAGAATTTGGCGCCAGATAAACATTCAAAAAATCTGGATGATCAGTATGAACGGAAATTGTTTTTGATTTATATCCTGTATAAGTGATTTCCAGCTCAATTTCGCATAGGCAAATATTCTTAAGCTGAAACTCTCCATTTTCATTTGCTGAGGTTCCGTTCGTTTTGTTATGGACTTTTACATTGGCAAAGGGCAAAGGTTCGTTTGTTTCCCTGTCCATGATCTTCCCTGAAATTTTGCATTCGCACAAATGGGTACAGCTGCAGTCCTGTTGTGCGTAGGTAGAAATGAAGGGAAATAGCAATAAGAATAAAAAAAAGCTTTGCCGCATTCAGAATTTCAATTTCGGCAAATGTAAAGGGAGAAATTTATTTTTGCAACATTGTTGCAAAAATAAATGATTAAGAGATTATATGTGGTTATGCAGGTTGAAAATCACGCTTAAAATCAATTTTATTACCCACTTCTATGCCAAATTCATCCACAAAACCGGCAGCGGTTTCGACTACATAAATTGCCGGCTTTAAAGAGGGAATTGGTGTTTCAGAATAAGGTTGTGTGTGTTTGTAAATTGACACAATTTCATTAGCTGAATTGACATACATGATATCAAGTGAGAGCTTTGTGTTTTTCATCCAGAAGGATTGTTCTTCTTCAAAATCGAAAATGAAAAGCATACCTTTATCATAGTCCATTTTCGAACGATACATCATTCCCTGCATCTTTTCCCTATTATTGTCAGCAATTTCAATATCGATGCTTTTGATCGTATCATTTTCATTCAGGAAGGTCAAAATACCTTCCTTTATGAACTGCGGCTCCGTTTTTTCAGTTTTAACCTCAATTCTCTTTGATCCGCCTTTATTATTGCATCCATTCAATGCCAAAAAAGATAAGATTGACATTAGTAGAATTGGGAAATAAACTCTAATTCTCATACTCCAGACTCATTTTTCAAATTGCGATATTATGAAAAACGACTCAGATATGAGATAATTACTTTTCTTTTTTGTCCAAAGAGCCCTTATCGGGTGTTTTATTAGTCGTTTTTGGTTGAAAATTAGTTTGAATTCTTGTGGATTCTCCATCCCTTTGGGCTTCATAATGGGGTGAAAGGATTTCTACATTTGCTTCATTAAACTTATCCTGGATATTTTGATGCAATTCAGAATATATTCTAGCCATTTTATTGGCAATTTTGGTGTAAGCATTGATCTGGTAAGAAACAAAAAAATCGTCCAGACTGGTCTGCAAAACAAATGGTGCAGGCTCCTTTAATATGCCTTCCGAATCGAGCGCTGCATTGATCAATAATTCATGGACTTTTCTCCAGGGAACATCGTAGCCAATTGTCACAGTAGTATGTAAAATCAAGGCGTCATGTTCTGTGATAGTGGAATAATTAACAGTAAGTCCTGAAAGTACATTTGAGTTGGGAACAGTGATCTCTTCATTTTTAGTTGTTCGAATACGCGTGACCAACACAGTCTTCTCAATGACGTCGCCCGTCACATCGGCAATTTTAATCCTGTCACCCACCTTAAATGGTCGCATGTATGTGATGACGTATCCCGCAACTACATTGGCGATCGCTGACGTAGAGCCAAGGGAAAATAAGATTCCGAGAAATACCGATACGCCTTTAAAAATGTCTGAGTCCGATCCCGGTAAATAGGGAAATATGATGACAAACATAAAGGCATAAAGCAAAACCTTAACGATGCTGAACGTAGGTTGTGCCCAATCTGGATAAAATCCGGTAATTTTTAGTTTTCCAGATCCAATCTCTTTTGCCAGAAAAGCAATGGCTCTAACGAGGTATCTGACTAACAAGATGATCACAAGAATTGTGAAAAGATTTGGTAGATAGCCCGCTACACTCATGAAAATGTTTTTGAGTGGGTTAATGATCCAGCCCAGTAAAGTGTCACCTATTTCCTTTGTCCATGGAAAAATGCTGAAAAGGAGAGGGAGGGTCAGATAAATGACGATAATTATAACGAAAATGCGGATCCATTTTATCAGAAAATCAAATGCCTGTTGTTGCTGCTTTTCATCGAGTAATTCATAGTTCCGGACCTTAATGCTCTTGATGTATTTTTTTCTTAAGACCCAAAGCTTGTCTTCTAAAAACTTAAATAAATAGTTGATACCCCTGATCAAAAAAAATGCTCCCAATAGAATAAGTAATACTAATCCAATCTTGATCAGGGTATTTTTCAAACTATACCTTTCCTGTTCTACGCGGACGCTCGATATAATAATTTCCCTGTACTCTTTTGCAAGATCTTCTTTCGGCTTGTCGAACCACATTGCATCAAAATCACTTATGCTCATAATGATCTGATCTTTGTACCAGATCTCCAGACTTTCATCGGTAGTTGTGATAAAAATAGAATCAACACTCATGTCATCAATTTTAATGAGCGATTCAATTTTATTACTGATGACTTTTGCTCTTTCACTAGGGGAAAGTGGGCCGATTTTAGAATAGACAAAAAATAGGGTGTCTTCAAAAGGGGCTACCGGAAATCCCTTAGTAGTAGCCTTTAGTTCCAGAAGGTGCAATCGTTGATTGACTTTTCTGATGGAATCGTCGATGTCAATCTGCTTGATCTTTAGCAGAAGCTCATCTTTTTCCTTTTCCTGGTTGGAGCGGAGTGATTCGATACTCCGCAAAAGTTCCACTTTATAGATGGAATCAACCCTTCGGAGTGAATCGCTTTTTTTCAAAAGTAAGGAGGTTTGGGTAAGTTGACTATTGAGGATGGAATCCTCCTGCCTCACCTGCAAAATAGAATCTGCAACAACCTGACTGGTATTTGGTTTTGCCTGACATAGACCGGAAATTGAAATTATTAGCCCGAAAACAAGGGTAATTAATGGTTTCATTTCATAGTAGGTTTAAACCCGTTTACATGATTTGGACATTAAATCTTTGTATTAAATAATAATTTTAAAGCCTATTTGTTTATATAAAACCATAAAATTAGCATTAAATAATATCATTAACTACTGGTAATTTTATCAATTCTAGTATTAAATTGCAGCTTCATTTTTGGGATCTTAGCTCAGTTGGTTTAGAGCGCTGCCTTGACAGGGCAGAGGTCGTGGGTTCGAATCCCTCAGATCCCACACACTCCTCTCTCTCTGAAATTTCAATTTCCAAAAATTCAAATCCCAGATAAATTCTAGTAGTCAATTTTCAAAGGCCAAACTTTTTGTTGCCGAAAATTAAATTTTGTTATTAGGTCTCATTGTAACACATTGATTTTCATCATTTTCCTGGCGATGTTACAATATTCCATAAGAAGGTTACATAACTCCCCAACGGTTTTCAGTCAAATAGTAAACTTTATGTTAATGGAAAGCTGATGGCAAGCAGTGGTCAATATTAACCGACATCTATAACCTGCTAAAATTGACCAATAGCTAAAAGTCCTTTTCAACTTTTCTGGTAAAAAGTCAAACCCAAAACTATAAAACTATGAGCTTGAATTTAGTTGTAGGAGCCACAGGGTTATTAGGCAGTGAGATTTGCCGTCAATTGACCCAACAAGGAAAAAATGTAAGGGCTTTGGTGCGTGAAACCTCTGACCCGAAGAAAGTAAGCAGATTGCAAGAATTCGGCTGTGAGTTGGTCTATGGCGATATGAAAAATCCATCGTCACTTGACAAGGCCTTTTACGGTGTTAACAATGTTATTTCCACAGCATCATGTACCTACTCACGTCAGGAAGGCGATTCCATTCAAACGGTAGACCTGGAAGGACAATTAAACCTTGTGCTCACTGCTGAAAGTACAGGAGTGGAACAATTTATTTTCATCTCCTTTGCTAAAGACCCTTCCTTCCCATTCCCGCTATCTGATGCCAAGTTAGCAGTGGAAGCGCAATTGAAGAAAAGTGGAATGAACTTTACTGTACTGGAGGCGAATTATTTTATGGAGATTTGGCTGAGCGAAGCTTTAGGTTTTGATGTTGCGAATGGTAAGGCCCGGATCTATGGTGACGGGACTTCAAAAATCAGCTGGGTTTCCTATATAGACGTTGCAAAGTTTGCAGTGGCTATGGTCGGCAATGAAGCTGCCAAAAACCGGGTCTTCAAAATTGGAGGACCGGAGGCTCTTAGTCCGTTAGAAGTCATAACGATATTTGAAAAGGTGACAGGTGAAGCATTTAGTGTGGAATTTGTCCCCGAGAAAAGCCTGAGATATCAAAAAGAAAATACCTCCGACCCCCTACAGGAAGCTTTCGCTGCGTTAATGCTGGGCTATGCCTTTGGTAATCAAATGGACATGGAGCCTGTGCTAAAGAAATTCCCAATGGAGATGAAAACCGTGAGGGATTATGCCATGGGATTGATCATGCATAAAATATAATCAAAGCTCTAAGAAATCAATAATATTTTGATCATAAATATCTGTATGTAAGTATTTTAATATATAAAACATCAGGGATCTGTTTAATGAAAAAAATAATCAATTAATAAAAATAACAACCATGAAAAATTTAATTCTTATTACCGTTGGTATGTTTTTAATTGAGCCCATTATAGCTCAAAGTGAAAAAAGGTATATAACAAAAGAAATAACGACCATACCTAAAGTCCGGGATGTGAAAATCATTACTGGTTCAAAATCAGAATCTGTAAGCAGGATGACAAATTTCAATCCTGCGATGCACGGATTCAATTTTACAAACTCATTCCACAATCATGGATTTATAGCTGGTCAAAATATTGATTTTACGGGTCTGTGCGGGGGAATGTCTTACGCAGCCTTAGATTATTATTTTAAGGGGGTAAACATTCCAAACCAGTATTCCCTTCCAAAAGAGGGTACCAAACTAACCGAATACATTAGAAGCAGACAATGGAAAACCTATGAAAATCAAGGAGATAAATGGTCTGAATTGGTGTTCAATCCATTTGGATGGAGAACATCGGAATTCTGGCAATGGGGAATTCAAGGATTTGGAGGAGGAAGACTCGAGGAGCTTAAAACACAAATTGATGCTGGTAAACCTGTAATTTTAGGGTTATTTGCTGCAGGTGATGGCGGCTTTAATAAACATCACCATCAAGTTGTAGCATATGGTTATGATTTAGGTCGATATAAGGGTGATTTAAAAGTTAATAAGGAAGACGTAAAAATTTTCATATATGATCCGAATTATCCAAATGAAACAAGAACCTTACGCCCAGACCCAGAAAACTTACGATATTATTATGAAGAAGATCCTGGTAAAAATTGGCTAACATATTTTGTGGACCTCAGATATCATGCAGCAAAACCGTTAGATGAAAAAATTATCAATCAATGCACTGACACATATATTGAAGGGAAAAATCTGTCCGGTAAAACTTTAAATAGCAAAAATTTTCGATGCGCAAATGCAAGCAGAGCAAGATTTAAGGGAGCAACTATTTCAGGATCAGACTTTTATAATTCAAATTTAGAAAACACCTATTTTTATGGAGCCAATTGCAGAAACTCAAACTTTTCGAATTCCATTATATGCAATTCAGATTTTGAAGGCGCAGATTTGAAAAATTGCAATTTCTCAAATACTGATTTGAGAAAAGCCAGGTTTTATGGTACCGATTTGAGGTTTTCAATATTGAATTATGCCAATGCGGAATATGCAAATTTTCAGGGAGCTGATTTATATAAAGGAACATTTATCTTTACCTCATTTAAATCTGCATACTTATATCACACCAGTCTAAATTCAACTAATTGTTCATATGCTGATTTTACAGGGGCTAACTTGGATGGAGCTGATTTAAGGGGAGCAAAACTTACGGATGCCAACTTTCAGAACGCTACTATTACCAGAAACACCAAATTTGATATTGATTGTATCAGTGTTGTGAAAAATTGGCCCGGGATAAAATAAATGGAATCCAAGGAATGATTTTAGGAAGGTTATTCCTTAACCAAACATTAACTGGGATTATTGAGATAAAGTGCCCTAAAATAATACTGACAAGCATATTAATATTAGAAACTCAGTGTTCCTGAAGATAGATCTCAAATAAAAAATTAACAGATAAATTTTTCTTTCAACCAAAAAATTTAAAACCATGAAAACTGCCTTAAATTATTTTAAGACTTTATTATTAGTCGCATTATTATCATGTTCCGAAGATCATGATGATCCCAAGATTGAGGATACCCCAAAAATAAACAATCCGCCAGAACAATTTAACCTGTTGAAGGTGGCTGACGGTGCAACGGATGTAATCAGAACCCCATATTTTAGGTGGGACCATGCAAATGACCCGGAAGGGGATAATGTAACCTATAATTTGCTTGTTGATGAAAGCAACCCGCCCTTGAAAAAAATTGCGAGAGACATATCAGTCAATGATTTTGCAATCAAGGATCCATTAAAATACAATACGGAATACCATTGGAGGGTAACGGCTAGGGATAGTGAAGGCGATTCTACCAGCAGCGATATTTTCTCCTTTACCACACTGACAAATCTGCCCCCGGACCCTTTTAACCTGATGGGTGTGACTGATCGGGCGGTAAATGTGAGTCGTACCCCCACTTTCAGGTGGAATGCAACAACCGATCCGGAAGGCGATTCCATTTGGTATAACCTACTATTGGGCGAAAACGAGTCACCTTCTGAAATAGTAGCTGAAGGTTTGGTTGGCACATCTTTCGATATACAAGAACCGTTGCATCTTAACACTACTTACTATTGGCAAATAGACGCTCGGGATAATAATGGAAACTCAACGACCAGTAATGTGTTTAGCTTTACAACTCGTAGTCTTTCCGAAGCTAAATTAGTCACTCGTTCCGCACAATTTTCGGTTAGGGTTTGGACTTCGTTGGTTGTATTTGATAATAAACTTTGGATCATTGGAGGAAAATCACCTGGTTCTCTATTTGGCAAAAACGATGTTTGGCACAGCGATAATGGGAAAGACTGGACGCTGGTTACGGGCAACGCTGGTTTTTCAGGCAGAGATAGCCATGCTACGGTAGTATTTGATAATAAAATTTGGGTTATCGGTGGGTTAGGTAGCATAAAGAAAAATGATGTTTGGTACAGCAGTGACGGGAAAATATGGACTGAAGCTACGAATAATGCCGGTTTCTCTGGAAGGTATAACCATGCTGCTGTTGTATTTGATAACCGAATATGGGTTATCGGTCAGTCGGACGGCTTTAATAATGTAGATGTATGGTATAGCCGTGATGGCGAAAACTGGACGGAGGCAACCAATGATACTGGATTTTCATCAAGATCCACCGATGCTGTGGTGGTTTTTGATAATAAAATCTGGGTTATCGGAGGCAGCTACAATAACGATGTTTGGTACAGCAGTGATGGAGAGACCTGGACAATGGCTACAGGCAATGCTGGCTTTTCTGGAAGAAGAAGCCATGCTACGGTAGTATTTGATAATAAAATATGGGTTATCGGAGGGTTTGACGGTTCAAGAAAAAATGACGTCTGGTATAGCGGTGATGGAGAAAACTGGATGGAGGCTACCAGAAATGCTAATTTTACTGAAAGAGACCGTCACGTTTCGACCGTATTTGACAACAAAATATGGATCATCGCAGGAAGTGATGGTTCATCAAAAAACGATGTCTGGTATTTCGAATAAGCTATAACGGAAAATTTTCAATATTCAATCAATCATAAAAATCAAATCATTATGAAAAATTTAAGATCATTTAAGTATTTGGCGATACCAATCTTGTTCATTGGATGCCCTTTATTGGGCGTAGCTCAGAAGTCTGACATGGCTAAACCAAACGTTCTGGTGCCAATAAACTACAAGGCACCCAATGTTGTGAAAACTAATACAAATATGGTGTTTCTGGACATAGACCTCAATTACTTTTCAGTCTCTGAAACTACCCGTAACAGGATTGATAATGGGGACTGTAAAAGGGTATTTGGCCAAATCACCTGTCAATTATGGGGACTGGACGAGCACAACAACAAGATAAAAGCTTACAGTCCCTACGATCGAAAATCAACGAGAATATTCGATCAGAACGATAAAGATGCACCCCCTCCGATCGCTTTAAGTCACTATCAATCCAACACTTCTGTGGCTGCTAATGAGGTGATGAATTCTTTGACTTTTAACGTGCCATCAGTTTTACTTGAAACCGGGAAAATAATGTTGGTTGTTAGGATTCAATTAGGTACCAGGCATAAGGACAATGATTTTGCATCATATGATTTTTTGTGTATGGAGCAGCCTATTGAAAGAAGTTTTGTACTGAATTCCACCTACAAAAAAATTGATATCAAAACCAACACCAATGAAAAATATTCCGGAAGGGATTTACACATCAATGACATGACCATCCCATTTGCGGTATTCCGGAGAACAGATGATACCCACAATATTTGGGTACACCTAACCTGTAAACCAAAAAAATGAGATATAATAGAATTGCCCAACTGCTGTGATCCAACGAATTATCACAGTTAAGTTGGGCAATTATTTTAATTGTCAAATAGCTAATAAGCAATATAAAAATAATCACATTCTTCGAATGAAATGCCTAAAAATGACAGGCATTTTAGAAGTTTGTTTCTCATGGCTGGGTTTGCACTAATAATTTCAATGTCATGTTACAATATTTCCAGAGAAGGTTACATGTCTCCACGTTCGATTCTATGTGAATTGTAAACTTTACACAAACAAAATAACCATTAAAAATTAATCCGATGAAAAACTTAAGGCTAATAATACTAGCAATTTTACCCTTGGGGGTATTCAGTCAGGCTCAACATGCCTTGCCTGAAAACGACAAATTAAATCTGACAAATACCGAGATTATCTGGGATGAGTGGGGAGTTCCACACATCTATGCGGACAATGATGAGGACCTGTTTTTTGCCCAGGGTTGGTCTCAGATGCATCTGCATGGCAATCTGATTCTAAAAATGTATGGACAAGCTCGTGGTAAGGCCTCCGAATATTGGGGTGAAAAATATCTCGAAACGGATATACTGGTTCACACCTTTAAACTTCAGGAAACATCCGATAGATGGGTCAATTCCCTTTATACCGAATCGAAGCGCCTGTTTAACTCATTTGTAAATGGAATAAATGCTTACGCTGAAGCACACCCTGAAACATTGAAGGAGGAAAACAGGCTGGTTTTACCAGTGCGGATTGATGACATCATGTTAAATGATGCTTTTAGCTACATCTTTGGTTTTATTTTGGAAAGAGAGAAAAATCTTCTGCAAACATGGAATTCAAAGGGATCAAATGCATTTGCCATCGCACCTGCCAGGTCTGCCTCAAATCATGCGATGCTGGTTCAAAATCCTCATTGGTCCTGGTCAAGTGGCTTATATGTGGAAACCCATTTCACAACACCTGACAAAAATATTTATGGAGCAGCATCCCCTGGGGCTCCTGGTTTTGTGATAGCATTTAACGAGTTTTTGGGTTGGGCGAATACTGATAACACAATTGATAATGTCGATATCTACGAACTGGAACTGGTAAATGATGGTTACTTGCTTGACGGTAAAGCCACTGATTTTATAAAGGAGTTGAAAACAATCAAGATTAAGTTACCCGATGGTAGTTTCCTGGAAAAAGAGATAGAAATCCTTTGGTCAAAACATGGTCCTGTTTTTAAAAAGTGGGGGCAAAAAGCGCTTGCTCTACGAGTAGCTGTTCCTGGAATTACTGTTGGATCGCATTTACCCAATCCTCGGTATGAGCTTTGGAAACTGGCCACCGCCACCAATTTTAAGGAGTTTGAAGAGGCATTAAAAATGTTTCAAATGTCGTATTCCAACTACATGTATGCAGACAAAGATGGGAACATATTCTATCTGTTCAATGGGTTTATTCCGGAAAGGGAGAAGGGTGGATGGGACTACTGGCAGCAAATTATTAAGGGTGGCAAATCAGAAGATATCTGGACTAAAATCCATCCATACGAAGACCTGCCTAAAGTAAAAAATCCTGATTCGGGGTGGTTGCAGAATACGAATGATCCTCCCTGGTATTGTACGTTCCCCCAGGTACTACATCCCGAAGAATTTCCATCCTATTTTTCCCCCCAGGGTATGGATTTTCGTAATCAAATAGCTGGACGATTAATTGGTGGGGACTCTTCCATTACATTTGATGAGTTGATCGATTATAAGTTATCCACACGCTTTGAATCTGCTGATCGCTTATTGGATGACCTATTTCAGGCTATTGATAGTTATGGATCGAAGCAGGCAAAAGAAGCTAAAAAGGTATTGGAAACATGGGATCGGCAGGCCGAAAATAACAGTGTAGGAACGGAGGTTTTCCAGAACTGGTCATATAATATGTTCTTACTATCCCACGAGGAAGAAATCTACGCAATACCTTGGGACAAAGAAAATCCCTTGACCACTCCTGATGGACTGGCTGATCCAAAAAAGGCAGTTAAGGTATTCGAAGGCACCATAAAAACAGTAGAAAGACGGTACGGTAGTCTCACCAAACCCTATGGTGAAATGCTGCGGCTCAAAATGGACAGCATCGATTTACCAGCAAATGGCGCTATTGGTAGCGTGGGCTGTCTCCGGGTCATCTGGCCCGCAGGTGGTGACCCTGAGGATTTCTATGTATCCGGAGGCGATTCTTATGTTGGTATTGTCGAGTTCGGAGATAAAGTCAAAGCAAAAGTGCTATTGAGCTATGGCAATTCTTCACAGGAAGGATCACCACATCGGGGAGACCAGCTTCAGCTTTTCTCAGAAAAAAAATTGCGGGATGCTTATTTCTATCGGGAAGATGTGCAAAAACACGCCAAACGTATTGAAGTCCTGAACGGAGGTACCTTCACTAAAATGGATTAGGTAGTAGTAAACGGATTTCAAAGTGAGAAGATTTTGAATACGTCACAGCGTCGAATTTGTAATTGCATGATGCTCCTTAATGATTCAATTAAACTCAAAATAGTTAAATTTAATAGGGTAAAGCTCTATCCTATGTAACAGTTAGTTCTTTCAAAATTACAAAGTGAAAAAGTGAATATTCGAATACTGATATCGATTCTCCTGATTTCCTGCTGTAGCCATGAATCCATCTCCCAGGGTTGGTTGGTCAAACATGACTATCCATTGGAATTTCCCGGATTTGTGAGATATGCTCAATGCCCTGATTCACTTTTGCAAATGTACAAGGCAGCAGAGGAGGAGACACTGGAGCAGGTTATGAGTTGGTCGGAAAGGTTCGAGGCACAGCCCAAAACAATAAAACTAGAAAAAGGCGAAATATACTGGCTTAAAGGTGAGTTTGTGAATAGCCAGGATAGTGAGGTTCAATTTCTGGCCGAAGCCGGTTTTATGTGGTGGAAATGGTCGGAAGTTGACATATACCTGGTAGATCAAAATCAATCAATTGAACATATTCGCTTGGGCACTGGGATTCGTCCTACTGACAGATCCATTCGAGATGGTCGCAATTTCTTTTGGCTAAACCTTGCACCTCATGAAAGCAAGAAATTTTTTATACGATTCAAAAGTTCTGTTCAATGGAGGCGAGCTAGTCCCAGTATCCGGATATATGATAAAAACACTTTTCAGGAATTTGAAGGGTTTACGCTAAAAAAATTGGGAGGGGTGAAAACCGATGTCTATTGGAGGTGGCCTATCAAAAAAATGAATTTTATTTTCCACAATCGCGAATATGTTATTGATTCCATGAACCACTATTCGTTCGCAGAAATTAAAGAAAACTGGGACCATCTTGCCAGATATTATCAGCCGAAATATTTAACCAAGGCATCAAAGAGCATGGTGTGGTGCAGGTTAAAAATCGTAAATCCAAAAGACATCCGGCAACAATACCTATTAGATGCCGGTGGCGACAACCCAACGATTGAAGCGTTTCTACCTGAAGTTAATGGAACTTATAAAAAAGTATTAACGGGCAAGAAGGTACCCATGCTGGATAAGCAAGTCCGGCACCCAATGAGCCTGCTTAGCTTTGATCTCCCAGCTAATGATACAGCATATTTATACCTAAAATACTACCCTTTTGAAACCTTCAGAGGACACTACCAACCTACTTATGGCATTGCTATGGGATATTTCGATCAGAATGAGCTTTTTGATCAAACCAGGAAACTGGGTATATGGAAAGGATTTTTACTAGGGATTTTTATTTTTCAATTTATTTATTTTTCCTTAAGAGCAGGGTTGGAACGAGATGCCCAGGGTGGATATTATGCGCTGTTCATTTTCGGAATTAGTATGTTGTTTCTCTATGTGGAAAATGTTAGAAATACATTTATTGCCTGGCAGTTAGCATATGATTTTAATCCGGCGTTTTATTTACTTTCATATACGCTTGGTGCATTAGGCTTGTATTTGTTTTCCAATAGGTTCCTACGACTTAAGAAAAAAATAAACTGGATATGGAAAATACAAACTTTCAACCTGGTAATGATTTTTATAATGCAGTGCATTCTTTTCATACAAGAAATAACTGGAACCTATGGAACTCCTATTTTCTTTCAGTTGTCTACAGAAACCCTTAGTTCATTTTTTATTGGATGTTTTTTACTTTTTTGTGTGATAGGGGCAATTATAGGTGTTATCCTGGGACACCGAGGTTTCAAAAGTTACCTGATCGCCTTTTCGCCCTTTTATCTTGCTGGAAGTATTATAATGATTGAGTCATTGTACGTAGGCTTACCTTCCAATCTGAAGGTGAATGTCATTTACATCTGCATTGTTTTGACAAATATTTTATTTGCCATCGTGGTGGCCGGCAGAAATAATGCCTCTAAATTAAAAGAACTGCAAGCACAGGGCTTAATCCAATTGAACAAAGCCAAGTCCCGCTTTTACGATCATATCTCTCATGAATTCAGAACGCCGCTTACGGTGATCAAGGGTGTTTCCAATCTGATTCAGGGACATGAAAAAGAAAAAAATCTCATTCAGAAAAACAGTCAACAGGTGCTAAACCTGGTAGATCAGCTCATCGGCTTTTCCAAGGCGCAGTCTGACCTTGACCAACTGAAAACAGTGGAGGAAAATGTCGTTCCATATTTGGAATATTTGCTGGAAGCATTCCAGCCATTGGCTGATCAAAAGGAAATCAGATTGAATGCTTGTTATGAAAACCAGGTTATGGAGATTGCTTATGACCGGGAAAAGCTCAAATTAATTGTCAACAACCTACTAAGCAATGCCATAAAATTTACGTCTGAAGGCGGCGAGGTAACGCTTAAGGCTTCATTTAAACCTCCCTTTTTCAACATCGAAGTGAAAGACAATGGAATTGGGATTTCGAAGGAGGATATTCCGAAAGTATTTGACCGTTACTTCCAGGTGTCCGATACGAAGCCGTCGAACGGCGAAACTGGTGGGATTGGGCTGGCGCTTACCAGGGAACTTGTAGAACGAATGGGAGGTAATATTCAGGTAAAAAGCAGCAAAGGTGAGGGTTCAATTTTTACCATATCACTACCGGTTCAGGCCAAAATGCTACATGAATCAAATGAGTTGCAAGACAAGCTTGCTGATTCAGAAAAAGACTTACCCATGTTGTTATTGGTTGAGGATCATGAAGATGTCATCTATTATTTGGAGCGGTTGCTTTCTGCGGATTACAGAATTGTGACTGCCACCAATGGCATTGAAGGATTTGAAAAGGCAACATCCCTCATTCCGGATTTGATTGTCAGCGATGTGATGATGCCGGAAATGGATGGGTATGAGATGACATCCCGTTTGAAGGCGGATATTCGTACCAGCCACGTTCCGGTCATTTTGCTGACCGCAAAAAGCAAGCATGAAGAAAAGATCATGGGACTTAAAGGAGGCGCAGATGCCTATCTCGTCAAACCTTTTGAGGAAGATGAGCTAAAAGTCCGCATTGAAAATTTGATAGAAAGCCGCAACAATTTAAGGAGAATTTATTCCAACGGGACAGTTTTTAAAAGTTCGAAAGGAAGGGTAGACCCATTTATTGAAGCAGCGGTAAAGGTATTGGAAGAGCATTTTGAAGACGGAGCATTCGGTATCAATGAATTTGCAGATGCGATGCATTTAAGCAGGATGCAGGTTCACCGGAAATTACGGGCGATTACCGGCGGCTCAACAAGTCATTTCATAAATTTATTTCGCCTGGAAAAGGGGAAAACCTTCCTTCAAAGCGGAGAATTAAATGTTTCTGAAGTGGCCTACGAATGTGGCTACAGTGATCCGGGCTACTTTAGCAAACTTTTTACCAAACAGTATGGTGCAAGTCCGCAGCAGTTTCAACATTCTGATAAATCCTAAGAAAATGAAGCAGGCAACTATTTTGCTAGTAATTTATCTGTCTGCCAACATTGGCCTATCACAGGGTTTCATAACCAGTCGCGGTACTTCAATGGTAGATGGGCAGGGAAACGACATTCAGTTAAAAGGTATTTGTTTAGCGAACTGGCTGGTGCCCGAAGGATATATGCTGCAATTAGGAAATGTGGATTCTCCCCGAAAGATAAACACGCTGTTGACTGAACTCATTGGTGAAGCCAGAGCTCAGGAGTTCTGGAAAACATACCTCGAAAATTATATCACAAAAAAGGATATTCAATTTATCAAAGAACAGGGATTCAACCATGTGCGTCTTTTTATTCACTATAAGTTATTAACAGACGATGATTATTTGGGGCAAAATAGGCAGGGTTATGAACAAATAGACAATATAGTTAGGTGGTGTCAGGAAACCGGGCTATTTGTTCTTCTTGACATGCACTGCGCACCCTGTGGACAGAGTGGGGAAAATTACGACGATAGTTACGGATATCCCTGGTTACTCAGAAGCGAAGTTTGTCAGCAAAAATTGATCAACGTTTGGAAAGAAATAGCCAATAGATATAAAAATAATCCTGTTGTAATGGGATATGATCTTTTAAACGCGCCGTTGGCACCATATTTTGGAGAAGATATGAACCAGCTCAACCATTCTTTGGTCAATCTCTA
The DNA here is from genome assembly GCA_913057175.1 of uncultured Cytophagales bacterium. Lineage (GTDB taxonomy): Bacteria > Bacteroidota > Bacteroidia > Cytophagales > Cyclobacteriaceae > CAJXNP01. The sequence goes on from CAJXNP010000028.1 coordinate 39,443, forward strand.
CAAAGAAACTATTAAAGCTATCCGTGAAATAGACAAGAATCACCTGATCTTTGTTCAATTTCCGGAGTACCATGAGAACCTGAATGCAATGGAAGGATTGGAAAGTGAAAATATTGTGTTTTCATTTCAACGTTATTTTACAGAGACAAACCAATCTGCCGTTCAAAAATATATTGACTTTGCAGAAAGGCATCAGGCTCCTGTTTATGTATGCGAAGCCGGCGAAAACACCCTGCAATGGATTGGTGATATGCGCAAGCTCTTTGACGAAAATAAATTGTCATGGTGCTTTCATCCTTATAAAGAGATTCAGGGATCTATTTTTTACATTGAAAGTAAAGATCCATCATCGGTCGTAGGGATTAAGAAACCAAAAAACTGGAATGTAATTAGTGAATTTGGAGCTTTGGATCGGAGTAGTTTTTCCACCATCCGGGAAAACAAACCTGCGCCGGAATTGGTGAAAAAGATACTTGAAGAATTTTTGGAAAACTGCAAGTTTGAAAACTGTATTGTAAGTGATGTATTCATTCATGCATTAGGATTGAAATAGAATTTAAGAGCTATAAATTAAGTCAATTCCCGATGTATCTTCTTAAATACTGTGCTGAAATATCTGCATCATTAAGCAAAAGAAGAATAAATCAATTGTAAGAAGAGTGAATTAAAAATGTTAAGGGTTTAACAATGTATTTAGACTCCGATTTAATGTCATAATTTCACTGATGATGAGAAGGAAACATTTTTTTCTTTTAATACTTACTATGCTCATAATATGGATTGGGTATCGTGGCTATAGAATTTCAACTACCCGATCACATAGTCCGGCAGATACTGTTTCATATAGTAATAATGATTTTAATCTAAATGTCACCTACAGCAGACCTTATAAAAATGGGAGAGAAATTTTTGGGGAGGCAAAAGATAGGTCATGGTTGCCAAAAGGAAAGGCATGGACGAATTTATTTAAACTAATAACAGGATTACCACGGACGACAGGAGCTTTAGTGCCAAATGGTAAATATTGGAGATTGGGCGCTAATGATGCTACCGAGATCTCATTTAATCGGAAAATCAATTTTGTTGGTAATGAAATAGAAGCTGGCACATACCGAATGTATGCTGTCCCAAATCATGATTCATGGCAAATAATTCTCAATAGTGAAACAGGCCAATTTGGTTACTATGAACCTGATCATCAGTATGATGTCCTGGAAGTAGAGGTGCCTGTAGAAATTGTTTCTGAAACTATAGAACAGTTTACTATTGCCTTCGATGGCGATTCTAAGGATATATATATGCTTATTGCCTGGGATAATTTACAGATTCAAATTCCCCTCCATTTTAACCCAAGTTAATCACATATACCTTGCCTTTGTATTTAGAAAAGAATTTTGCAATCTAGTTTATCAGGATAAACGAATATTTGAGGCCAAAAAGATGGTAACTAATGTCATCAATGTATTCGTTGTCTGAAACACTTGATCTTGATCGTCTTGATTTGACTAACTTTTTGTGAATTTGCCCAATTCTATTTGTAAAAGCTCTTCTCAAAATCATGGAATTCTTCCTTTCCCAAAACCACTCTTCTCCAATATCCTTTGATGAATCCAAAACCATATCCAACCAACTGAATGAATGACGCAAAAACGGATTTTATCGCCACATTCACATTTGTGTTTTGAAGGAGTGAATCAAAAAGAATAACCAAAAAATAAAGTACGAAAGGAAATATGGGTATCCATGACAGGAATACTACGGTGTAAATAATGGCAATGATCAAAAGTATCGAAAAGGTTGCGGGAAAAAAATGAAGCAATTTTAAGGATTGAGGATGTCTCTTGTAAAGGTTAATTCTTGCTACTCCAGAGTTAAAAACCTGTTTGTAAAATTTTTTGAAGTCCGTCCTTCTTTTGTGATAGACAAAACATTCGGTGATCAGAATTGAAGTAAATCCTTCGTCAATTATTCTGATACTAAAATCAATATCCTCACCAAACCGCATTGGTGAGAATCCGCCGGTTTTCTCAAAAACTGCACGGCTGATACCCATGTTAAAACTTCTTGGATGAAATTTTTCAACGGATGTTTTTTTTCCCCTGATCCCTCCTGTGGTAAAAAGGGAGGTCATGGAATAATTGATGGCTTTTTGGATGGGTGTAAAAGAATCATCTGCCGCATCTGGACCACCGAAAGCGTCAAACTTTTCTTCTTTCTTTTTTTGATTTAATTGTTCCAGATAATTTTCCGGGATCAGGCAATCCGAATCAAAAAAAATGAAAAAGTCAGATTTCGCATGTTGGCAACCGTAATTCCGTGTTTGTCCGGGGCCTTCATTTTCTTTGTAAAAATATTTAATATCCAAATGAAATTTGTAAGCCTGACAGATCTGCTCCGATTTTACAGTCGATCCATCCTCAACAACCAGCACCTCAAAATCTTTAAAAGTTTGCCTGGATAGAGAGAGAAGTAGTTCGTCAATTTCCTTTGGGCGATTGTATAGCGGGATAATGATGGAAAATTCGGGCATGATGATCTATAATCCGATTTTTTCGATCATAATATAATCTTCCTTGCGGGCATTCTGCATGGTATACATTTCTGCCAAAAATCCGGCGAGAAATAGTTGTACACCAACAATCAAGGCTACCAAAGCGATGTAAAACAAAGGCTGGTCTACGACGTCCCGGTGCAGGGTCGCTTTGATATACCACAGAAAATATAGCTTTTCACCGATGAGCCACAGTACAATAAAAAAACCGGCGATAAATGACAATGAACCCAGCGTACCAAAAAAATGCATAGGCTTTTTCCGGAATTTTGAAACAAAAGTGATGGATGCCAGGTCTAAAAATCCCGTAATAAATCGTTGGAAGCCAAATTTCGTTTTACCATACTTTCTTGCCCTGTGCTCAACAACCTTTTCACCGATCTGGTTAAATCCATTCCACTTGGCTATGACAGGAATGTAGCGATGCATTTCACCGTAAACATAAATGCTTTTGATTACCGAATTGCGGTAAGCCTTTAAACCACAATTGAAATCATGTAGCTTGATTCCGGAGATCTTTCCTGTGACGAAATTGAAAAATTTGCTGGGAATGGTTTTACTGATCGGATCATGACGCTTTTTCTTCCACCCGGAAACAAGGTCATAATTGTTTTTCATAACCAGTTGATATAACTCTGGTATTTCATCCGGGCTGTCCTGCAGATCAGCATCCATCGTAATGACAACCTCTCCGGAGGCAAATTTGAACCCGGTATTCAAGGCGGCGGATTTACCATAATTGCGATTGAACCGGATTCCCTTGATGCAATTGTTTAACTGAGTAAGTTCATTGAGTTTTTCCCATGAGCCATCGTCACTGCCATCGTCAACCATGATGACCTCATAAGAAAAGCCGTGCTCTTCCATGACACGGCCTATCCATTCTGTTAATTCGGCAATTGATTCTACCTCGTTGTAAAGAGGTACAACAACCGAAATGTCCAGGTTATTATTCATTTGTTATACTGCTTGAGGATTTTCCTTTTTGGTTATTCCTGAAATAATAAGTGAAATTATTAAACCTGCAATAATAGTAAATACAATTCCAACAATTAAGAAAAACATCGGTGTCATAAGTTTTTCAGTGAACTGCATTGCTTGTTCAATTTCTTCGTCAGACATTCCTCTTTCCTCCAGGTCCTGATATGCTTTATCAATACCCTGTTGGATCACTGAATCATCGATAAATGAAATATAGATGTACATGAAAATACTGCCTATAACCCCACTTACCAGTGAGATAATGAATCCAATGGACACACCTTGCCCGTATTTCATGAATCCGTCACCTTGTTCTTTAAATGCCTTGTGGGCCAGGTAAATTACAATTGCCAAGATGACAAGTCCAAGACTACTCAGTGCCTGATTTGATGCCAAACCTGCTAATTGCAATATTAAACTATAAATAATTGAAATGATTGCGGCAATAATCCCGTACCGAAATCCGATTTTTGAGGGTGATACTTGAGCTTCCATAATCTAGTTGGTATTTAAGTTTATGATGTTATTTTTTTGGTTTTAAAAAACAGATAGATCAAACTTATAAAAATAGTAGAAAATAATCCTATAAACGATATTTTAATTAACCCGTCCAGTGCGAGGTCATAAGGGCTGGTATCTTTAACATCCTGCAACGTTTTTATATAGGTTTCCTCGCCAAATTTTTCAATAAATCCCCCTTTATTCTCATCCATCATGGCAATGCGGTCGCTTATATAGTCATTCAATAATTCCGGCCTTACCAGATTGATAATAATCATCATAAACAGAAAGTATATCAGGGCAACTATTATATAATTGATGATACCCACCGACATATTTTTCCAGAATTTTGGGACGACATCAATCTGGTTGTATTCAATAATTGAAAAGAGAATGAATACCAGGACAATTAATCCCGCAAGTAAAGAAAGCGCCGGATTGAAGATGTTTTTATCAGAATAAAGAAGAACCGAAAAAAAGACAAGGATAATAATCGAACAGGTCAAACCATACTTTAGAGCGGTCCTGAATATGTATTTCCAAACAAGATTCATAGAACTTACCATTGAAAAACGTGGCCATTATTGATAACGGCTACCGCTTTTCCTTTCAATTGCTGATTGTAAAAAGGGGAATTTTTTGATCTGCTAAAGTTGTTTGTAGCATCCAGTGACCACAGCTCACCCGGATCAAATACGGTGAGATTTGCAGCTTCACCGGTTTTTATTTCCGGAATTTCCATTCCCAATATTTTTCTTGGATTGGTGGTGAACTTTGGGATCAGGTCAATCCAGTCTTTGTTATTAGTAGCCCGAAGCAGCATTGGAAAGAAAGTTTGAATGGTGGCCATACCGAAATCTGCCAGGTCAAATTCGAGCTTTTTGCACTCTTCATCATGGGGCTCATGCGAACTGACGATCACATCAATCACTTCATCCATCAATCCTCTCAAAAGCGCTTTTTTGTCTTTTTCTTCACGAAGCGGAGGGTTTACCTTAAAGTTTGAGTCGTATTCCACTAAAATGCGATCATCAAACAGCAAGTGAGTGACCGCTACATCACAAGTAGCATTTTTATCTTTCTGTTTGGCCTTTTTTATAATTTTTAATGCATCACGTGTGGAAATATTGCTGAAATGGATTTTACCTCCCGCATAATCCAGCAGTTTGAGATCCCTCTTTACAATTAATTCTTCTGATAGTGACGGAATGCCTTTCAAACCGAGCATTGTACTTGTTGGGCCTTCATGCATGGTACCAAAGAAAGTCAAATACTTATCTTCAGGAAGATTGATGAGCAGTCCATCAAACTTTTGTAAGTATTGAAGGGTTTTTAGAAGGATATCTGTGTTCCAGATCGGTTTGTTCCCGTCCGAAAAGGCAACTGCACCAGCATGATGCATGTCAATCATTTCAGTGAGATCCTCACCCTGGCAATTTTTTGTAATTGCGCCTATGGCATGCAATTGTACCAGTTCATTTTTATTACCCGATTGGAGGTACTTGACATCATTTTTAGATTGGATGACAGGGTTGGTATTGGGAACAAGGGCAACCTCTGTAAATCCACCAGCCGCAGCTGCCAAACGGCCCGTGTTGAGATCTTCTTTCTGCTCCAGACCTGGATCATTAAAGTTGGCTTTCATATCAAACCAGCCAATGGAAACATGCAGATCAGAACCTTCGATAACCGTTTTTGCCTTGGCTGATTCGCTGCTTATTTTTTTGATGATTCCATTTTCATCGATAAGGATATTTTTTTTCTGAAGGTGATTTTTTGAACCGGGGTCAACTATTTTGGCAGATTTTATTAATGTGCTCATTATCTAAAAAATCTTATTAGCAAAACTTCAGTTAGCAGGAAGAGCAAAGATAACATCAAAGCGTACTTCCACAGTGGTGTTCCGAATTTTAATTTTTTAATGTCACTTTCGGCCTCCTGACTGTCAGGTGCATCAAATATGGAAACATTAGGATATTCCGAAAACATATCTTCCAATTCTTCCCTGGTATATCCATTGAGTTTCGATTCGTTTTTATCAATGTTCAATGCTACAGTAAACAAGTATTCGTCATCAGCCAGTAAATCATAAAATCCACTGTTCAGGGTAAATTTAGGCAATTCCAGGAAAATCCTGTCACCTGAAATTCTCTGCCCGGGAATGAATTCGCTTTCTTGGCTTTTCAATTTAAAAACAGATTTCCGATTTAAGGAATCTATTTTGAGATTAATGATGCTTTGTGAGATCTGAAAGTAGAGATTATTGCTAAACTCCTTGCTCATGGAAGCTATTTTATACATGACAGGCACAAATAACGCATGTCGCTGAAAATTGCCATAATCTTCTACTACCGGCCCGGCAAGCAGGTATAATTTTGGTCGGATTTCGGAGAGATAATTTTGTCCGTTTTTCAGGCTTAAGAGGTTAAAACGGCTGTCGGACCATTGCATGAGTGGTCTCACTGTTGGCATTTGCATGTTTCCTTCCTGACTTTCGAAAATATTTTCATAAAAAGGGTTGTTCATGTCGGGGTCATTCAACTGTTGCATACCCTGGTTGTTGGCAGCTCGCAATCCAATGCCGCTGATGCCTTGGTAGGATAAGAAATCTGGGCGTGTACCGGGGATTAGCAATATCGATCCGTCATGGTCATAATAATCTCTGACCACATCACTTAATGAAGTTTCAATTTCATTGATTCCATTGAGAATGACTAAATCCGATTGAGGAATCAGGCTGTAGTCAATGTTGGAAAGATGCTGTGAGGTAAAATTGAATAAGTCGCTATTACCAAAGACTTTTTCAATAGCCGTAGGTGAATTTTCAGATTTTATTTCCACGATGTTGATCCGATCACTTTTGTTTAGGACCAGAAAATATTCATTGTCAAATGCTACCGGAAATTCTTCAAATTCCAATCTGACTTTGTTGATCCTTTCAAGTGGCATGGAAAGATCTATCGTATAATTTTCGCTTGAATTAGCCGGCAGATTCAGGGTAAAAGAGGCGTTTTGGATATCATTAACATAAAATTTCACATTGAGGTCCTGTTGTTCCGTATCGCTATCATTTTTTAGAATGACATGGAGTTTGTTCGATTGTGTGCCCATTAAGAAAGGATTTTCCAGGTAGATGGAATCAACAAAAACATTACTGTAGTTTTCAAAAACGATGGGAATCAAAAATTCCAGGTTGCTGCTATCCAGGTCGGAGGGATTATTTCCAAATGTTGATTTTTGAAAATCAGAAATGTAATAGGTTTCGCTGGATGTGTTTTCTGTTTGCTCAAAATTGACCTTTAACCGATCATTGATTTCCTGGAAACTTCTGGAAACATGACTTCGTCTGATTTCAGTCAACAGCTCACGTACTTCATCCCTGCTTTTTAATGTATTGGAATAGGGTGCAAAGTTATTGGTTAGCAATTTATAATTGGTATTGGCCGGATAAATGTCCAGCAATCGCTCTACTGTTGCCAGCGCAACATCCAAACCATTTGATCCTTCTGCGGTTGTGTTGGTCATGCTCAGGGAATTATCTACATAGATCAATACATTTTCCGCCGATTGGATATTTGATTTTGATGGAATGATGGGTTGGGCAAAAGCCAGTACCAGGAAAATAATGAAAAGTATTCTTGAAAACAGAATGAGTAAGTGTTTTAGCCTTCTTTTCGAGCTGGTTGATTTTTTTACTTCCTGAATGAACCGGGTATTGGAAAAATAGACTTTTTTGGCTTTCCTGAAATTGAAAAGGTGAACGATAATGGGAACAGCAACCGCAAAAAGACCAAATAAAAACTCCGGATGAAGAAATTTCATTAGCGACAAAAGTAGTAAAAGTTTGATTAATTAATGAAATAAAAACGTGGTGGATGGTTATTCATTTTGCAATGGCAAAGTCATTCGTCAGAATATAGTTCTTCCAGGTAGATCTCGACAAAAGGTCGAGATGGCAGCTTTTACATTGAAAACCTAATTCTACTTCCCCGCCAACCCAATGTAATTATAAGGAGAAATCGATAGAAGCTCCTTCTTTACTCCTTCACTTACGTCAAGTCCATTGATAAACTCCTTGATCGCTTTTTCCGTGATTTTTTCATTTTTCCGGGTCAGGTCGAGCAATGCTTCATAAGGTTTGGGATATCCCTCCCTTCTTAAAATGGTTTGGATGGCTTCTGCTGTCACCGCCCAGTTGTCGTCCAGATCCTGGCTGATCACATCCGGATTAAGCTCCAGCTTTTTAATGCCTTTAACCAATGAAACCAATCCCACCAATGTGTGTGAAACGGGAACACCAATGTTTCTCAAAACCGTCGAATCTGTCAGGTCCCTCTGAAGCCTCGAGATAGGTAATTTGGCGGAAAGGTGTTCAAAAATTCCATTTGCCAGACCCAGATTTCCTTCAGCATTTTCAAAGTCGATGGGATTTACCTTATGCGGCATGGCCGATGAACCGATCTCTCCTTTGATAATTTTTTGCTTGAAATAGTTCATCGAAATGTATTGCCAGACATCCCGGCTGAAGTCAATGAAAATGGTATTGATCCTTTTTATTGCATCAAAAATAGCCGCCAGGTTATCGTAATGTTCGATCTGGGTGGTAGGATAGCTTCGTTTGAGGCCAAGGTATTTTTCTACAAAATGATTGGCAAATGCATTCCAGTCAACATCTGGATAGGCAAGAACATGTGCGTTTAAATTTCCTGTAGCGCCACCGAATTTAGCGGAATAAGGAATTTGATTCAAAAGATCAAGCTGGCGGTTGATCCGCTCGGAAAATACCAATAATTCCTTTCCCAGAGTGGTAGGTGAAGCAGGCTGCCCATGGGTTTTTGCCAACATTGGTATTGTTTTCCAATCCTTTGCCATTCCGGCGATCATTCCCTCAACTTCCTTAATTTTATCCACCATAAATGCCATGGCATCTTTAAAGGACATGGGGATAGAAGTATTGTTGATATCCTGACTGGTCAATCCGAAATGGATAAACTCTTTGTATGCTTCCAAGCCAAGGTTATCAAATTTCTGCTTGATAAAATATTCCACCGCCTTCACATCGTGGTTGGTGGTTTTTTCTATTTCTTTGATGGATTGGGCATCAGCCTCGGAGAAGTTTTGATAAATTTTTCTTAAACCTTCAAACAAACCATGATCAATATCCTTCAAATTAGGCAATGGAAGCTCTGCCAGGGCAATAAAATATTCAATTTCGACTTTTACTCTGTAATGGATCAGTGCATATTCTGAAAAATAGGGGGCAAGGTTTTGCGTAACTTTCCTGTAGCGGCCATCAACCGGCGAAATTGCAGTAAGAATATTCAGATCCATAATTGTTTTTTTGAGGCTGCAAAGGTAAATATTTGCACTTAAAAAGTTTAATACCAACTAAATTTATCAGAATAAACACATTTACAAACAAATAAGATAAACTGTCAATTTTATCCTTTTAAAAACACCAATATTCCCCTTTTGAAAGGGGTGAAGGGCATAGCCGTCAAGCTAAGATATAACTAATTGATAGTCAATATTTTATA
>CAJXNP010000029.1 GCA_913057175.1 uncultured Cytophagales bacterium
TGGTACGAAAACCTATGCTGAAAAGTTTGATGTCAAACCTATCGCCAGTGTTTAAATCGAATTTTCAGGCGTGGCCTAGGTATTCCGACCAGATCCGGTAATTTTTGGGAAGTGAATTTTTAAGATCTACTTCTTCATCAAAAATCCCAAATATTGTTGACCCTGAGCCTGACATTGCCGCATACATAGCTCCGGAATCGTAAAGTCTGGACTTAATCTTTTCCAGTTCAGGGAATTTCTGAAAAATCCCTTTTTCAAAATCATTCACCAAAAAATTTTTCCATTCATTAATCGGAGAATTGGTGACAATTTGTTCAATGGATTGTTCAGGTTTTCTGGGGTTGACACCTGAATAGGCTGTTTTTGTATCGATGTGAATTTCCGGGTACACAAGGACCAAATACTTCCCTTTCAAATCCAGATCAATGGGTGACAATACATCTCCTTTTTCAAAAGCTATAGAGGGTTGATTATCGATAAAAAATGCACAATCGCTGCCTATCTGTGAAGCGTAAAACTTGAGAAGGTCATTTTCAAAGATTAAATCATATTTTTGAGCGATAGCTTTGATGACAAAAGCGGCATCGGCAGATCCTCCGCCAAGCCCTGCTCCAATAGGAATATTTTTGTGAAGATGTATCTCAACATTTGGCAATTGATAGTCCTTCTGGAGAAGTTTGAAAGCTTTCAGACAAAGGTTATCATTCGAATTGCCCGGGATAGCTATTCCTGTCGATCGAAAAGTCGTTTTTTTCGATTCGTTAATTTCAATGATATCACACCAATTGACCGGGTAGAAACAGGTTTCAATATTGTGAAAGCCATCCGGACGTTTTTCCACAATGTGAAGGCCAAGGTTGATTTTTGCATTTGGAAAAGTGATCATAAAAATGGTAGCCCAAATAAAAACTGTGTCATCCTGAAATGAATTCAGGATGACCGAAGTACCTTTAGATTTTTTTATTTAGTTAATTGTTCAATCAAATCATCGGTAATTCCGGAACTTGAGAATCCCCCATCGTGCATCAGGTTTTGCATGGTAACTTTCCTTGTCAGGTCAGAAAACATGACAACTATGTAGTTGGCGCAATCTTCTCCGGAGGCATTTCCCAGTGGGGACATTTTATCCGCATAATCAAGGAAAACATCAAATCCACCTACACCACTACCGGCTGTTGTGACGGTTGGCGATTGGGAAATTGTATTTACCCTTACATTTTTATTTTTGGCAAAACGATATCCATAACTTCTGGCAATTGATTCCAGAACGGCTTTAGCCTGGGCCATATCCGAATAATCCGGAAAAGTTCGCTGAGCGGCAATGTATGACAGGGCTAATATAGATCCCCATTCATTCATAGCATCCTGCTTCTCCGCAACCTGCATGACTTTATGAAAGGAAAGAGCAGATACATCAAGGGTTTTTAAATACCAATCGTAATTCAGGTCTCCATAGTCCTTGCCTTTTCGGACGTTTGGACTCATCCCAATCGAGTGAAGAATAAAATCCAATTTACCACCTAAAATTTCCGTGGATTTTGAAACCAGATTTTCCAGGTCTTCCATTGATGTTGCATCAGCAGGAATCACTTCTGCTTTGCATTTTTCAGCCAGTTTGTTGATTTCTCCCATTCTCATGGCGATAGGCGCATTGGTCAATACAAAACTTCCGCCTTCTTCAAAAACTTTTTCTGCGGTCTTCCAGGCGATGGACTGGTCATTTAATGCTCCGAAGATGATTCCTCGTTTTCCTTTTAATAAGTTATAAGCCATTATACTTCAAATTTTTGCGGCTACAAAAATAGAAATTTCTTTTATGGTTGAGTGATTATCTTAAAAGAAATAAACCCTAAATGTATATTTCACCGATCATGTATAATACTGCTTTCCCACTCATTTTTACCCTATCACCTGCCAATTCACAATAGAGATCACCGCCTCGACTGGAAACTTGTCTGGCTGTAAGTTGAGTTTTGTTCAGCTTTTCTGACCATAGAGGGATTAGTTCAGTATGTGCTGATCCAGTCACCGGATCTTCATTGATGCCTACTTTTGGAGCGAAAACACGTGATACGAAATCGACATTGTTTCCGGGAGCAGTGGCGATGACCAAATGATGGTCTAGTTTTTCCAAAGCATTGAAATCGGGCTTTAGGTTTTTTACAGTCGATTCATTTTCAAAAACGGCAATGCAAAATGACTTGCTGAATGTTTCTACAGGTTGAGCTCCTAATGCTTCTGCTGTGCCACCTGGTATAGGTATAGGTTGAGGTGGGTTTGAGGGAAAGTCCATTTCTAAAAGGCCATCCTTATTCAAAACGTTCAGTGCCCCAACTTTGCATTGAAAATCAACTTTGTTTGCCTGTGATCCCAGATAGTTTAATATAACATGTGCGGATGCAAGCGTAGCATGTCCGCATAAATCGATCTCAGCTTCAGGTGTAAACCACCGAATATCATAATGGCCATTATTTTTAACAAAGAAGGCCGTTTCTGACAAATTATTTTCCATGGCAATTTTTTGCATCTGGTCTTCTTCAAGCCATTCACCCAATGGACAAATGGCAGCTGGATTTCCTGAAAATACCTTATCTGTGAATGCATCAACCTGGTAGATTTTGAGATTTTTCATAAATACAAGTGGTTTTAGAAAATATGGATACGGATTTACCTTAAAAAGAGTTTGTCAAAACAAGGGTTGAAATTGCAGAATATCACCTGATTTTCCCCTTCCTTCATTGGAAATATACATGACACCGCTCTGATCAAAGCAAATTCCTTCCGGCTGAGAAAATACACTTCTTTTTAATGGTGATACGTTTTTGATCTGACCACTTTGATCGAGGACGACCATTAATTTACCAACTGAAGAAAGAATGATGATATCATCGGTTATCGGGTGAACAGCAATTGCAGATGGTTTGAAAGGCAAATGCTTTTTTTTGTCGAGATCATGATCATCCAACGCATGTCGTAATTTTTCATTCGAATAGGTAATAGCAGGAGTTTTGTTGAATTTATTTTCAGGCCATTCTATGCTATAAATCGCAAAATCGTCTGTTTCGAAATTTTTAGTATCATTCTTATTTTTGCATATTATCAGAACCTGATTTGATGCATGATTAAAAGCTAAACCTTCTGTATCATTTGATGAAGAAAGATCTGTTTCAATTTCACTTACTTCTCCAATATCGTCCTCAAAAATATCAAAATGATATACGTTGCCATTGCTTTTTAATACATAGGCAGTCTGATCAATGATTTCTACTCCTTCATAATCTCCCTTGGAGCCGAAGTCTTCTTCTCTAATAATTTTATTTTTTTCCAGGTTGTAGAAATAAAGATGGCCCTTCTCGTCCTGGATGCAGGCCAATGTCGAATCCGAATAGAAACCAAGTCCGGAAATTTCATTTAATTCTTCAACAAGCTTGTATTTTGTATTCGGTTGATTGAGATCGTACGAAAATCCACTGATATTCAACATGTATTGTTGGTCGTCATAATTTTCAGAAAGAAGAGATAATTGCCAGTAAACAAGGAATGTCAATAATATTATCAGGCCAGACATAAGTGCAGTAATCTTTCCGGTGCTAAGTTCCAAATTCAAAGACAAATTTTATCAATAATTACATCAAATAATTTACCTTAAAATAATAAATTGAAAATAGAGTATTTTGAAATGTAACTTGTAATTATCTTTGAGGTTTATTGTAGATACAATTGTTGTACGATCTACATGACTTTTATCAGTTTTAAAAAACGAAAAGTCTTACACTCAAACTTAAATTCAAATATATCGTTTGTGCAACAAGAATGTGAGTTTATCGATTTGAAAACAAATATTTTTTACAAAGAAGGATAGAGCGTGATGTCGTATTCAACACCACTTATTAAGAAGGCAGAGGTATTTGTTAGGAGGTTTTTAAGTGAGAATTTCACTGACAATATTTGTTATCATAATATTGACCATACCCTTGAAGTAGTCAGGGCATCGGAGAAAATAGGAAAGAAATGTGAGCTGAATGAACAGGAGTTGGAAATTGTCATTTTGGCTTCATGGTTTCATGATACCGGGTATTATAAAGGGAATGTTAACCATGAAAGCGAAAGCGCTCGTATTGCAAGGGAATTTTTGGAAAAAGAGCTTGTAGATCAGGTCCTTATAGATGCAGTAATCAATTGCATTAACGCCACGAGAATCCCGCAGTCTCCTCAGAATTTAGTTGAAAAGGTTGTTTGTGATGCTGATTTGTACCACCTCTCCACAGCCAAGTTTTTTACAAAATCGGAATTATTGAGAAAGGAATTAGTTGCTCACCATTGTCACATAAGTCCAAAAAGCTGGATGGCCAAAAGTTGCATGTTTGTTCGGCAACACAATTACTTCACAGAATTTGCCAGGAAAATCCTCAAGCCCAAAAAGCAGGAAAACCTCAAAAAACTAGAGCAAAAACTATCCCGGCAATAGAATAAACCCACATTAGAATAGGGAAGCACCATCAAAAACAAAACTATTTGAGGCAGGTGAAATTATGCTCAAAAGAATACATTGGGGTTGGAGAATCTCTTCTATTCCACTATAAAATTATCCTGTCGGTTCAATTCAATTCTAGTTATCAGCGTAAACAACCCTCATCTTCTTACCTAAAAAGCAAAAAAAATTGTAAATTAATGGTTACATAGTACATGAGATTAATATTAATCAGGGGAATTGTAAATTGCATTTTTTATAACGTATTTAATATTTTATTGTAATTTTTCAATATTATTAGTTAGTTTTGCTGTGAAAACGGGTAGGCTGCTGTATTAAAAAGTTCGAACAAAATGAATTTTTCTATGCATGTAAGCAAGTAAAATAATAGCAAGCAATCAAAAATAGTTCTGTATGATGAAATCTCTACTCCAAAAATTTCTGCCAATGGTAGCAATTGTTTTGTTACTAGGTGTTGAAGGCTTTTCTCAATGTGATTCCGTTAATGCCATCATTAATTCAAAATTAAGATACCTGGGAGATTGGCAACCTAATGGACGTCCCTTATACCTTGAAGATGATATTCTCGAAATATCTGATGATGTATTGAATTTCGTTAATGAAGTATTGCCTGAGTCAGCAAGCATTGTTGAATCAGGAATTTTTAATGATGAGCTCCAGTCCAATACGGAAATAACAGATTCTACAGATTTATACATGACTTTTGTAAGTGAAGGAGCAGATTGGAAAAATGTATTGGGCTATTATACCTATGACTTGGACAGCCCGCCATCAACCTATGAAGATATTGATAGCATGGTTGTCATATTCCCAAACGTTTCTGCTCCGGGGGTTATAAAAAAGGGAGAGAGGGTCCATTTAGGAACATTCCCGCCTAACACCGGTGTTGGTTATTTTTTAATCGCCGACGGATATAAAACCAATAATATTTGCATTAAGGATCATATTGTGTTTACAGATAAGCACCTGAATACATTCGCTGATCCTCAGTACAGACAACATACCGTGTTGTTGAGCAATACAAAAGAACAGCAATATCTTTTGGGTATGGAAGATCAGGCCAGACCAAGCGGTGATAATGATTTTAACGATGCAGTATTTTACATTGAAGGGAATATTAATGATGACAATATACCTATTATTTCTATTGCTGAGATTTCAGGAGATACTGTTTTGTGTGATGAAAACGACCTTGCTACTGTAACCATTGACATAATAGGAACACCTCCATTTGACATTGTTTACAATAATGGTATTGAAAACGTAGAAATTACAGACATTCAAACCACAACCTACTCTTTTGAAACGGCTGTAAAGAACATTTTCACCCTTGTTTCTGTGGAAAATCAATATGGCAAAGGTATGGTAAGTGGTGAGGCAAATGTTCAGCTGTCACAGCTTGCCGGTGGGGTAGTAAATGAGGAAAACTCCATTTGTAAATCCGGTGATGATGTTGGTCTTCAACTATACTTCAAAGGATTTCCTCCCTATACACTTAAATACACTGAAAATGGTGTGGAAAAGGAAATTGTCGGTATTATGGAGGATACCATTGATTTTGTGGCTGATCCGGATATTGATTATGAGTTTGTCTCACTATCCGATAATTATTGTTCAATAAACCTGGGTAAAAATATTGATCTCTACACAGTAGAGACACCAGGGGTGCAAATAGAAATTCCTGAGGTTGATTGCGAAAATCCAGGATTAGCAAAATTGTTAGTTAATTTCACAGGTGAACCACCCTATACATTTCAATACAGCATTTCCGGGACAATTCTTGAGAAAACAATAGAATCCTCATCTTTCGAATTGGATGTTCCGATTCATGGCATTTTTGAGTTTCTAGGTTTCTCAGGTTCAAATTGCCCTGGAGTTGTACCTAGCACGTTTACTAAGTTTCAAAATGCTGCACCACCAAAAGCAAATTTCGTATCTGATCAAGTACCTGTTTGTGAAGAAGGATCAGAAGTAGAACTTCAAATTGAATTGGAGGGAATTACTCCTATTACATTTGAGTTGAGGTATGGGGATCAAACAGAATTTATTACAACAGATGATTTGATCTACACTTATGTTACCAATAACATCGGAACCTATTCAATAAAAAGTGTAAGTAATGCTTTTTGTCAGACCAATGATGCAGCTTCAACTGTAGATATAAATGTTGTTGAAAAGCCTACTTTTGAATTGGAAACAACAGCAAACGAATTTTGTGAAGGTGGATCCGGGACCCTTTCTTTTAATTTTACAGGAGTGGCTCCATGGAGTTTTACCCTTACTAATGGAAGTTATGAGGAATCATTTGCAGTAAATGAGAACCCCTACGAAGTGCAGGTTTCTGATCCAGGAGATTATTCTATGACAAATTTCTCCGATGCAAACTGTTCTGTAGATGTATCAGGATCACAAATTGTAAGCTTCAATACGCTTCCGCAACCAATGGCAACAATAAGCGGAGGCGGTGAATTCTGTGGGGAAACTCAATCAGTTGATATCACTTTTGAATTGGCAGGCGAACCTCCATTTAATGTAGTTTATACCGATGGTGAAGAGGAATTTGACTTTTCAATTGAAGAATCGAGCTATTCCGTAAGTGTAACCAATTCCGGGACTTATTCAATTGTAAGCTTTAGCAACGCTTCCTGTGAAGGCGCTTTCTCTGGTGAAGCGATTGTAAATAATTTAGGTGATATTGAGGCAGAAATTGAAGGCCCTGATTTTTCTTGTCAGAATGAAACAATAGCATTATCCCTATCTGCAATTGACGAGAGCATCACCTCTATTAACTGGACAACTACTGGTAGTGGGGAGATCAAAAATAACGGTACTCCTGATATAGTTTACGAACCTGCTGATGGAGAATCTGGTGAAATTACATTTGATGTGACATTAGCCAATACCTGTGGTCAAGTAGTCCTGACAAAAGCAGTAAATATCATCGAAACCCCAACAGCTGAGTTTACTATTATGCCTGATGAGCTATTTAGTGATTCTGACATAACTTTTACTGCTGAAGATGTAGATATGGACAGCTACCAATGGAACCTTGGTGATGGAGGGGAAAATACAGGTGAACAATTTGTTTACTCATATAATGAAGCTGGAAATTATATCGTGACACTCAAGGTGGAAATAGAAGGATGTTCTAACGAAAGCTTGCAAGAAATTATAGTATTGCCCAAAAATGAATTATTTGTTCCAAATGTATTTAACCCCAATGCTCTACATCCTGAAAACAGGGTAGTAAAGGTATATGGGACGAACGTCAGCGAGAACGGGTTTGTTTTCAAGATCGTCAATCGATGGGGTAATACAATCTATCAAACAACAAGTTTTATAACTGCAAATACAGAAGGTTGGGATGGTGAAAAATTCAACGTCGAAGAAGAACAGTCCTTGAATGCATTTACTTACATTCTAAGGGGACAGTTTGCGGATGGACAAGAGTTTGAACGCACCGGTACCATTACCATGCTTCAGTAATTTTCAACCAAATGGTCAAAAGTTTTTTAACGGTATTAATTTTTTTGGTGGTTGCAGGGAATGATCTAAGAGCCCAAGATCCTGTATTTTCTCAGTTTTACAACGCACCATTGTATTTAAATCCTGCATTAATGGGAGATTATCAGGATTTTTCTCTGGGGTTAAGCTATCGGTCACAATGGAATAGTTTGGTTTTTCCCTACAATACAACCCAGGTTTCCATGATCGCTCCATTGTATTACGACAAGCACAAAAAGCCTGAAGGCCATTTAGGTGGTGTAGGGGTTTCATTTTATACAGACAAGGCCGGGGAAGGAGATAATTTTAAATCGACCGGAGCAAATGCCAGTTTTGCTTATAATGTACAATTAGCTACGCAGAATAAGAATACACTAACATTTGCCATTCAGGCTGGAATGGTGAATAGGAGAATTGATACGGATGTACTACAGTGGGGCGAACAATACAGCGATCTGATAGGATTTGATCCAACGGTTGTTCCTGCGGATGTAAGCCTTATCAATAATTCTACGGTTTTTGATATTACAACGGGCGCATTCTGGCGATATTATTCCAGTATTGATTCCCGGGTGATAAGGTCCATTTATGCAGGGTATTGTGTGGGACATTTAAATCATCCTGACCAATCTGTTTTGGAAAATCAAAAGGATAATTTGCCACTGCTCCATAAGTTCCATGGAGGATTAGTTGTGGCCTTGTCTGAAAAATTCACCATTTCGGGAAATTTTCTGACTCTATTTCAAGACGAAGAAAATCAGACAAATTATGGCATGTTTGGAGCATATACGCTTCCGGTTGAATCCTCCGGTATTTTGAGTAATATGATTACCCGGTTAGGAGCATGGCATCGCTGGGATGACTCTTTTATTGCCAGTATTGAATTTTTAACAGATAATATACAGCTTGGATTTAGCTACGATTGGAATGTCACCTCATTGAAATACAACAACAGAGGTACGGGAGCCTATGAAATTACACTTGGGTACAAGTTTTATTCACCCGCTCCTCCAAAAGTACTTTATTGAGAATGAACCTAAACAGATGAAATGAAAAAGGCATTATTTTTATTGATATTCACATTTTTATATCTGACAGCCATTCAGGCTCAGAATGTTCAGTGGGCATCTGAGGTCACCAAATTTTCTTCACAATTTAATTTAAGGCAATATTCGGCAAAGCAGGTATTAGGGAAGCCTAATGTGCTTCCCAATCTTGGAATTAGCCCAAATGCCTGGTCGCCAGCCAAAAGAGGAAAAAAGGAATTTATTGAAGTTAGATTTGAGCAGCCATCTGTCATTCAGCAAGTAGCAATTGCAGAAGTAAATAACCCTGGAAGCATTGAAAAAATTTATGCCATTGAACCTAATGGAACCCGTCATTTGATCAACGAATTCATTCCGCGGGCAATTCCGATAGAAGGGCGCTTGTTTCGGCTTTTTATAGATGAAACACCATACCAGGTTCAGGGTTTGAGAGTCGAATTTGATGGATCGATCAAAGATGATTATATGGGCATCGATGCGATAGCTATTTCAGATTCAAAGGATCCAATCACGGTAGATATCAATATTTCGGAAGACATCAACAATGATTACATTCCTTTGGCTCTCGATTCGAATATTAATACTACTTTCAATGAATTAAAACCCATCATCACGCCGGATGGCAAAACGCTATTTTTCAGTCGGCAGAACTATCCTGAAAATGTTGGAGGGTATAATGATGACGAGGACATCTGGATGTCCAGCAGGGACACAATAACAGGTGAATGGACAAAAGCAGTCAATGTAGGCGCTCCACTTAACAATAAGGGCCCAAATTTTGTTAACTCAGTCAGCTCTGATGGAAATACCATGCTTCTTTTATTGGGAAATGCTTATTACAGTAAGCGTAAAATGACCCAGGGCGTATCCATGAGTACAAAGGATGAAAATGGTGAATGGGGAAAGCCACAAAATTTAAAAATTGACAACGATTACAACCTGTCTGAAAAGGCAAATTATTTTCTCACAAGCGATAAAGAGGCGATAGTAATGTCTGTTGAAAGAGATGATAGCTATGGAGACAGGGATCTTTATGTCAGCTTTAAGAAAAATAATGGAACATGGAGCAAGCCAATAAACCTTGGTGAGGTAGTGAATTCCGC
Organism: uncultured Cytophagales bacterium; assembly: GCA_913057175.1. Lineage (GTDB taxonomy): Bacteria > Bacteroidota > Bacteroidia > Cytophagales > Cyclobacteriaceae > CAJXNP01. Next base: position 10,146 of record CAJXNP010000029.1, read on the forward strand.
TGATGAGGAAGGATCACCTTTCCTGGCATCGGATGACAAAACCTTGTTCTTTTCTTCAAAAGGGTTTAGTGGTTTCGGAGGTTATGATATTTATCTGACAAGAAGGCTGGATGATACCTGGACAAATTGGTCGGAACCGGAAAATTTGGGGGCAGCATTTAACTCCCGTGAAGATGATATATTCTTCAATTTTACAGAAAATGATGAATATGCCTATTTCACGAGGGGCAGTGTTGTTAATACAGATATTTACAAGGTAAAATTACCTTATTATCAAAAACCTCAAATGTTGGCAACCTTAATGGAGCAAGGACCAAATATCATTGTTGCGGTAAAGGGAAGGGTTTTTGATTCTAAAACCGGAAAAAAAATTGATGCCAACCTTCAGTTTTCCATGCAGATTGACAGCACGAAAATAAACCTGGCTAATGCAGATACTGCCGGGTATAGGCTGCAACTAAAGGAAGGTTTTGTATATGATATAAAAACCAAATCACCTGGTTATTATCAAAGTTTTGATTTTATCAGCCTGGAAGGAATTACGGAAAGCATAGAAATAGAAAAAGACATTTACCTTGATCCCATTATTAAAAATACACCGGTTGTATTGAAAAATGTGAATTTTGATTTCGATAAGTCTGATATTAGAAAAGATGCGGAACCTATTCTGGACAACCTGGTCGAACTCATGTACGATAATCCTGAATATCATTTGACTATCGAAGGTCATACCTGTAACATGGGATCGGATGCATACAACCAGTCATTGTCAGAAAGGAGGGCAGGATCAGTTGTTCGATACATACAGAGCAAGGGAATCGAGTCAGAAAGATTGGTCTACTTTGGTTATGGCGAATCTCGACCATTGGTAAGCAATGACTCCAATGAAGGTCGCGAGATCAACAGAAGGGTTGCTTTCAGGATAAATGATATGAGTGAACTGGGGAGTGATATCTCATCAGTATCCGCCAGATAATTTTTAAAAGTTTCTAAATTTCTACAATTATCCCAATGGTTGGAAGCACAGTGCCGCTCGTATTTTTGATGAATTTCGGAATATAGAAATCACTGTTTTCCGGGTTGGTAATAGGTTGTCCGTTATCATCTTTAACCACGTCAATGTAGTCTTGTAATTGTAGCTGATGGTTGTAGATATTCTGAATATCCAGATAAAGGTTTAAACTCCATTTTTTGAAAAAGTATTTTTTATCAATTCTCACATCCAATTGATGGTAGGAGGAGATTCGTTCTGTATTGAGCTGATCATAATCTTCAATACCAAAACCCCTCACATCCCAATTTTCTTTTCTTACGGTTTCCTGAACATCATATGGCGTATAAGGAGAATTACCTGTGAATAGCCATCTAATACCGACTTCCCAGTTTTTCTTGAACTTTTTGCCACCTGTCAGGCTTACCAGGTGTCTGTTATCCCAGGAAGAAGGCACATAATTCCCATTTTTATCACTGAATTCGCTAAAGACAAAAGTATAGGCAAGCAATCCGTAAAACCCTTTTGATAACTTTCTTTGAGTCAATAATTCGATGCCATAACTTCTTCCAAAAGAGGTGGAAGTGATGGGAGCGTTTCCAATTACACCAAAATCCGCCCCTAAATTTGCAAGTGAAATGGAGTCCTCGATCAGGAATGGGTAGTCGTTGTATTTTTTGTAAAATCCTTCAACGGTTATACGCGAGTTGTTATTGAGTAAAAACTCTAAACCTGCGACAATATGATTGCTATTGATGTATGTGACACCATTTTCCTTGTTTTCCAACTCCCCGGTTTCAGTATTTCGATAGCCAAGTACTGAGTAGGATGGAAGTTGATAATAGATGCCTGTGTTAAAATTAAAAGATATGTTTGGCGTAAAATTATAAGAAAGGGAGAAACGTGGGGAAAATTGATCAAACAGGTTATTCATTTCATTTGAATAATCATTGGCATCCATCCTGAAACCAAACGACAATCCGAGTTTATTGGCCAGAATTGTTCTGCTTACCTGGCCAAAAACACCCCATTTATTCATGTTGAGTGAAGACGAAAAATCTCTGGTAATCAATCCTGATTGTGTGACGATTTTACTAAAATCATTCACATTGTACCTGGCAAATTCGTAATTGACCCCATAATTAATTTTATATCCATTGGGTGTAAAAATGAAATTCTCCAGTCGAAGCTTATTTTCAATCTCTTGCGATAAATAATCTGTGACAAGATTGTCTTCTGAGGAATCATCATTGTCTTCATATTTCGTGGATGTATTGTTGAGCATATTTCGGCTCAGTACAACCGTATAAAAACCATTTTCCCTAAAATGTTCATATTTAGCCCCAATCGCATAGTTCCATTGTTCACTTATAGGAAGGGCATTGAGTAAGTATTCAGCATTTTCCCGGTCTTCCTCGGTATCTGCTCTTTCCGGGGCGTCAAAATTCAATTTAAAATTATCAATTGCGCCCAATCCAATTATTGTCAGTTGGTTTTTCTTATCAAATTTGTGTTTGATTTTGGTTTGGAAATCATTGTAGGTTGGCAAAAACGGTAAATTGAGTATTGTGAAAAGGAATTGTAGGTAGGATCTCCTGGCAGATGCAATAAATGTCGTTTTATCTCCTATCGGTCCTTCAAAAGTAATTCCGAGATCACTTGCTCCCAAAATCGCATTAAAAGCCAGCCGGTCACTACGTCCCTCTTTCTGCTCAAAATCAAATACAGAGCTAAGCGTATTGCCTCGATTTACAGGGAATGCTCCCGAATAGAAGTTTACTTCCTTAATGAAATCCACATTGATCAAACCGACAGGTCCCCCCGATGAACCCTGTGTTTGAAAGTGATTGATATTGGGAACTTCGATACCGTCGAGGTAATATTTGTTTTCACTGGGAGCGCCACCTCTGATGATAATGTCATTCCTGAAAGAAGGTGTTGAGGCAACGCCCGGCAAAGACCTCACAACCCTTGAAATATCCCTGTTACCACCCGGATTTCTTTTTATTTCATTGACGCCAATTGATCTTAATGAAACAGGGCTTTCTTCTTTTTTTTCAAATCCTGAGGCGACAACTACCAACTCTTCTAATTGCTCAGTTTCTTCTTCAAGTGGTAAGTCAACAATTGCCGTTCGCGCATTTGTGACCTGGATTTCATAGATGGTAAGCTTCTTAAATCCGATAAACGAGATCTCTATATTGTATAAACCAGGCTCCAGTTTATCAAGGGTGTAATCACCATTTTCATCTGATGTTGTGCCAATAGTAGTTTCCTGCAAAATAATATTGGCAAAGGGAATGGGCTCGTTGGTGTATTTATTGAAAACCTCCCCGCTAATTTTACCTGTTTGTGCAAAAATCGGGCATGAGATGACCAGCGAAAGGAAAAAAATCAGCCTTTTCATATGAATAGTTTTGATAAGATCAGTCTTTTTTGACTTCGTATTTTTTAGGTGCCCAGAGGAAGCCAAATGCTTCACCTCCTTCTTTTGTGTGCTTTTTATGGTGGATGTAATGAGCGTTAATGATGCGCTTCATATAGCTGGTTTTTGCTTTGAATTTGATTTTTATTCTACGGTGCACGATGACGTCGTGGAAGATGCTGTAGAAGATGCCGTACGCCAAAATGCCAATTCCAAAGTAGAGCAGAAAACTGTATTTTTCATGATATGTTCCAATGTAAATGAATAGGATAGATGGAAGGCTGAAGACTAAGGCAAACAAATCATTTTTTTCAAATGTGTGATTGTGGACTTTATGGTGAGACCTGTGCCAGGTCCATAAAATTCCATGCATGATGTACTTATGGGTGAACCATGCCACAAACTCCATAAAAAGGAATGTGCCCGCTACTATTAATATTTTTATCAATACGTCAATCATTTTTTATTACACTCAATGTTCTTGGTGCTCCTTTTATATTATAAGAAATTATATCAGTTATCCTATTCTCATCCTAACTAACCGATTGTGTTAATTCTAAAACATGTCAAACTACATAAAGTTTAGACGATATTTCAACCACGACTGAATTAGCAGAAATAGCTTGGTGTTATCAGGGATTCTGATCCTTTCACTTATGATTTCAGAAACCGGGCTTAGCTTAATTTTATTGAAAAGCTTTAAGTAATAGATATAAGCGATGTAAACGCCAAATTTTGCCCCGGTAGGAAGATTTTGTATACCTTTTAAAGCATGGTCAAAATCCTTTTGGATATCTTTTTCAATAAGTTTTTTATTGTTGTGAGTAAAATTGTTGAAATCGATGCCTGGGAAATACACTCTTCCTCTTTCGTAATAGTCACTTTTCATATCCCTTAGAAAATTGACTTTTTGAAATGCTGATCCGAGGCTTTTGGCTGGAGCTTTCAGTCGTTCATACATTCTCTTGTCCCCTTCGCAAAACACCTTCAGACACATTAATCCAACCACCTCTGCAGAACCATAGATATAGGTTTTGTAGTCATCCGGATTGTATTTCTTTTCGATCAAATCCATTGCCATGCTTGATAAAAAAGCTTCAATCAGATCGTGATCGATATCGTATTGATGCACAACAATCTGAAAACTCTGCAACACAGGATTCAGACTAATTTTATTTTCAATGGCCTTGAAGGCATCACTTCTAAATTCCTTAAGCAGTCTTTTTTTATCATGATTGTGAAAGGTATCGACTATTTCATCAGCATACCTGACAAAGCCATAAACAGCGTAAATAGGCCAATGGAACTTTTTAGCCAGGGTTTTTATTCCCAGGCTAAAGGAAGTCGAATAGCTTGTTGTAATTATTTTACTGCTTTTAAATGCCGTTAAATCGTACATATCCATATCAAGCAAAGTCTTTTATTACTTCGTTGGCGACAACCCTTCCTGAAATTAACGAGGGTGGAACACCCGGGCCTGGAACAGTCAGCTGGCCAGTGTAGTATAGATTTTTTAAATGTTTGTTTTTGATTTTTGGTTTTAGAAATGCCGTTTGTCTCAAGGTATTAGCCAATCCATAAGCGTTTCCCTTGTACGCATGATAGTCTTTGATAAAATCATTGTGTGCATAGGATCTTTTGTAAATGATATTTTCTAAAATTTTCTCACCGGTAAATTTTTCGATCCGTTTGAGAATGAGTTTGAAATATTTTTCCCTGATATCTTCATTGTCTTCAATCCCCGGAGCTACTGGCATGAGGATGAACAGATTTTCACAACCTTGCGGAGCAACTGATTGATCCGTTTTCGATGGAGTACACACATAAAATAGTGGGTTTTCCGGCCATGAAGGAGTGGTATAGATTTCCTTAGAATGTTCACAGAAATCCGCATCAAAGAAAAGATTGTGGTGTAATAATTTTTTAACTTTTTTATTAATACCCAGGTAAAAGATTAGACTTGACGGAGCAAATACCCTTTTCTCCCAATACCTGGAATTATAGGATCGATATTCTTTCGTTAGCAGATCTTTTTCTACGTGGTGATAGTCAGCTGAGGCTACAAAGACATCTCCATGAAATGATTGGCCAGATTTGCTTCTTACTCCGGTTATTTTACAATTTTCGATCGTAAAATTATCAACTTCTTCATTTGTGTGAATTTTAACGCCGAGTTCTTTCGCAAGACTTTCAAGTGCTTCAATGATTTTAAACATTCCACCAACGGGATACCAAGTACCAAGCTTGATATCTGCATAATTCATCAGGCTATAAAGCGCAGGGGTGTTTTTGGCAAGAGCTCCTAAAAATAAAATCGGAAACTCCATCATCATTTTGATTTTCTTATCAGAGAAATATTTGTTGATATGATTTTCAAAAGACTGAAAAACATCCAGCTTAATGGCATCAACCAATAGTTTCAGACTAAGGAATTCTGATATTGATTTACTGGGTCGGTAGACGAAATCATTTATTCCAATATCGTACTTGTAAGCTGCCTGAGAAATGAATTTTTCCAGGTTTTCAGCACTGCCTTTCTCAATGCTTTCCAATAAAACTTTTAAGTTCTGAAAATCTGCAGGAACGTCAATTTGCTGCTCCGAATCGAAGATAATCCGATAGGAGGGATCAAGTCTTTTTAATTCATAGTAGTCGGATACGCTTTTACCAAAATAAGCAAAAAAGCTTTCGAATATATCCGGCATCCAATACCAACTTGGTCCCATATCAAATGTGAATCCTTCAGATTTGAACATTCTTGCTCTTCCCCCGATGCTTTCGTTTTTTTCAAGGATTCTGACTTTAAAGTCATTTTTGGCCAGGACACAGGCAGTACTCAAGCCGGAAAAACCGGAACCAATTACGATGGCAGTTTTGGAATACATCTATTTAATTTTGATAAATTTTAAGCAATTGCTTTAATTCTTTTCGGGCAATATGAATTCTGTTTTTAACTGTTCCAAGTGGTACGTTCAACCTGTCAGCAATTTCAAAATATTTAAAACCTCTGAAATGCATGAGAAATGGCGTCCTAAATGTATCATCCAGTTTTTCAATAGCATTGTTAATATCTTTCATGGCAAACTTGCTGAAAGCTCCATTGGTAATGGTGACATTCGAAGAGTTGATGTAATGAAGATTATCGGATGTATCAATAAATGTGTTTCTGCGCATCATTCTTTGATAATTGGTAATGAAAGTATTTTTCATAATGGTAAACATCCATGCTTTCAGGTTTGTGCCATCCGAGAATTTATCTCTGTTTGAAAAGGCTTTTAAGATTGTTTCCTGCAGCAGATCCTTCGCTTCATCCCGGTCGCGGGTCAATCTGATTGCGATGGATCTTAATGAAGGAGATAATTGATCAACTGAGGTGCTAAATTCTAATGCTGTCATGAGTCAGAAATTTAATTTGTTTATCAAATGTATCTAATGTTTAAACAAAACGCAAATTTTTGTTTAATGTTTTTGATAAATATTTAAACAATAAAAATCTTATCAATAGATGTTTTTTGTGTTGAGACAATGGATTTTTGTCTTTTATAGCCAAATTAATAACAATTATGGCGTATTTGGTTAATATTTTTGTTGACAAGGTGAGTAATATTTCATCAACATTGCTAGAAAGAATTTATATATTGTTTAATAAATATTAAAAATAATTAAACAAAATTAATCTTGCATGTATTCAAACAAACTGACAGATGTTCTCATCTGAAAAAGAATGTTCATTAAAAGAGAGGGGGTTGCTTAAACCAATGAGTCGATATCGTCCAAAAAAGTAATGAGATCTTCCAGTTTATTGAGCAGTCTGATATTTTTTGGCAATTGAAAGTCATTCCCGATCAATTGAAGGCCAGTCAGAAAGATAGTGGATTTGGGAAAGCTTTCTGATAGCTTATTGATGTAGGATTGTACATCATTGGTGTATGGGTAACTGGTAAATACAGACAAAAGATACTGTGGCTGGTGAATTTGATACACTTCCTTCAGGTCCTTGAAAGGAAGGTTTTGTCCCAGATAAATTACTTTATGATTTTTGGTCTTAATCAGGTAAGAGGAAATAAGCAGAGAAATTTCGTGAAGTTCACCCTCAGGTAAAAAGAGCAGGAATTTTTTATCAGTTATTCGGTCAATCACCTGGCCGTCAATTGCTACAATGATTTTTTGCCTCGTCAGGTTTGAAATAAAATGTTCATGAGCGGGAGTAATAGCTCCCGTTTGCCATAAAATCCCAACCTTCTTGAAGAAAGGTACAATGATTAATAAGACGGTTCTTTCAAAGCCGATCTGTAGAATATTGGTAGTAATTATTTTTTCAAATCGATTTTCATCTAATTCAAGCATAGCAATGGTCAATGCCTGGATTTGTTCGCTCTGACCAATTTTTCTGTCGGTAATTCTTTGGACTTCTTCCTTCAGATCCTCACTGGCCATTTTAGATATCCTGGAAATTTTGAATCCGTTTTCTTTCAGCAAAGAAATATTTAAAATCAGTTTCAGATCTTCATCATTGTAAAATCTAATATTGGTTTCCGTTCTTTTTGGCTCAATAAAATTATATCGCTGCTCCCAGATCCGAATGGTATGGGCTTTTATGCCTGATAATTGCTCTATGTCTCTGATTGAATAATTTGACACTCTATACATTAATTTAAATAATCAAATAACATAACTGAGTTGTCGGACAATTGTTAAAAAAGTTGCAACTCAAATCAAGTCATTCATTTGACAGACAAAATTTTTATTTGATCACTATAATGGTTTGTTTTGGAAAAATGTTTAAAAAATCTCAAAATGATTTTGTATAACGTCACCATAAAAATAGATAATGATATTGAGAATGAGTGGCTGGATTGGGTAAAAGATAATTATATCCAAAGAACGCTCAATACAGGTCTGTTTTATGATTACAAACTGCTCAGGCTTCTCAATGTAAATGACGATGATGGAATTACATACGCTGTACAGTTCTTTGCAAAATCTTTGTCCCTGGCTGAAAATTTTCTAAACAACCATGCTCAGGAAATTACAAATGAACACCGATTGAAATTTCAAAACAGGCATGTTGCTTTTATGACATTACTGGAATCGGTCGATTAATACTTGTCATAAGTGATAGCACAATTCACCCAATCATCATCAAAAGAAGCCCCCACCTTTTCATAGTATTTAATTGCAGGCTCATTCCAACTGAGTACCTGCCAGTGAATCTTACCGCAGTTTTCATCTTTTGCCACTTTGTAGACTGCTTGAAAAAGTTTGTCTCCAATGCCGTTTCTTCTATATTTTTCCGTTACGATCAGATCATCCAGATAAAGAGACCGGCCCTTCCAGGTTGAGTAGCTAAAATAATACAATGCGATTCCTACAATCCTGTTACTTATTTCGGCAACAAAAAATTCGAAAGCAGGTCGATCGCCAAAACCTTCTTTTTTCATTCTTTCTACAGAATTCGAAACTTCATGTTCTGCTTTCTCAAAAACAGCAAGTTCTTTAACCAGATCAAGAACCTGCTCCAGATCTTCCTCCCTTCCTTTTCTGATAATTATCTCTTTCATTTAATCGATCATTTCAAATCCGGTGTACTTTACCAGCACATTTGGAAGCTTGATTCCATGGTCTGATTGATTGTTTTCTAAAATGGCTGCCACGATTCTCGGAAGCGCCAATGCACTGCCATTAAGTGTGTGCAAGTGGTCAGTTTTCTTCTCCTGTGATTTGTATCTCAGCTTTAGTCGGTTTGCCTGGTAAGTTTCAAAATTACTCACTGAGCTAACCTCCAGCCATTTTTTCTGGGCTCCGGAATATACTTCCATATCAAAAGTCAGGGCAGAGGTAAATCCCATATCGCCGCCGCATAATTTGATTTTCCTGAATGGCAGCTCCAGCTTTTTCAACAAACCTTCAACATATGAACACATTTCCTCAAGCGCCTGGTAAGATTCTTCTGGTTTCCGGATCTGTACAATTTCCACCTTATCAAACTGGTGCAAACGGTTAAGCCCCCGGACATGCGCTCCCCAGGATCCGGCTTCCCTTCGGAAACAAGGGGTGTATCCAACGTTCTTTACCGGTAGATCATCTTCCAATAAAATCACATTTCTGTACATATTGGTTATCGGAACCTCTGCAGTAGGAATGAGGAAAAAATCGCTATCTGTAATTCCGTACATCTGACCTTCTTTATCAGGTAATTGACCAGTTCCATATCCCGAGTCGGAATTGATGATGGTAGGTGGCTGGACTTCCAGATAACCGGCTTTTTCAGCTTCATCAAGAAAGAAATTGATCAATGCCCGCTGAAGCTTCGCCCCTTTTCCCTTGTACACAGGAAATCCGGCGCCTGTGATTTTATTTCCCAGTTCGAAATCAATGATGTCATATTTTTCAATGAGCTCCCAATGGGGCATGGCATCGTCACTTAATTGTGGTTTTGACCCTGATTCTGTTATAACTTCGTTGTCCTCAGCTGTATTTCCTTCAGGAACAGAGACATGAGCAGCATTGGGAATGGTGTAAAGGAGTTCCCTGATTTCTTCCTCGATAGCATTATATTTTTCCTGCAGGCTTTTGCTTTTGGATTTGAGAGCGCTGGTCTCGGATTTTACTTTTTCAGCTTCGTCTTTTTTCCCCTCCTTCATCAATCCGCCAATCTGCCTTGAAAGCTCATTGGATCGCTGTAAAGTCTGGTCTAATTCAACCTGTGTTTTCTTTCTTGAGTCGTCCTTTTCCAGCAGTTCGGAAATTATTTCCCTCGCATTGCTAAACCTTTTTTTTAGTAAACCGTCAATGATTTTATCCCGGTCTTGATTGATATCTGTTATCCTCAACATGCTCTATAAAATTTGACACAAAAGTAAAGTTTTTAAGCAATTGTAGGACAAAAAACAGGATTTATCGAATAATCATCGGCAATTGGTGAAAATAAATTCGTATTACTTGACAAATAGTCTTAAGTAGTATATAATTGCATTGACATACATCGCTTTTCGGCTGAAAAGTTCTTATCTAATTCAACCAATTTTATTTAATAATATATCAATCTTCATAAATTCCTTTTTTACGTGGTATTTACCATTATATAATCAAAATGTACACTATTGACGATTTAAATGTGAGGCTTCTCTCAGAATTGAAGGAGATAGCTGAGGAGATGGGAGTTAAGAATTTTAAAAAACTGCCCAAAAAAGAATTAATCTACAAAATTCTGGACGAGCAAGCTTCGTCACCTGAAGCTGCTGAAAAACCTGTAGCAAAAAAACCCAAGCCTACAGACAACGGGGATCATTCTAAAACAGAAGAGAAAAGAAAAATAATGAAGAGGGAGAACGTTAAAAATGTTGAAAAATCATCAACCGACGAGCTTTCGTCCGATGATCTTTTGGAATCATTTGATTTTGACGTTGACCCTTCTATTACTTCTTTTGAAGAAAAAAGCTCAGGACAGAATTCTCCTAAGGAGGATTCTCCAAAAGAGGATAAGTCCAGGGACTTTGATTCGGATGATAAAAGACCTAAGAAAGACATCAGAAAAGATGATCAGAGAAAGCCTAAAAAGATTAATATCAAAGAATTTGACGGGGCAATTGTTAATGAAGGTGTCTTGGAAATCATGCAGGATGGTTATGGTTTCTTAAGATCATCAGATTACAACTACCTGGCAAGTCCGGATGATATTTACGTTTCGCCTTCACAGATCAAATTGTTTGGTCTGAAGACTGGTGATACTGTACGGGGTCAGATCCGACCTCCAAAAGAAGGAGAAAAATATTTCGCATTACTTCGTGTTGAGTCCGTTAATGGAAAAACAACCGAGGAGATCAGGGACCGGGTTCCGTTTGAATACCTGACACCGTTATTTCCGGAAGAGAGAATTAAGCTGTCAGGCGAGCCTAATAACTTATCTGCTAGGTTCCTGGATCTTTTTGCTCCGATTGGAAAAGGACAAAGAGCGATGATCGTTTCTCAACCCAAATCGGGTAAGACTGTTCTTTTACAGAATATTGCTAATGCAATTGCGGAAAATCATCCGGAAATTTACCTGATGATCCTTTTGATCGATGAACGTCCGGAAGAGGTAACAGATATGGCCAGAAGTGTAAAGGCAGAAGTGATCTCTTCTACATTTGATGAGCAGGCCGAACGACACGTAAAAGTAGCTGGTATTGTTTTGGAAAAAGCCAAGCGAATGGTAGAATGCGGTCACGATGTGGTGATCTTACTCGATTCCATCACAAGGTTAGCAAGGGCTCATAACACCGTGGTTCCGTCATCAGGAAAGATCCTTTCAGGTGGTGTGGATGCCAATGCTTTGCATAAACCAAAAAGGTTCTTCGGTGCAGCAAGAAATGTTGAAAATGGTGGTTCACTGACCATCATTGCCACCGCGCTTATCGAAACCGGATCGAAAATGGATGAAGTGATCTTTGAAGAATTTAAAGGTACCGGTAACATGGAACTTGTATTGGACAGAAAACTGGCCAACAAACGAGTTTACCCGGCTATCGATATTCCAGCTTCAGGAACGCGAAGAGAAGAATTGCTGCTTGATCAGGAGATTCTGCAACGTGTTTGGATCCTGAGAAAATTCATGTCAGATATGACCTCTCAGGAAGCGATGGAATTCCTGCAGGATAAGATCAAAGGAACAAGAAACAACGAAGAGTTTCTTGTATCCATGAATGGATAAAAAGATTATTGACAATAAGTAAAAAGCCCTGCTTAAGACAAGTGGGGCTTTTTTTATGCTAAAATCTTAATATTCCACATCAAACACCTTCACTTCCTTCCAAAATTCTTTGCAGGTATTAATGAATTTGTGATGAGTGGGGTGGTCCTGGTAAGCATCGTGCTGCTGGACATTGTGGAAAGTGGTCGATAATGCAAAGCTATATTTTTTGTCAACAACCGGGCGGTCAGCTGTTTCTGCTGGCTTTCCAACAAATCCACTGACCATGTTCTTGATTTCCATCAGGCTTTTTAGTCCGGTTTCAAACTTTTTGATTTCTTCCTCACTCAAATCTTCTTTCAGGTAGAAGTATACGTTGTGTTGTAGCATAATTTATTTTTAATTATTTGGAATTTGGCTGCAATATTGAAGAATTCAGGATAAAAACTAAGAATAAATTTGATTAATAGTAATCCGTAAATTCCCTCCTTATTTTTCCATGGACTGTATTCTAATTGTCTACTATTGAGAATGAAGGTTTGTGAGGGCACAAACCTTGGTAACGGGAAGAATTCAGGATAAATTTGATTAATGGTCGACCAGCATAGCGGCACCGAATACTCCGGCGCTGTCACCTAATTCGGGTTTGAGAAATACGGTATCCAGGCGATTGTTAAAGACGTATTTTTTCACGCGTTCAACTCCCTCTGTATAAAGCAAATCGATATTGCCAACCCCTCCACCGAGCACAATCGCATCGGGATCGACAATATTGATGACAACAGAGATTCCTTTTCCAAATTGTTCCAACAGACGGTCGATGGTTTTGTGGGCAATTGGATCTGTATCCCTTGATTTGAAAATTTCTTTTAGCTTTTTCCTGTCTCCAGATTGCTGCTGATAAAATTTTTCCAATCCAGTTCCGCTGATAACCGTTTCCACACATCCCGATTTACCACAATAACAAGACCCTCCTGATTCATCGAGAAAATTGTGGCCCCATTCTCCACCAATTCCCTGTCTTCCATTGATCACATGACCGTTAATAACCAAACCTCCTCCGACTCCAGTTCCCATGATCACGCCGAATACAACTTTAGCTTCCGGCATTTTGCTTCGTACAATGCCCATTTTAGTTTCTGCCAATGCAAAACAATTGGCATCATTAGCAATGGCAATAGGAAGATTAATTTTTGTTTCAAGGTCCATTTTGAAAGGAGTGCCATTCAGACAGGTGGTATTACTGTTTTTCAGGGTTCCGGTAATAGGATCAAGAGCTCCGGGAGTACCAATTCCAATGCTTTCCGGATGTTCTCCAACTTCCTTGCCGAGAAGTTCAATCAAATGTTCGATTTGCGATAGAATGTGGTTGTAGCCATTTTCCTGTTCAGTGGGTACTCTTAACCTGGCAATGACATTGAAGTCAGATTTATTTAGTACTACGCCTTCAATTTTTGTTCCGCCAAGGTCTATTCCCCATAGGTATGGGTGGTTGGATTGTGACATGTTAACTGAAATTTAAACTTGGCGATTAAGATACTATGATTTTCAATCTTTGAGAATATCCCGGTAGAAAGTTGTTAAAAAGCAAAGGGCAGTTGGCGTAGTATATCCTGCCAACTGCCCTTTGCCAATGACATAGCCATGCCTTCGGCGCTGCCAACTCTAAATCAATTAGTTTTTCTTCTTCTTGAAAAGGTTGTTGATGATCTTTTCAGCTTCTTCCTTGGATTTGTCTACTACTTCGCCGGCTTCTTCACCCAGTTTTTCTTCCGCTTCCTTTTTCAATTTTTCAGCTTCCTCATTAGCCTTTTCTTTCTGCTCTTCCGCAATTTTTTCAGCCTCTTTTTGAACTTCTTGCTTTTTTTCTTCTACCTTTTTCTCAGCCTCAACTTTTACTTTTTCGACTTCTTCCTCTACTTTTTGTTCAGCGGCTGCTTTCACTTCACCTTCACCATAGTCTATGCTGGCAATGCTGATTTTAGGATCAAAAAAGTTTCCTCCGATTTTAAAAGTTATATCAGCATTTGTCGAACCAATATTTTTTCCAACCTGATTGGAAATAAATGCATTGACTGCCTGTCCGGCAGCTCCTGTTTCAATGTTGGTTTTGATTTTATAATCCAGGCTTTGGTCCAAGCCGATGCTTCCTTCTACTTTGGCTAAGTGATCACCTAATTTCAAGTCAAAAGGTTTAACCCTTGCGCGGCCATTTTTCACCTCAGCACTCATGATCACGTCTTTGATGGAGAAGTTTTCTGTTGCCAGATTGGATTTCGTCAGGCTGTTAATTCCTGAAACCAACTTTGAGTTTTTTACAGCAGCCTGAGCGATTTTGATTAAACCATCTGCAGAAACAGTACTCAAGTCTGGCATCATGTCCTGACCGAGCAAGCCGCTCATTTTCAGGTCTGTATTAAAATTCCCATCCATCGAGTTGGCAAAAGGTGCAAATGCCTTTACCATCTCAAATGCGGTAAACGATTTAGGAATCGACAAATCTTTGACTGACAAAACATAATCAAACGCAGGTTTGGAAAGATCCCTTGTATCGTAAGTTCCGTTCATCACAATCCTTCCATTAAACAATGCGAAGCCCAGATCATTCATGTTGACAACCCCATCCCGGACAATGATCTTTCCACTGGCGTCATTTAGTTGCAGGTTGTCGTAGTAGATCTTTTTAATGTTTGATGCAAATTCAAAGTCAACGTTTTTAGGTACTTCCATTACTTCCATTGGTACCGTGTCCTCAACAACTTCTTCCGTCTCATCACCAGTCATCCATTCATTCAGGTCAAGTCTTTCTGAAACCAGTGACATCTTTCCCGTTAATAAGGCATTTTCTTTGAACACGTAATCCATGTAATTGGTCACATACCCCTTTACGTTAAAGTCGCTGCTTCCCGCGCGTGCATCCAGGGCTTGGATATCCACTTTCTCAGGATTGAAAGCCACAGCGCTTTTGCTGATGATAAAATCTGTAGGCATATCGACACTTTTGTATACAAAATCCGTCAATTCGGCCTTTCCACTTGTTGGAAGGCGGTCATATTTTTCCGCTTCGACATCCGAATATTTACCTTTTGTCGAGATGTCAGCCAATAATTTTCCTGTATAGCTCATTCCCTCAATTGGGTAGTATTCATTGATGACTGCCAGGTCAATAGTTCCATTGGCTGTAAGGTCCCAGGTATAGTCAATCAGGTTGTTAAAAGCCAATTTGGCTGTAAACTGGTCTTCACCCATTTTCATGGAGAAATTTGGAACATCCAGTTTGAAATCTTCCATTTTCCCAGTAGCGCAAGCCAATGAACTGGTAAAATTCAAGTTTTCGAGTGCTTTTGGAAATTCCGCATACTTAATAAATCCGTTTTCCAACGACATATTTCCACTAAAAGTTGGGATGATTTGCTTGATGGAATCATAAACACCACTAGCAGTCAGATCAATTTTATACAATCCCTTCATGTCAACTCCTTCCATTGGGAACATGGTGCTCAACTCACCAAGATTCAGACTGGCCTTGATGTCTGCATTCATATCGTAATTGACGAGGTTTTTGATCAGCAATTTCATATCGATCGGGTTTTTACCAAAATCCATGTGAAATTGTTTGATATCGATGATAGTGTTGTCGATGTTTCCATCCTTGCAGTCGACCAGCATGTCCATGTTGATATTGGTAAGGGAAGTCGGAAGGTCGGGGTAGTGGATCATCCCATCACTAGCCTGAAGAGAGACATTGTAAGCAGGCATGGAAGTATCGTTCATGATGCCTTTGACAAAGCCTGAAAAGGATAAATTACCACTTGCCTCAATGTCTTCGTATCCTTCTGTAAATGCAGCAGGAACAAGTGAATAGATGCTTTTTATGCTGGTATTCTCTGATTTAAAATTGATATCCATTTCCATGTCATCGCCTGGCATAGCAAAATAACCGTCGAATGAAAGTGGGAAATCATTCAAGTAGACTTGGTTATCCTGAAATGTGAATTTCATATTGGCAAGATCCATATTCAGGATCACGTCTGCCGTCAAATGCTGGCCATTCAGATAAGTGATGCCATCAAACGAAGTTTTGACTTTATCAATAGACGTTTCTGTATCCATATCAAAAACATCAAGGGTAAAATCGCCACTTCCTTCATGATTTACTCCTGTTAAGATTAAGTCAAATGGCAAAGTCAGGTCTTTGTAGGAAATTTTTGAATTGGTCAATTGCCAGCTGTCTATACCAATTTCCATATTGTTTTCAGAGGTTTCTTCCTCTACAACCGTATCTTCTGTTGGCATTGCAATGTCGTAATTGGCAGTTCCGTCCTCCAGAACAATAACATTGATGTTAGCGCCATCCAGGTTCAATGATTTGACAGTAGGTTTATCACCAAACAAGCTGAAAAGATCGATGGTGATATTAAATTCATCAACTGAAACGAGTGTGTCCCTGATGAAGCGGTCTTTTCCAACGATCCCAAAATCGGCTAGTTTGACCGTTGGATTAGGGAAATTTTTGAAAAGTGTCAACCCGAATTTATCCGCATCAAAATATACATTTGCATTGATGCTTTCAGCGAGAGCTTCGTCAATTCCTTTTTTGATATCATCCTTGAAAATTGCCGGTAAAATGGCTGCAGCAGCGACAATCAGGATAACGATGCTTATTAAAACAATTAAGATTTTTTTCATGGCAAAACTTAAATTTAGAACACAAAATTATGCTTCTCACCATGATAAAACGGATGAATTTTCAGGATAATATCACATACAACTAATCTTTTAGCGAAAAGAAAGGAAGCTATTTAAGACCGTATTTGTCAATTAAATAGACCAAAGATGCCATGGATGCACAACCCAATTCCAGCTCTCTGTGATCGACAATTTCGAAAACATCTTTTGCAGTATGGTGCATATCAAAATACCGCTGATCACTTGGATATAGGCCTATTAATGGAACATCCTGATTTTTAAGAGGTCCGATATCTGCTCCACCATATCCCTTTTTGAAATAGAAGAGATTGTATGGTTGAAAAAGTTGACCCCACGATTGAATATTTAGGATGGCATCCGGTGTAGCATCGATTGAAAATCCTAATGGAAGAAAACCACCACTGTCTGACTCAAGAGCAGCTATATGTTTTTCTTCATTTTCTGCGGCCAATCTTGCATACTCTTTTCCTCCGGCAAGACCATTTTCTTCATTAATAAACATGACTACACGAAGGGATCGTTTTGGCTGATAGTTCTTCTTTAATAATCGCATTGTTTCCAGTGAATGAATCATTCCAGCCCCATCATCATGTGCTCCCTCTGCAAGGTCCCAGCTGTCCAGATGTCCACCGAAAACGATGTATTCGTCGGGATATTCGCTTCCTGTTATCTGACCAACCACATTATAGGATTCCACATCTCCCAGCATTTCGCAATTCGTACGAAAATAGAATTCGAGTCCAGGATCTTGTTGAAGTTCTTTGCTTAATATTTCAGCATCGTTGGTTGAGATGGCGATGGCGGGGATTTTAGGAACGTTTAATCCATATTGCGTCGCGCCTGTGTGTGGGAAATCATCCATAGATGTTCCCAGCGATCGTACGATAAAACCGATCGCCCCGATCTTGCCTGCCTCGGTAGGCCCCTTGTGACGGTTGATGCCGGCGTTTCCGTACATCGTGCCTGTAGAAAGGAGTGAAAGGTCCATGGGGCAGTTAATGAAAACAATTTTGCCTTTTGCCTCTTCTCCACGCTGCTGCAGATCTTCCAGGGAACTGAATTCTACGACTTTTCCCCTAACACCTTTTTTTCCTGTGCCAACGGAATTGCCAAGAGCAGTTACATTCACCTTTGTTTTGCCTGAATTGGAAATGATTTTGGCGGATTCTTTTTCCCCTCTTACCCACTTTGGAACCATAACCGGTTGTAACCACACAGAATCCAGTTCATAGGATTCCATCAGCGACTTGGTCCACAAAATGGCTTTTTGTGCGTTATCCGATCCGGAGAGTCTCGGTCCGATTTCTTTACACAGGTATCGCAAGTTTTCGTAGCTTTCCCCATTTGTCAATGCGTCGGTAAATAACTTTTTGATCATTACCGAATCCTCCGATTGTGCGATAGATTTTTGATAATAAATAAAAGTTGAAATCAGGGTGATAAGGGTAAATAAGTGGATTTTGTTGTTTTTCATTTTATTCAATTATTCAATTAAGTAAGCATCATTTAACATGTACATAAGATGGTCGGGGTCATCGTAATTAAGCTTGAGTTTTCCTTTAATAGTTATTTTGTCTGATGTGAAATCTATTTCTTCTTTTGAATAAACCTCAATAACAGTTTCGGGACCGGCTGCCCCACAAAAGAAGCACATGTTGAAAGGGTAAGCGGAGAGGACAAAGTATTTATGACCTGTCAGTTCCTTGAGAGGAACGATATAGCCACTAAGATGAATTTCCGTATTGTCAATGGCTTTTACTTTTTCTCCAAATTCCGGATATTCCACTTCGTATTTTTGGGTTTTGTCAGGTTTGATCTTGATCTCAACATCCGATAGGGTTTTCCAGTAATTGCTGCTCTGAGAGAAAACAGTGATTGAGATAAATAATAAAAAATAAGTAAGGCTAAAATTCTTCAAATCGATTCAGTTCTTCCATTTAATGTTACAACCCATACTTGGTTTTTGGTTGATGGTGACTGGTTGTTGAGCGATGATGTCATCCAATGCCTGGCGCAGATCTTTTCCTGTTACGGAAATGTTATTGCCTGGTCGCGAATCATCCAGCTGCCCCCTGTATGCACATGCCAGGTTCTTATCAAAGATGTAAAAGTCCGGCGTGCATGCTGCATCATACGATCGGGCAACTTCCTGTGTTTCGTCAAAGAGGTATGGAAATGGGTAATGAAGCTTTTCAGCAACAATTTTCATTTGTTCTGGCCCATCCTCCGGATAACTCTCAATATCGTTTGAGCTGATTGCGACAAATCCAACACCTTTGCCCTGATATTCATTGGCAATTTTGATTAATTCACTATTTACATGCTTGACAAACGGACAATGGTTGCAAATAAACATCACAACGGTTGCTTTAGATCCTCTTAAATTCTGGAGTCCTAGTACTTTATTGGATTTTGTATCTAATAAAGAAAAATCAGGCGCCAAAGTACCAAGTTGCATCATGTTCGAGAGTGTAGCAGCCATAAGTTGATTTTTTTGATTTAGTGCAAAATTAGTTGTTAACACATGGACATTCAATTTAATCCTTTTCCACTTTTGCAATTCTGGGGATCAGGTACCTTCTTCCGCTTGCAATGTGATGACATAATACACGTGTTCTCCTGCTTTCAAGTTTTTTGAATGTGTTCCCTTTAAAGGAAAAAATATCGCCGTTTTCCAGCTCATCCAGAATAATCACATCTGAAAATCCATCATCATACTTTCTCAGGGCTTTCACCAGATGCATATCAGAATGCGTGCTGGCTTTCGGGTTTTTCATGTGTTTGATCAATACCTTCAGCACATCTTCCGGAAAAATTAAAGCTGAAAGCATGGGCGAAAGGATGTTTTGAAATTCCTTTTTCCATTCTTTTCCATGGGGTAATACTTTTCTCCCATATTTTTCCGTAGTAGTCAGATGGGCAAACTCATGCAAATATGTGATAAGAAAATTGTACAAATTTAGATTATAATTAACCGTAATCGTGTGTTCCTTTCGGTACGGATCGTACTTATAGTCGCCCAGCTTGGTTTGCCTGTTTCTGGATATCTTAAAATGAAAAGGGTTTTTTACCCAAAGATCATAGCAATAATGCACAGCATCAGTCGGCACATATTTTTGCAGAACAGTAAAAAATTTCTGCCTGGAAGATTCCGATAATTTGATCATTTATTCCTGAAAACAACTTTTATAGGAACGCCTTTGAAGTCAAAATGTTCACGCAATTTATTCTCCAAATAACGCTTGTAAGGCTCTTTGATGTATTTGGGATGATTACAAAAAAAGGCAAAAGTTGGTGTTTTGGTTGGAAGCTGGGTGATGTATTTGATCTTGATAAATTTCCCCCGATGTGCTGGCGGCTTGTACCGGTCAATTTCTGCCAGCATTTTATCGTTTAGCTCGGAAGTAGGAACTTTTTTGTACCGGTTTTCATATATCTCCATCGCAGTTTCAATGGCTTTGAAAACACGTTGTTTTTTAAGAACCGAAGTAAACAATATTGGAGCATAGCCTAACGGACCTAATTTTTCAAGGATCGAATCTTTATAAGCATCGGCTGTTTTCGTATCCTTTTCGATCAGGTCCCATTTGTTTACCATGATCATCAATCCTTTTCTGTATTTATTTGCTAATGAAACGAGGTTCATGTCTTGCGATTCCAATCCGTTTTCCGCATCGATCATGATGATCGCCACGTCACAATCCTGAAGAGCCTTGATCGATCTTACAACAGAGTAGAACTCAATATCTTCATGGACTTTGGATTTTTTGCGAACCCCGGCCGTATCGATCAGAACAAAGTCTTTCCCAAATAGGTTGTACCGATTATTGATTGCATCGCGGGTGGTGCCGGCGATGTCTGTTACGATACTTCTTTCCGTTCCCAGTAACACATTTAAAAAGGAACTTTTTCCCACATTTGGGCGACCCATGATAGCTATTTTAGGTAAATCTTTTTCGGGGTCTTCTATGTCTTCCTCAAAATGTTCTACTACCTTATCAAGCAATTCTCCGGTGCCACTTCCATTAATTGAAGAAACGGCAAGGATTTCATCAAAACCAAGGGAATAGAACTCACCAGTTAGAAATGTACGTTGCGAATTGTCTGCTTTGTTGGCTATGACATATATTGGTTTTTTGACCGTTCTCAATACGTTGGCGAAATCTTTGTCAAGATCGTGAAGCCCCTCCGAAACATCCACCATGAACAAGACAACATTCGCTTCATCCAATGCTGAAACGACCTGTTTCCTGATCGCACCTTCGAATACATCGTCCGAACCATGTACATATCCTCCAGTATCGATGACGGTAAAATGTTTTCCATTCCATTCAGCAAAGCCATAGTGGCGATCGCGGGTCACTCCGCTTTCATTGTCCATTATTGCTTTTCTTTCTTCAACCAGACGGTTAAATAATGTTGATTTGCCCACATTTGGCCTGCCCACGATGGCTACGATGTTTCCCATTGATTTGTTATTGAGGTGCAAAAATAAAGAATATTGGATATTATGTTACTAAGTTGCTGATTGATTGAGTTGGGTATTTGGAAATTGGGCATTTGGTATTGAAAAATTGGTGATCGGTTTTCAGTAATCAGTACTCGGTTTGATTACGTTCACTGATTACTATTTCACTGTTTGCTCTGCGTCATGTCCTCTGCAACTTTACACTTTTCTCGGACTGTGCTTCAATAATATCGGATCTTGTTTGAGGAGTTGTGTCAAAATGGAGTACTGTTCAGGATATTTTTCTTTATACTCTTCAGGCTTTTCAAAGAAGTTTTCAATAGCCACAGCAAAAAATTCTTCACGGTTAACACCACCGTATTTTCTGAAAAAGCTGGTATCACCATTGTTAATGATCTCCATGGTTTTTTCGGCTTCCTTTCTCCACATTCTCAATAATTTGCGATTGAGAAAGCCAAATTCACCATTGTTGATTTCATTTTCCAATCTTAATGCGTGAGCCATTTCATGAAGGCCAAGGTTTTTTCCATCCTCTCCATTCATATATCCTCGAGCGAAACTTTTCCATGAAAGGACGATAATTCCTCCGTACATATTCACTTCCCCCTCATGATATCGTCGAAAGATCCGATTGTAGTAATCGTCAGTGTGAATAAGGATTTTTGAAAAGTGCCTCAGGTAAACTTGCGGAAGGCCAAATGTCAACTGGATGGCGCTGGCTGCAACAATGGCTTTGACCTCATCCAATACAACATCAAAATCCCTAGGGATAAACTTTTTCAGATCGATGAATAACTGAACCCTTTTTTCAAAAACTTTTTTATGTGTTGGATGAAGTCCATTGTAATATGGGAAATATTCTTCCAGCGCTTTTTTATATTCTGGTTTGATAGGTTTGATCAAAACATATTTGGCAGCAGGCTCACCAAAAAAATACCTGAACAGATCGAGGGCGATTGAGCTAATGTTTATGAGAATCATCAGGACCACAAGGGCCAAAAGAAAAAATGCAATGGCGTTCAAAGCAAAAAATTAAAATTTGATTTCTAAAAAGTTTTCAAATATAGTGATTTCTATTTTTAGCGGAACAACTGGTAGGTAGGTGTATAAATTAATTTATCCGATAATTTTGACATAAAAGTGAATCAAATTTTTCTCTAAGGAGTAAAATGAAAGGGTTTTAAATATAAAAATCAAAATTTTAGCACATTACCGATCATATTTTTTATTTTTGCGCCGCAAAAAACGGGGAACACCCAACAAGTATATTAAAATAGTTTATCAGCATATTAATTTATTAAAATTTCAAAACAATCAGATCTATGGAAAATAACCTTTCTAACAGGATCAATGCGCTCGAGGAATCTGCTACCATTGCAATGGCGCAGAAAGCCCGCGAACTGAAAGCGCAAGGAATCGATGTAATTAGCTTAAGTCTGGGAGAGCCGGACTTCAAAACACCTGAACACATTCAAAAGGCTGCCAAGGACGCCATTGATTCAGGTAAATTTTTTGCCTACCCACCCGTACCAGGATATCCGGAATTGCGAAAGGGCATTGCTGATAAGCTCAAGAAGGAAAATAATCTGGATTGCACACCGGACAATATTGTTGTTTCTAACGGAGCAAAACACTCCATCGCCAATATCTTCATGGCCCTGATCAACCCAGGTGATGAAGTTATCGTCTACGCTCCGTATTGGGTTTCTTATGTGGAGTTGATCAAGTTGGCAGAAGGTGTACCGGTGGTCATTGGTGGAACACTCGAACAGGATTTTAAAGCTCCTGTTGAGGAATTGAAAAAAGCAATCACGCCAAAAACCAAAGCAATCATCTTTTCATCGCCTTCTAATCCAACAGGTTCGGTGTTCACAAAATCGGAACTGCAGGAAATTGCAGATGAAGTTTTGAAGCATGAAAATGTTTATGTGATTTCTGATGAGATCTATGAATACATCAATTTCATAGGTGAACATGTGAGTATCGGATCTTTACCTGGTATGTTTGAAAGAACCATTGTCGTAAATGGATTTTCAAAGGGATATGCCATGACCGGATGGAGGGTTGGTTATATCTGTGCGCCTTTGTGGATGGCCAAAGCATGCAACAAAATGCAGGGACAGTTTACCTCAGGTGTGAATTCCATTGCACAAAGGGCTGCGATTGAAGCCATTACAGGCGACCAGAAACCAACTCGAAAAATGGCAGAAACCTACAAAAAAAGAAGGCAACTCGTGTTGGAAGGATTGAGTGAGATCCCTGGGATCAAAGCTAATCAGCCGGGCGGCGCATTTTATTTCTTTCCTGACATCAGTGCATTCTTCGGTAAGTCTGATGGGGAAACGACCATCAATGACGCCAGCGATCTGGCCCTTTACATTCTTAACAAGGCGCATGTTTCAGTAGTTACGGGTGAAGCATTCGGAGCGCCTGAATGTATCAGGATCTCCTATGCGGCTTCTGATGACCAGTTGAAAGAAGCATTGAAAAGATTGAAGGAAACCTTAGGAAAACTTAAATAAGGGATGAATAAAAGGCTTCAGGCAGTATTCAATGATTTTTATGACCTGAACATCATGGTCATAGGGGATGTAATGATCGATTCGTACATCTGGGGAAAAGTCAATCGAATATCGCCTGAAGCCCCTGTTCCAATTGTCGATATTTTCAGTAATGAGTATCGTCTCGGGGGTGCCGCCAACGTCGCCCGGAATATTCATTCACTGGGAGCAACACCCATTCTTTGTTCGGTTGTTGGTAACGATATTGAAGGAAAAATAGTGATCGATTTACTCCAGGATGAGGATATTTCATCACAGGGAATCGTATTGAGCAGCGACCGGCAGACTACTGTAAAAAGAAGGATCTTATCCGGTTCACAGCAATTGCTTCGGGTGGATAAGGAGGATAAGCACGATCTGACAGAAAAGGAGAAAAAGGAACTCTTCAGAAGGGTCGAAGGATTGGTCATGCAAGTTGATGCCGTGGTCTTTGAGGATTATGACAAAGGGGTGATTGATTCGGAATTGATTGGTTTTGTCACCGAAAAAGCCAATTCCAGGAATATTCCTGTAATTGTTGATCCGAAGAAAAAGAATTTTCATTTGTACAAGAACGCAACTCTTTTTAAACCAAATTTTAAAGAAATCAAGGAAGGCTTAAACGTAGATATCTCGCTTGATAATTTTGAGGTTTTTAGCAAAACCATCAACCAATTTATCAGGGACATGACGATAGAAGGTGTTCTGCTTACCCTGTCAGAAAAAGGTGTTTACATTGATTTAAAAGGAGAACAGCATCATGTACCTGCTCATGTTCGAAATATTTCCGATGTTTCCGGGGCAGGGGATACGGTTGTCGGGGTTGCTGCGATGTGCCTTGCGCTTGACCTGCCGACGAGAATTGTGGCTGAACTATCAAACCTTGCCGGTGGAATTGTTTGCGAATATGTAGGTGTTGTTCCAATTAACAAGGAACAGTTGATGGAAGAAGCAGAAAAATATGGTATTTTCAAGTAAATGCTTAACCTGAAATCTGAAAAATCCCTAAAGACCTTTTTCCTATCCTATACTGTACTATTCTTACTTAATTTATTTGTCACTGCTTTTTCCTATTCCGGGGTAGCAGAATATTCATATATCGACATTCTCTACCGGTCTGTTAGCCTGATCACATTAACTGGCCAATCGCCCGATAATTTTTATCATACTTATAGCAGCTTCGGTATTTGGGCATATCCTGTTTTAATGCAGATTAATGCATTGTTCTTTTGGATTTGGGTTGGGTTAATCTCAATAAGATTCTTGAATGGGGAGAAGTTAATTTCCTTGTCCTGGAAAAAAATTGTAGGGTTTATTTTACTTTTTGAGGCAATTATATTCCTTGTTTTTTACTATACGGTTTCGGGTGGATTTGAATTTACTTCATTGGGTCAAAGAATTCATTTTTGTCTCACATACAGCATTGGATCACTCTCCAATTTCAGAATTGGATTTCTGCAATCAGGTTCAGTTAATTACAATCCCGATGATCTTTTACTATTTAATCTGACCATGTTTGGAAGTGCGGTATTGGGTAGTCTGGGGTATTTGACCATCATGGATTTAGTTCATCCAAAAAATCTGAGAAAGAGATTAGAAAATGCTGAGATTGATTGGAAGTTGTATACCAAACATGCCTTTTACGGAACATTTATTCTCTTGGGCACATCTTCGATTCTTTTCATAATTATTGAGACAAATGGAATCTTTCAAGGATTAGTGACGCTGGAAAAGATCTTTCAATCTAGCTTTTTGTCTGTAAGTTCAAGATTTGGCGAGGTTGGAATGAACAGGCTTGTTGACCTAAATTCATTTTCTGTTTTCATCTTCCTGGCATTGGTTTTTGTCGGAGGGGCATCGGGTTCAATAACCGGTGGACTAAAAATATCTTTGTTCTATTTTCTCTTTAAAGGGCCATTTTTAAAGAGCCTGGTAAAAATACTATTGATTTATCTATTGTTTCAATTTCTGTCAGCAATGGTTCTGAATATGCTATTGCCATATTATTCTTTTAAGCAATCCATCATACTTCAGTTCTGTTTGTTTTTTAATACAGGATTAGGAGGGATTTCTCCCGAACCTGATTTACTCAAGATCTATTCCTCTTTACTTATGTTGCTTGGCCGGATCGCAATCTTCTTGTTACCTTGGTATATTTTAAGTAAAATTAACCATCTGAAAATTCAGAAAGATTACTTAATCTGAAAATGCATCCGGTACTATTTGAATTTAACTCACCTGACTTTTTAAAGGGCATTTTCCCTAACACCGTAACCATTTATACCTATGGGTTTTTAATTGCAGTTGGTGTATTTCTGGCATACTATTACACTGCTTATAATGCCAAAAAACAGTTTAACCTCCCATATGACCAAACCCAGGTTATGATCATTTTAATAATCATTGCGGCAGTAGTTGGAGGGAAATTTTTTGTCATTTTTGAAGATCCCGGCCGATATCTAAGCCACCCTCGGGAACTGTTTGAAAATTTTGGTAGTGGGTTTGTTTTTTATGGGTCGCTAATCTTCGCCATTCCCACAATTTATTTATTTATCAGGTATCATAAACTGCCCTTGCTGCCTATGCTTGATATCATTGCAGGTACGGCATGCATAGTCCATGGTACAGGGAGATTGGGTTGCTTCTTCGCAGGATGTTGCCATGGAAAACCGACAGATTCATTCGTCGGAGTGAACTTCCATGCGGGTAACGGTATCGATGCCAATTTACATCCTACTCAATTGTACAGTTCCATTTTGATTTGGGGAATATTTATTTACATCCTTAGTTTAAAAAGGAGACAGGAATTTCAGGGGCAACTGTTTTTCACCTATTTAATTTTATATTCCATCGGGCGCTCGGTCATTGAAATTTTCAGGGGGGATGAAAGCAGGGGCTATGTCATCGAGAATGTGATATCTAATTCTCAATTCATTTCACTTATTATCTTTTCAATTGGCATTTATTTTTATGTGAAGCTCAAAAATAATAAGAAATACAGCTTAAACAGAGGCTAGATTCTTACAGAAAGTTTTTTGGGGAATACATTGAACTGAAAGGTATCTGATTCAAAGAACTCGCCATCCATATGGGCTTTGATTTTCTTATCAGAATGGACTTCAAAAGATTTACATTTTAAAAACTCCACTTTTCGAGACCACCCGTGTTTTCCTTTAAAAACCCATGGCATGACCAACAATTTTTCAATCAAGGTAATTTTTTTTATGATGCACACATCCAACAACCCGTCATCATTTTTAGCATTCGGATTCGTAACAAATCCACCACCAAATGTCGATCCTTTAGTAGCAGTAACACTAAATATTTTCTTCGCAATTTTTTTTCCATCGATATCCATTTTTACCTTCCAATATCTGGGAAAAGGTAGTAACTGCAAAACTATTGACAGGTAGGCCCAATGACCATGTTTTTTAAGCTTTCTTTTGTTGAGTTTTTCGACAACGCATCCATCGAATCCAATTCCCACGCCATTAATAAAATATCGGTCATTGCAAGTTCCCACGTCAATTGTCGTAGTTTTTCCTTTCAAAATACTGATCGCTTGTTTTCGAAAATCCAACTCGGGTTGAAAGTTTTTGACGGCGTCGTTTCCCGTTCCATTGCTGATGACATTGAATGTGAAATTAAAATGTGGAATTGCATTCAGGCATATATTGATGGTTCCATCGCCGCCGATGATCACAATGTCTGTAATGTCCTGATTATTTTGAAAAAACTTTTTAAGCCTTTCAACGGGATTTTCTTTTTCGGTAAGATAGATACGATACGTATGCTTGGATTCTTTAAGGTAGCCAACAATTTCCTCGAGCTTTTCAAGATATATGTGTTTGCCCGCAACCGGGTTGACGAGAAGTAGAAAAACCTGTTGAGGTTTTGTTAGATCAGTGGATTTTGGCGTCGATTCCGGCGTCAAGGATTGCGTTTTTGAGTGGTTCCAATTCCGAATAATTGCCTTTTTTTACACAGCACTTTCCTTTGTAATGAATAATATATGTGCATTGTTCAGCCTGTTGTGGTGTATGTCGACAAACCTTGATCAGTGTATTGATCACGTGATCAAATGTATTATAATCATCGTTGTAAACTACCAGGTCAAAAAAGCTCTCCGTGGTAATGTCTTCCAGCTGCTCTACTAATTCTTCTACATCGAAATTATACTCCATAGACCAAAAAATTACTTCACAAAAATAAAAAAAATAATCATTTTTAGCACTTATAAATTTTTAAAAATGAGTTCTTCTATAGTCGCCGCCATAATTTTAGGATATTTTGTTGTATTAATAATCGTTTCTCTTTTCACATCCAGAAAAGCAGACACGACTACTTTTTTTACCGCCAACCGGCAATCTCCCTGGTATCTGGTAGCATTTGGAATGATCGGCGCTTCCCTTAGCGGTGTCACTTTTATATCCGTTCCTGGTGAGGTCGGAAACACACAGTTTGCCTATTTTCAGGTTGTTTTGGGCTATTTGTTAGGATATTTTGTCGTGGCAAAGGTTCTTCTACCTCTTTACTACAAACTCGATCTGATTACCATATACACTTACCTGGAAAACAGATTTGGACGAAATTCATATAAAACAGGGTCATTTTTCTTTTTACTTTCCCGTACAATAGGTTCTTCTTTCCGGTTATTCCTGGTGGCAATGGTTTTGCAATTGGCCATATTTAACGACTGGGGGATTTCCTTCGAAGTTTCCGTCTTATTGACGATTGTTCTCATCTGGATCTATACGTTCCGCGGAGGGATCAAGACCATTGTCTGGACAGACACATTGCAAACTTTGATGATGCTCGTGGCGGTGGTTTTTACCATTGTCATTATTTTAAAAGACATGAATCTGGGGATAATGGAACTACCTCAGGTGGTCAAGGATAGTGGATATTCTCAAATGTTTTTTTGGGAAGGAAATTCAAAGATCAACTTCTTTAAGCAATTCTTTTCCGGTGCATTCATTACCATTGTTATGACGGGACTTGATCAGGATATGATGCAGAAGAATTTAACATGCCGTAATCTACAGGAATCTCAAAAAAATATGCTTTGGTTCAGCATTACCCTTGTTTTTGCCAATTTACTGTTTTTATCACTTGGGGCTTTGCTCTATGTATTTGCCGAGCAAAACGCTGTTACTTTACCTCAGGCGGCCGAAGTTGACAAACTGTATCCTTTTCTTGCATTAAATCACTTTAATGATGCAACGGCCATCCTTTTCATGCTGGGGATTACTGCGGCTGCCTACTCAAGCGCCGATTCAGCTTTAACAGCCTTAACAACAACATTCTGCGTGGATTTTATGAATTTTTCAGGTAAAACAGAAAAGGAAAAAAAGAAATTGAGGTTGATTGTTCACGCAGGTTTTTCGGTTCTGCTCTTTTTTGTGATTGTCGTTTTTGAAAAATTAAACAACGATAGTCTGATCAATTCACTGTTTACAGCTGCTGGTTTTACATATGGTCCATTATTGGGACTATTTTCTTTTGGTTTACTGACCAAATTTCAAATAAAAGATAAATGGGTTCCGATTGTGTGTGTCATGGCGCCGATCGTGTCCTACATTTTAAATAGCAATTCAAAAGAATGGTTTGGTGGGTTTGAATTTGGATTTAGTATCCTGATCGTCAATGGATTGCTGACTTTTATCGGTTTATTGGCTATCTCCAAAAGATAAATACCGCTTATAATAAATTTCCATCTTACATCGAAAAAATACGTACCTTGTAATGTAAGGTACTATTTAATAAAAAGAACATGGATCAATACATTAATTTCAATCACCACAAACGCGTGCTGGGTATTTTGTTCCTGGTATTTTCTATCATCAACATTCTTCTCGTAGTTGGGATTTTTACAATTGCTGCAACGGTACTACCATTCATTGATTTGCCACATGAAGATGTTCTCGTCATTGAATTAATAAAATATTCTGTCCTTACGTATGTAGTTCTTTTTTCCGTTCCATCGATCATCGTTGGTTTGGGTTTGATCAATCAAAAGGATTGGGCTCTGACGGGGGCGTTAGTCATAGGTATTCTTGCATTGCCTATTTTTCCAATATGGACATTCGTTGGTGTTTATGCTATTATAATATTTTTCCTTTATCAGGGTGAGAAATCCAGAATTGAGGTAAAAAGTTCCCAATCTAAAGGTTAATCTAATCATTGGATTCTGATAACTTCAATTGCGTTTTGAGAATAAGAATTGAGGGGTAAAAGAAAGGAAATGATGCAAATTAAAATTTTGAAATTCAAAAAATGAAATAGATTTTTAATAAAAATCACTCCAATCATTTTATGAGCACTGCCTTATCATGTGTTTAAATTTTTGAATAGAGAATGTGAAAAAATAGCGTATTTATGTAAGATAATTTACTTTTTAAAGTGGCTATTATTCAGTACTTTTAAAATATTTTACTTTTTTTGTAAAACGCGAACCAAATATTTATTAATAATTCAAAAATATGAAAGCTTTTAAATTTGCATTTTTAATTATGGCATCTGCCAGTTTGATATTTTTTGCCAACTGCGGTGGTAACGGCGGGGGAGATGACGAACCTACGGAAAGGGAACAAAGAATAGCATTAATTACCGATCATCAATGGTCTTTGAGCAGTATTGTTTTACCTGATGTTAATGCTACGGAAGAAGCTGAATGGGATAATTTTACTGTTTCTTTTTCTAGCAGTAATATGACAACCAATGGTTATCCTGCAGGTGCACAAGCTGTTTGGCCGAGTGGAACCTGGTCGCTTAGTGACAATCTTAATACGATTACAAGACAGGATGGCGTGGTAATGAATATTGTTACCCTGACCGAAAGTGCTTTTACGGTTTCTTTCACATTGCCCGATCAGGATATTGGAGGATCAAGAATTGCAGCTCTTGGCGGTGATTACACCTTCAATTTGGAATAAGAAAAAATAACTGATAAAATATAGATAAAGGGATCTCAGATGGGATCCCTTTTTTTATTGCCTGTCGATACCATCCAGAAAATCTCTGATCAGTAAAAAGTAATTGTTGTATTCGTTTAGTTTGAGTGTTTGAGGAGAATCGAAAATATCATGGTAGTAAGTAGTCCCTCCAAGTGTATAAATAAAAAAGCTTTTGACACCATTCTGAAAAAATGGACAGTGATCGCTGTTGCAGGCGTCTCCTCTGGCTGTCACCTTTTTGAGATAATTTTTCTGTTCGTTAATTGATCTTAGGGTATTAAACTCATCCTCGAATATTTTTCCGTTTACGACTGTTATTCCATCCACACCCGTGCCGGCAAGGTCAAGATTGACCAACACTTTAACTTTTGGTAAACTGAAAACCGGATTTTGGACAAAGTACCCGGATCCCACAAGACCTGCCTCTTCACCTGCAAAAGCAATAAAATAAACAGTATGTTTGGGTGGATGTGCTTGAAAGTATTTGGCCATATCAAGCATCATGGCCACTCCGGAGGCATTGTCATTCGCACCGGGGAATAAAGCCTGACTTCCCATCATCCCTAGATGGTCGTAATGTGCTGATACAACTAATATCGTGTCCGGATTTTCAGTTCCGGGAATATACCCTATGACATTTCTTGACCGGTAATTTTTCAAATATTCAGCTTCTGTGGTAAACCTGACTTTCTCAGGTTTTTGATCAATGCTGTCCTTAAATACCGTGAAAATCGATCGAAAGCCTTGTTTATTGGAAACATACCAGGGTTGCTTTCCCTTTTGATAGATGATCAACGCCTTTGCCTGTATGTTCTCCTCAAATTTCATGTATTGGATAAATTCCATGACTTTCTCCTTTTCCCGGTTGTTCAGGCTATCTGATTGAGTCAGATCGATGGAGATAACCTTACCTTTTTTTACTTTTTCTATCCATTCTGTTCCGAAAATGTCCTTTAATTCAATTTCTTCAACTTGCACTTTTCCCTTGCCAGATCCTGAAGCGGGATCAGCTAAAAACTCAATACCTGGTTTGAGTTGTACGTCATCAAATTCGAGACGGACTATGCCCGGAAGGGTATTGACATTGTGGTTAAATACCTGAAAGTAGCTTTCATTGTAAGGTAATAATCCAATCTGCTCGTATTCAGACCTGATAAATTCTGAAGTAATAGAATCACCGAGATTAACATAGCCGCGACCATAAAAAGAGGGAGAGCTCAGTGTATCGATTATACCTCGGACATACTCCTTGTTTTGACTGAATCCTTGAAATGTAAACTGAAATGTTAAAAAGAAAGTTAAGATTCTACTGATCATAAATTGTGCTATGCCTTTCAAGGATAAAACTAAAGAATTATTGTTGACAGCAAATTTCTGAGAAACTATAGATCAAATTATTGTGGGAATTAAGCGGTTATTGTTGGATGACCTCTACTTTGTATTGGGTTTCATTTTCTCCCTCAGTTTTCAAGACACCTTTGATAGGGCTGCAATCATCATAATCTGTTCCATGACAAACCTTTATGTAATGGTTATCTCTGACAAGATTATTGGTCGGGTCAAAACCAACCCATCCTACCCCTGGAATAAGCGATTCAATCCAGGCATGCATCAGAATTGATCCGGTAAATTCGTCTCCCTGGTTCAAATATCCTGAAACATAACGACCAGGAATGTTATTCGCTCTTACAATTCCCAGAAATAAATGAGCGAAGTCCTGGCAAACTCCTTTTTTCTTTTCCATCGTGGAGTAGGCATTCTGACTTAAAGAAGTGTCATCAGGTTTAAACTCAAATTCAGCATGAATTTTTTGGTTGATCCTTAGCAAAAAATCAAACACAGTTTCATTCTCAGTCTTTCTCCACTCTTTGCTGATCTGGTCCGGGTGAACATCTGTATAATGCGTGTCAACAAGAAATAAATGGTTGTCAATTTTGAACTCATAAGAATTCAATATTTCATTTTCCTGAGGAAGTGATAAACCTTTGAACTCAAAAGGGTTGATCTTTAAAACTTTAACTTCACATTCCATTAGCAGGTGAAGTTCGTTGAACTCTTTCAGAGAATGGATCATGAGTTGGTTGAAGCCAAAGTGATTCTTGATAAAAAAACTATGCTCTTTCAAAGAATTCTCAACTTTAAACTTGATCAATTGTTGTTTATCTCCTCCACAGGGTACGACTAAAAATGAAAAGAAAGACTCGCCAACATGGTTTTGGTACTTATTCCATGTTTCATACCTGATTTTATAAGTAGGCATTGCTAATAACTCAAATATTCTTTCGACAACATGTTAGTTAGATTGTAGAGGTAGTCAAGTGTTTTTTCTACAAATTCTATTGGTTTTTTCTCAAAATCCTCAACGGTAGAGTAAGTGAGGTATTCCTTAATACGTCCTATTTTCCACTCTATGGAGTTTTTCCTGATTTGCTTGTATGGCCATATCTCTGCGAGGTATTCCTGAAATTTTGTAATGTTATAAAGAATTGATCGAGGGAAATCAGGATTGAGAACAAGAAATTCCAAAGTGTTGTTCAAAACAGGAGAGGTCTTGTAAGTTCTGCGGTACATGTCCAATCCCTCACAAGATCTCAATAGTACACCTAGTTGATAGGACATGATGGTTGCAGAAGCTTTCATTTCTTCCAGCTTGTAATAATTTTCCAGCTTACTGATGATGATCCTGCAAATCTGGGCAGCGCGCTCCAGGTGAAGGCCCATGTTGATAAAAGCCCAGATTTCATCATGCAAAAGTGTGTTTTGGATATTGTGCTTAATAATAGCGCAATTTTCAATATTGGTTTGAGTGAAGTCATACAGACCTCTTGTTTTATAATACTCTTCCGGGTAATCGTGTGTAAACCGATAAAATTTATTAACGATGTTAAATAATTCTGTTGAAATAAGGTCCCGTGCTCCTCTGGCATTTTCCCTTGCCTGCTGGACGGTCGATTTAATCGAAGACGGGTTGCTTTCATCCATCGCAACTACCAATAAGACATCTTCTTCCAGCAGGTGATTTTCTTCAACAGGCATGCCTACCATGCTCATGATGGAATGCAAAGCCATTTCATTCTGGATTTCGAGAGGTGATTCCAGGGATGAAAAATATTGAACTCTTAAAAACCTGCACAAGTGTTCTGTTCGTTCGATATACCTTCCGAACCAAAATAGGTTGTCTGCTACTCTTGATAACATAGTTTAATTTTGAATTACCCAGGTGTCCTTAGAACCTCCACCCTGAGACGAATTTACGATTAGATTTCCTTTTCTTAAAGCTACCCTGCTGAGACCGCCTTTCAATACAAAACTTTTATCTTTTCCCAAAAGGGTAAATGTTCTTAAGTCGATATGCCTGGGTTCGAAGCAATTTGTTTCTTCTATAAACGTCGAATGAACGGAAAGCGACATGATGGGCTGGGCCACGTAAGAACGCTTATCATGAAGAACCTTTTGCTTCATTTCTTCTATCTCTTCCTTCGTAGCTTTGTTGCCGATAAAAATACCGTACCCTCCGGATTGGTCAACTGGTTTTAGAACCAGTTGATCCATGTTTTCCAAAACATATTTACAATCATCCTCCTTGTCACAACGGTAGGTTTGAACATTGCTAAGTATCGGATCTTCATCGAGGTAATATTTTATGATATCGGGAACATATGCATAAATGGCTTTATCATCTGCGGCGCCTGTTCCGGGAGCATTTATGAGGCTAATGTTTCCTTCACGGTAAACGCTCATAATTCCAGGTACGCCCAGGGCTGACTCTGGATTGAATACAAGTGGATCCATGAAATCATCGTCTACCCTGCGGTAAAGCACATCCAGCTTTTGCTTGCCATAGACCGTTTTCATGTACACAAATCCATTCTCAACGAACAGATCCCGGCCTTCCACGAGCTCTACCCCCATACTCTGGGCAAGAAATGCATGTTCAAAATAGGCAGAATTAAAAATCCCAGGTGTCAAAATTGCACAAACTGGTTCATCAACTCCTTCCGGCGCGACTGATTGCATGCATTCAAAAAGTTTTTCGGCATAATCTGTTATGAGGGCTACTTTAAACTTTTTATACATATTGGAAAACGTTTTTTTCATCGCTTCCCTGTTGCTCAGTACATAGCTCACGCCCGATGGACACCTTACATTATCTTCGAGGACGTAGTAATTCCCATCCTTATGTTTGATCAGGTCCGTTCCGGAAATATGGTTGTATATTCTTCCGGGAGGGACAAAATCAAGCATTTGCTTCAAATAATTTCCTGATGAAAAGATCAATTCATGAGGAATCAGGCCCGACTTAAGTATTTTTTTATCATTGTAGAGGTCTTCCAGAAATAAATTAATGGCTGTATTTCTTTGAATCACGCCATCTTCAATATGCTTCCATTCATTTTTTGGGATAATTCGAGGGAAAAGGTCGAAAGGAAATATTCTCTCAATACCCTGGTTGTTTTCGTTGTAAGTGGCAAATGTTATTCCCTGGATGAGGAAGGACAATTTTGCAGCTTCGTTATATCTTTTGAAGCCATCCAGATCAAGACTGCTTAAATATTTATGAATGGATTTATAGGCTTTTCTGACTTCACCATTCGTATCATAAACTTCGTCAAACTTCTCAATATCGATTTCATAGTTTTCAAATAGATCTTTGGCGGATGCGGTTTTCATATATGGAAATGTTATAAAGCCTAATTTCAATAAATTAATAAAATAAAATATCAAATCACAATGAGAAGGCTGTTTTATTATGGTATTCGCAATAATTTATTATATTGACAATAAATTACATAATTTTGTGAAAGATTATCAGGATTGTATTTCCATTATTGTAAATGACGCAAATTTGCGCGTGATGTGCGTTTTACCATTTTCAATTTTTGGCATGACTGTTCTCAAAACTTTTCTTAAAATAAAGTTCGGGCAACATAATTTTTATTTCCCGATTAGTTCCTTCTTTCAACCAGTAGAGAATTAAATTTACTTTCGCACCTTCTTAAATACAATTACTATTCACCCCCACAATCAAGTTAGGTAAAAATTGGACCACTCCACTGCAAGAATTCTTGTTTCACAACAGTCATATTAGTTATACCATTTAACTGAGACAAAAGATTGACAACTTTTTTCTTTTAAGTTACGTTACTTTAAATTATAATTACGTAACCAAAAATTTTTATCATGAATCAAATTTCTAATGCAGACAAACAGGCCCGCTTCCGCAAAAAGGAACATCTCAAACGCGAGGCTGACAAGATTTTTCGTCAATGGGAGGTTTCACCTACAAGGTGGAGGAACTCAAGAACACCGCAAGAGGTGCGTCACGCACTTGATAAAGCTGTAGCCCTTCCCTCTGGATGGATGGAGGAAGATTACGAATACGCTGTAAAAAACCTTGGCCAAATTCATTTGGATTTAATCTCTTCCGTAGATCAAATTGCCAATGACGTCGATGGCGATTGGGATTCTCATTCAACCAAGTTTATGACAACACCCGATCCAGCCAAATTTATTTCCGACAATAAAGTGGCAATTGAGAAAGCAAAGGCTTTGGCATCCCATATAATCTCTGCGCTGAAGCTATCGGGATGTACTGATGCAGATCAAGCAGCCGCCCTAATGGAAGCGGTGCGTTTTGTGGGGCAGTCCCTGGTAAGTAATCGTGAAATTCACCGATCTCAGGCAACTGCCATGTGCCTAGCGAGTATAGGTCCCCAATATGATCGCCCGGAGTGGTTTGCTGGGCAGTTTGCCAATACAATAGGCTGGCAGGTTGATAAGGAAATTGCACGTGAGATTGGGAAGCATTTGAGCAAATTCAATCATAAAGACAGGCCATGAAAGAGATTGGTTTACATGACTTTTACTGCGAAGCGGATTGCCTCTATGACGGGGAACGGTATTCGGTCCGTGATAACGGGTCAGTATTGCGTCATCCCCGCACAGGAAAGCGTCCACGCCCAACCGATAACAAATGGACTTTCGGTAAGCCAAATAGTCAAAACGGATATATGCATATAGCCTCGGTTCGTATCCATCGTATAGTGGCAACAGCGTTTCATGGTGAACCGCCGACACCTCAGCATGTTGTTGACCACATTGACACAAACCGGCGGAACAACCGGCCCGAAAACCTGCGATGGATGACGCGGTTGGAAAATGCACTTTCAAACCCCATTACGAGAAAGCGGATTGAGCTTATATGCGGCAGTATTGAGGCATTTCTCGAAGATCCATCAAGATTAGGCCATAGCAAACTTGATCGTAATTTTGAGTGGATGCGTACCGTCAGTGTATCAGAAGCACAATCATGCCGGGAACGTATGAATATCTGGGCCAAAAGCGACAAGCCTCTTTCAGGCGGTTCATTAGGAGAATGGGTGTTCAAGCCCATTGAAAATCAAGACTGCATGTCAGAAACAACGCAGGGAGCAACCGATTTGATAATGGCAAAAACACAAGGCGCCACCCAACGTAAATGGCGTACTCCAACTGAATTTCCATGTTGCCCGCAAGGATCAGAAGAAAATCCAATTGCAGCTTACGCAGAAAGATTGAAGGCTGGCGCTATATTTTCCCGTAGTGACTTTTCGACAATTATTGTTTTGGATTCCGGAGTAGCAGAAGACGGCCAGTCAGCCTGGGTAATGTGCGAACAAACCCAAACCGATGCTCTCAAACCATGGTTGCTCGCGCAGATCGCTTACGAAGATGAATTGTACGTGCATACAAGTTTCGGGACGTTCTTCAGCAAGGAGGGTGCAGAAAAGCAGTTCTGTCTTGCTCTCGGGCTTGAATGGACTGGTAGCGATACCTTTGATGATTACTGCTAGCGATTAGTTTGGATAAGAGCCTCATTATTTCAGATATGTTTCATGTGAAAAAGACAGTCGATTAATGATGTGCCTAATTGATTTTCAGAATTGAATGAGTAGGACTCGAACCTACGTCCGCCAGCCTTTAGATTTACAAAATATAGATATTCGAAGAATATTACTATTAAGAATGTGGGTATGTGGGTAACCC
>CAJXNP010000030.1 GCA_913057175.1 uncultured Cytophagales bacterium
GGTACGAAAACCTATGCTGAAAAGTTTGATGTCAAACCTATCGCCAGTGTTTAAATCGAATTTTCAGGCGTGGCCTAACTTAATTTTATTCAAACCAGGTTCTTCAAAATACCCATTGTTTTTCTGTGGACCAATAAATGGCTATCCAATAGAATTGCTTGTTTTAAATAATTAAAAGCCAATCTCCTGTTTTTATTCATTGCCAGGTGTAGTGAAAGATATGCATAACGATGTGCTTTGAAGATTTTAAAATCCGTCTGGTTGAAAATGCTATTTCCCTCCACAATTTCAATCAACCGATCCATTCTCTCAACCAGTTTTAAATCATCAAAAGAAGAGATCACGCTTCGGTCAGAATGCTGTATGATACAACTGGTGATTGTGTTTGAATAATGTAGGGGATATTTAGAAGCTAATCGCAGCCATAATTCGTAATCCTCCGAGCCAATAATTTTAGGATCTTCATTAAATAAATTTTCTTTCATAATGTCCTTTCGGACAAAAATCCCAATACAACTTAAATGATTCCCGGTAATGAGGGAATAATTGATGCTATCGTTGCGTTTGTTCTCTTGTCGAAGCATTTTTCCCTTTTCATCTCTTATTTCATAGGCTAAGTGGAACCATTCCCGCGAGTTTTTCTCGTTGATAATTTTATTTGCTTCCT
Source organism: uncultured Cytophagales bacterium (assembly GCA_913057175.1). Lineage (GTDB taxonomy): Bacteria > Bacteroidota > Bacteroidia > Cytophagales > Cyclobacteriaceae > CAJXNP01. Next base: position 668 of record CAJXNP010000030.1, read on the forward strand.
TAAAATGATTGGGATATAATATGTCATCACTATCTAAGAAAGTGATATAATCTCCTTTAGCTCTTTCAATACCATAATTTCTGGCAATTGCCCGCTCCTCGTTTTGTTTTTTAAAGTATCGGATCCTGGGATCCTGGATGGATTTTACAACTTCTTCAGTATTGTCAGTGCTTCCATCATCAATGATGAGGATTTCGAAGTGGGTGTTAGATTGCTGTAAAACAGAATCGATGGTGGTGGTGATCTTTTGAGAACGGTTGTACGTAGGAATGATGATGGAAAAAAAGCAATTCATTTAGTTGGTATAAAGAAAAAATTTCTTTCTGGATTATTTACATTCAATGACTTAACTTCCTTAAGTTGTCTGTTTTGCATAAGAAAGATTTTATAATTTAATTTCTTTAGCAGTTCATTGATCTCAAACACTTTTGGTAATTTTTCCTGCCAACGCCTATTTGATTCATAGCTCTTTGCGAAAACTTCACATAATATAATTGGTCTGTGACTTTCTAAGGTATTAAATCCTCCGGTTATCACCTCATATTCGTGCCCTTCTACATCAATTTTAATTAAATCAGGATAAGTGTTGTTTTCCTTGCAAAATATATCAATACTATTTACAGCTACCTCCCTCTTAATTGCTGAATTTACAGAATGTCGTAGAAAAAAATTCTCATTAAATGATGACACGGTTGTCAGGCTCAAATTTTCAGGCACATAAAAATCCATTTTTCCAGTTGCCTGACTAATTCCAATATTATAGGCATTTATATTAGTTAAACCATTTAAAGAAATGTTATGCTTTAACCTGGAGAAGTTAGATGGATTTGGTTCAAATGAACAGATGTTAAGGGTTGGATATTTTTTACCAAGTACTACAGAGAACAGACCATTGTATGAACCAACATCAAAAAAAGTGTCTGATGGATTGATAAAAGATTTCAAAATTTCCAATTCTATTGTCTCTTCATTGGAACCTTGATAATAAAAATTACTTATTAAGTAGTCATCGCAATTTGAGTAAAAAACAACTGATTTGTCCAGAATATTGAACTTGAATATCCCCTTCAAAGGCCATCTTGGTTCAAGCTGTTTTAGATTAAAAAATTTGATAATCCAGGCTATAATTCGATTGATGAAAGAAACAGATCTAAGCTTTTTAAGCATAGTTTTATTGTGTATAAAGCTGTTCAAGACTCTGGATCATACTCTCCAATTTAAATTTTTTCGCATCCTTCTTGCCATTCATAATTAAATTTGAAGCTAATTCTTTGTCATTCAAAACCCTTATAATAGATTGATAAATTGATTCCGAATCTTTAAATGGAACAACTAATGCATTTTTTTCATGAACGATGAATTCTCGTGCCACTCCTGACAAGGTAAAAATCGAAGGAATTCCTGCAGCTAACGCTTCCACATAGGTTTGACCAAAGGCTTCAATTTGAGGATCGATTGGAACATGGACATAAACATCAAATAATTGATACAGGGCAAACAGATTATTTTCAAAAGGTATGATCCTGTATGAATCTTCCGGGAGCTCCCTTAGCATCTCATTAATTTTATCCGTATAAGGTCCCTTTGCATTGGCTAAAACCAAACAGGCATTTGGATAATCACCCAGCAATTTTTTAAAAGCTGGGATGATATACTGAATACCTTTCCATTCGATCCACCGGGCAATAACACCAATTACAAGGTATCCAAATAGGTTATATTTTACTTTCAAATTTTTTTTATCAGATTGTTTAATTTTAGCAAACGCCTCCAAATCAAACCCATGAGGAATTAAATGTATTTTATTTGGTGAAATACTCTCCTTTACTCTTAACACAGATTCAACATTTTTACTTATTGCCACAATATCTGTTGCCAATCGATTGATCAACTTATCAAAATATACCCCTTTTGGATTGTAAATATGATTATAGGTACTATGATGTCTGGTGTATATTCGCTTTTTTATTCCTGAAATTTTGCCAGCTAATAAGCCAAGGAAAGAAGCATTAAAGAGATGAGAATGGATGATATTTGATCTTACCTTTTTTAAGTACCAATATATTTGGATTTGGGTCTTAAATTTTGCTAAAACCGTATTCGCAGGAAACTTCGCAATTGGTATATTTTTTTTAATTAAGTATTCCTCCAATTGTGTTTTTTCATTACTTATCAGAATAAAAATCAAATCAAACTTAGTATTGTCAAGCCGGTCCGCAATCCATTCAAAGGCCAAGGATTTATCTATGTCAGAAATTATATAAACTATTTTTAGCCTATTGTTAACCATCTATAAAATTCCATGTTCAACTAACTGATACTCCTTTTCATTGGGGCATAAAAATAGGTTGTATGAACTGCTTTTAAGTATAGTATGAATTTTTTTGACACCATTTGATTCATTTATATCATAATATTGATAATTCAGTTCTTTAAATAGGTTATTTAGTTTATTTGCAATTTCATCATTTAAAACCTCTATTATCACAAGTGGTCTGAATCGGATTATAGAATTCATCATACCTTCAATAACCTCTGGCTCATATGTTTCAACATCTATTTTAATCAAGTCAAAACCCAGGATATTATTTTCGATAAACCATGTATCAAAACAATTTACATTAACTTTCTTTCTCTTAAAGTCTTTATTTTGATAGGTTTCAATGGTTTCATTAATAATTATTGAGTAAACATGTTCGGTTTCTGGATCATAAAAGAAGGCTTCCCCATTATAGTTTGAAAGACCAATATTAAATGCAGAAATGTCATAATGATTGATTTCATTATTGTAAACCAGACGATTAAAAACTCTTTCAATAGGTTCAAAGGCGTAAACATTTGATCTGATATTTAAACTTTTTGCCATAAGGCTGTAAACACCAGAGTTTGCCCCAACATCAAATATGTAATTTAAATCTCTACATAGTTTGGACCATAATTTTAAAGATTCCTTTTCCCAAGAACCAAATATACCTTCCCAAAAAATTTCATTTTCGACTTTAGCACCAAAATGATTCAATAAAAACGAGCATTTTTCGCTCATATGGACACTAAAGACATCATTAAAATACAGATGCTGATATAAGCTTTTTGAAGGTTTAAAAAAATGTTTTACGATTAAAAACAGTTGTTTCTTATAAGGTACTTTACCATAAATCTTTTTAAAATATTTCTTAATCATGAAATTCTATTAGGATATATTTTACTCAAGCCCGTAATGACAATATCATAAAACCTGTATCGAATTTTCTTTGGAAGAATGGTCAAACGATTTTTATCAATTTGGTCTACCCAGAATTTCCATGATAAAACAAAATAAATCGATCTTTTTAAGAAGTTTAAATTTAATTTTCTTTCTCCAACCAAATCTTTATAGCTCGGATTGATTTGAATTAATTTATTATAGGCCCCCTGATATTGTTTTTGTCTTTGTATATAAGCCTTGCACGTGATGACATCATCATGCCAGGCAATATTGGATTTATCAAACAACACATTCATTCCAGCATTTAAGGCACGCATGGCTAAATCAAAATCTTCTGCATCCTTTAACCTGGAATCAAATCCTCCGAGTTTCTCGAAATCTTCCTTTCGAACTGATAAATTTGCCGCTGTCAGAAAGAGGTTTTTGTGAGATAATTGATTAATTCCTTCATGATATTTTGAAGTCCACTTTTGGGAAAGATATGCTTTAAATCTAAAAATGTCTTTATCAGATAAAGAAGTATCCTCAAGAATTTGACCGGAAATTACAATACTTTGATTTTTAGCATGAACATTCACATGTCTTTCAATTGATTCGCTTGAAGGACGAATATCATCATCAAAATAAATAAGAAGATTGCCTTTTGCTTTTCCTACACCTGAATTTCTTGAAGCTGACCTGCCCAGATTGTCTTGTACAATAACCTGAATATTTAAATCTATTTTTAAGGCGTTAAGAATTTCCTGGGTATCATCAGTAGATCCGTCTATAACAACAATTACTTCGTTCGGCAATCTTGTTTGCTTGGCTAAAGCATTTAGGCATCTTACAATTTTTTGACTTCCATTATAAGTAGGTATAATTACAGATATAAAAAAGTTGTCACTTACCATACTACTTATTTCTAAATATCTGTATAATCTTTGAAGGAAGCTTTAAACGAAAAGACAGCTTATTAAAGAGTTTGCGTCCTTCGTCATCTAAAAGTTCATGATCAATACAAGCCAGGAATGATTGGGCTTTTTTCTTTTCGTATTGGTAATACAATTCATCTGCTTTTTTAAGGCAATAGTAATTCAATACTTGATTAATTAATTCAGTATTGTTCCAATTACTGATTTCCGATTGCAGCATTTTATCAATAGTACATTCTTTTTCAATCGTTTTGGAAAAAATACTATTGGATGAATTCAGTGAAAGTAGGTAAAACAAAGAATCGTGTTCAATTTGAAATTTTTCGTTTTGAGATGTGGTTTTGGAAGCACCATGTATCCTGAAATTGACGAGCACATCATTTATTCTTTTTATACCATCCAAACCAAAGATATAAAGATAACGCATCCACCATTCCCTATCCATCGTATAGTGCAATTGTTCATTAAGCAGCCCAATCTTCTTCCAAGCCTCTTTTCTGAAAAATGTTTCTGGTTGGTCAACTCGAGCCCAACCTATAGTTTTAGCAAGATTGCCTGGATAGATATCAGTCCCATTTGAGTACTTAATGGTTCCATTTTCATCAAATAATCTGGATTTACCTGCAACGCATAATACATCTAGGCGGTCGAATTGGGAATTGACAATCTCCAGGGCGTTTTCATTGTAATAATCATCGGCATTGAGCCAGTTGATGATATTGCCATTTACCTTTTTGAGCCCTTTGTTTATAGCGTGACTTTGGCCATTGTCAGGCATGGACTCCCAATAAATTATATGATCTTCATATTTTCTAATAATTTCACAAGTTGAGTCGGAACTTTTACCATCGATCACTATATATTCAAAATTTAAATAGTTTTGTTCCTTAACAGAACAAATGGTTTTTTCTATGTACTTCGAACTGTTAAAGGAAGGGGTGATGATAGAAATAATCTTATCCAAAATTTATGTTTAATCTTCTTTTTAAAACTACTGGTCGATTTGGCTATTACAGCAAAGTTAATGTAGCTACATTAAAAATTTATTTAGAATATGTAAAATACATTAATAGGAAAAAATTTAAAGACTTTGATAAAACACTCATCATTTCCGGTGCCCCGAGAAGTGGAACCACCTGGCTGGCGGAATATTTTCATCAGGTTTTGAATGCCTTGTATCTCCACGAGCCATTACATAGGGGGCGAATAAAAAAGTTAAAAAAGCTTGATTTCCCATGGCTGCAGTATATTCCTGAAGGTCACGAATGGAACCCCGCTCATAGTGTCTTTAAAAGTTTACTGTCAGGGCTTGAGCTTAATCCTGCGCTTGTTCAGAGAAACAAACAAATAGATGGTTTGCACAAAAGTGATTTCCTCTTAATAAAATTTGTAAGGTCTGGCCCGCTGTTAAATTGGCTTACAAATCAGTTTAATTTAAAATTAAAACCCCTGTATATCGTTAGGCACCCGGCCGCCGTAGTATATTCACAATTAAACCATGGGGCTTGGAATTATTTACACTCTATTTCCTACCCATTAGTTAATCAAGAGAAAGTAGGCTTAAACTCCTATTTCAACAAGCATATATCCAAAGTTCCGGTTCTTAGCAACCACGAAGAGTTATTGACCTATGGTTGGTATCTCGAAACAGAATTAATACTTAATAATAAAAACCAACGATATATAGTCATTTACTATGAGGAATTTATTGTCAAGCCTCAGGAAACACTAGAGAAAATTCAGAAAGAATGGAAAATAAACAGATCGCTATATGTAGAAAACCTTTTCAACAAACCTAGTTCTTCCACACAGAAATCCAATGATTTTAAGTCGGATGTAGAGAAGCAGCTTTCGAAGTGGCAGGGAAATTTAAAGGAGGAGCAAAAAGATAATATTCAAAAAATATTGGACGTATTTGAGGTCAAAACCTATAGTACTAACTCGATTTACCCTTTAGCCTAGATATCAAATCATCTATTTTATAGAAGTTTAGTATAATCACTTCTTTTAATATTGAAAAAAACAGAAAGAATCTCCACCTAGAGAGGAGGCTGTACTTTAGAAAGACCATTCTATATTTTCCACGATAGTGAATATTCCATGGCTTATGTTTCCCCATATAATGCAATACAACAGTTTCTTTTGTAATCTTGTCAATAGCTGATTGATTATATATGTTTGATAAACTGTAAGCCTCATTTTGAAAAGTGTGATTTAGCACGTCCTGGTCCCAGAATTTTATTTTCTGCGAATGTTCAGACATAAAATTTTTAAATTTCCTAAAGGCATCAATTTTTCGCCAGTAGTCCACATTTATCAACATTACACCACTATTGAAATATTGATTATCCATAATTCCAAGGTCGTTAGCTCTCTCCACATTTTTACCATGTACTGCCGCAATGGCATAATCTTTAATATCTGTGTTCCAAAGAGGGAGAAGACTTTTCAATACAATTATATCAGCATCGAGGTAAATAATTTTTGAGATTTTCTCAGGAAGTATGTCGGTTAGAAAAAGTCTATAATAGTTAACAGAACTTGCGTGTCCATCAACCTTTAATGAAACGTTGGCAGGAGTGAAATTATAGAACGAAAAGGTAGCAGATTTGCTTTGGAAAGCATTTGTTAACCTTGATTTATTTTGGCTAGAGATATCACCCGAAATGATATGGAAAGAAATGTTTTCTTTCTTGTTGTTCCGGATGATGGAACATATCGTGACGGAAAGATATGGGATGTAATCATTGTCAATTGTGAATAGAATACCCATTAATCACTTGATTATAAATTTTAGAATGTTGTTTGACAATTTCATCATAACTATATCTCGAAGTCATATTTTTTGAAATTTCATCTCTTGAAGCTAACTCAGATTGGTTTAAAAAATGTTTGATGGTATTATATAGACTTAGTGAAGAAAAATCGTCAATAAGGAAGCCATTTTTATTGTTCTTAACCATGTCACACATTCCACCGACATTAAAACCAATTACAGGTGTGCCACACATCAAGGATTCAATAACGGTATTGGGTAAATTATCTGCAATGGTGGGCATTATATAAACATCGCACATTCGATAAATTCCAGACAATTTTTTGTCATTCTCTATAAAACCCAAATTATGTACAGTATAACCTTCAAGATTTAATTCAGGATTACTTTTCCCTACAATTACAAGTTCAATTTGATCCGAGAGAGATTCATATTTTTTTAATGCATCAATTAAAAGGTTAAGTCCTTTTCTCCTGTTACTTAAATTATATGCGGAAAACAGAAGTCTTTTTTTCACAGAGGGTTCCAATTCCACCGACAATGATTCACTATTATGAATATTAAAAACCTTTTCATCTACTGGATACGGGATAACAGAATGTTTAAACTTTTTGAAAAGAGAGGATTTTTCGGAACAATTTTTCAACCACTGAGACGGACAAATAATTGTTAAATTATTGAGATTCCTAAGTGCATCCTCTTTATATCCAAAAATAAAATTGGAGTAATTAGGGTACTGGGTGTTTGTTAGCTCTGGACATTGTTCACAGTCGATCAAATATCTATCACAAGTTCCAGAAAAGTGACAGCCTCCCGTAAAGGGATTCATATCATGTAAAGTCCATAGTATTGGTTTTTTATTATTTCTGAAGTATGTTTTATAATCAATGAAACCAGAGCTTACCCAATGTAAATGAATGATATTCGCTTCATTATAAATCGGGTGAGTAGTAATGTCCCAATTTGAAATTGGAAAAGTAAAAACTTCTAATCCTTTTTCTTTTTGTTTTAAAATTCTGGCCTGAATACTCCTATGCTTCTGCACAAAATATGAATGACCAGTTTTAAGAAGTTTTTCAAACTTGTATTTTACTCTACTAAAAAACTTTTGAGATTTTGTTTCAAAATAAGGGTAGTAATGGTAAGCATTTTTTAAACCAATTGGAGGTTTGTTTAACATTAAAATAGAAGAATCTATTCCATTGGCTAAAAGAGCTTGATGTAACCGAAAGCAAGCTTTGGAAGCACCGCCGGAGTTTTCATTTGCAAGAACATGCAGGACTTTCATTATAGCTTTTTAAATACTGCGTAACTGGTATGTCCTTTAACAAAGGGTGAGATTAGAAAGATTAGTTTCTTTAAAACCATTTGTGGTATAATGTCAATTATCCTCCCCCCACCCTTAATTTTTTTTATCAATCTTTTTAAATAAGTTAGATATAATTCCGAACAATATGGTTTGAGTGATTCTTCTTTGTACCTAATTAGTTTTATTTTAAAAATTTTTTCCAAAGATAAAATAGATTTCTTATTCCACAGCCCCATGTGATGAGGAGGTAAATTGAATTTATTAAACTTCATAGTTGGGTAAATGAAAGAATCATTATTTGGTACACTAAAAATTATCATTCCTCCAGGTTTTGTTAACTTAATGACGTTAGTGATGAAAGAATTTACCTCACTAATATGCTCCAAAACTTGAAAAAAGCAAACCACATCATATTTTTCGTATTCAGTTTCAGAAAGATTTGCAACAGAGAGATTTGTAACATTTAGTCCTTTCTCCACACATTTTTCAGCAGCAGTTTCACTGAGTTCGGTTCCATATCCAATAAGACCATTGGCTTTAAGCATTTCAAGAAAATTGCCTTCACCACATCCAATTTCTAATATTTTATTTGCATTATTTATTTGATTGAGTGCTAACTGGTATTCCCACCTATCCTTTAAATAATAGCTGCTTGAATTTTGAAGGCTTGAATAATAGCTTGAATCGCCAGAAAGATCAAAAGGGTAAAAAAACCGATACCCTGAAGTTTGGCATTTATAAATGTCTATAGTTTCTATTGAAAAGTACTTCTTAATGTCAAACCCTGGGTATAGTTTCTCAATTTCGTCCAATCCAATCTGATCGATCAAGATCGCTTTTCCACCTGGCAATAACGGGCTTTTCATCAATTACCTTTAATTACGTAACAAACACCTTCAGGAGTTGAACGAATGGCGTCAGGTAGTTTATTTTTGGATAGAAAATCATGTACTGCTTTTCTACATCCTTCCCAACAGTAATAATCATCTATGATGATGATTCCATTTTCAACTACGTTATCGTAGAGGATTTCTAAACAAGTCATCGTCGAATCATACCAATCTCCGTCCAACCTTAACAATGCGATTCCATTTTTAAAATTACTATTTGGTAGAGTTTCATTAAACCAACCTTTGACGATGGTAAAATCATTACATCGAGCTAATTCCATAGCCTTTTTGGCAAAACCAATCTCAGCTTTACAATTTTCATAATAGAAAGGAGAGTTCTTATTTGCCTGCCATCTTTTTGCTTTTTCGCCATCAATTTCTTTTACTTCCGGCAACCCTTCGAAGCTGTCAAATAGATAAAAATGTCTATTATTCGCATTCAAAAGACTAGCAAAACCAGCAATCATTCCCCCTCGCCATACCCCACATTCAACAACATCTCCGGTTATATTTTCTATATACTTCAGCAAGTTCAGATTTGATTCATAGGTAGTTTGGGGAATCATTGTAAAATTCCTATACTTTTTGAAAATTAGGTCAATAGATTCTAAATATTGTCGATAATTTTTATCGACCTTCACAATTTCATGCCCAAAATGAAAAAGAAATTTATTAAATATTTTCTTAATTAGATTCATTACTGATTTTATTGGTGTGCCAAAAAAGTTTGGGTCTAACAACACCAAGCCATGATTGGTGAAAGCCTTCCCTCATATAACCAGTATTGACTATACTAAAGGAAATGACCTTTTTCTCAATTAATGATACTTTGTTATGGTTTTTTAAGAGTACTACATTAATATAATAGTTACCTTCATTTAAAAGCCCTTCTGGAATTTTACACTTTGAATGAAATCTTCCTTCAGAAAATTTACCGTTAGTGAATGGATCAATATTTAAAGTTGAGGAGGACCAGTTTACACTTGATAGAACGGCTGTTTCCAGATTTGTAAATAGTTGAATGCCTACTGAAGTATTCTGATCCTTTATTAAATTTTGAAAATAGATATCAACCTCAATATCTTCATAAGGAATTAATTCAGAGGAGAATTTACCTCTTTGGGACAGAGTAACTTTTTCAATTATGAAGTCATTATTTTTTGGTTTACTACTATTTTTCCATTCCCGGATCCCACCTAGGAACATATTATCAGATATGTAGTCATTAATGATTTTTTCAGTTGGTCCTAAACTTGTTAGTTTACCATTTGATAGGAATATTGCTTTAGAGCAAAGTTGATTAACGGCTCCCAAGTTATGACTGACGAATAGCACGGTCCTTCCCTGACCTGTTACATCCTCCATTTTCCCCAGGCACTTCTTCTGAAATTCAGCGTCTCCAACAGCAAGTACCTCATCAATAATCAAAATTTCAGGTTCCAAATGTGCTGCAACCGAAAAAGCCAAACGCACCTTCATTCCACTACTATAATGTTTTACGGGTGTATCGATAAATTCTTCTACCCCGCTAAAAGCCACAATTTCATCAAATTTGGCTTTGATCTCTTTTCGTTTCATTCCCAGGATTGTACCATTGAGGTAAATGTTTTCACGACCGGTCAATTCCATATGGAAACCAGTTCCAACTTCCAACAGTGAACTTACCCTTCCATTAATTTCAAACCGTCCAGTAGTGGGTTTGGTGATTCGGCTTAAGATTTTTAACAAGGTGCTTTTTCCTGCCCCGTTTCTTCCGATGATCCCAACTGCTTCGCCTTGCTTTACTTCGAAGTTGATGTCCTTTAATGCCCAAAAGTCATTGATCTGTTGATTCGGTGATTGGGTGATTGGGTGATTGTGAGAATTTCTTTTGAAAATACTGGACAATGAATCCCTCAGATTTCCTGATTTTCTCCTGCCTATTTTGTATTTCTTTCCCAGGCCTTCTACGCTGATTGCAATATCACTCATCTCTTCAAAACCTTAAACTATGTCTGCCATGGTATCTTCTACCTTCTTAAAGTAAATCAATGAAGTAATAAATAATAGAATGATCGTAGCAAATGATATCCAAAAGTATTCATTTGGAGAATTTCCACCAAAAATCGACCAACGAAAACCTTCAATGATCCCCACCATGGGGTTGAGGTTGTACAACCATAAATATTTGTCAGGAACTAATCTGGCCGGATAAGCGACCGGAGTTGCGTACAACCCGAACTGGACTAAAAAAGGTATAACATGTTGAAAATCACGGTAACGGATGGACAAGGCGCTTAGCCAAATACCCACACCTAAAGCAGCAATAATATTTAATAAAATGAAAAGTGGCGCTGCCCAAATATTAGGGGATGGGGCTACCTGATATACAACCATCAATACAATCAATAATATCAGTGCCACACCAAAATCGACAAACCCTACAACTGCTTTGCTCAATGGCACGACCAATCTTGGAAAATAAATTTTTTTGATCATTTCCTGTGCCCCAATAATGCTATTGCCGCTCTGGTTCAATACAAAACTGAAATAGCTCCACATGGAGATGCCACAAATAGCAAACAGTGGATAGGGAATAGCGCCTGTATCAATTTTGATAGCTAACCCAAATACCAGGATAAAAATCAAAAGCGTCGCTGCAGGCTGAAGAAATGCCCATAGAAAACCCAGGAATGTTTGAGCATAACGAACACGTATATCTCGGTACGCTAGAATATAAAATAGATCTTTATAATGGTTCAACTCCTTCAGGTTAATCCTAAAAGACCTTTTGTCCGCATCGACAACAACTTTTTGCATGGCATCAAAATAAAAACCAAAATTACCAATAAAGGAAAAGGAACAAAGTGATTTTTAATAACTTGCGGATTGAATAGATAATATTCAAAATGAAGGAGCTTCAATTTTTTTATCTTATTGGACAAAATTGTTTGTGAAGAATCATTGGAAAATAACTTTAACCGGTAACTTATTTTATAAAGTCTTTCCAAAATTTGGGTTCATACTTTTCCCAGGCGTGACAACCAAATGGTAGGGATGCTGTTTCTTTATAAATTGATTCACTATTTTTTTCAATTGAAAATCGTTTTGCTTTGTCAATACTTGCCACATTAAAAAATGGTAAAAAGTTTGGTGCAAATAAGCTCCAAAAATAGTCTTCATTTGTAAGCCAGCTTTTGATTAGTGGAAAGAATAAAAATGATATTATCCAAAATTTATAAACTCTTCTAAGTGAAAATCCCCCATTACCAACTGATAAATTTGGATTTTTTTTCACCAATACATTTTTCAAATATTTTATCACGGAGGATCTTGAATACAATAATGAATTAAAAGTTCTTGTTATTTGATCATTTGCATAGTATGGTGCACCGATGTAATCAAATTTATATTTTGCCCACTCATTTAATTCATCTTTAAAAACATAACTATCTAGTTGGTAAATTAAAATATAATTATACTTCAAAAACTTGCCGTAAAAGGTAGTAGAGAGCATTAATCGATTATAGCCACTTATTCCCTCAAAATACCTTTTAGGAAATGGTTTAAATTTAAGATTACTATAGTACTTCTTATAGTTATGAATATCTAAATCTTTGGGATATACTAAATATGTATCATATTTAGTAAGGACATTTTTGCATCTAACTAATGATTTTATTTCACTATTTGATAGAATTTCCTTATAAACAGGGATAACAACGCTTACACTCACAATCCAAATTTGAATTTAAAATATTGATATTTGATTTCTCCAAAAGTTTTAATAATAAACTTAATGAGAAAATTTAACCTATTTCTATAAAGGTTTCTATCAACAAAATCGAATACTTTACTATCTAAGTCTGGCTTTTGTAATTCAACAAACTTAAAGACCTTATCCAAAGTAATCTGTGGTGAACCAATTATCTCAACGTATTTTAAACTAATATAAAATTTATCTAATAGACTAGTTTTTATCGATTGATAATAATGTTTTGAAAGAGAATATCCATTATACAAATTATAATTATTCCTTGTATTTAATGAGTAAGCAATTTCAGCAAAATTTCGTCTAACAATTACAGGAAAGACTTTAATATTTAGTTCTTCAAAAATTTCCATATATAAAGATAATAGGACACAAATTCTGGGATCTTTTATTACAAACACCTCATCAGCCTTGAACTCGCTGTTAATAATTTCTTTAATTTTACTCTTATAAATAGTTTTTTCAATTGAATCCAAAATTGGTTTTTTTAACATATTCCATCTCGTACCAGATGCTTTTAGTATTTCCTCATTAACATGATATAATTGCTCTATTTCAAAAAACCCTTTTGGATTTTCATTTTTTGGATTTAATAAATTTTTTCCAGAGCTTATTCCAGATAAGTGTAATAGTCCAGCTACAAGAGAAGTTCCACTCCTATGCATCCCTAGTATTAAAATACACTTTTTCATAAATCATTCATAATCCTGTTAATTTTACTTATCACTTTTTCAAAAAAGGAAAATTTGTGTAAAAAATTACGCTTTGCTAAGTAATGATCTGCTTGTTCATTTCTAATTATTTTTTTTGGATGAATTAGTGGAAACTTTATCTTTTCCGTAGATTGATTTGCTTTCCAGGAATTGGACTGTTTTGTATGTGTTGCGCGATTATCAAACCCAATATTTGATATTAAATTAAAATTAGGGACAACACAAAAAGCTTTATTCTTGTAGAAGGTAAAGTGCCATCCAAATCCCCAGCTATCTATCTCTTTATTTTTAGTTTTAAATAAGTTATTTAAATGAAATCTTTTTTCTTCTTCTAAATCCGTTAAATAATCCAAAAATTTTGTTTGAACTCTTTTTTCTAGGTCTGACAGATTAACATCAAATTTTTCCCACCTATCTCTCCAGGTGGCCCATCCCCATATTCCAGGATAGCAAGAGAAATAATAAGATCCTTTGCCACGCTTTCTACCATTTTGCCAATTTACTCCAGTGATACTAAAAATTTGCTTATTGTTTTCATACTTTTCTAATAGTTCTTCACAAAATGGGAAAAAGGTAAGATTAGGTAAGGTATCATCTTCAAGAATTATAATCTTTTTCTCTTTAACCAACACCCAGGATATTGCCCCGCTAACATTTAATTTACACCCTAAATTTTTTTCTCTGAATAAGTATTTTTTGTCACATTTCCAGTCAATTTTAATTTTATCTCTTGTTTGTAAACATAATTTGTGATCATATTTGTCTTTAGGTCCATCCGCAACTACATAAATTTTTTTTGGTTTGATTTCTCTTATCTTTTCAAAAACTTTTTCGGTTACATCTGGGCGGTTATAAATAATAAAAAGTATTGGTGTATCAAGCATAATGAAAAACTATATAAGCTTATTTTTATTTATCCTATTTTCTGTTATTGAGGTTTTTTCTCAAGCACCTATCTCCAATTTTGACTTTAAGGATTCTATTTGTATCGAAGAGAACCTAAATCTGATAAATATTTCAAATAATGCCAATTCATTTCAATGGGATTTTTGTATGTCAGATTTGGATCAAAATCCAGAATTAAAAGGTACAAAAACGATTGAAAGTAGTTCATTCACATCAAGTATTGATATTATTTATGATAGTAGTAATTGGTATGGTTTTGTTACAGATTATTTAGCAAATAAACTATATAAATTAGATTATAGTGATGACCTTTCAGGCGATCCTGAGATAATTGAATCATCAAATTTTTCAGATTTACTTAGCCAGCCAAATTATTCGATTGCAATAAAAGATGATGATGTTTGGTATACTGTATTAGTAAACAATGGAAACAGTAATTTAATTAGGTTAACATATGAAAATGGGCTAAGAAATGATATTACAGATGGAGTAACCCTTGGTAATTTAAATAGTCTAAACAAACCATTTGGCTTGGATATTATTCAAGAAAATGACAATTACATAGTTATTGTATCTAATAATGGGAATAATACATTAACATTAATAAACTTCGGCTCGTCCATTTCAAATAACCCATCAAATACTGATGTAATTACAATTGGAAATGGATATGGTATTAATGGTGCAAGTAGAATTTCTATAATAAAAGATAAAGAAAATTGGTTTGGATTTCTATGTTCGAGAAATAATAAAATCTATAGAATAGATTTTGGGTCCACGGTATTTGACAATGATTACGATATTATAGAATTAGTTGATGTAACCTGGCCAGAGGGAGTTAGTGTTATTAAAGAAGGATTAAATTATTATGGATATGTTGTTGGCAGAGATGTAGGATTATATAAATTAATATTTGGCAATTCCATAGAAAATATTCCTCAAATTGAACTTCTAGGTAGACTTGGGGCCCAAGATCAACTAAAAAGTTGGAAACTCGTAAGAAACACACCTGGTTGGGTAGGGTTCTCTACAAGTAGAAATGGAGGAATTGTTTCAAGATTTGATTTTGATGATAAATGTATAGGAGCATTATCTCCATCCAATGAAATCCAACCTCAAAATATATCTTATTCCTCTCCAGGCTCTTACTCCATAGAACTCACCGCCTACGACGAATTCGGCAACTATGACACACACGAAGATACCATCTTCGTCAAAGACGAATCCGCTCCATCCATCTCCTACACCACCGACAACCTCTGCATTGAAAATACCAACCAGTTCATTGGAACTTCTTCCGATGACCCCTCCATTACCTCCTGGTCATGGGATTTTGGTAATACTGAAACTGCCTCGGGTCAAAACGTTTCTCATCAATTCGATACTGTGGGAACCTACAATGTCTCTTTAAGCATCGAATCGGACAATGGTTGTGCCAATCAAATTGAGCAACCGATCCGGATCTATGAGAAACCGGTTCCGGCGTTTTCGGTGACCAATCCGACTTTGTGCTCCAATTCAGAGCTCGATTTTGTAAATGAATCTGAAATTTATGGAGCGGATACGCTAATTTCCTACTCCTGGAATTTTAATGATGAAATCTATTCTTCCGCCCAGGATACGTCCGTTGTTTTTGATGCTGGTGGCACGAAAACCGTCACCCTATCGGCTACGATTCCAGGATGTACATCTGATGAAACCAATATGATCGATGTGGTGGAAGGTCCGGCCGTATCGTATTCCCATGAGGGGAATTGTGAAAATGATGATTATACTTTTGAAAATCTTACGACAGGCCAGAACATCACCGGCTACTCCTGGGATTTCGGAGATGGATATACCTCTGATCTTTCTGAACCATCCCATCTCTACACTTCCGGGGGAACTTACCATGTCTCCCTAACTGCCTCCAACTCGGATGGCTGTAACAATGTGTTCACGCAGGATGTGGTCGTAGGCCATTTACCTGTGCCGGATTTTGCCTATGAACTACCCTGTAGTGAGCAGGAAATTCAGTTTTATGATCAAAGCGCTGTTGAGGAGGCCAACATTTGTTCTTACCATTGGACCATTGATCTTCCCGAAAATTCACAAAATTCCACAGAAAAAGATCCCTTGCTTTACCTGGATAAGGATGGGTTGACGGATGTGAAATTATCTGTAACCAGTACAATAGGTTGCACAGATTCCATCTCCAAATCGGTTGAAGTCCTTCCTTCACCAACAATCGATATCGAAGAAACGTTGAATTGCGTTTCCGATTCATCGGTTTTTCAGAGCAATTCTTCCCTTCCCGGAGGATCCATTCTTTCCAATAGCTGGATGATCGAAAATAATTTTTATGCCACTGACCAGGTGAAATATTTGTTTGCCGGACCAGGTGATTACGATATCACTTTAACCTCCAGGGCGGATAACCTGTGTGAAAATACGTTAATCGAGACATTTACCATTGCGCCGTTACCATCCGTTGATTTCGAAACGATTGGCGACTGTGAAAACGAATACATCCAATTCAATAACTTATCTGCCTCCATCGACGATCCCATTATTGACTTTCGATGGTCCATCGACAATGAGTTGGTCTCACTGTCAGAAAACTTTAGTTATTTGGTTGGTGAAAGCGGATCTCACGATGTTCTGATGGAAGTTACCACTGAGCGGGATTGCGAGAATTCACTTGTGAAATCCATTGATTTAAATCCGGCACCAATCTCAAAATTCACTGCCGAACCTGTTTATGGAGCTCCTCCGTTGGAAGTTGATTTCAACAATCAATCAACAGGAGCAACCCGCTATTTATGGGATTTCAGTCAAAACAATGAGGATACTGATAACTTGACACATACTTCTTACACGTATCAAAACATTGGAAACGAATACCCTCAGTTGATTGCCATCAATGATTTTAATTGCCGGGATACAAGCGATCTGAAAATAGAGATTGTCGATCCGGTTCTGGATGTAAGTATTGAAAGCATTACTCAAACCATTGAAGACAACAAAGTTAAATTCATCGTGAGGATATTCAACTACGGTACCATGCCACTGGATCATCCTGAATTGCGAATTAACTTTGACAATCAATTCGAAGTTTTTGAAATGGTTGCATTTACCATTCTCCCCAACTCCAGCTATGCGCACCAGGTCAATTTTGAACTATCGAACGCTACTTTCCGGAATATTTCCAATGTTTGCATGGAATTACTCCCACAGGAAGAAGGGTTAGAGGAAGAAAATGTATCTGACAATGTGCAGTGCGTCACATTTGGTGATGAGATGGATGTGATTGAACCTTATCCCAATCCAGTTTCTGAAGTTCTTCAGCTCCCCATTATTTTAAAGGAAAGCAGCCCGCTGGTTGTCCAGCTGATGAATAGTTCGGGAAACCTGATTAAAGACTTTTCCTTCACGCAGACCCGTTCAGGCCTAAACATGGTTAAGATCGATTTGAGAACCATAGCTAGTGGCACTTATTATTTGCTGGCTGTATCCGGTGGAGAAAGCGTGACAAAAAAGATTGTGGTGAGGTAAATGATTTTGGTTAAATATATTTTAGAGTGACTCTAAACTATTTTCGCCAGATTAGTATTTAGAATAAAAACTACAAGAAGGAAACAGATAGATATTTATGCCCTCATGCCGGGCTGGCATTCCGACTTTAAGTGTCGGGACAAAAAATTCAAGGCTGTTGAATAATTGACTAAAACCCTGAAATTAAAGCTAAAATCATTGAAACTCGCTCTACCTCACATACAACCCTAGCTCAAACATCAATGATTTCTTAACGCCTTAACCTCAGGTTTTCTTAACGTCAATAATTCAAAGGCCAGGTTAATGACTATCTTTTTTTATACTTCAACAAATGTCATTTAAACCTTGCTAAAAAACCGTGTCAAAAGTTTACTGCTAAAAACTTCCGTCACTGGCGCGAACGTCCCCGTTCGTGCCCATTCCTATTACGCGTCTGGCGGTTATGGAGACTATGCCTCCTATGATATAAATCTACAAAACAGTCTGACGCAGCCACCGCGGCTACTCCCCATTTGTAAACCTACCAGAAAATAAACCCTCCAAGGGTTCGAAACCCTTGGAGGGATGTCCGAACTTTCAAAATCATATTTGATTTTTCGTAAAATAATATTCAATATTATTAACTTGTGGCAAAATATAATTTTGTATTCACATGAGCCAAAACCATAAATTAGATAATATTGATCGAAAGATCCTTTCCATTCTTCAGGCACAGGGAAGAATTACCAATGCCAAACTCTCCGAAGAGATCGGCCTTTCCCCTGCTCCAACTTTGGAAAGGGTAAAAAAACTGGAACAAACCGAAATTATCTCAAGCTATCACGCCAAACTCAACACCGCCAAACTGGGACTTGGAGTAACAACATTTGTAATTGTTTCCCTGGATGGGCATACCAAAGCAAAAATCGAAGGTTTTATTGAAGCCATCAATAAAATTGACGAGGTTATCGAATGCCATCATATCACAGGAGCCGGTGACTTTATTTTGAAAGTGATTTCCAAAGACATTCAATCTTACCAAAAATTGATGCTCGAAAAGGTCAGCGAAATAAAAGAGGTTGACAATATGCAGTCAATGGTTGTACTTTCGACCTACAAAGACAGCAAGATTTTACCCATTTCATAAAGACTTTTTTGTATGACCACAGAAAGTAGCCTCATCCTTACCAAAAAGGAAATATTTCAAAAAATCAAGCGCATTGCTTATGAGATCTATGAAAAAAATTACAAGGAAAAAAAACTGATCATCGCTGGAATTCCTGAAACCGGCTATGTATTTGCTAAATATTTGTCAAAAGAATTAAAGGAAATTGCTCCATTTGAGGTCCATTTGATAAAAGTGAAAATCAATAAATCCAACCCTGCCAGTGGTGAAATTATCATTGATGGTGAAAAAAACCTTCTGAATAAATCTGCCCTGATCCTGGTCGATGATGTATTGAATACAGGAAGGACATTTCTTTATAGCTTAAAACCCATTCTTGAAAGCGAAGTAAAGAAAGTACAAACGGCAGTACTGATTGACAGGGGCCATAGCATGTTCCCTATTTCTGCGAATTTTGTCGGATACGAACTATCGACCACACTAAATGAACATATCGAGGTAAATTTGTCAAAAGGGAAAGAAGGAGTTTACCTGTATTGATTTCGGATTTCGGATTTCGGATTTCGGATTGCGGATTGCGGATTTGAATTGTGAACTTATTTTAATAAAACCTTTAAAAATTAATATTAGATGAGATTTAGTATTGCACAACGTAAAAAGTTAGAAAACACCAATGAATTAACCGAGGCTTTCTCTGATAATACAATAAATAGAAACAGCTATAAGCATTAATTCCCAAATCCGAATTCCCAAATCCGAAATCAAAATGTCCACTCAATTCAGTCAGATCAAACGCGTAACCACCCACCAGCTTCAGGAAATGAAAAATAGCGGGGTGAAGATCAGCATGCTTACTGCTTATGATTACAGCATGGCCAAGCTGATCGATGAAGCAGGTGTCGATACCATCCTGGTAGGTGATTCAGCGTCCAATGTCATGGCAGGAAATGAAACGACCCTTCCTATCACATTGGATCATATGATCTACCACGCCAAATCGGTTATCAAAGCTGTTAAAAGGGCCTTGGTGATCGTTGATATCCCATTTGGTTCCTATCAGGGAAATTCATCAGAAGCACTTCGGTCGGCCATCCGCATCATGAAAGAATCTGGTGCTCATGCGGTTAAAATGGAAGGAGGGGTAGAGATCAAAGAATCTGTTGAAAGGATATTAAGCGCCGGGGTGCCCGTCATGGGGCACTTGGGATTAACTCCGCAGTCTATTTACAAGTTTGGGACTTATACCGTCAGGGCCAAAGACCAGGAAGAAGCTGACAAACTTTTGCGCGATGCCGTTGCTTTGGAAGAATATGGCTGCTTTGGAATTGTATTGGAAAAGATTCCATCTCAATTGACCAGAAAAGTTTCCGAATCAATCCATATTCCAACCATTGGAATAGGAGCCGGACCTCACGCTGATGGCCAGGTATTGGTCATGCACGACATGCTGGGTATTAACAAAGAGTTTAATCCCCGATTTTTAAGGCGGTATGCCGATCTGGAAACGGTTATTACAGAAGCTGTATCCAATTATATCAAAGACATTAAAAGCAAGAACTTCCCCAATGATGAGGAAAGTTATTGATGCATGAAAATACTTTTTCTAGCTCCCTATCCGAAAGGACAAGCGCCATCACAGAGATTCAGGTTTGAACAATACCTACCCTACTTCAGCCAAAGAGGCCATTCGTATGAGTTCAGATCATTCTGGTCGAAAAGAGGATGGAACGCCCTTTACCGGAAAGGAAAAAATTTACAAAAGGCCCTTTATCTTTTTTCAGGATTTGTCAGAAGGTTCATTTTGCTATTCACAATTAGTAAATATGATTTTATCTTCATCCATCGCGAAGCAGCGCCAGTCGGTCCCCCCGTTTTTGAACTCATGATTTCCCGATTTTTCAAAAAAAAGTTGATCTACGACTTTGATGATGCAATCTGGTTGCCTAACACCTCTGAGGTCAACCAGGCTGTGAGCAAATTAAAATTTCACCAAAAAGTTTCTAAAATCTGCCAATTTTCCTGGAAGGTTAGTGTGGGAAATTTTTTCCTGCAGGATTACGCCAAAAAGTTCAATCAGAACGTGATCATCAATCCCACAGTCGTCGACACTGATCATTACCATTCACAAACCAAACATCACGAAAAAAAAGAAAAACCAATAGTTGGGTGGACAGGTACACACTCCACCGCCCAATACTTAAAAATGGTCACTACCGTGATGAATGAATTAAAAAAAGAGTTGGATTTTGAATGGGTGACCATTTCCAACCAACCTCCTGAGTTGGATTTCGACAACATAAAATTCATTCCATGGAATAAAACCGATGAGATCCATCAATTGCTCAAATTTGATATCGGGATCATGCCATTAGAGGACTCAATCTGGGAAAAAGGGAAGTGTGGATTCAAATTGATTCAATATCTCTCTTTGGGAATTCCTGCAGTTGCTTCACCTGTTGGAGTAAATTCATCTATTATTGAAGAAGGAAAAAATGGTTATTTAGCGAATACCGAGGAAGAATGGAAACAAGCATTGAAAAGGTTGATTCAGGATGCCTCGTTGCGCAACTGGTTGGGTATGAACGGGCGAACCAAAGTTACTGATCAGTTTAGCGTACGGAGTAATCTCGATCTCTTTTTCTCCACTTTTGAGTAATAAAAAATGATAAACAAACCCGATATAAAAAATGGCATCATTGGTATTTTGTATCTTACCAACGATCCAAAATTATAGGTCGATACCCCGACGGCAAAGGAAAACATAATGGCAAATACAAAGCAAAACATGACAATGGGCTTGGTGGTCAATGATTTATAAAAGTTGATCAATCCTGACTTCCAGATCACGAAAATAGTTAACATCAGCATAGCCAGGCTTTCAAACGCTGACAGCATCATGACAATGTTATGTGATTCCCAGACATACGGGCGGTAGAGTGTCACCCATACTGCCAAAGGAAATTTCCTGACCATCCCCGCCGGGCTGTAATCAAAATCTCCTAAAGTATAGGCGGATCCACCCTCTCTCATGCTTACATAATGGATCCATTCAGCAGAAGTCTGAGCCGTATAGGCAAGGGTTTCAAGGTTGTACCGGGGGTTTTCTTCTCCTACTTTTATAACAGAATAATATCCAAGAAAAACAGAGGTAATTAAGACAAAAGGTGCTATCATAATCCTCAGAACAGGATTTCTTACTTTCTTAATGGTGCTGTACAATATCCACAAGAGCACGGCCGGTATGTAGCAAATAAGGATATAGATCTTCACAACCATTAGCACATATGCGGCTAGCATAAGTATAATGGAAAAAAGTACCATTCGCCTCTTTTCAAAGAAGATCTGATAGACACTGTAAGTCAACCAGCCAAGGGCAGCTAGTGTCAGGCTATCCTTCAATAGTCCCGATCCCCAGAAAAATAAGGAAGGAATAAAAAATATCGCTATGGCAAAATACAAATGAAAAGCAGGGTAAAGCTTGTAAAATACCCTGAACAACACCCAAACTCCACTGAAACTCAAAACAGCAAATAAAACAGCTGTCGCTGAGTAGGTGTGATAGGTGATCAGATCAAATATTCCAGCAATCCTTACCACAAAATAGGAAGCCGGATCGCCATAAGTATAGATCTTTGAGGCGTATTCATAGGTCGAAGGAACGTACTCTTTTCCAGCAAATATCAACTCTAACCCCGTAATGGGATTATCCAAAAAAGCCTGCCAGATATATTTACTTCCCAGATTAAAATAGGTAAAAGTATCCCCTCCACCATAATAAAACTGATAAATAAGCCCGAGGGCAATTGCTCCTACGATTTTCAACGACAATGCGGGAATGAAATACCTTCTGTTAATCCTATCTGTTACCCCAGGCTTGATTAAGTAGGCCAGAGCATAAACAATTATGATAAAAATTGGGGTGACAAAAAGATCCTTTAATTCCATCAGATTTGTTTCAGGTACTCACGGGCTTGCTTGTGAGCAGGATGCTTTCGTTTGGCATACTTTTTAACCAGTTTCAAATATTCTTTGGCTGTTTTTCTATCCCCTTCGCGATCATAAATCCTTGCCAATCCGATCAATGAATACAGATAATATCCAGTTTCATACGCTTCAATCTCCTCGCCAAATTTCACCGTCATATTATAGTATTCCTTTGCCTTTTCATCATTCTTGCTTGCTTCCATGATGCTGCCCAGGAAATAGGCTGCCCAACGACCGCAATTCTGCTCATAACCCGGCATCCCCTCATCAATTTTTCGAAGTATATCTTCACATACATATCTGGCCATCACCGTTTGACCCGTGCTATGAAGCATTCGTGCATAATGACGATGAAAGTAAGAATTATCAGGAAAAGTCTTGTGAAGGTATTCCGCAATAACAAGAGCTCCCCGGTAATCATGCTCTTCGTTAAATAATATCCTCATCAGCCAAAACTGGGCTTCCGTTCTGGTATAAAAAGCATTATGAGCAACCTCGGTCAATTGTTTCAAACCAAGATCTTTGTCCCCCTTGTCGAACAAGACCAGAAATGGCTTTAGTTTCGGATAATTATCCCTGATCCAAACGGAAAAATAGTTGAACAAACCATCACCAAACATCAGTTCAGGACTTAACTCCTCTTTTTGCCGGCAATCCTCCAGGTAGTTCAAAGCTTTATTTCCATACGCTGCAGCCCGGAACCAATTGCTTCTGTCCGAATGCAACCTGGCCTTAAAAGCATAGCCGGCAGAAAGGAAAAATGCCCCTTCAACCTTTGTGCTATCCACTTCATAAAGCTTTTCAGCCTCTAATATGGACGAATCCATATAGGTTAGAAATATTTCATCATAAATCTCTATTTCAGGATTGGGCATGATCTTCCACCACTCATTTAACCCTAGCAAAAAGTGAGGCAATGGATGATCGTTGTATTTATTTTTCAGCCATTTAAATTGTGCAGCTGCACTGTTGAATTTGAAATTGTACATGTCGTTGATGGCTTTGGTTGCCTCAATCTGTACCTGCAAATCAGCTATGAGAAGATAATCACTCTGGTTTTCTTCCTCGTCATCATTTTGCGCACACAAGCTTTGTGTCACCCCAAAGACTAATATGGACAATAAGGTTAGAAATAATCTTATTTCAATAGTCTTAATTCCCATGAATTGAAATATTAAACGAAATTATGTTTAAAGATTAGTAAACTATTGTTCCATTCAATTCATTCATTTAGTTAAAAAACGAGTTATGCCGCAGTAGGGTAATTACTTTCAGAAGTAACGAAAAATCAATTTTTAATATATGGTACCCAACACCAGATTTTTCAAATTTAATAATTATATCTAAAGTATTAATATTCTTAATTTAATTTCCTTGCTAATTGTTCCCCATCATTGTTAAAATTATACCAGATTTTTAATGTCCCATAAGTCGTTACCGATTTATTTACTATTTTCGGCCTTAGAATTAAAAAAACATGAATAACTATCATAAAATAAACAATATTATGGGTTGGGCGGTCTGCCTGATATCGACTATTGTTTACTGGGTTACAGTTGAAATGACAGCGAGTTATTGGGATTGCGGGGAGTTTATTGCTGTCTCTTACAAACTAGAAGTTCCCCACCCTCCGGGGGCACCATTTTTCCTCTTAATAGGCCGTCTGTTTTCATTCCTGGCGATGGGAAATGTTGAAAATGTGGCTTATTGGGTCAACATTGTTTCCGTTTTATCCAGCGGTTTTACCATACTCTTTTTATTCTGGACAATTACCTTATTTGGCAAAAAACTGTTTGGCATTAAAAAAGGAGAAGAGACACAAGCCCAGACTTTTATGTTAATGGGTAGTGCATTAGTAGGATCTCTCGCATATACTTTTTCGGATTCTTTCTGGTTTTCAGCTGTTGAGGCTGAAGTATACGCCATGTCCTCTTTCTTTACTGCATTTGTGGTATGGGCCATTTTGAAATGGGAAGAAAGGTATGATGAAGACAAAATACTGGCCAACAAATGGCTGATCATGATCTGTTTTATGATGGGGCTATCCATTGGCGTCCACCTGCTAAACCTTGTAACCATACCTGCCCTGGGTTTAATTTATTATTTCAAGAATCACACCCCCAATCGAAAAGGCATTATTCTCACTATGGTCATCAGTGGATTAATAGTTATTTTAATCAACAACATTATCATTCCGGGTTTTCCTTCCATTGCAAATTCTTTTGAAGTAACCATGGTAAATTCGCTGGGAATGCCCTTCGGGTCTGGAGTTGTGCTATTCGGAATTCTATTGGTAGGAGCGCTCGTTTACGGGATCTACTTTACGCATAAGAAAGGAAAAGTCCTAGCCAATACGGCTCTTATTAGTCTCGCATTTATCTTAATTGGATATTCTTCTTACACATTAGTTGTTATTCGGTCTAATTTCAATCCACCGATCGATGAGAACAACCCTGAAAATATTACCTCCTTTGTTTCTTACTTAAAAAGAGAGCAATATGGCTCACGACCACTTTTATATGGCCAATATTTCGATGCTGATATTGTTGACCAGGAAAGAGGCGATCCTATTTATGTGAAGGGGGAGGATAAATATGAAATTGTCGATTATAAAATAGCATACAAATACGATCCCAAGCGATCGACCATCCTGCCTCGTGCATATAGCAGTGATCCCAATCATATCAGCAGGTATAGAAACTACATGGGAATCGGACCAAACGAAACCCCGAATTTCATCGACAACATGATATTTATGCTTCGATATCAGCTTGGTCACATGTATATGAGGTATTTCATGTGGAATTTCGCCGGAAGGGAAAGTGACTATGAAGGCTCCAACTGGTTAGCTCCGTGGGAATCTTTACAGGAGCTCCCTGAATTGCTGGAAGTAAATAAAGGAAGAAATAATTATTTCATGCTTCCGCTAATTCTCGGAATTATAGGCCTAATCTTTCAGCTACAGCGTGATCCAAAAAGTTTTTCTGTCGTTGCATTGCTATTCTTTTTAACAGGTGCAGCATTGGTTTTGTATTTGAATTCACCACCTGTTGAACCAAGAGAAAGAGATTATATTTATGTTGGATCCTATTATGCTTTTGCGATTTGGATTGGTTTTGGAGTGATGTCTATTGCCAACTTCCTGGAAAAAAAGTTCAAAAACCTGAAAACAGCGTCTATTGCTGCTACTTTCATTGGATTGATCATTCCAGGAATAATGGCAGCTCAAAACTGGGACGACCATGACCGGTCAAACCGATATTTCTCAGTGGATTCAGCTAAGAATTACCTGAACTCATGCGCACCGAATGCCATTTTGTTTACAGGAGGAGATAATGACACTTTCCCTCTCTGGTATGCGCAGGAAGTAGAGGGCGTAAGAACGGATGTAAGGGTAATCGTTTTGAGTTATTTTAATACCGACTGGTACATCGAACAGATGGAAAGGCAGGCTTATGAATCTGACCCATTACCATTCTCACTCACCAAGGAACAATATTACCAGGGTGGCCCGAATGACATTCTTCCTTATGTTGAAAATCCACGGATCAAGGGAATGATCAACCTGAATCAATATTTGAAGTTGATCAGGGATGACAACAGTGCCATAAAAGTACAGTCAAGGTTTGGTAGCTATAACAGTATCCCTTCCAAACAATTATTTCTGAATATCGATACGACTGCCGTGGAAAATCTTGGGATCGTTCCTAAAGATAAGCAGCAGTACATGACAGACCGAATGGTTTTCTCCATGAAGCGTGGAAGTATGGAGAAGAACACTTTGATGATCCTTGACCTGATCGCCACGAACAATTGGGAAAGACCTATTTATTTCAATCACACTTCTCTCAATGGTATTGGAATCAATTTGAATCAATATGTCATTCAGGAAGGCAATTGCTTCAGATTGCTGCCGATCGTTAATCCTAATACCAGAGCTGAATTTATCAATGAAGATGTGATGTACGAAAATGTGATGGACAAATTTCAGTACCGTGAATTGGATAATCCTAGTGTATATTACAATGAACAGTATCGAAATTTTGTATTGAACCATCGCTCTACATTCAATAGCCTGAGTACAGGCTTGATCAATTCAGGAGATAAGCAAAGGGCCAGAGAAGCTATTCTTAAAAGTTTGGAAGTAATGCCCGATGAAGCCATTCCCTTTGATTATACCAATTCACAAACTGTAGGAATTTTGTTTGAACTCGGAGAAGTGGAAAAAGCAATAGAAATAGCTGAAACCATCTCCAGACGTTCGGATGAATTCCTGACTTATCTTGAAAAATACAATCGCAGCTTTGGCGATGAAAAGCAAAAAAATATTGTCATTTTGAATGAGTTGGCAATGACAATGAGAAAATATGGAGAAGCGGAACTGGCTGAAAAATATAGTGAATTGTTCCAGCTTCACTATCAATCAATGCAATAAAGGAGTTAAATTAATTCTCAAACCCCGGGGGATATTCTTCCGGGGTTTTTATTTTATATAGAATTTACAAACTCAAAATCAGATAGCATGAAAAATATAATTCTCGTCTCCACTTTTATTTTTCTGTCATTCCAATCAATGGCACAAGACTTTGGGTTGTCTTTTTCTTACTTCTTTCCTAAAAATGGCGACTTTTCTGTCCCAGTTACCCCTTTTTCTATTCGTGGACTGGGAGTAGATTTTAATTCTTTTTCAGGCATTGAAACAGGAGCTTCATTTTATCGAATGTCAGGAATGAATATGAAGGACATTCCTTTCGAGTCAGAGGAAGCTTTGGTCGGCCCCTTTTATTCGATCATGATGCCGTTGCAATTAATACTATTTGCAGGAAGTGACAGAGCTGAACTAAGGTTGAAAGGTGGTGTATTTGGCTTTTTCCACTTTGACACAAAGTTGAATGAAGGAAATATTGACCGTGCTTTGAAAGATGAGTTGCAGTGGGAAGTGCTCAATTCAGATTTTGATGTGGATAATTCCTTTGGTTATGGGTACATTTTTGGAGGTGAGGTCATTTTTTATGTCACTCCAAAATTTGGGATCAACGTGGAGGCCCAATACCTGATTGGTGAATCAAAACTCAATATGCAGGGGGAATATGTGGGATTACCTGGTGAAAATGATCAACTGCAAACAGTTGAGGTAAGCTACCCGGATTCCAAACTCGATTACACCGGAATCGAAATATCATTGGGGGCAATCATTACTCCCTAAACGGGATAATCTAAATTTGGCTGGCCAATATTTTAATTCCCTCATCAAAAGAATGAGGCTCGTAACCCAATTCCTTTCTTGCTTTTTCAATAATAAATCCAGTTTTAGGAGGTCTTTTAGCCGGCTGAGTAAAAGTGGATGCATCCGCTCTTTCCATCAAAGATTTATCCAGATTGAAGAAATTAGCCGTCTTAATTGCCATATCATGCGGGGTAAGAATATCCTTGCCGGAAATATTGAATATACCCATTGCCTGTTTTTTAGCTATCAAATAGCACCCCATCGCCAGATCTTCAGCCAGGGTAGGTGAGCGCCATTGATCATCCACAACTTTGATATTCTTACCGCTCTCCAGGCTTTTCTTAACCCAAAGAATGATATTCGATCGACTCATATCCTCCGCAATTCCATAAACTAAAACTGTTCTGGCAATTGCCCACTTTAAATTGCTGTTTTGAACAATCTTTTCAGACTCCAGCTTGCTGTCACCATAAATGCTGACTGGATTTGGCTCGGCATTTTCATCGTATGGCCCTTTCAAGCCATCGAAAATAAAATCCGTTGAGAGATGTACAAGGAATGAACCGGTCTTCTCACACGCTTTGACTATATTTTTAACTGCTTCCACATTGTATTTCCAACATTTTTCCCGGTCAAGCTCACAATCATCCACCTGCGTCATGGCTGCCGTATGAATGACGGTATCCGGCTGGTGCTTCACCAGAACTTCCAGAACCTGGTTTTTATTGGAAATGTCCATTGATTCATAAACCACATTGGAACTAAGGCTCTTCAGACGATTGTCACCCCGGCTTGTTGCAATTGTCTCAACTTCCGGCTGATCCTGAAGTAACTTTACCAATTTCTGGCCGAGTAGACCGTTTGATCCTGTAATCAGTATTTTCATTTTCAATATTTCAATTAATAGGTTTTTCCGCCATATTTTTCGTTCCACTCCTCTTTTGAAATTTCTTCCACTTCGACGGTCATGTAAACATTTTCAACAGGTCTGCTCATGGTAGCAGTTTTTACAGAAGCAATTTTGTCTACCACATCCATTCCTTCGACTACCCTGCCAAAAACAGTATAACCTTCATCCAGATGAGGCGCTCCGCCAAGGGTGGTATACACCTCAAGGCGTTCTTCACTTATCGGGTTAGTAAAACTGGTTCCAAACCTGTTTTCCATCACCGGGATAAGCTTGATCATTTCTTTATTTAATACCTCATTTCCCTGGGTTTGATAGATGCTGTCCAGCTTTTGAACGATGTTTTCGTAACCCGGTACTTCAGCCAGCCTGTTTAAATAGGAGTGAACCTTCTGCAAATTGGCCGTCAATTCTTCTTCAGAAAAAACATTTCCCTGAACAATGTAAAACTGGCTTCCATTTGATTTCTTTTCCGGATTGATCTGGTCACCCTGACGCGCAGCAGCCAGAGCGCCCCTGTGGTGAATGAGGGTGTCGACAAATTCAGGTGGGATCAGGTAATCAATTTCATTTTCATGTCCGGGTTTTGCATTCACATCCCCTCCCTGTATCATAAAATTCGGGATAACCCTGTGAAAAGTAGTGCTATCAAATTGTCCATTTTTTGCCAGCTTAATAAAATTCTCTTTGTGCAATGGTGTCTGATCATATAAAACCAATTTTATATCACCAAATTTAGTTTTTAATGTAACCAGGTAATCCTTTTCTTGCGAATTACATGAGTTCAAAACCACCAATGTCACGATGAATAGAATGATCTTTTTCATATGATTTATCTTGTCGAACACAATACTTATAGTTGCTTTCGGATTTCTTTTAATATTTCCTGTCCGCCTTCTTTCAAAATCTCTTTCGCTAACTTCTGACCACCTTCCATACATTGATCCGCTTTAAATTCGGAGGATTTTTGCTTAAGCTTTTTACCATCAAGGCTGAAAATTCCAGCCTGCAATGTAATATTTCCTGATTCAGAATATTGCGCCAATGCAAATGCAGGAATGCTGCAGCCTCCTTCTAACTCCCTTAAATAAGCCCGCTCAGCCAAAAGCTGCTTTTCTGTAGGATTGTGATTGATCGCTTCATAAATTTTTGTTGCCAATACCGGATCCATTTCTGTGGAAACTTCAAGTGCGAGACTTCCCTGGCCAACTGCAGGGGTAAACTTTTCCAAAGATAGCTCCTGAACGATCATATGAGAATAACCCATTCGATACACACCAGCGAAAGCTAGTAGTAAGGCATCACATTGTCCTTCTTCCATTTTCCGGATGCGAGTCTGTAAATTACCACGAATCTCTACGGTTTTCACATGAGGGTAATAATGTCTCAGTGTTGCTATTCGCCTGGTAGATGAAGTTCCTACTGTGATCGGATCAGTTTCCAGTGAGATTTCATGATTGGAACTGATCAAAACATCATTCGCTTTTTCCCTCTCGGTAAACGCAAGGATCTTCAGCTCTTCAGGCAATCTGGAAGGCAAATCTTTTGCGCTATGAACAGCAATATCAATCGTTCCATTTTTTAATTGTTCTTCCAATTCCTCCGTAAAGACCCCCTTCCCTCCAATTTTAGAGATGGATACATCCAGCAATTGATCACCTTTTGTTTCAATGACACTAATAATTGGTTTTAATCCATTCTTCGACAATTCACTGGCAACAAATTCTGCTTGCCACAAAGCCAGCTTGCTACCCCTTGTTCCGATTTTTACCTCCTCCATCTAGCTTCTAAATATGGTGTGAATTTTTAGCGAGGTATCGAGAAAGGCAATTTTAACATTGATGTTTCTCTCAATATGATAAAGAAATGTATTCAATTCTCCGTAAAACCGCTCGATCTTATGATGATCACGAAGGGTTCCTCCAAATTTGGAAACGAAATCCTGCTCGTCGGCATTGATAACTTTTTGCAAATCTATAACCTGGTTTTGGGAGATCAGGGATTCACGAAGCATATTAATTCCGTATTGAATCATGCTTTTTTGCGAAACCTTGTTCATGGTGAAAAATTTGTCCGTCCAATCTACCAATGTAGGGTGCTTTTTCTCGTAACACACTCTCATCCAATCTCTGAATAATTGATGGCTGTCATCTTCTACCTCCGTTATTAATTTTGTTGCCAGGTTCAGGTTTCCCCCCGACAGAAGTGCCAGCTGATTGGCCCGTTTTTCGTCGAGCTGATGTGAATCCTGTAAATAAGCTGAAATCTCATCATCAGAAAAAGATGGAACATGAAACACCTGTGTTCTTGAAAGAATAGTGGTGATCAACTGTTCACGATCATAAGTTACCAGGAGAAAAATGGTATTCTCAGGTGGTTCTTCCAGGATTTTTAGAATCCCATTTGCTGCAGAAGGATGTAAGTATTCAGCCAGCCAGATAATCATCACTTTGTATTTTCCTTCAAAAGATTTGAGAGAAAGATCGCGAATGATCTGCCGGCTTTCTTCCTTTGAAATATTTAATTGCTTATTCTCAGCTCCAAAAAAATTACTCCAGTCTTCATCATTTCCGTAAGGGTTTAGGTGAAGGAATTCTCGCCACTCTTTTATGAACGCTGCCGATTTTGCCTCTTTTTTCTCAATTGGGAGTGGGCATACCGGAAATACAAAATGAATATCAGGATGAATATATTTTTTCGCTTTCACACAGGATGCGCACTCCCCACAGCTATCCTCACCCTGGTTTTCACAATTGAGATACGTTGAAAATGCCAAAGCTAAGCTTAAATTTGCTGATCCGGGCTTCCCGGAAAACAATTGTGCATGTGCTACATGATTATTCCTGACTGAACTAACAAGTTTTTTCTTCGCTTCACTTAATCCTGGTATGTCTTTAAACATCATGGCCTTTCCCAAAATCTATATTCAGAAGTAATCTGATAAATGTGTTTTAAAATATTTGTTTCAATTTCGTCCATATCTTTGTTCCTCCTTTCCATTACAACTTTTGTCATTTCAAGAAACTTATCAAAAATGAATGTCTGAAAGTCCACAGATCCACCCCATGTAAATGAAGGAATGAAACTCTTTGGATATCCTTCTCCAAAAATGCTGGCGCCAACACCTGCTACTGTTCCAGTATTAAACATCGTATTGATGCCACATTTTGCATGGTCACCCATCAACAATCCACAAAATTGTAGTCCCGTATTTACAAAGCTTTTTGTTTGATAATCCCAGATCTTAATTTTTTGATAATTATTTTTCAAATTGGAAGTATTGGAATCCGCGCCGAAATTACACCATTCTCCGATAACGGAATTCCCCAAAAAACCATCATGAGATTTATTACTGTGACCGAAAATAACGGAGTTACTCATCTCTCCCCCTACCTTACAAAAAGGGCCAATCGTATTATCGCCAATCATTTTTGCTCCCATATTCACAATCGATCCCTCGCAAATCGCAAAAGGACCGCGTATCATGGCGCCTTCTTTTATCTCCACATTTTTCCCAAGGTAAATGGGTCCATTTTCAGCATTGAGAATTGCTGCCCTGATTTTGACACCCGGCTCTACGAATACATTTTCCGGATTATAAACTGTGGTATGTGGATCTGGGATATTATTGCTTGTTTGATTTTGAAGGTATTGAATGTCAGAACGGATTTCATTTCCATTATTAATAAATATTTTCCAGGGTTTATCAATAGACAAAGCCTCATCTTCAAAAACATGCTTTCTAAAATTGAAATCCATGTTTTTCAATGACTCGAATGAAACCGGTTTTTCAGTTCTGAAAGCCACGATTTCATTTTCGTAAATAATTGATTCATCCATTTCAAGGGAAGAAATGGCTTTTTTTAGTTTCTGATTGGGAATGAATGAACCGTTTATGTAGAGCTGACTACTTTTATCGGAAGGATATTTTGCTTGTAAGTAGGGCTCTGTTAGCCAGCTTACTTTTTCGCCTAATGCTTTTTCCCATTTTTCTGTAATCGTCAGTATGCCAATTCTGATCTCTGCTATTGGACGTGTAAAGGTGAAGGGAAGTAAATTTATTCTGATTTGAGGGGGATCAAAAAGTATGGCTGCCATGGTGCAAAAATAAAAAAGTCTTCATCTTTCCGATTCAGATGAAGACTTTTTTAGCAAATAATCTGTGTAGATTAGTTCTTTTTATACCTTTTGTTGAATTTCTCTACCCTACCAGCTGTATCCACGAAAATTTTCTTACCAGTGTAAAACGGATGCGACGCAGAACTAACTTCAATTTTAATCATTGGGTATTCTTTTCCGTCCTCCATCTTAATCGTTTCGTCCGAAGTCATGGTTGACTTTGTCAAAAACTTATGATCGCTCTGAGTATCGTAAAATACTACATCTTTATATTCCGGATGAATTCCTTTTTTCATTTTATTTTCTTAATTTATTCGACTCATTTGAAAAGGACTGCAAATGTATATATAAAATTTATTATAAACAATCGTTTACCAAACACCATCTTACAATATAAATAAAACAAGATAAAATTTAACTTTTTCGTTAAGTTATCTTGGGGTTTAAACAGAATTGAGTTACATTTGATATAGTAGAAGGGAGTCCATGAAACAGCAATACTACACCATCTTACTTCTTCTCTTTGTGGTTTTCCAAGTGAAAGCGCAGGAAGACCCTCGTGAATTGTTTAAATTCGCGAAATTTAAATATGATCGCTCTGAGTATCAGGAGGCTTTGGCTTATTTAGATAAAACCATAAAAGCGGATCCCGCTTACTCCAACGCTTACTTATTGCGCGCAGAGGTTTATTATGAGCAGGAAAATTACGATAAAGTCATATCAGACCTCGATCGGGCATTTGAAATTGAACAGACATTTTCTTCCTTTTTAAATAAATATCACATTCTCAAGGCGAAGACCTACATTCAGCAAAATAAATTAGAAGACGCAGAAAAAACCTATGAAGATCTACTGGCTTTAGAGGATTATAATTCTGAGGCTTACTTCGAGCTTGGGAATCTTCAATTTTTGATGGATCAGCCAACTGAGGCGCTGATCTCCATTAACAAAGCCGTAAAAATTGATCCGAAAATCGCCAAATTTTACGCAGCACGTGCATATTTCACACAAAAATCCTATACCATTTTTCCCGGTGACAAAAGGTATAAAGCTGTAAATGACGATTTCAACCTCGCACTTTACCTGGAGCCAAATAATTATGAATTCTATAAGCTAAGAAGTGAATTCATGAGAAAAATGGGCCAGGAAGTAGAGGCGCTGAACGATTACAACAAGATGATCGAACTTTCACCGGAAGAAAATTTTGCCTATACTGAGCGCGGAGTATTGAAAATGCATGAAGAAAAGTACATCGAGGCAATAGAAGATTTTAGTTCTTCGATAGAACTGTTTCCCGGAGATGCCGACAACTTCAAATACAGGGGCCTATGCCATCACAATCTCAGGGAGTATTATGATGCATACAATGATTTCTCTAAGTCAATTGAACTATTGAATGTAGAGCTAAGTGATGTCAACGAAAATGAGAAGCTAAAAAGTAAGATTGCACAGACCTATTTAATGAGGGGGCACTCCCTGTTTGCGATGAGAAAAGGTAGTGAAGCTTGCCGCGACTTTTTAAAGGCACTTGACATGGGCGAACGAAAAGGTTTAAATTATTTCAGGAAGTATTGTCGTTTCTAGTATTACGTCAAGCATACTTTCCGCGAGCGCTTAATCTTCTCTGCGTAGACGCTAGCCACACAAAAACTCGTTTTTATTTCATCCATAACAATTCATTCCCAAACTAATTCTATATTTAGGTTTTTAACCTGAATATTTATGAAAAGATTGATCGCGTTGGGATGCTTTTTCATCCTCGCTTATACTTCATTCTCTCAAACTGCCAATGCTCCACTTAATACAGATTATTATCATCTCCTCGATCGATATGAGATCCTCAATGGAAAATTTTCCCATAGTTTCCACACGGCAGCCAAGCCCTATCAGAGAATTCATATTGCTCAGTTTGTTGATACGCTTCTGAGTGATAGCAACTATTGGTATTATCAGGATAAACAGCTGCTTACTTACCTTGCCAATGATAATTGGGAATACAGCAACTATGCTGACAATGACAGCAATAAGCCGTTTCTGAAAGTTTTTTTTAGAAAAAAATCAGATCTGTATCACGTAAAAACCAAGGATTTTGATCTTCATGTCAATCCAATTTTACATTTCAGCCTCGGTAAAGAGTCAGCTTCTGACGTCATGAATTACGTCAATACCCGTGGGGTTGATATCAGGGGAAATATTGTTGGAAGGTTAGGTTTTTATTCATCCATTGCAACTACCCAGGCAGCCTATCCCTTATATGTCCGAAATTACATCGAGGAAAAAGGAGTCGTACCATATGAAGGTTTCTGGAAGGAATTCCATACCGATGGAGTTGATTATTTCACAGCAAGGGGATATTTATCGTTTGACCTCATCAAAAATTATGTAAATGCCCAATTTGGTTTTGACAAAAACACAACTGGAAATGGCTATCGATCCATGTTTTTGTCAGATTTCAGTAATTCGTACACATTCCTGAAACTGAATACGAAGATCTGGAGGATCAACTACCGAAATATCTTCGCGCAAGGTGTGGCAGAGCACATGGTCACATCGACAGGGTCAGCCGGTACGGAAAAATATCCCAAGAAATTTCTCGCCTCCCACCACCTTAGTATAAACATCACTGATAACATAAATATAGGTTTGTTTGAAGCGGTCATGGCCGGTGATTCGACTCAAACATTTAATATCAGCTACATGAACCCCATCATTTTTTACCGTGCATTGGAACACCAGGATGGAAGCACGGACAACGCCATGGTGGGTTTTGACTATAAAGTCAATTTTGCCAGACATTTTTCTGTCTATGGACAGTTTTTACTGGACGAGTTCAAATTAGATGAAATCAAGTCCGGGGAAGGCTGGTGGGCCAATAAATGGGGCCTCCAAACCGGCTTGAAATACATCAACGTATTTGGGATCAAAAACCTGGACGGGCAGATTGAATATAACATTGCACGGCCATATCTGTACCAGCATCAGGATATCTATACCAATTATGCGCATTACAGTATGCCGCTTGGTCATATTCAGGGAGGTAATTTCAGGGAATTCATCGGGATCCTTCGGTTTCAACCTTCTCCAAAATTTAACTTTATTGGACAATTGAACATCTCGAGATATGGTGAAGACAATAATGCCAATACCAACTGGGGAAAAAATGTGATGAAAAGCTATACGACCAGGGAGCAGGATTATGGAAATACCATCGGACAGGGTGTCGATACCAAATTATTTAATTCCCAGCTTACGGCTATTTATCAATTTAAACACAACCTATTTTTTGATCTGAACTTTGTTTATAGAAAGCTGGACAGCGAACTGGATGAGCGAGATGAAAACACGACTTATATCTCCGCAAGTTTCCGGTGGAACATCCCACGCAAAACCTTTGACTTTTAAGGTCCTAATCATAAGTCTTTTTAATTCCGGCAAATATTCTTTGTTTTGCTGAACTAATATCCATTGAATGAAAACGTATTTTCGAATTCTTTCCTATTCCAGGCCATTTAGAAGCTACGTTCCATTTTATATTCCCTCCTCCATCATTTCAATCGTTTTTGGACTTGTCAACATCGTATTGCTCAAGCCGCTTTTGGATGTGATATTTGAAAAAATTGAACCGGAAATATTTCAATCATATAGTGCCAAGCCAGATTTTGAATTTTCCATTCAGTATTTCACTGATATTTTTAACCATTACATGTTTCAAACTGTCGAGGAGTATGGGAAATTTGGTTCTCTGCTCTTTGTCTGCACCATCATTGCCATCTCCGTGCTCATTTCCAACTTATTCCGCTTCATCGCAGCCATTATCCTCGCAAATGTGCGTGTCAAGATCATAAGAAATTTAAGGCTGGATATTTTCAGGAATATTTCACTCCTCCACATAGGCTATTTTACCCATCAGAAAAAAGGAGATATCCTTTCACGTGTTTCCAATGATGTACAACAAATTGAGCATTCGGTACAACAATCATTAAAGGTGCTATTCAGGGAGCCGGTAACGATTATCGTTTATTTTGGCTGCCTGTTTTATATGTCTTATAGCTTGACCTTGTTTACACTGATCATTCTTCCCTTGTCGGGATATATCATTGCATCCATTGCCAAAAGATTAAAGTCAACTGCCATCAGCAACCAGGAATCGTTAAGCCGGATCCTGAACATTTTTGATGAAGCGATCAATGGCATGCGCGTGGTCAAAGCATTCAATGCAACGGGCTACATCAATAAAATTTTTGGGAAAGAAATAAAAACCTATGCAGACCTGAATTACAATTACTCCAAGCGGTTTGAATTGGCAGGTCCTATTTCGGAATTTTTGGGTGTGATAGCCGTCATTGGAATTGTCGTTTACGGAGGCAACCTTGTATTGGGAAAAGAGTTAATGGATTCTTCTACCTTCATTACCTATCTCGCGATTTTTACGCAGGTTTTACAACCAGCTAAAAACATCTCCGCTGCTGTAACAAGCATCCAGCGGGGAATTGCCTCAGCGGAGCGGGTTTTTGAATTAACCGACGTAAAATCCGACATCACTGACAAACCACAAGCCAAAGAGCTTACACAATTTAAAGATCAGATTGAATTTAAAAATGTCTCCTTTGCCTATGAAAGGGAAAAAGTACTGAAGAATATCAACCTGGCGATTCCCAAAGGAAAAACCATTGCCCTCGTGGGACCATCAGGAGGTGGCAAATCTACACTGGCTGATCTGGTTCCAAGATTCTACGATCCCATCAAGGGGGATATATATATCGATGGCATAGCATTGAGGGATTACAAAATGGATTCTATTCGGAAGCAAATGGGTATTGTTGCCCAAGAATCCATTCTATTTAATGACACTGTCTTCAACAACATTGCTTTCGGCCTGGAAAACATCGAGGAAGAAAAGGTGATCCAGGCTGCTAAAATTGCCAATGCACACGAATTCATCGAGCAAATGGATGAAAAGTATCAGACCATCATTGGAGAGAGGGGATTAAAACTTTCAGGAGGCCAGCGACAGAGACTATCCATTGCCCGGGCTGTGTTGAGGAATCCACCTATTCTTATCCTTGATGAGGCTACTTCCGCATTGGATACGCAATCCGAAAAACTGGTCCAGGAAGCGCTTTACAATCTGATGAAAAACAGGACTTCAATTGTGATCGCTCACCGGCTGAGCACGATCCAGCATGCTGATCAGATCCTGGTATTGAAAGACGGGGAAATCATCGAGCAAGGCACGCATGAAGAATTAATTGACAAAGAAGGATTTTATTACAAACTTATAGACATGCAAAGCCTGTAACGATCACCGGCTTTGTTCTACATTGACTTTATAATCGAATAAATTGCTGCAAAATTTTCTTAAAAAATTTCCTCCAAAAATCATTAAGGTTATTAAAGTTATCTTATATATCGTTTTATTTTCTTATTTGATAGGTTCCATCTATATTAGTTTCACCTATGATGATCTCGTTATCAAAATAGGAATTTTTACTTTTTTTCTTTTTATCAAAAAATGGGTAACAGCCGGGCTTTTTATCATGGTTTTTCTTTGGATGATTGAAAATCTGCATATTTATCAGCTCAAAAGCAAAATCGAAGAATTAAAGGAAAGAAATAATTGATCGCAAAATGTACAGAGAGGAAATATTGAGCCAGTTAAACGATGCAAAGAGTTTGCTGGATCAGTTCATGAGTGATGAAAAAAATGTGACTGCCATTGAAAATGCCGCTAAAGCTATCGCAGAATCGATCAAAAATGGAGGAAAAGTCTTCTCCTGCGGGAATGGAGGCTCCCATTGCGATGCAATGCATTTTGCGGAAGAAATGACAGGGAATTTCAGGGAACAGCGAGAAGCACTGCCGGCAATTGTGATCTCTGACCCAAGCCACATGTCGTGCGTGAGCAATGATTTTGGATTTGATTCGGTTTTTTCAAGATACATTGATGGTTTAGGAAGAAAAGGAGATGTTTTATTGGCTATTAGCTGCAGTGGAAATTCCAAAAATATTGTGAAAGCGGTTGAATCCGCCCATGACAAAGACATGAATGTGATTGGGATGACCGGAAAAAACGGAGGAAAATTAGGGGAGATCGCAGATCTTGAGATCAATGTTCCCTATCATGGATATGCTGACAGAATACAGGAAATACATATAAAAGTAATTCATATACTGATTTTTTTAATTGAGAAATTTTTGAAATAAATGCTTGCCAAAACCTACGGTAGCGCCGTTTTTGGGATCGATGCCACAACCATTACGATAGAAGTAACTGTTATTTCCGGAACCAAGGTTTTCATTGTTGGCTTGCCGGACAACGCTGTGAAGGAAAGTCAGCAGCGTGTAGAATCAGCGATCAAGCAAAACGGCTATTTTATGCCTCGTCAAAAGGTGGTTGTCAACCTGGCTCCTGCGGATATCCGAAAAGAGGGATCTTCCTATGATCTTCCGATCGCGTTAGGAATTCTGTATGCATCCGAACAGATCATTGCTGATGATCTTGACAAATATGTTGTCATGGGCGAACTTTCGCTGGATGGTATTCTACGACCGATCAAAGGAGTTTTACCGATCGCCATCGAAGCAAGAAAGCAGGGATTCAAAGGCTTTGTCCTTCCCAAAGAAAATGCTGCTGAAGCCGCCATCGTCAATAACCTGGACATTATTAGCGTCAGCAACCTGAATGAAGCCATCGATTTTTTCCGTGATCCAGGCTCGATTGAACCGTTGAAAGTCGACACACGAGACGTGTTTTTTCACGAACAAACGGAGAACGACCTTGATTTTTCGGATGTTCAGGGACAGGAAAATATTAAGCGGGCATTGGAAATCGCCGCCGCAGGTGGACATAATATCATTAAGTAAGTAACAAGTTATAGCATTCCTTTCTTTTAAGCTGATTTAAGCTTTCTAGGCTAGAAAATCATGTTTTACCTAAACTAATTTATTATGAAAATTCCAAGAACAGAAAAAACATTCTACAGAGAAAGTGAATTGAAAGAAGCTTATGAAGAACACTTACAAGCTTTGAAAGAAGAAGTAGAACTTAAAGAGAAATTATATGATCTCACTTTACAACATAAGGAGGATCGTGAAAATTCGGCCTTGAAAAAAGAAATTAATAAACTTAGGAGAAGATTAAGAAAAATTCAGCCAATTGTTTTCCCGGGTTTTTTTGGTAAGTATGCCAGAGCTATTAATTGGAAGGAAAAACAGGATAATAAGCCTAAGTCGAAACAAAAGCAGCGAGAATTCCAAGTCCAATAACCAATCCTAAAAAAGTGTAAATCTTAATCCAGTTGGCGTCGGCGTAGGCTTCATCAAAGTCTTCGTCTTCGTCAAGTGGATCAAATAGCAAGTAGAAGGCAAAAAGTGTCTTTTTCATATATTGACGTGTTGAAAAATTGAATATAAAAAAAATGACCGAAACGGATTTTACGAAGGGTATAAAATTCTTTAATGAGAAACATATAATCTGGGGAACGAAGATTGAAAGGCTAATAAAAGATTGGAGGCCAAAAAAGGATATACAAGGTGACCGACTTAAATTAATCTGGGGAGATGTTAAGTTTTACGGAAGTGTATTGACCGCCGCATCAGAATTCTTTCCGGAGGAGACTTTAGTCAAAGACAGGTTTCTAAAGGAAATAATTCTAAGCGGTCAAATCGAACCTAAAAAGCATGTTGACATAATCAATGGAATCAATTCTGTCGTTGGAGATCCTACAGGACATGTTGAGTTACCTAACTTATCAAGCTACAACTGGATGCATGACGAGATTGAAGTGTCAGCTAATTATATTTTAAAAAGTCAAACGGTGAAGGTTTCTATAAGGAAAATTTGAATCGTTTTCTTATATTTAATCAAAAATAGACAACATTTTTTTCGTGTACAGACTTCTTGGACGAATTTGACCACTTGACACAGAGGAGCTGTCAAAAGGAAGGTTTGTATAAAATATATTAAATATTTGTTGGGTTAGCTCCTCCGTTGAAACCCGATGTAAAAGTATTTAATAATGAATTCTTTTGAATTATATGTTGTTTATATTAGAGAAATTTCCACCACGCTTGTAATAATTTGGATCCTTTCGAAATTAATTAGGTCGTGTTTTGGTTTGATTATCTTTTCAAGGGATAAAAAAGTAAAGGAAATATCGATTGGTAAATACTTCAAACTAAAGAGATAAGATCGGTTTTTTTGAACATTTACTGAAATAAAATTCAAACACTATGACCTATGTATTGGCTTGGAAACGTGGCCAAAATATATACTTAGTTGCAGATAGTGCAATAACAATTTCTGGAAATACAGGCAAGATCAAATCCGAAAATTCCAGTTTTGGGGAACACTATCAATCCG
Source organism: uncultured Cytophagales bacterium (assembly GCA_913057175.1). Taxonomy (GTDB): domain Bacteria; phylum Bacteroidota; class Bacteroidia; order Cytophagales; family Cyclobacteriaceae; genus CAJXNP01. The sequence goes on from CAJXNP010000030.1 coordinate 42,370, forward strand.
ATTCAAAGGTTGTAAAGCAGGGAACTCTTAAGCTGTTTTCCATTCAAAACAATTTACTTTTAGGATATTCAGGTAATGTTGATTTAGCATATGAATTTATTGATGTATTTAAACGAGTATACGAAAATACCAATAATGTAAGGCAGGCTCTAATTTTGGCTAGGGATGGAATAAGACCTGACGAAAGGGAAATTAGAATAGTTATAGGGTTTATTGATGACATAATTCCAACCATTGTTTCATATAATTATGACAGAGATGGTAGAATTAAATACCATGACGAAATTGTCCGATTAGGCTTTGGTGAAACGTTTCCGGTAAATGAGTATATAAAAGAGTTTAATTCAATTGTTGATAACAGTAATATGGATGAATATGCTCATTTAGCAATAATAATTGCAACGGTTCAACATACTTGTTTGATCGATAATACATTTAAACTAGGTGTTGGAGGATTCATCTGTGGAGCCATCATAAATCAACATGGCATATTCTGGCAAAAGGATATGGCATATATATTATATGAAAGCGTTGTTGATAAAATAGAATCACAGGAAGGAAAAGTTGAATTCAAGGAAAACTTTCATCAAATGATTTTGACAGGAAGTATCGAAGAATTCTTTATGGTTAAATCTCCTATAACTGGTACAGGTGCCTATTGTCATTTTCCTTATTCTGATAGAAAATTTGATAAAGAGTTTATAAATAAATTAAAATCATTTTCTTATCACAGTTGCATATATTTTGTATTTCTTGATAAATTTTTAAGGAGGATTGTCTTTGTAAGAAAAACATTGGATGATTCTACAACAAATAGTTTTCTTAATATTGTAAAACTTGATGATGGAAGAGTCGGGGTGGAAATAGATCAAGAACTACACAAAAAACTCATTGGCATTCCAGATGCAATGACCGATGAGCAAGCTGAATTATATCTAAAAGGAGAAGTGGATATACTTTTCTTAATGCATCATGTTGCAATGGTTAAAATGTAACTATTTTTAAAATAGCACTCCTTTCAATTATAGAGACCGTTCTAAAACTCCTACACAAGCATCGAAAAACCGGACCCTAATTGAGTCCGGCTTAGCACTTCACTTTAACTTGAACTGATGGATTAAATTTTTACTTAGGAAACGATGGAGTAATTACCGTTTTCTAGCCTAGTGATTTTTACATTCCTTTGCTGCGACATCTTACCTGGTATCTGACTATTTAGTGTCCTCCTCATTGAATCAGCATTCCTGTCTGGAAATGTTTTAACCAGTTTCTCATGAATCTTGTCTTTTGAAATACCATTTTTTCCTGCCTTCTGAAGGGCTTCGAAGATTGTAAACTTGACGCCTGAATTAGCTCTTCCTCTCGGTTGTTTCTTGTTTTCTGTTTTGTCTTTCATAACTGCTTTTTGTTTTAGTTAAACATTATGAATTGAAACTAAGAGACCATTTTTATGACGCCAAACATTTTAACAAAAATAGAAATAATATCAACACAATAAAATCCTAATAAAGAGTGCAATTGTTTTGGGAGTTAACAATTGTTTGGGGCATTTCATTTACAAATTTGGCTTATTAAAGCTGATTTATTAAAAATTCTGTAAATATTCTTGATTGCGGAAAAAGGCTACCGTAGCATTACTTCTGCAAATAATAATACAAATGTTAAAAATATATCAATTATGAAGTTGGAATATAAAATGACTATAAAGGAGGCCAGACTTCTATTGGGGATAAAACAAGTCGAGTTTGCTAAGCTAGTTGGAGTAACTCGAACACAGTTGAGTCACTGGGAAAATGGAAAGTTTAGACCTCAGCCTTGTAATCAAGAAAAGATCAAGGATTTAGTCAATGTGGCAGACCCTTCAATTCAAATTGATTTTGACAAGTGGATTTAAATATATGTTGAACTTAAAATTTTAAATGAGATGAATTTTCATGTATTAAACCGATCAGGCTATTTAGGTGAAGAACCTAATCATGTTGTCACAAATGACTTTCAAGATGAGGAAGAAATTGACGAATCGATCCTAGCAATGAACAGCCAGTTCATTAACGAGGAGGAATTCGAGGAAGAACAGTATCTAGCGGATCCCGCCCTAGTGGCGATGACCTCCCCTTACACCTCAAACAATGATGCCAAAAAGTAACTGGCGTGCTCCCGCTGATCCAGAGGCTATTAAGGTCAGAATAACTATCCTAAGAGCAGATAGACAAAGACTGAAAAAGCAGCTGGATCAGTTTTTAAAGGAACGGTACAGGAAGCAAAAGGAACATGAAAAAAGGAGCTTTCCACACCCTTCAATGAAGTACCAGTTCTGCATCAAAAACTCTGAGTATTACAAAAGGGTATCTGAAATACAGGAATTGAAAAATGAGATTAATAGCTGGAAACGAATCCTATTCAGAAGATACAAAATAAAGATATGATTATGACAACAAAGATAGAAACCGAAAATGGTCTAGTTGACTTGACAAAATTTGCAAGGTATAAACCAGACCAACATCCAGATTATTGGACAGGATTGATTCACAGCGCACAAGATTCCGTTGTACTGAATCCTAGTAAATCGACACACCACAGTCATGTAAATTTGGCTAATGCACCATCAGTAAGACAAAGGATTCGAGTCTTAGAAGATCTGATTGCAGACTTGGAACTTGACCGGGATGACATCCGAAAAGATAAGAAACGTTATGAACGTAGGCATCAAAATCGTGGTCTACTCTTAACCGATGGATGGGAACGTCGATTTGATAAAAAGAGGCTTACTGTTGAAACACAAATTGACTTCAAAAAAATTGAGGTGTCCGAGTTGAAAGAAATCCTCAAAGAGCAGGAAGAACGCCAAGCCAAAGTTCTAAAACGTGACCATGCTAGCCAAGTTCTTAAATATGGTCCTCAAAACAGACGCCGTACGGGGAGAGTTGAAAGGTATTTCGAAGATGGTGAGGAGAGAGAAAGAAGGTTTGATGAAGTTGATGGCCAAAATACCTCGTTTATCGAAGGAATTTTATGTATCGATGATGAGGCATCACCCTATGACGGCATGCCGGTAATTTCATATCATCAACACATTGTAAGACCGTTTATTGCCAAAAAACAAAATAGAGAGAAAGCTTACCAAAAAGCTTTACAGGAGTGGGCAGCCAATGGAAGCATTCCAAATCAAAGACCTGCAAATCCTAAAAAGCTGACTAGGGAAGACTGGCCGAAGTGGCCTCCTAAAGTCAAAAACTTCAAAGCTAAGAAGCAGCCAAAAACTGAATCAGTCAGAGAATCAACTTTAATAAGAACTACTTAATCAATATGGAGGATTTGAAACTAGCAATCGACTACGAAGCCGAGACACGCAGGATATTAAAGCTCTGGGACAAAGTAATAGTTATGCGGGGCGAGTATAACAAACGGTTTGTCACCGCTGCGAAAAGCCGTGACGAGAGGGATTACAAGAATGCCCACAGGGCGCAGGAGTTATTAAAGGAATTTGAGCTAGAATTGGCTGACTATATGAATGATTTGAAACAACGTCATACAAACTACCAGTCAATGAGGCTCAGGTTTAATTGAGTTCTTTTCATTAGTAATAAAGTTTAGTGCTTACCATCCAGTTGATTTTGTGATGCAGAACAGGGGCAGGGCACTTTGGAATTGAATTGTTCTTGTCATAATAGGCTGTCCAGCCCTGCCCCTAATTATTTGAATGTGAAACTTTAGTTATCAAAGGGGACGCCTCGGCCAAGGCTG
>CAJXNP010000031.1 GCA_913057175.1 uncultured Cytophagales bacterium
TGTCAGGGTTAACCTTGACAAAAACGCAGTTTTTCGTCAACCCGTAGGGCAGATTAAGCTTTAGCTTAATCTGGGTTTAAAAGGTTAATCCGGAAAAAGATAATACTATTAAGTATCAGTTAATACTCATTGTCTTTTCCCGGATTTCAGTTAAACTAAGACGCAAACAAGGTTGTTAACTTTCCTCTTCGCCGGTCGGTTCACCGGTTGCTCCAAACCCTGTTCTAAGCTGATTTGCAACATCATCGTACCAAAGTGGTTTTTCATTACGCAGCATACCAACAATTAATTGAAATTCATCTGCACTGTTAATAACACGATTGTCAATGGAGCCATTGGTCGAGTCATATAATGCGATCCGTCCGTTGTGATTATCAACATCCCAACGGGAATAATAACGTGCTACCTGTCTTAGAGCCATAGTTTTATATGTTTGGTTGAGGTCATAAAATTGTCACAAAATACCGTTATATTCAATCCTCATTTTTGAGGATATTGCCTAATTTCTTTTATTATGGAACATTTCTATTACAATCGCAGAAGAAAATTCTTAAAAGCATCCGCTGCAATCGGATTAGGATTGTCTTTCAAACCTCTATTTTCCTCGGCAATTACAAAGTCAAACCCTAACGATGATAGTATGTATTTGATTGGTCCTCAGGATGGGTATGCTCCCCAAATCGGAACTTTGCTGTCCACCATGACGATGATGCGGGCCTGGGTAATTGAATCTGTCCAGGGGCTCAACCCGGATCAGTTGGACTACCAGCTTGACGATCAATCCAATTCTATTGGAGCCATGTTGTTGCATCTGGCAGCTACAGAAAGGTATTATCAGTTGAACACGTTTGATGAAATGGAATGGGGCACATGGAGTGATGAAATCAAGAAAGAATGGGATATTCCAATGGGGCTGGGAGAGGAGGCAAAGGAAAAAATTAAAGGAAATGAAATCAGTTTTTACCTTTCAAAACTGGATGAAGTCAGGGAAATTACCAAAAGTGAATTTGCCAAGCGGGATGATGATTGGTTGATGAAATCCGAGCTGTTTTTTGAAAATAAGCCAACCAACAATTACTGTAAATGGTTTCATGTTTGTGAGCATGAATCCAATCACAACGGTCAGATAAAACTGATTAAGAAAAGAATTCCAGTTTAACTTTATTTTATAAGATATAACTATTTGATTTATAATTAAATATAATTAATAAATGAAAGTGATTAAACAGGTTTATTTATTGTGTGTACTTCTGGTTACTTCCATGTTTTCAGGGTGTCTCACCAAAGAGCAATCACATCCGGATATCCAACCCAATAAAGTGGTTCCTTCTCCCCAACAACTGGCTTATCAACAAATGGAAATGGTTGGGTTTATCCACTTTACCGTGAATACTTTTACAGATAAGGAATGGGGGTACGGGGATGAAAACCCTGAAATATTTAACCCGACCCAACTCGATGTTGAGCAGTGGGTTTTAACTGCCAAAGCCGGTGGGTTAAAAGAACTGATCCTGACTGCCAAACACCATGATGGCTTTTGTCTCTGGCCGAGTCAGTATACGGAACACAGTGTCAAAAATAGTCCATACAAAAAAGGGCAAGGGGATATTGTCAGGGAGTTTTCGGACGCCTGCAGGAAACACGGATTGAAAGTGGGACTGTATTTATCTCCATGGGACCGCAATCATCCTGATTACGGAAAACCGGAATATATCACATATTACAGAAACCAATTGCGCGAATTATTAACTAATTATGGGGAAATAAATGAAATATGGTTTGACGGGGCGAATGGAGGTGATGGATATTACGGTGGGGCAAATGAATCCAGGTTTATTGATAAGGAAACTTATTATGACTGGCCAAACACAATCAAACTTGTCAAGGAATTGCAGCCTGACATCAAGATCTTTTCGGATGCTGGTCCGGATATCCGTTGGGTGGGGAATGAGCATGGATTTGCAGGGGAGACATTCTGGTCTCCCATTCAAACGGATAGCCTGGTTATTGGAGATTCTAATCCCGAATATTTAAATACCGGAGATCCGGAAGGCAACAAATGGATTATTGGTCAATGCGATGTTTCCATTCGCCCAGGCTGGTTCTATCATGAAAGTCAGGATAGTTTAGTGAAGTCAACGGAAGAGCTGTTGGATATCTATTATAAATCGGTTGGCAGAAACGGTGTTTTGCTTCTCAACCTGCCGCCTGATAAAAGAGGACTCATTCACCCAATAGATTCGACAAATTTGGCTGTTTTCAAACAAATCATTGACCGGACTTTTGATAAAAACCTTGTGTCAAATGCTTCTGCTTCAGCTTCCAATCACCGGTTTGATCATGAGAAATTTTCACCTGAAAATGTCATTGATCAAAATGACACAACTTATTGGTCTACAGATGATAATGTGTTTTCTTCTGAGGTAATTGTTGAATTATCCGAGGAAAGTGTTTTCGACCGGATTGTAATAAGCGAACCCATTAGGTTTGGTCAGCGAATAAGTGAATTTGAGATCCAGATCGAAAAGGAGGGGAGTTGGACAAAAGTGGCAGAAGGAACAACCATAGGTTATAAAAGAATTTTAAGAATTGAACCTGCTTCTTCTTCGAAACTCAAATTGAAAATACTTGATTCTAAAAATATACCGGCGATTTCAGAGTTGGGTTTATACAAAACGACTAATTAAAGCCTTTATCGTCATGGAATGACTATGAGAATGAATTAGAGACTAGTCAAAAGCCAGAAGTCATACCATGACTAAACATTATGGAGAAGTAGCTTGTATAGTCAGCCGATGACTGCTTACTTATTTTCCAATTTCCGGTTCCCTTACTCAGTCATCGTTCGACGACGAATAACCTCTTTTTCGTTATGGTGCGATGAGAATTGGGAATAGATAATTTGTTACAAACATTTTTATGTGTAAAATTGAGAAGGGACATTTTTTAACTTATACACAATAGATGGAGGCACCTAAATTTCCTGAGAATGAAAAGGAAAGACTTGCAGCGATTGACGAGTACAATATTCTCGACACTTTGCCCGAACAGGAATTTGACAACATCACACGGCTAGCTTCCGAAATTTGCCATACCCCGATTTCTCTGATCACCATCCTGGATCCTGAAAGGAATTGGTTCAAATCCCATCATGGCATTGATTTTAACGAGTCCCCACGAGATATTTCCTTTTGCGGACATGCTATCTTACACCCTGATCAAATGATGATTGTTGCAGACACAACCAAGGATAAAAGATTTGCTGACAATCCAAATGTAGTGGATTACAATGTTCATTTTTATGCAGGAGTTCCATTGACTACTCCTGATGGCTTTCCATTGGGGACATTGTGCATCATGGATTTTGTACCCAGACAGTTGGAAGAAGGTCAGGTTGAAACATTGAAAGCACTGGCGAATCAGGCTGTAAATCTTTTTGAGTTGAGAAAGGCCAATTTGCTTTTGCAGAAAAACCAGTTAGAACTGGCCAGTCGAAACGAGGAACTGGAACAATTTGCCATGGTTGTTTCCCATGATCTGAAGTCCCCCTTATCCAATATTTCTGCTCTGATCGATATGTTGAAAAAGGGCTATACGGATCGCTTTGATGAGGAAGGAAAAGAAATCCTGAAATACCTATCGAAGTCATCCGATAAACTTAAAAACCTGATAGATGGCATCCTGGAATACTATCGAAGCACAAAGATTTTAACGGAAGGGAAAGGCCGTTTTACCTTGCGGGAATTGATTGAACCGATTGTCGAGCTGGTCGACGTAAATGAAGATTGTGAAATTGAATTTCCTGACAGCAACGAGCAGATTTACCTCAACAAAACTTCCTTTCAACAGATTTTAATGAATTTGTTGGGCAACTGTATCAAATACAATGATAAAAACAATGTTATTATCAACATAGGGTTTGAAGAGGATGATTCCTACTACTTCTTTTCTGTCGAAGACAATGGCCCTGGGATCGATAAGGAACATCAGAAACTCATATTCGAACTTTTCAATAACCTCGGAAAAACAGACCGGTTCAATAATTCCGGAAATGGCATTGGTTTGTCAACTGTCAAAAAACTAGTGGAAGGGCATGGCGGAACGATTCAGGTCAATCCTGAGTTTGACAAAGGAACACTTATTGAGTTTTCCCTGAAAAAGTAAATTGAGATCACTCAACCTCCACCTTAAAAATCACAGCCAATTCATTCGGAGCAGAGCCAGGAGTGGTAAAGCTCAATCCTGAGTTATTGGATTTAAATTTGATCTTTTCATCACTTCCCAACATAGAGACATTCGATACTTGTAAATTTTCTCCTGGCTGACCTTTCCCAAATGACTGAATGGTAACTTTTTTATTGGCTCCCGGCCAGCCCATCAGGATTACATGGATGATCTTTCCATCTTTGCTTTTTGTAAACCGGATATTTTCATGACTGTATGGCGAGCGGGTTGCCCGGTGTCCCATATCGACTTCCGGGCCTTCGCCGAACGCTTCCCACGGACGGGTTGCGTAGATCCCGTCACCATTGATTTTAAACCATTGTCCGATGTCCTTTAGGATCTGTACCGTTTCATCGTCCAGGGTGCCATCTGCTTTGGGAGGAACGTTCAGGAGTAAATTGCCATTTTTTGAAACGATATCGATCATCTTGTCAATGACTGCGTTCGCATCCTTATAATCTGCAAATTTATTGTATCCCCATGGTCCGATGCTGTCATCCGTCTGCCAGGGTTTTTCACGGATATTCCTTGATTTACCCCTTTCAATATCAAGTGTAGCAACCCCTTCAAAATAAGGCGCTCGTTCCGGTCCTTTGTCACTTTTGTGGGTAATGACCCCTTCCTGATTGCCGTTGTGCCAGGTCTGGTTCAGGTTGTAGTAATAGGCAAAGAAATCGAACCCGGTCTGGCCTTTATCTTCTCCTGCAAAGGGTACCGCTGAGTCCAGGTAAATGAAATCGGGCCGGTAGTTTTCTGTCAGGTCTTTCATTCTCAACATCCAGTATTGTCGCCACATAATGGGTGGATTTTCCGTGTCAGCTCGGTTGTCATCCCCGTAAGGGATATGATACAAATCCTGGTATTTTGGATCATTGCCATCATACGGCACTCCTTTTTTCGGACCTGTTGTATCGCTTCGGTGACTGGTCTGCATCCAGGAGATAGAGCGGGCCACATGCGTGGTGACACCAAATCGCAATCCATGATCCAAAGCTGCTTCCCGCATCATTTTCAGAAGGTCTTTTTTGGGGCCCATGTTAACTGCATTGTAAGGGGTGTATTGTGAATCCCACAATTCAAAACCATCGTGATGGACCGCACAGGGAGTAAAGTATTTTGCACCGGCTTCTTTGAAAAGGCTCAGCCAGGCATTTGCATCAAATTTCTCTGCTTTCCACATGGGAATGAAATCCTTGTATCCAAACTCACTTGGATGACCGTAGTTTTCCACGTGGTATTTGTACACATCATGGCCCTCCATGTACATTTCCCGGCCGTACCATTCGCCAAATTCCGGTACGGAGTACACTCCCCAATGCACGTAAATGCCAAACTTGGCATCGCTGAACCACTCAGGACATTCGTATTGTTGAAGGGATTCCAGATTGGGTTCGAAGTTTTGGGCGAATGATAGGTTTAGAAGAAAAGTAAACAAGATAAGGGAGATCCATTTCATGATTCAAAAGCGATTGATTTTAAACTCAATGTTAGTGAAACAATTGAGAGTGACCATCCTTGATTGTCCTGCAAGGGTGTTAACCCAATTAGGAGTTGCTCTGTGGAGCCCATTTTGAACTTTGTCTAGCTTCGTGTTTTAAAAGATACTACAGAGCTACGGAGAAAATACGAGTCCAGGTGGGCGTTTGTCAGCAAGTATCCCTTTGGAAAAAGCGCTGCATTTAAGTTCATAGTCAATGCCTCCATTCAACTTTCTGGTGATCTCTTTTAAACCTTAGTGAAGATTTTTTTTACAGGCTATCACCGGGTTTTTGAGAGTGCCGTGCAGGAACCCAAATATGTTTCAGTTTTGTACCTTAACCCGAATTATTCAGGTTATTTATTAATTCCGGTTGTCGCTCTTTTGTGCATTGAAATGATCAAAAAGATTCTTAAATTTCAAAAACGGGAAATACGACTGTGTAATAATTACCCGTTTTATAGGGAACATTGCACGATACATAGAAGGGCTCAATGTCAATTAGTCAGGCCTAGGTGTGGTTTTAGACGAATTAACGGTGATTTTTAGAGTTGGTAAGAAATTTGCAAAAACAATTGATCATCTATTTTTGTTGCTTTCTACAACCTGTTCCGGCAAATGATAGACGTAGGTGTGGAATTTTGCAGAATGAATGGTTTGCGCCAGCTGGGCTATTTGAGAAAGATCAGAACCAGTGCCAGACTGCACTCAATCAGTGCCTTAAAGGGTGTGATCGCAAATAAAACTTTGATCTTATAAGATTATTCCGAACGTTTTCAATAGTTATTGAATAATACTCCTAAAATGGACACAAAAAAACAAGAATTGAATGCACCATTTTCAAGTGTGTTGGAGGAAATCTCAATTATTTTGAAAACGCACGAAAATTTCAATTTATCTCAATATAAAACGTCAACGGTTAGTCGTCGTATCGCCAGGAGAATGAGCTTATCTGGTTTGGACTCATACACGAACTACCTGGAAAAACTTCGGATAAGCAAAGAGGAGCGCCAAAAACTTGTCGGCGACATTCTGATTAATGTCACAGATTTTTTCCGTGACCATGAGGCATTTATTTACCTGGAAAAAAGGGTTATTCCGGAACTTCTGGACAGTTTGAAGGATGGTGAGGATCTGAGGGTTTGGGTGGCAGGGTGCGCGACGGGAGAGGAGGCATATTCCCTTGCAATCCTACTTACCGAAAGCCTGCAGGATACCCATAATAGTACAAGGGAAATTAAAATATTTGCTACCGATGCGGATGAAGAAGCAATACAAGTTGCTCGGAAAGGTGTTTTTCCCGCAAGTTCAATTGAAAAAATACCGGAAAAGTATTTGGAAAAGTATTTTTTAAAAAATGAAAAGGACGATCAATACAGGATTGTCAGCACAATACGAGAGCTTATTTCCTTTGCTGTGCACAATGTTGTGTTAAACCCGCCCTTTTCACGAATTCATTTTGTCAGTTGCCGGAATTTATTGATCTATCTGCAAAAAGAGATGCAGGAAAAAGTATTAAGCTCATTTTATTTTTCATTGGAAAAAGGGTTCTACCTATTTTTGGGAAACTCGGAATCGATTGACAACAGGATCCGATATTTCACGCCCTTTTCTAAAAAATGGAACCTTTACAAGAAGTCATCCGAATTTGATAATCTGAAAGCAATGCAAAAGAATTATAGCAATGACAAACCTGAACTTAAGTTGAGCACCACAGGTAAATTGTCCCATTTTACTAAAACGCTTAAAGGGTCAGGATCAGGAATTTCCGATAAAATTCGGCAATCAATACTGGAGAAAGTCATTCCTGCAATGATCGTTGTGGATTCCGACGGTAAAATCCTGTATTACCATGGCAAATTGAAGCCTTTTGTGATTGTACCTTCGGGTGAACCGAGAAATGATATTTCTGGTAATATTATTCCCGCTTTGCGAACGCGTTTGCGCAGCAGCTTGTTGAAGGTGCGCAAAACTAAAAAGGAGCTTGCTTATAGCTGCGTAATATCGAGTGGCGATGACGGCGATGCGTCAGAGATAGCGGTAAAGGTTGAGTTGATCCCACTAAAGGACCTTGAAATTGGCGGGGAAGAAGCCATAGGAATAATATTCCACACTTTGGATGGTATAAGCGAAGATCAAAAAGAAAAGCTGATAGCCCTTGATGATTCCCATTTAAACCAGGCCCTGGAACAAGAACTGGCCGAAACCAGGGAGCAACTTCAAAAAATGGTCGAGGAGCTGGAATCGAGCGCCGAAGAATTAAAGGCCGCACATGAAGAAGCGCTTTCGACAAATGAAGAATTGCAGGCGGCTAACGAAGAACTTGAAGCGACATCCGGCGAGCTAAGGTCGCTTAATGAGGAGTTGTATGCCGTAAATCAACAACTTAAAAACAAAGTCCAGCTTCTTCAAAATGCCAACAACGATGTGCAAAACTTTTTTGCCAGCACAAACCTGCCGACTATTTTCTTAAATCCTGAACTGGAAATACAAAGATATACCCCTGCTGCTGAACGATTACTCAAACTGGTGCCAAAGTACATCGGGCGACCCGTCTTTACGCTTGATCGGGACCTGGTAGACCGCGAGCTTGAATATGAGTGCAAGGAGGTGTTGCAGAACTTTCAGCCCATAAGGAAAGAAAAAAAGTCCTATGACGGCCGATGGTATATCCGTCAGATCAGCCCGTATAAAACCGAGGACAGAAGAATAGAAGGGGTGGTGTTGACCTTCCATCACATCACCGAAATGAAACATCTTACCAGGAGGGCGGAAAATAGGGAAAAACAACATGCAGTGGTAGCAAAGCTCGGCCTGATGGCGCTTTCAGGAACAGAACCTGAAGAACTGATGCGGCACGCTGCAAGGCAAATTGTTTACGTACTGGAAGCTGATTTTTGTAAAATATTAAAATACCAACCTGAAGAAAACAATTTTAAAATGGTTGCCGGCATAGGATGGAGGGAAGGGCTGGTGGGGAAGGTGTATGTGCCCAATGAGCAAAATTCGCAGGCGGGATATACATTTATGGTCCACGAACCGGTCATTGTGAAGGATCTTGCTGACGAAAAAAGGTTTGGTGGCCCTGAATTATTGTTGAGCCACCGTGTGGTAAGCGGAATTAGCTGTATCATCAACCACTCCGATCCTCCTTATGGCGTAATTGGCGTACATACCAAGGAATACAAAGAATTTACAAATGATGATGCAAATTTTCTGTTATCTGTAGCGAATATGGTTTCAACTGCCGTTCGCACCAAAGAAGACAAATTAAAATTGTTCAGAAGTGAAGAGCAGTTCCGGGCAATTTCCAATTCCATTCCCCAGCTGGCGTGGATGACGGACAACACCGGCTATATTTTCTGGTACAATCAACGCTGGTACGACTACACGGGCACCAAATTAGAAGAAATGAAAGGATGGGGTTGGCAAAAGGTTCACCATGAAGATCATATCGACCGTGTTGTGGAAAAATTTAAGCATCAGATTGAAATTGGGGAATCGTGGGAAGACACCTTCCCGTTACGAGGCGCTGATGGAAAGTACAGGTGGTTTTTATCACGGGCGAACCCGATCAGGAACGAAAAAGGCGAGGTGATTCACTGGTTTGGCACAAATACGGACATTACCGAGCAGAGGGAGATGGAAGCTTCCCTTATGGAGGCCATAAATAAACTGGAAAAAGCTGATGAAAAGAAAAACGAATTCCTTGCAATCCTGGGACATGAGTTAAGGAATCCGTTAGCGGCCATAAAAGGCAGTACCGAAATCCTTGAACTGGAGATGAGGCAACACCAACCGAACAAGGTCATCGATATCATGCAGCGGAGCATCAGCACCATGGCCAAATTGCTTGATGACCTTCTGGATTTTTCAAGGATTTCCCGTAATGTGATAAAGCTGGAACTTTCCAATGTAGATATAAGTGCCATTTTAAAAGCCAAGCTGCATGCATATCAGAAACAGTACGAGGATAGAAACCAAAAACTGCATTCTGAGATAGAAAACGGCCTTTTTATTAAGGGAGATCCAACCCGGCTGGAGCAAATATTTTCGAATTTATTGAACAACGCCGGTAAGTTTACCCCTGATGGTGGAAAAATAGAAGTAAAGGCCTGGAAAGAAGGGAATAAGGTAGTCGTCCAAATCAGCGATGAGGGGATAGGAATCAATAAAGAGGAAATTGAAAATATATTTGAGGCGTTTTACCAGGTTACACCAAGTGGCAAAGCGGCTTCCGGTCTTGGCATTGGACTATCACTTGTAAAAAAGCTGACCGAGCTGCACAAGGGTACGATCCAGGTTTCAAGCGACGGGCCAGGCAAAGGAACATCTTTTCGGATAACCCTGCCCTCCATAAAGGTTAAAGGAAACAGAAATCAAAATTCCAAAAGCAATAAAAAGGACTTCAATCTTGCACTAAAGGTCGTTTTGATAGATGACAATGAAGATATCCTGCTCACGTTTTCTGCATTGCTGGCGCATCGTTTGAATTGTGAAGTTTTCACTGCGGCCAATGCCAGCGATGGATTGAAGCTCATCAGGGAAATTAACCCCGATGTTGCATTTGTCGATATAGGCCTCCCTGATATGTCCGGCCATGAAATCGCACGAACCCTTCGATCCACCGGGTATAAAAACAGGTTGATTGCCGCCTCGGGCTATAGTCACAAAGAAGCACGCGTAAAATCAGAAGAAGCCGGTTTCGACTATCATCTTGCCAAGCCCCTGACATTTGAAAACATTCTGCACGCCCTATCTCTTAACGAAAAATCATAAAATTTTTATTTGGTAATGAGTGGGACTATTGCAAAAGTCATACACTATGCTCTCAAATCAGATTTGTCCAAAGAAAAATTAGTATCAAAAATTAAATAATAGTCCCGGAAAGTGATCATGTTCTAATCCGGAGAGGCAATTAAAAATTCGAAAGAAAAAAGTAGAAGTTTAATATGTCAAAAAACCCTTGTTTTCTTTAACAATTGCTGCAAACGTTTTTCTTCAGGGGTCCATTCAACCACGTTACATGGATACTTATCGGCAATTTCAAAGTGCTTGTTTTGCAACATAAGTTCTTTATATGATTCACCATATGTTTCTAAAGAAGCTCGTTCCCTAAGTGATTCAACCACAGAGCACATTAAATCCAGGATTTCAATATATCTGCCATAAGATATATTTTCATCTGGCTCGAAAATGATCACATAATTATCCTGATACTTATTAATAAATTTGTTTAGAAATAGCCGAAGGTTAAATTCATTCATTTGCTTCCCATTCACTAATATTTTATCAGTTAAGACTTCGAGCTTAATTCTATTGAATGTTTTAACAATTTCTGTTCGGTACATTTGCGATTCTGAAAGTTTAAGGGTGTATTTGGAGAAATCCAATCTTTCAGCTGAATCCAGGAAATTTTCAAATTCAGGATAGTATTTTATCAAATGTTGTGGCATTCCCAGGTATTTAAATCCAGGGAAATTAGAGGGATATAGAGAATGTTTGATACTTGTCGATAGCTGGATGTTGGAAACATTTGCTTTCCTAAGTTCCTGTTTGATTTTATTGAAATAGCTTAACTTAACCTTTTTGTCTATATGCAGATTGGGCTTCCATCTATAAATTTCATCAAAATAGAGTTTTTCCCTTTCAGCATTGATTGAGGTGATCAAGTGTTCCAGTTTAATCTTGTTCGAAATATCATTTAAAAAAATTAGGGGTTGAGCATTTTCAATGGAATCATTTACAACATAAATATGATCAGTTAAATATCTCGATTCGATTTTGCGATAGGTTTGACTTCTCGGTACTTCAAGTGAGAAAGCGGTAACGATATTGCAACTCTGTATTTTTTGATTGATCTTTTTGTAGTCAATGAAATTGATATTGGCGTAAAGAAAACTTAGAGAAAAAATGAAAATAAAAGAAATCAGCATCCATTTATAGGCTTTGGCTCCAGTAGCTCTTAATATGATCGGCCAAAGGTCAAGAAAGAGAACCAGTGGCAGAAGGATAAAAATGATGCCGAATTCGGAGAGAAAATCAATGTCATATTGTAATGTCACTGTTATAAAGGAGATACCAATAAAACCTACAACCTTGCTAAATACGAAAAGAAAATTCCATTTTAAGTATGCTTGTTCAGCAAGTAAATGCCTTTGCTTAAATTTCAATTTCTTGTTCTGAAAGTTTATGGAGTTTTCAACACTGAATTTCACAAAAACATAGAAGCCCACTAAGGATGCTATGAAGGCATAAAAGAAATTATAGATAAAGTTTTCTTTTGGCGAAAGAACTAATAAGATTTCTCCTCCATAATCATTTGTAAATATTCTGAAGGATTCTCTGAACAAATAAAAAAAACCATATAAACCAAAGGAGAATAAAACTCCAACGAATACCCCAGTAGGTACACGTTTCTTTTTTACAAAAGTATTTTGCGAACGTAAAAACCCCTTTTTTAAAGCCATTTCATTAAAAAATTAAAAAGTGCCAGTGAGATTGGCAGATTATTACTAATCAGGCTATGAAAAAATCGAGAGTTAATTTATTGAAAATTTTTGAGAAAAGAACAAGATATCGAATTTGTTCAGAGAATAACCATTCAAAATTAATTGAATAGGTCAGCAAGTTTGCGCGATAATTACCTATAAATCTTGAAATTTTGCATCAAGTTTTATTCCACCGCCAACTCCCCCAAATTATATCGGGTAGTCAAAATCGACTTGTTGTTCTTGCTGACCAACTCAATGAGTTTTAGCTGTGCCTGGATGTACCCCAGTTCGCGGCTGTTCAACAAAAAGAGGGAGCTCTCCCCGGCATTAAAAAGCTGCCGTTCACCGTTTAACAGACCAAGGTAGTCCCTGACGGTCTGGTTGTACAATTCGATTTGATCCAGTGTAGTCAGCCATTCATTTACAGAGGCTTGCACTTTGAACTCAATGGTTGCGAGTTTGTTTTTGATATCCATTTCCGTTTCCTCAAGTTTCAGATTGGCCAGCTTCAATTCACCTCGCTCTTTTCTCAATAAAATGGGCATGCTGAACTCCAGACCCCATTTGTAATTGTTGGTAGAGAGATTAGCCATGGGGTTCTCACCGATCGGTTCTGAAAGCGCAAAATAATTGAGATTTAATTTAGGTTTGATCTGTTCGCGTTTCAATCGTTTATCCAACGTCAGCTGATCAATTTTATATCGGTATTGCTGCAATTCCGGATGATTATTGATCATCGAATCCAATTGTGAGAAGTAGGTTGCTTCCAATTGTAATGAAGTGACACTGTCAAGCGGAATGGGAGTGGTCTCCTCGGATATTTCAAGAGGGATTATTCCATCCGACCATAAATAAATCGATAACAATGCCGAGGTATTAGCATAGTCCAATTGTGCACTCTGCAAGCCCAATCTCCGGTTTTGCACCTGAATACCTGCTTCCAATGTGTCGATAGCAGGATTATCACCCAATAATGCACTTTGCTTGACGGCTTGAAAACGTTCCTGTGCAAGTTGAAGTGCATTCTCATAAACCTGTAAATTGTGATAGGCCATGAACCAATCCCAATAAGATTTTCCTGCATCGTACAGAAGCTGGTTGCGGATCAACTGGCGATCAAGCCGACTGCTTTTACTGTATATTTCTGCCTGGCGAAGCTCGGCCCTTCGCTTATCAATGAACAATCCCTGCCCGACTGGAATGGAAACTCCGGCATACCACAGCCCCGCATCAGGAACATTGTTTTCAGGGTTGAGATAAACCCCTTCATTCTTTTCGATTCCTGTTTTAAGTTCCATGCCAAACCAGGTGGGTATTTTCAACCCTCCATCGAACAGCCCATAATAGGTCTTCTCATCATAATACTTTTGGGAATAATCACCATAGAGCTTCGGATCAAATCCTCCCCGGGAAGATCTTAATGCTGCATCGCCTTTTGCTACCTGGATATCTGCCTGGCGGGCTACAGGATGGTGGTTTTGAACGATCTCCATAAATTTTTCCGGACCGAGCACTTTCTTTTCATCTTCTTGCGCCAGACAAAACGGAGCGATGAGCCAGGAAAAAGCTATTGTCAAATATTTTCTAGTCATCATATTGCTCACTTTTTATCCATTTGTTGGTTTTCAATTTTGTAATAATCGGGCGGGAAACCATTGATCTTACGCCATAGTTCGTACCAGATAGGCACATCTTTTAAAAGCACCATGTTTTTCGTACCCGAACCTATTCGCAAAGCTTCCGGCCACGGGTGGTCATTTGGGTCAGGCACGACCAGGATCCTGTAATTTCCATTGTTGCTGATAAAGTTATCGATTGCAAATACCTGGCCTCCATATGTTCCATAGCTGGTGTTGGGCCAACCGGAAAAAACGATAGCCGGCCAACCGTCAAACTGGACACGAACATGCTGTCCTTTATCCATCAAAGGCAGATCGATTGGTTTGACATACATTTCTACTGCCAGGTCATACTCAGCAGGCATGATGCTTACGATGTCTTCACCTTCCTTCACTGTTTCACCAATCCCCGATTGGATAGCCTTGGTAATATAGCCATCCTGTGGCGCTGTTATGTAGTACATTCCAATCCTGACCGAGTAGTTCATGTACTGGTTTTGCAGTTTTGTTACAGCTGCCTCCGCGTCGTACATACTTGAAAGTGCGGTGAATTTATCTGATTCAGCTTTGGAAATTTCATCCCGGTATTGTGCTCCAATGGAAGTCAACTCAACCCGGGCATTGATAACCTCATTTTTACTGGTCAGAAGTTTGTTTTCAGCTGATATCATGGCAGCCTGTGCTTTTTGAAGCGTAAGCTTTCTGTTTTCCATTTCGGTTAGGGATTTCAATCCATCCTGATATAGTTTTTCCATTCTCCTGAATTGTTCCTGGGCAATTTCATAATTGATGATGCTCGCCTCGTAATCAATGCTATCACTGACCACCTTCAGCCGGGATTGTTGTAATTTGTTTTTGGCTTGCTCTAGTTTGAGCCTATTGGTTCTGTTGAGCGCATCAATCTGGTTATCAAGTGATTTTACTTTTTCTCCATACGATTTTGCGGACATTTCCTTGGATTTCAACTGTTCCTGGGTTCTGTCAAGCAGGTTAGGATCAAAATATTCATCCTTGATTTCAGAAATATGCAGGATGGTATCACCTTTCCGAACAAAGTCACCTTCCTGTACGAACCATTTTTCCATCCTTCCGGCGATGATTGAATGGATCGTTTGTGGGCGCTGTTCGGGACGGAGTGCCGTAACATTTCCCCTGGTATGGATATTCTGGGTCCATGGTAAGAATATCAGGATGAAAAACAAACCAAAAACAATGGTCAATATGCGCAACAGGGCACGGCCTGACTTTCGATTTTCTGCCTTAGCCAGGGATTGGAATTTAGCCCTGTTGATGTTCGCCTGGATACTGTTTGGAGAAATGTTAAGCATTGGGGTAAATGTTTAAGTCCTGGTAATTTTTAAGTTCTTCAAAAGATCCTTCACGAATTATTTTACCGCGATCCATGACAACGATTTTATCGGATTTCTTTGCCATTAGTGGATCTGAGGTCACTGCAACCAGCGTCCATGGGCTTTGGTCGTCCATCAGGTAGTCGACAATTTTCTGTTTATCTTCTCCATCAAAAACCTCCAATATATCTTCCACCAACATTAGTTTAGGTGAATGTGCTGTCGCACGGGCAATCAAAAGCTTTTGGACAATACTTCTTGGCAGCCTCCTTCCTTGTGGATCCAATCTGGTATCGTATCCATGGGAGAGTGACTTGACAAATTGATCGAGCCCAAGTCTTTCGACAACCGATTTAACCCTTTCAAAGTCAGTGGATGTCCGGTTCATGGTGATGTTTTCGATTACAGTCCCTTCAAACAATAATTCTTCTCTGAAGCAGTCACCAAAGCTGGATCGAAGTGATCCGATATCGAGGTTTCCCTTTGGCAATCCATTGTATGTGATGCTTCCTTCCTGCACATCGAATAGCCCTGCGACTACCTGGAGGAGTGTACTTTTACCCGAACCGTTTTTACCGGTAATAACTACTTTTTTGCCTGGGTTTAACGCAATGGAGATGTCACTCAAAACCTTTGAATGACTTTCCGGGTACCAAAAGCTGACAGAATCGAGAATGACCTCCATCCCCTTTTTCTCATCACTGCCATTGACGGAAATCCCTTGTTTGGCTTCTAGCTCCATGTCGGTAACCTGTCCGATTTTTTCCAGACCGGTGAGGATGTCATAGATCGTCTCCAGGCTGAGAATGAGCTTCTCGGCTGATGTCATGATTAAAAGGATAATGATCTCCGCAGCCACAAACTGTCCGATATTCATCTGCTGTTCCATCACAAGGATACCTCCAATGGCCAGGAGTCCTGTTACAATAAGCACTTTAAACAAGACCATGAGGTAGTACTGTCTCACCAATATGCTAAAATGGCTTTCTCTTGCTTCGAGGTAATCCCCCGATCTTTTATCAGCATTTTGCAGATGAAGGTCAGTATTTCCAGCCAGCTTGAATGTCTTATGCGTTCGGGCAACTTCTTCCAGCCAGTGAGCAACCTCATATTTGTATTTCGATTCTTTGAGACTTGTTTTTAAACCTGCATTGGCTGTGAGTCTGAAAAATAGGTATGCCAACAAGATCAGCAGCAGGCTAAATAAGATAAAGAAGGGGTGGTAAAAGGAAAGCAAAATCAGCCCAAAAAATACTTGTAAAATAGCCATCGAAAAATCAATCAGCAATTTTGGAAGGCCCTTCTGCACATTTATCACGTCAAAAAACCGGTTCATGAGTTCAGGAGCATAGTGCTTGTACAATGCTTCCATCTTGATCTGTGGAATTCGGTAGGCAAATTCCAGCGAGGCTCGGGCAAATATCTTTTGCTGCAGGTTTTCTGTTATCCGCAATTGTGAGATCTGCAGGATCCCTGTGACCAGAACGCCGATAACTACAATAATGACTAAAACGACCCATGCCGTGTTGATCTGACCACCCTGTATCAGGTTGACGATTGCCTGGATCCCAAGGGGGAGGGATAGATTGACGAGCCCTATGAAAATAGAATACACGTAGATATTCCTTATTTCCCGACTATCCGGCTTTAGTAATCTCCAGAATCTTTGTACCGGATGTAGCTTTTCCATAACTGTTTTTATTAATTAAATTGATCATTTATCAATGGGAACTTTTAGTAATGATGCCCATGTAAACTCGATGAAATTTAAACTTGATAAGGTATAGTTGAGGGTGAACAAGTTATTGTGATTTCGGAGGGGGGTAGGGGATCTCCGATTTCCAATGGAGGGTCAAATCGTTATTGTTGATGGGAATTACTTGAACTTTGATCTTATCTCTAAGACGAAGATTTTCATTTGTAAAGTAGGTGTCCGTGTCGTATTCCTGTTTTATTTCCTGCTTTTCAGATTCCGATTGTTGATGGTATTCAATTTTGTCAATTGTGTTGGCCTTGTTAAACAGTGGTAAATAGGTTGGTTTTAACATGCCCATCAGAAGAATGACAGCCAAAATCCGCAACCATATTGTTGAAAATAACAGTAAGCAATTTGTGGACATCACGTTATCTATTTTGCAATTGCCTTGAACACCAAATCTTTATAGAAGTTGATTACAGCATCTCCCCGTTTGGTTACGTCGGTTAACCTGGGCAGGTGATCTGCAAAAAAGCGTTGTTGATGGCTACCTTCTACGATGGTAGAAATCAGCATATGCGGATATTCATAATCAGGATTAATCTCTAAAATAATTTCGCTCACCCGCGCAACCAATTGCTTGTATCCCAGAAATGCTCCAGCTTTATTTTCCTGGTCCACTTCTTTCGTTAGGTAAGCTTTCGACGATTCTGATATGACGATCCGATGTAGTTTTTCTTCATTGATAACAGCTTTATTATTATCGGACCTGATCTGTTGTGTAAGCAATGTTATTGCACGTTTAAGGCGTTCAACAGGTGATGAAATGTTAGCCAGGTTAAATACCAGTTGATATTCCATCCATGCCCAATACCATGACATCAGGTATAATAACAGCTTGTGTTTACTTTCAAAATACCTGTAAATAGATGCCTCTGTTGAGTTAATTTCCAACGCCAACTTTCTAAACGTAAAATTTTCAAAGCCTTTTTCATCAATCATATCCACGGAATTTGAAATGATCTTTTTTCCCAATTCACTGGAATCAGGGTTTTTCAGGTAAGTCCTTTCATTGACCTGGATAATCACCTTAGATAGTATTTCCTGCATATTAGTATTATGGGCAAAAACAATAGTATTACTATTAAACTAGTTAATGTGACAATTGTTTTGAATGGCGGTAAATTTTTTTGAAAAAAAATGAATATGGAACCAGGACAGCTAATTCTTAAGCGTTGCTTTACGGCATATTATTTATTAACCATTGTTCGGCCTCATCATAATCCGTAAAAATCTTAAATCGATAACCCCGTTGATGGCAAACGGATTCCCAGAATTTTACGATTTCCAGGTTCCCTTTAGAAATTACCAGGCTGGCAGTTAGATCGTCAAAACCAGGTAACTTTTGTTCGTAGAATTTAACCAGGTTTAATGCATCCGATTCGGAAACGTTAAAATTTATTTCCCTGAAATCTGTGAGAATATATTTAATATTGTTCTCATTAATGGCGTTGCTGATCAGCTTGGCATCTGCTACTATAGAAAGAAAGTTGTTACGCGGACCCGACATTTTCATCACTAAATATCCTGTTCTTTTTTCGATCGATGTCTGGTTATCCATAATTAATTTAAAAAATTCATTGCAACTAACTAAAAATCGCTGACTTATCACCTGCCAAAGGTAAATAATGTTTTTTTCAAAATTAATGGCATGTAATATGGGATGTTTATTTACTTGATAATCTATGCGCTACTATTTGGTTAGTAAGCCAATTTTCTCCTGTCGAATAGTTAGTAAAAACCTTAAACTGATAACCCCGTCGATGGCAAATTGATTCCCAGAATTTTACGATATCGAGGTTTGACTTAGAAATAATAAGACCGCCAACAAGATTGCTAAAGGCAGGTAATTTTTGTTCGTAGAATTTGACGAGATTTAATGCATCTGAAAAGGGAACATTGTAATTGATTTTTCTAAAATCAGCGAGTACATATTTCACATTGTATTTTTGAACGGCTTCATTGATTTTCTTTGTGTCTTCAACTATGGATAGCAGATCATTCCGTTGGCCAGATTCTGATATGACAATATACCGTTCCTTTACCTCAATAGCTGCTATATTTTTCATATAATGGCTTTCTGTTGGTTAATCTTAATTGCAAAAATACATTTCATCTTAATTAGATTACCTATTCTTTTTGATAGGAAAAACCTGTGTGATAAAACTAGCTGGGTGAACTATGCTCTTCAATTTGGATAGTTAGCCAATTCTCTGCAGCCTTGTAGTCGGTAAATAATTTGTATTGGTAACCTCTTTTGTGACAAACGGATTCCCAGAACCGGGCAATTTCAAGATTTCTTTCCGTCACTACAAGACTAATAACGGATTCGCTAAACCTTGGCAATTTTTGTTCATACAGTTTGACAAGGTTAAATGCGTCTGCCAGAGGAGTATTGATGATGACATCCCGGTAATCTACCAGGGCGAACTTAACGTTGTTGGCTTCTGCAATTTCGTTTAACTTTTTTGTCCCTTCTATGATAGCAAGAAGATTCCGTTTTCCGTGAGCCGTTACAACTACATAACCTTCCTTTATCTCAAACTCAGTATTGTTTTCCATTAATGTTAAAATTGCAATAAAATGGTTTTTTTGTTTCGTATGATTAAATCAAAGATTCAAAATTATGAATTATTTGCAAATAAAGTTAATTATCTTTACAAAAAATGCCTTAAATGTTTCTAAGTAAGACATTAATTGTAATTTTTTCTGTAAGTCTATTTTAAGAAATTGACATCAGGAGTTTGCCAGATGTCTTTTTTAATAGAGTACCACAATAATTAAATTTGATACTATTCTGCTATTTAAATTCTGCTGAAAAAGGAAGAATATTGTCAACTTGGATAACCACCTTGATGGGAAAGGATATTTAGATTAAAATCTAAAGATCAGATTAAGCTCAGCACCTGAACGGGTTCTTTTCGCCCTTTGATATGAACTTCTTTGAAATCTGTCGACTCTCCGTTTTTAGCAGACATATGATCGTATACATCCTTAGAAATCAATATTTTAGTCCCTAATTCTTTATTTAATTGTTCAATTCTTGCTGCGATGATGACTGTATTACCGGTAATGGAATATTGTTTTCTGTCTACCGTTCCAACATTCCCAGCTACTACATAGCCCGCATGCAAGCCTATCCCAATGTTGGTCTCCGGAATTTTTCCCGTGTTCGCCTTTTCATTAAGGGTTTCAATGATCATTAGTGCTGCGTGAACGGCATTATCACAATCGTTTCCGGAAGAAACCGGCGCCCCAAAAGTTGCCATAAAGCCATCTCCAAGTAATTGATTGATGATCCCGTTATTTTGCTGGACAATGTCGATCATAAAACCAAAAACATCATTTTGGAATTGGATGATCTCTTCCGGTGCCTTGGTCTCCGCAAAGGGAGTGAAGTTGCGGATATCCAGAAACATAATGCACACAAATTTTCTTTCTATTTTATCAGTAATCTCTTCTGTAAGAAGCGCTTGCGCGACAGCGCCAGAGACCTGCTGGTTGAGAAGGTTTTTGATCCGTTTTTCGGCATCCGCCAATTTATTCCTGGCAATATCAAGATCGTTATAGGCTACTTGCAGCTTTGAATGGTCTCTTTTTTTGCTCTGATAGAGGTAGTACAAGGCAAAGGCGACTACCAGTAAAAAGACTGATCCTATTGCAAGATTATTTCGGAAGCGTGTTTGTTTCTGCAAGTTGATTTCACTTTGCGTGAGCCGAAGTTCTTTGATTTCCTGATCTTGCCTTAGCAGGGTTATTTCCTGGTTTACCCTTTCCTGGTCCAGAAGGGCTAATTCCTTTTGCCGTTCCTCCTCTGCGTATTTGTCTTGTAGTTCCGTATACAGTTTGTAGTATTCCAGGGATTTTTTGTAATCTTTTTCCTCCTCCAGTTGCTCGGCAATCCGTTTTATCTCATCCTGCGTTTGTTGTTGAGGATCCTCTCCGGCTTTTGCTTCTTTCTTGGGTTGAGGATCGTAAGTCGTTAGGTTATCCGAAACACTGGTTTCAATCACTTTGCGTGCTTCTTTGATGTTTTGGACATTGTCAATTTTGCTTTGAGCCCTCAGCACTCCTGAGGAGTCATTGGCTCTTAAATAATCGTCTTTTGCCAATACATAATAGTCCAGGGCATCTTCCAGTTTGTTTTGCTGCTTATAAATATCACCAATATGAGTTCTGATCTCTGTAATCTGCTGACTGTTGCCTTTATCCCTCAACAAATTGATTGCTTTTTGATAGTTTTCTATCGCTTTCGCATAGTATCCTGCTTTTTCATTTGACTCCGCCATTTTTACCGTAGCGCTGATATTGACTTCATCAGTTGTTTCGGAAATTACTTCGCCTATGCCGAGATTACCCAGGTTTCTTTTGAAGAAATTTCCCTCTACCGCCTTTTTATCTCTTTGAGCAATGGCGTCAATTTGTTCGAGATATTCACCGATCAATGGATCGGATTCTGTATAGTCGATTTTATTGGCTTCAGCCTGTGCAAGTTCAAATGCTCTCTTTGCTTCCAAATATTGTTCTCTTTCAAAATAAGCTCTGCCTGCCCAAACATGGGAAAGAGGTTTCAGATAATAGTCACTTTTTTGGATGTTGGTATTTGATGGGGCAATGATATTGTCTGCCAGGTCCTGGGCCTGTTTGGCGTATCGAACGGCCTTCCGTGGATCAGATTGTAGTGATAGCCCGGTTAGCTTATGCAAAATCAAGAGTTTTTGCTTGCCGTAAGAGGTATCAAGCGAGTCTTCGAGAGCCTTTATATTTTGAGCATTTAATTGTGTAAAACTCAAAATGACAACAATAATTGATAGCGCGATTTTCACAGAACGAATTTAATGAGAATTTTAGAAAGTGATTACTTTGCGATATTGAATATCAAAGCGTTCCTTTAATATTACTTTAAGTTAACATGTCCGGAGAATCGAAGCTTTCCATCTTGTTGAAAGAGCTAAATCCCACATTACATAGTGGTGAATATGTTTTTTGTTTGATACGAAAACTAAATGAATCGGATATCGCTGATTGCATTTCTATGTTCAAGGAAGATGAAGGCTATTCTATTGTGATGCTGAAAGAGAATGCGGATAAATTAGCTTTAGAATACAAAGGCGTTTATTCCTGGATCACCCTATCTGTTCATTCATCATTGGAAGCAGTTGGTCTGACTGCAGCAGTTTCAGCTTCTTTGGCCGAGCAGAATATCAGTTGCAATGTCATCGCTGCTTATCATCATGATCACATTTTTGTACCAGTACTGGATTCAAAAAAAGCTATGAAATGCTTGATTTCTCTATCCAATCTCCACGCCAGGTAAATTTCTATTGATGGTTTTTGCTTTTAATTCAATAAAAGTATTTTAGTGAATAAATGATTCCTACCCGGGAAGTCGATTTCCAAAAGAAAAATATTGCACTAAACCAAACCAGTACAAAATGAAATCAACCATTTACCAGTTTACAATTTTTATGCTATTTATTGCTACCCACTCTTTAGCCCAAACAGACTCCTTAGTATTTAGTAACGGCAATAGTATGGTAGGAGAGATCAAGAGTATGGATCGGGGAGTTCTTACTATCGAAACAGATTATAGTGACAGTGATTTTAAAATAGAATGGAGTGGGATAAAAGAGCTCTATGCCAATACTAATTTTCTGATTTCCCTGGCTGATGGAAGTCGTTACAATGGAAGGTTTAGATCCACAGGGGACGGAAAATTAATTTTGGTTACAAATTGGGGGGAGGAAGTTGAAACGGAAAAATATAACCTTGTCTATTTAAAGGCAGTTGACAGTGACTTTTGGAGCAAGCTATATGCTTCACTGGACTTAGGGTTTAGTTATACAAAATCAAACAATCTAAGGCAGCTTAGTGCACGAAGTAACCTGGGATATATTGCCGAAAGATGGTCAACGGATATTTCCTTCAATTCTGTTAACTCTACACAGGATGATGTCGATCCAATCAGGAGAACGGATGGTGGACTTACTTACCGATATTTTTTGCCGAAAGATTGGTACTTTTTAGCAAATGTTTCCTTCCTGTCAAACACTGAGCAGAAACTTGATCTTCGGACAAATGGAAAAATAGGTTTGGGAAAATATATCCTCCACACGAATAAAAGTTACTTTGGGTTTCAGGCGGGAGCATCATTTAACAATGAAAAGTTCACAACCGAAGAATCTTCTCATCAGAGTTTAGAAGCATTTGTAGGGTCTGAATTAAATCTTTTTGATATCGGTGATTTATCTTTACTGACAGCAGGCAACGTCTATCCAAGTGTCACGGATGGTGGTCGTTGGAGAGCGGATTTCAAGATTGATACGAAATACGATCTTCCACTGGACTTTTATATAAAACTGGGCTATTCTATCAACTATGATAATCAGCCGGTAGAAGGGGCTTCAGCAACCGATTATGTTTTTCAGACGTCATTTGGTTGGGAGTTGGATAACTAAATTTTATAGAGAATAGAATGATCAGAAGAATCTTAAATATTGGCTTGGCAACTATCATATTTTGGTTGTTTGCTTTGTGTAGTTCCAAAAAGGAAGCTGCCATCACCATCAACATGGAAGACATTGCTGATCACTACGAAGGTGTATTTCCCTGTGCAGATTGTGAAGGGATCCGATATGATTTGGTCCTGGATGCGAATGGAACCCTGACGGAAACTATGCTTCATCAGGGAGAATCTTCCAATGAAATTATTCATTCGGGGCGATGGTACCTGGAAAACGACACCACACTGAGAGTCGAATTACCTGATGACGAAAAATACTTTTTTATTCATGAGAATGGTCTTGAGTTATTGAATAAAAAAAGAAATAAGATTGAATCCGAATTGAAGGAGATGTATCGACTGAAAAAATCCGGAAATGATGCATCGGACGAGCAGGTAGAAAATATCATGAGAAACAGAATGAGGGCGATGTCTCCTGCTGAGCTGGATACGGAAACAGATTTCAAAGCACGAGGAAATGAGCCATTTTGGAATCTGGAGATCGACTTCGAGAGATACCTGATCTTTACCACAATGGAAGGAGAGGAAATACGAACAGATGATCTGGACATCAACAAGGCACAGGATGCGCCTGTGTCCAGGATAAGAGGTATCATAGGAAATTCAAGTATACTGGTGACCATTCGCGAGCAGCAATGTCATGATTCGATGTCAGATGAAGTATTTAGAAACATCGTCAGGGTAGAAGTGATGAACGAAGGAAATATGGATTATGAGGTCTATGAAGGTTGTGGGGAGTTTATGCCTGATTACCGCCTTCATGATATTTGGGTTCTTACTAACATAAACAATGAAGAATTGGATAAAGAACTTTTGAATAATAATGAAACACCGGTATTTGAATTTTATTCAGAAGAAGAGCGATTCCTGGGAAACCTGGGTTGCAACAGTGTAAATGGAAGCTTTTTTGTAGCTGAAAAAGGTGCTATTCAATTTGGCTTGTTGACATCAACCACCAATATGTGCCTGAACATGGATCTTGAAGATAAACTATCAAAAATACTGAACAACAGGAGGTTGAAATACCGGTTTGAAGAACTCAATTTGTTTTTGGAAGCATATGATGGAACGAAATTGACGTTTAGAAAGGTAGATTAGCACTATAGAAATCAGTCTTAAAATGGAGTGGGATTTCAGTTTTAAAAACCTTAGTAATTTTTTAGTAAATTTGAATATGAAAAATATAACCCTGGATATACCTGAAAATCTGGATATCGATGAGCGAGAAATAAAGAGATTCCTTGCTGCCAAGATGTATGAGTCTGGAAAGCTTTCTCTTGGTCAGGCTGCTGAATTGTCTGGTTTGTCAAAACTGGCTTTTTCTGAAATTTTGGCTGATTATAATGTTTCATTAATAAACTACCCACTTTCAGAAATTTTAAACGATGCAGCTAGATTATGAAATAATTATTTCTGATACCAGCTGCTTAATTCTCTTGTTTAAAATTGGTGAGTTATCCCTTCTCAATAAGCTATCTGAAAAAGTATACATTACTCCAATTATTAAAAACGAATTTGATAAAAAATTACCTGAATGGATACACGTAAAGTCACCAAAGAACAAGCTCTATCAGGAAATTTTGCAAATGGCAATAGATCCTATTGAAGCTAGTGCGATTGCTCTTGCTCTTGAATTGGAGAATTCTGTTCTAATTATTGATGATTTGAAAGGAAGGAAAATTGCGGATAAACTGAAGCTAAAATTTTCAGGGACATTTGGTTTACTTTTGAAAGCCAGACAAGCTGGCGTTATCAATTCTGTAAAACCTATTCTTAAAAAAATTAAAAAAACTGACTTTAGGTTTAGTGATGATTTGTTTGAATTTATTTTAAAACAAGCCGGGGAGTAAAAAACCTGAAAACTGGAATGTTTCCCTATCTTCACAAAATATTAAAATCATTCATCGCTATTTTCCTTATTTACATCCTAATCTGCTTACTATTGTTTTTCAGGCAAGAGAATTTCATATTTTTTCCTTCAAAGCTTTCACTGGATTATCAATTCAGCTTTCCATGGAAGTTTGAAGAAAAATTTATCCCTGTTGATAGCGATGTTTCCGTTCATGGTATTCTATTTCATGCAGATGCAGCTAAAGGTTTGGTTTTTTATCTGCATGGCAATGCAGGAGCAGTTGATTCATGGGGGTACGCTGCGGAACCTTATCTGAAATTAAACTATGATGTGTTTGTACTGGACTACCGGGGTTATGGAAAAAGCGGTGGGAAAATTCATAATGAACATCAGTTTTACCAGGATGTTCATAAAACCTATGAAAACCTAAGCTCAGATTACGAAGAGAAAAACATAGTTGTGATCGGCTATTCGATTGGGACAGCAGCTGCAGCCAGGTTGGCAGCAAAGAACCAACCGAAAATGCTCATTCTCCAGGCACCCTATTACAGTCTAAAAGATCTGATGAGCCATATTTATCCATTCATTCCCAAATTTCTTCTGAATTACCAATTTGAAACTTATCAATTTGTAAAGGAAGTAGATTGTCCGATCACAATTTTTCATGGTGATGAGGATGAGATCATTTACATGGGATCATCATTAAAACTAAAAGAACATCTTAAACCAACTGACCAACTGGTCATTATACCTGGACAGGGACATAATGGCATGAATGAAAACCCTTCCTATGTTTCGGGAATTAAAACATTGCTAAGTAGATGATTTGTAGCTTATTTTTTCACTAAATATTATGTGTATTTTTTTGACTCATTGAAAGCCTCGTTTAATTGCCTTCACTGATAAATTATGTCATTGATTTCCATAACAAATTTCACGACCTTATAACTTTTCGGACCTAAATCAGATTCCTATGAAACGAAGAAAATTCATTTATCAGGCAGCAGCGGCAACAGCAGGAGGAATGGCAATTCCCGGACTGGTGCATAGCTTCAACATTAACCGGAGCTTTCAACCGAATAACAAAATTAATATAGGGGTGGTCGGTTGTAATGGAATGGGTTGGTCAAATGTTAAATCATTTATCAAAAATGCTGAAGTAGATCTTAGGGCAATTTGCGATGTGGATCAGAATGTGATTGAAAAACGATTTGTGGAATATACAGGGATCCGTAAAAATAAACCCAGAAAATATACTGATTACCGCGAATTGCTTGAAAATAAATCCCTAGATGCTGTCATCATAGGTACTCCAGATCATTGGCATTGCAAAATGATGGTCGATGCGGTAGAAGCTGGAAAGCATGTTTACGTGGAAAAACCAGCCGCTAATTCCATTGAAGAATGTTACATCATGATGAAGGCCGCTGATAAATCCGGAAAAATGGTTCAGACCGGTCAATGGCAAAGAAGCGGAACGCACTATCGTGAAGCTATTGACATCGTTCAATCAGGAAAACTTGGGAATATAAGACTGGTGAAAGTCTGGGCTTACCAGGGTTGGATGAAACCGGTTCCTGTTGTCCCTGATAGTGTGGTTCCTGAAGGAGTGGATTATGAATTCTGGTTAGGTCCAGCAACCATGAGGCCTTTCAATGCCAATCGGTTTCATTTTAATTTTAGGTGGTTTTGGGATTATGCCGGTGGATTAATGACCGACTGGGGAGTGCATGAGATTGATATTGCACTTCTGACCATGAAGACCAATGCGCCTAAATCCATCATGGCTTCAGGCGGAAAACTGGCCTACCCGGATGATGCCTCAGAAACACCCGACACTTTACAGGCTATTTTTGAGTATGATGACTTCAATATGCTGTGGGAACATGCAACGGGAATCGACCTTGGTCCATATAACCGAAGAGAGGGAATCGCCTACATCGGTAATAACGGGACATTGGTTTTGAACAGGGAAGGTTACGAAGTGCTGGTAGAAAAGGAAGCCCAGGGATATGCCAGTACGGGAACTGGAAAAATGGAAAGCATCGAAGGTAAGAAACGACCGGAAGGGGTGAGTTATCTGGATCTACATACAGCCAATTTTCTGGAGGCAATGAAAGCAAACGATTCAAAACTATTGAATTCGGGCATTCACTCGGGAAGCATTGCAGCGATCAATGCGCACATGGGCAATGTCGCGTATCGAACCGGAAAGAAAGTTTATTGGGACAACGAAAAGCAAACATTTAATGATTCGGAGGCTGATGCATACATTCACCCGACCTACCATAACGGGTGGAAGATACCGGAGTATTAATTTTAATCGATGGAAATTTGAAGTTTCTGTTTAACCTTATGGATTTTTCATTTCCAGTGCTTTTTTAAAGGATGCAATAGATCTGGATACGTCTTTTTCGGTAGTAGCCCATGAGCAAATACTTACCCTCATTACTTTTTTGCCAAACCATTCAGAGCCACCTAACCAGCACTCCCTCAAGTTTTGAATATTATTCAATACTTGTGAAGTGATCTCATCGGTCTCGCATCTAACCAATATCTGATTGAACACCACGTCATTGATCACTTCAAATCCTCTTATTTCACTTATCTCCTCAGCAAATTGTTTAGATCTCTGATGCATGGTCAGGATCATTTCATCTATTCCTTTTTTACCAAGGTATTTCATGATGGCCCATAGCTCTATGATCCTGGCCCTTCTTGACATTTCCGGTGTATAAAA
Source organism: uncultured Cytophagales bacterium (assembly GCA_913057175.1). Classification (GTDB taxonomy): domain Bacteria; phylum Bacteroidota; class Bacteroidia; order Cytophagales; family Cyclobacteriaceae; genus CAJXNP01. The sequence continues at coordinate 28,035 of CAJXNP010000031.1, forward strand.
CATACCATCTCGCTCCCTGCTTTCTATAAGATAGCTTCCGGATGTATGAAGTGCAGAAGTAAGAGCTTCCTCGTCTGCACAAAGAACAATTCCGCAATCGTAAGGAGTATTCAATGTCTTATGGCCATCTACAGCCCAGGAAGATGCATCTTCCATTCCTTTGGTAAGGTATTTAAGCTTTTCAACTGCTCCTGCCCATAATCCAAAAGCGCCATCGATATGTACCCAGCAATTGGCTTTTTTTGCTTGAATACAAATACTGTGGAAGTCATCGAAGGCCCCGCTGTTCACATTCCCGGCTTGTAAAATTAAGATCGTATTTTCATCCAGCTCAGGAATTAATTCTGGTCTAATTCTTCCCTGTTCATCCACATCAACCCATTCAATATTTTCCTGTCCCAAACCCAAAATACTAATCGCTTTTAAAACAGTTGAATGTGCATGTTTACCTGTTACAATTCTTATCAATGGGGCATTTCTTAACCCTTTTTGGTTGATGTCCCAATTGTTATTTTTAAATAGCCGATATCTGGCTGCAGCTAAGCCACATAGATTCGCCATGGAAGTTCCACTTACGAAACCGGCACTGGTTTCCCCAGGTAATCCGAATAATTGTTTTAACCATTTTTCAACAACTGATTCCAATTTGCTACTCAAAGGAGACATGACATTCATGGCAGCGGCCTGATCCCAGTAGGTGCCAATGTTTTTAGCTGCTAATCCAATAGGAATGGCGCTTCCGGTTACAAAGCCAAAATACCTTCCTCCCAGGGTTGCGGTCGTTGCAGCACTACCATATTGATTTAACTGTTCAAGTACTTTTTCGGCTTTTGAGGAATCAACCGGAAGCTCTTCTTCGAAAATTGATAAATTGTTTATCGCTTCTTCTGTCGGGAAAACATTACGTTCAAACACGCTTTCCAGATACTCGAGGGCATAATGTTGGGCTTGTTTGAAGATTTCTTTGTTTCTAATCTCCAGAAACATTTCGTCATGAATTTTACTCATAATGATGACTTAGGATTAAGGTTTAACAGGAGGAACAGGCTATTTTTCTATTGATTTATTTTCAACTGTTTGTCAGGTGTAATATTCAAATTTTTGGTTAGTCGGAACATTTTCACACATTCAATCACTTTAAAAGTGTCAATACGGAAAACCTAAAAAGAATGATACTGAAATTTTTCAGGAATGCCTCAATCAGATCGAAAGAAAAATAATGTGTTCGTTAATGTGCCAAGGTCTTTAACTATCGGTCATTTAATCCCTTTCCATTAAAAATAAGAGGCATGCATTTCTCTATTCTTGAAATTCGGGTTTTGGATTGCTTAGGTTGGGAAATATGAAGGATGTAACCTCTTTGACGACCAGGTGTCAATGCCTCAAAAGCGTTTCTTAATTCCGGATTTTCATCCAATGCATTTTGAAATTCTTCAGGAAGTGGTTCCGGATTTTTTTCATAGTTTACTTTCAATCCGGCTTTTTCTACTTCGATGGCTTCATAAATATATGTTTTCAGAGCTGGCTCCATTTCAGTAATCTCGTGGAAATTGGTAAATCGGATCAAGCGGTCTGCCTGCGTATTCTCCCCCGGTTTTTGAAGGATACCCATTGCATCATTCAGCAGGATCCCCTTAAAGAAACTGAGCACACAATATTCCTTTAATGCACTCACGATAACTACGTTGTTATTCCTGAAAGTATAGCATGGTACACCCCATTTCAATTCTTCGGTGAGGCCACAATCGAGAACGATCTGCCGCAATTTCTTCAACTCCTTCTGCCAATTGTTGACCTTGCAGGCGGGTGTTCCTCCCAGCGGACAGCGCCCGCATCCATCAATCAAATATGTGTCAACTTTTGAATTCATGCTACCGTTCATTCAATCCCTTTCCATCGAAAATTAGAGGGGTACATTTTTCAATCCTTGACTCACGGGTACTGGACTGTTTTGCTTGAGAAAAGTGGAGAAGGTATCCTCTTTGCCGTCCCGGAGTTAATGCTTCAAAAGCTGCTTTCAGTTCAGGATTATCATTCAACGCTTTCTTAAATTCCTCCGGCATGGGGAATTCCGAAGTTTTTTTCATATCAACTTTCAATCCGGCTTTTTCCACTTCGATGGCTTCAAAAACATAAGCTTTTATTGCGGATTCTTGCTTTTCTATTTCTTTAAGATTAGTGAATCGCAACTGGCGGGCCGACTGTACATTTTCTGTTTGCTGGATCAGAATGTCTTCGGTATCTTTTAATAAGACGCCTTTGTGAAACAGCAGTGCGCAGTATTCTTTGAATCCATGGATTAAAACAACATTACTTTTGTGAAATGTGTAGCAAGGTTTACCCCATTTCAATTCTTCGGTCAATCCACAATCGAGAATGATTGTTCTTAATTTCTTGTATTCCTTTTGCCATGCAGACTCCTTATCGAAAAACCAATCGACCTTTGAATTCATATAATTTACTTTATTGATTTATTAAAACGACTTTTCTATTCTCTGGTCTGAAGTACCAAGATACAATAGTCAGAACAATTAGCAATATGGGTCCGAAGAGCGTACTTGCCTCATCACCAACGATCAGGTGGGAGATGGCTGCACCGGACATGGTAAAGAAAAATCCGGCGTAGGCCCATTCCTTGATCAAGGGAAATTTAGGGATTAGCACAGCGATGACACCCAGCATTTTCCAAACACCCAGTATTGTCAGAATATAAACGGGGTAGCCCAGTCCTGTGATCATATCTACCTCTTCTTCCATTTTAATTATTTGCACGATTCCGGTTGATACCATTCCAAGTGAAAGCCAGATGGTGGCAATCCAGTAGATGATTCTATTTCTCTTTTTCATAATAAATGTTTTTAGGTTTATGCCACAACGACACGAAGGCTCGAAGCTTTTCTTAGTGCCTTTGTGCCTTCGTGGCATTTCTTATTATTTTCAAAACTTTTGTCAAGTTATATATGTATTTAAAGGCGACATTAACCTTGTAAAAGATCCTTGCATTTCTTCATTTTTTTGCTTTGTGATTCATTTGCGCCACGAAGACACAAAGCTTTTCTTAGTGTCTTTGAGGTTTGCTCTTTAAGATTTCCTGTAACCGGTTGTGTGCCATGTTGATACCTTGCACAAATGGAAGCTGAAGGATCTGGTCCCTGATTTCGACTGACCGGTAAACGACATGCATGCTGAGTTTGCTGGTTTCCTCAGTTAATTCTTCAAATTCCAGGAACTCCAGCTGAACGCCAAAATTCGCATTCTCCATTTCAAAAGTCCGGGTGATCTTCTGGTTAGAAACGAACTCATGAATGGTCCCATTGAAACCGTGTTTGTTGCCCTTAGGATCGGTTGTTTCAAACTGGTAGCTGCCGTGCTTTTTGCTTTCAAGCTTCAGGACCTTTGTTCCCATCCATTGCTCAACAATTTCAGGTTCTATATAGGCTTTAAAAAGCAATTCCAATGGAAGATCGAATTCCCTGGTAATTTTTAATTCCTGCTTGCCATCCTCGGCATGTACTTTCGTTCTTAGTTCCATAAAAAGTTATTTTTTGGGTTTGTGCTGTTTCATAATGGCTTCCAACTTGTTGAACCGGTCATCCCATAATTTTCGGAATGGCTCGACAAAATCCGCTAACTCTTTGATCTTTATAGGATTGAGGTGATAGTAGATCTCCCTTCCATTTTGTTCCTGTTCCAGCAATTCGCACTCTGTCAGGATCTGAATGTGCCTGGATATCGTTTGCCTGGATGAATCAAATTTTTCCGCTAAAGCACCAGGCGTCATGGCGTGGAGGGCAACCAAAGTAATGATCGCCCTGCGGGTGGGGTCGGCGATGGCCTGAAAGACATCTCTTCTTAATTCCATTATGCAGCTATTTGACTGCAAATATAAGTGCAGCTATTTAGCTGCGCAAGTGTTTGTTGGTTTTTCTAATAAGTAGGAGGGAGAAAAAGAAAGAAAGGAGGGAAAGGGTATTGGCTGATTAAATCAGACCAAAGATTTTAATGTAGGAAGATGGAGGATGGATTAGATTAGCTAACGAGCCGATAATAGAGTTTATTCGGCTTATTCTCTGAAAGGCAAAAAGATTGGTGATCTTAGTTTAACTGTCAAGCAAATATCAGCTTTCCTTTTGGTTTTGGTATTTTTCGTCCTTTACGTTTTGCGGTCTCAATCCATTCGTCAATGATAATCTCCACATTTGATAAAGCTTCTTGATAAGTTAATCCGTCAGCTGAGCATCCAGCTAATTCCGGGACTTCAGCAATATAAGATTCGTCTTCCTGGCTCCAGTAAATTATGATTTCATATTTATGATTCTTCATCGTCATCTAATTTTAATTGATACCCGACAATAATGTTTCTTACCTGTTTTACTTGATAAGGATTCGCTTTTCCGGATTTGGATTACAAATTCAATATCTCCTCTATTCCATCCTTTGTCAATATATGATGACTACCTTTAACCTTTCTTCAAATCCTAATCTAATAAGTAGATTTATTAACTCTTCAAAATCTATATTTTTATCCGATGTACCTCGAAGAATTTTTAAAAGTAGTTTTTCATATTGGCCATTTCAACAAATCTAAAAAATTTACCAAAAAATTAAAGAAAATTACTTTAGCAAATGCCTGCCAACACCAAGCTAGCAGGAGTGCGCCCCGAGCTTGGCAAGTTCCGATAAAACTAATGAATCTGCCGGTGCTCACAAAGTATCCAGAATGCACTGCGTTGTGAAAGTCAAACTCTCCTGCGATATGCGCCAAGTAGAAAGCACTGCTATTTCCCAGCAACAGATTCATGGTGAAGTTCGCACAGCAGGCAGCAAAGAGGCAGTTTGGCGCATTCGTGCTAGCGCCTGTTATCGGCTTTCTTTTTCTTTGATCGTTCTTGGTAGATGTAGATTCCAAATGCAGCCCAACATGCTATTGTTAGAAATGCGAAGGAGTTCATATCACCGTTTCGTTTGTATTTCATCCACTTGAATTCGAAGAGAGTTTGTCCATTTGAGTCAAGTTGGTACAAGTCGGCTGATTTAAGAAGTGAGAGAGTTGCTACTTTATTAGTTAAATGGTGAATCGTGACAGTTGTTCCAATCGGAATTTTATCAAAGTACTCGTCAAACCTATGTTCAAACCTATCGTAGATCCTGAATTCGGTGTTACTATTGGCGAGCTTGATCTTTAGGTTATGTTCGGTTCTAGGAGTTCGCCCAAATGGGGTTTCAGCTTCAATCCAGATGTTAATTACTCTACCAGTGGTCTTTTGAAAGTCAGATGGATCAAGGCTGTTAACATAGACAAGTCCAAAAAGTCTTAATGCGAAGAGCGTTCCAAAAATTGGAATTAGAAATCGAATTAAGAAACTAGCTTTTCCAGATTCGTTCCAAATGTATTTGAGCCACTTGATCATGATAATCTACGGGGCAGGGATTGCCGCTAACAGCCCTTGTACAAAACCTTATCTGAAGCTGTAAAGAGCAAGCAAATATGTTAAATTTTCGTTCCTGGGAATCTTGACAAATCCTTTAATCGTCTGTCTGTCGAAGATGGCAATCCGCGATAAACTTTGATTTCACTTTGATGCACTTAAATGGATCCCAAGACGATAAGTAAATATTACAGTCAAACTGCGGTCGACTATTTAAACTTGAATATAATAACCGCTTGGTCATTTTTCTAGTTGTTCGCGGTGACTTTATTTTTAATTGCCATTTCTTTGTAAGTCTCCTGAATGATTTTACCATCATAGAAATCAAACTCAATTTGTTTAGTACTGTCATTACTTAAAAGTTTGATCCTATGTACATCCATGTCGTTTATTACGGGAAAATTTTTTATGGTATCACCGTTTTTAAAGAAGTAGATGTCGACGATTAGTGTGTCGTAATAATACAAGGCGGAACGAAACTGGTGTCCATTTTCATAATAACTTTCTGAATGCTGATGCTTCATTCCGTCTTTGTAGAGCGTTTCTGCTGCTTTTGGTCCATAAATAAAGTAGTCTACCTTCCTGTCAAGTCCATCCTCGTTTTTGTGAGTCATGGTCTTAAATAATTTGGACTTGTCCTCATAGCTGGGTTTTGGTTCAGGGTCTACATTGGAATCAAGCATTGCTAATCCATACGCAACCCCAAAGATCATGATAGTTGAAATGGAGAGTATCCAAATTTTCTTTAACAGATCTTTATTTCTGTTTCTTTTTAATTTTTGTTTTACTCTCTGCCTGGCGAATTCCAAATCTGCCTTGTCATATGATAAAGCTTTGTTTTTAAGTTCTTCTTTATATAGTTCTTTAATTGACTTTCTTTTACTACGAAGTCCTTTATTGAACTTCAAAGAATCATTCATCTGTTGTATGAATCCTCCGCCTATCAAATCAAATGAATTTTTAGTTTAATAATTGCCCTTGTAAAAAGCCTGAGATTTATCGAGAAAATATTACGATCAAGCTGCCATGGGCTTTTAGCACTTGAAAAGCTGGAAATTCGACATGTTTTAATTAGTAGTAAAGTGTTTTTTTGTTTAACCAAGTACGATCGGTTGAATTCCTTTATTTCCTTCTTTTAATTCTAATGGTAGGTCCCAAATTCCAGCAGCTGTATCCCATTCGGTTTTAAAACCTTCATTTTCTGGAATAAATTCAAATTTTGCGGTTTTAAAATTATTTACTTTAAATCTTTGAAGAATCATTTGTAATAAATCAAAAATATCTCTTTCGTATTCGGATATGGTTTCATGTGTGAAATCAAAATAATAATCAGGTTAAGCCATCCAAAATATTTTCATTGCAGTTCCTTTATCACAAATCGGACTTTCGATTATCCATTTCAGAACTATTACACCATCATCCCAATTATATATAGATGCTAAATAGTATTGTTCAGCAGATGTCAATGAATCGAATATATTTTTATCCGGTATAATATCTTCGTATTCATCATTAAATGAAAACTCAAAAAAATTCTTTTCAATCTTTTTAATTCTGTGAGGTAGTATGATCATTTTAAATGCTTTAAAAGTGAGATTAAATGTCGGTTTTATTTGCTCGAATTCTTTTAAGAACCATATAATTCGGCAATATCATAAATAGGAATACAGAGCCGAATCCCAAAATTGCAACGAAATACATAAAAAAAGTAAAGAATCCTTTTATGGGAACAATACCTATAAAAGCTTCAAAGTATGGCAAACTGGCAATCCCATATGCAATCGCCCATATACAACAAAAAGTTAATATTATGATTTGAATTACAATCCGGTGTTTTTTCAGCGCATCAAAAATAAATGAAAACAGAATCATTACTATTCCGATAGCAATAAGTGGTGGCATATATTTCATCCAAATACTATGTAAAAGGTCAAGCAAATTTTCAATAGCCTTGAATTGTTCATCATTTTGGGGAAGAGTAATCTTCATTGCTTTTTGGAGATTTAGGACTATGAGACACCAGAAACCGATAATTGCATAAAACATTCCGACTTTTCGTATTATAATTTTTGGTTCTTTTTTAAGTAATGTCTTAATCTTTGTTGGAAGCATTTTAAAAAATTGTTTTGACATTATGACATATAACGGCCCTTGCAAAAAAAAAAAATGTATCTGGAACTGTAAAGAGTAAGCAAATAAGTAATATTTGTGTTGCTGGAAGTCTGGACCAAACTTCGAACCTGCTTGTCCGCCGAAAGGAGGAGCAATCCGGCGATAAACCTGGATTTAGCAAAAAACCTCTTAACTGACTCCCCGAAACGATGAGCAAATATTACGGTTCCGCCAGTGGGGGTAGATAGGTGCTCTGTAGCGGACTTTTAGAACTCGATCAAGCAGGAGATTTGGCATGGAAGAAATTGTCGGGCTTAGTTTTATTCTATATATGTCTCCAATAGAATTGATTTTACTTCCTTTATTTCAGGTTTTGTTAATCTACCAAGTTCTTTGAGAATTCTTTGTTTATCAACGGTCCTAATTTGATCAAGAACAATCCACCCTATTTTATTATCGTGTTTTATTTCTACCCTTGTTGGATATTTTTTAGAAGTTGTAGTCATTGGCGCGATCACAATCGTTCTAAGATATTTGTTCATTTCATCAGGCGATATAACCACACAAGGTCTTGATTTTTTGATTTCACTTCCTATTGTAGGATCAAGGTTCACCAAGACTATTTGATATTGCATTACTTCCATTCATCAAGATTTTCATCTTCAAAGACATCATCAAACAGCAATCGGTCATCCCCATTATTTGACATTTCCTTGAATGATTGTTCCCAGCCTTTGCGTGGTTTTGCTAAAGGTCTGATTATAATCTGGCTTTTCTCCAATATCAAATCAACGGTATCTTTTATATTATATTTATCCAATAAAGTCTTACTTAATCTTATTCCCTTAGAGTTTCCTATTTTAATTACATCTACCTTCATATTTTTTTAGGATAATGTAATTACAAAGTTAGTACGAACATTAATAAAATCCAAATTAAGCGCTACAGCCTTTGTAAAAAGGCCTGCAACTGTAAAAATCAAAGAGAGTTGTAATTTCTCCCCCCTAAGCTTAGACATACCTCTCTTAAAGATAGAAGCAGCAACCGTTTGACATTTTTTTACAAATATTAATATAAGTCTTTTGTTTTAACATCCCCTGTTAACTCATAGTGGATCAATCTTAAGCTAAACTTTTCGCTGGTCATTATGTTCAGGGTTGATTGTAGATTATCAAATTCAAGCAAAACTTCTTCGTCTTCCCAATAATCTTTGTCAAATGGTATGTTTAAAATACACTTATTACCCGTTTTATCAATTCTTACAGCCTGACGAAAGTCATCGTTAAAATATTCGAAGTTCGTCAATACTCGTCCTACGGTTTGTATATCTGATTCGCTTATTTTTCCCTTATCAAAAAATATTTCATGTTTTTGATTGCCATACTCAATTTTTTCTCCGGGAAACGCTGGTTCAAGAAAGCTAAAGGTGAATATAATTGCCAGGCTAATGACCAAGCCCAGTAAAGTAATACCAGCAACAGTCCAGTTAGATGCTATATTTTCCTTACCGGCAATATTATCCTTCAAATTATTACCAAAATATTTGTGATAGATCGTATATACTATCCCTGTATACAAGATGGTAAAAGTTATGTTAGGAATTCTGTTAATTAGCTCTTCAGGAAGCTCATATATCAGATAAAATAGACAAACAGTTGAAATTAAAGTTATGCCAATTGTTAATATAGCTTTCCTTTCATCTCCAATGTTTTTAAAATTCTGATAGATCAAAATTCCCGGTGGAATAGGCCCTCCAAAAAAAGTAGCAGCATAGATTTGCTTTTCGCTGAAATATTTCTTGTTCATCATTAAAAAATTGAATTGATTATTTTTTGAATATTTTCTATTAGTTCTTGTGAAACCTGAAGAGGAAGTGAGCAAAAATTACGACTCCACCGGTCGACAAACTGGCGCCTTAAGGGGGGCTAGTAGAACTCGAAAAAGCTGGAGATTCGGTATGTTTTTTAAAAATGTTGGCGAGCGTTTTATTTTGATCTAGAACAATTTTATAATTCCATAAATCATCAACCCAATCCCAATTACTGGTAAAATAAGTCCCCATGTACTCATTTTGATAAAGAAAAGTTCATTTTCAATATCTAAAGAGACTTTTCGCCCTTCTTTATTTATATAATAATCATTAGATGTCAATTTAGTCCAAATGCCCGCAATTATTAATACAAATCCAAAAAGCACCTCCATTGGTACTGTTTTTAAAAACTCAAATTTGTCCTTTAAAAGTCCAGTTGAAATTGCAACCACCAAAAATGTGACAAATAAATAGAGGATAATTAATATCCCTTTTCCTTTCCAAATAATCATATTAAAAGGTTTTTGTATTTTCCGAAGCTGATTTGACTTTGATTATCATTATTTATTGTAATACAGACTAATTCAAATTATTCAGATGATTATCAGGCAGTTGTTAAATATATTTTTCCGAAAAAATCAATTAAATTTTTTGCGAATTCTATTTTACGTTAGCTTCTGAAATCAATTTGGAAATGGATAAGTTTGTAACTTTCACTTTTCCAATTTCTGCTCTGAATCTCTGAAATGCCGTACAACGGCTTCCGTGCGAACCTAGTTGCTATAAAGAGGAGGCAATATGATTCTTAGATCAGATGAAAGGCCACTTTTCTAGTGATTTTTAGAACTGGATCAAGTATCCATTAGCATCTTATAAGTGGACTATAACAGGCGTAGACGTCGTTATGGTTTAATTTTCCGGTGTATTTTTAACTTTTGGCTTCCTAACGTCTAATAGTATATAAAGTACAAACTCCGATAACCTTGAATTATAAATCACTGCCTTTGTCAGAGCTGATATCCAATAAGAAAATAATATCTGTTCGGAGAAGCTTTTAATGAGGCATAGTCTGTAATTCCGTTTCCTTTTTCATATCTCATTTCAAAGGACAACTTATTCTTTTTTAAACCCGCTCCGAGAACCAACCCAATTTCATATTTTCGGGTTTCATCAATTGCAGAGCCATTTGTGACTTTATAAGATGAATAAAACCAATGCCCCTCCCTTTTTTCGTTCTTTTCTGAAATGACTATTCCATTAGATACTCCGGCATTAAAAAACATTTGCGACTTACCAATGGGGTATTTATATCGTATTAAATTATTCATTTTTAGATAAGCATAGGCCAGCTCAAAATTAGTCCTCACATTATTGTCTTCCCCGTTGCTTTGAAAATGTGTACCTTTAAATTTGAAATAGGTGAAAATCAACTCGTTGTTAATGGACCACTTTTTTTGATTTTTGGGCATGATCAATTCCACAGAAAACCCAAGTGTTGGACTTATGGAAGAATTATAACTGCCCTCTGATAGATAATCGAAAGTCTTGCTACTACTGATAAAATTCATATGCGAGAGAGAAACACCAGCTATTAGTCCGGTTTCCGCATATATTTTTTCAGTTTTCATTTTATAAGAATAATCGGAAGATGAACAATCATAGTAGCGCTGAAACAGATTTGCAAGACTCTTTTCCTTATAAGCGGTGTTTTCAAGTTTATCTCCTATAGACTGGCATTCGGATAAATACAACCTTAGCTGGCCAATATACCTGTTGTTTTCAGCAACAATCCTTCCATTATAAACATCTTTGATAAATTTCTTGTAGATCAATAATTCAAAATCTCCGTCTACTTCGATATAAAAATTTTCGTAACTATTCAGGTAAAAATAAATTTCGTTTTAAGTGGATAACTTTGCAAGTTAAAAGTGTGGTTTTGAACAGTATA
>CAJXNP010000032.1 GCA_913057175.1 uncultured Cytophagales bacterium
CGACAAAGACGCTTTAAAGCTGGTTTTGACCCTGCCTTTAGAGAAAAAGTTTTAAATCTTTAAATGCGTTTGCCCTGGGTGTAAGTGTAAATAAAAGCATAATTCTCACCCTTTGTGGCAACTTTGAAATCGTATCGTTCTCCCTGATTGGCGATAATCGACTGATCAGGGATCCTTTCAAAATATGGTCTGGAAAGCATCAGGTTTTTCAAATGGATCATCTGACCTGCCCCTGGGTCATCAATGGCATCATGCCAAAAATCTTTGGCTCCATAGGCACTTTCTTTGTCGGATGGCTTTAGCATTTGCATAACGGAATTATTGCCGTAGGTAAAACCTGCAGCCCCGGTAAAAACGGACCAGTAGGCGTACCTTCTCAAATCATCATCGGTCCAGAGAGGTTCATTCGGATCATGCAATCCCTGAGGAATGTGCTCATAAGAGGGCTCACCATCCAATGTGGGTTTTATTGGCTCCAAACCATAGTCCACCTTAACATACCTCCAATTATCTTCTCCAAAACGGTGGGAATTCCGTGCTGTATCCTGGTCATATCGACGATGCCCGGACTGGAACATATTGAAATCAAGCCACTGTTCCTGATGAAACCATGTGGATGAAGTGTTGCGACCACGAGGATGGAAGGTGATCAAATGGTTTGGATCGTACTTATTTATTGTATTACCAATGGTTTTCCATATCTCTGTCGAATCGGTGCCCAAAATATCCCCTCCGTTCAGCCAAATGATATTAGATTGATCTTTATATCTTTCTGCTAAAAACTTAGCATAATTTTTCGCTTCTTCCCTGCTCACTTTACCTCCCTTGACATTCGATCCCCAAATAGGAACCATGGCCATAAAGAGATTATTTTCCTCAGCTTTGCTGACGATAAAATCAACATGATCCCAATAGTCATATTGATCAGGATCTGAAAAATCATTTCCAGGATGAATATCAGGATTAGCAACATTCTTATTTACGAGCGCACTGTCTCCATACACATTGACCAGTTCCACATTATGAAGGACCATAGCCTGAATCACATTAAATCCTTTTTTTTTCCTGTTGACCAGGTATTGCTCTGCTTCTTCCCTATTCAGTTTACTGAAAAGCAACCATCCTGTATCCCCTAACCAAAAGAAAGGTTTACCGTCATCAAACTGAAAATACCTTCCATTATCAGATATTTCTAGTTTTCCATGGCTCAATAAGTCCTGGGAGTATAATCGAACACATAAAACAGTAAGTAGCATTGCTACTAATATTTTTTTCATATTCCTTCATGTTAACAAAAACTCAATAGATAATCATAAATTAACTTTTATGGGTATACCCTAAAATAATCATGGAATATTTTTATTCAATTTCAAAAAATTTATTAGGATAACTAAGTCACAAAAACATACATAGCAATAACCAATTAAACAAAATATGAACAAGATCGTCGTAAAAGCATTTTCAATCTCTCTTGATGGATTTGGCGCTGGCTCTGATCAGAGCTTGGAAAATCCTCTCGGTGCCAAAGGAGAGGAACTTCATACATGGATGTTCCCAACAAATATGTTTCAGAAAATGATGGGCAAGGGAAGTGGAACTGAAGGCACAGATAATGACTTCGCCGAAAAATCAATGGAAAACATTGGCGCCTGGATCATGGGTCGCAACATGTTTGGCCCCATTCGTGGATCCTGGCCGGATGAGGAATGGAAGGGTTGGTGGGGTGAAGAACCTCCTTATCATGTTCCTGTGTTCGTTTTAACCCATCATCCAAGAAAGCCTGTAAAGATGAAAGGTGGAACTACCTTTTACTTTATTACTAATGGGATTGAAGCTGCACTGGAAGAGGCTAAAAGAGTAGCTGGCGGAAAGGATATTCGCATTGGTGGCGGTGTTTCAACTGTTCGCCAGTTTTTGAAAGCAGGCCATATTGATGAAATGCATTTGGCATTGTCACCGGTCTTTCTTAATTCGGGAGAGCACCTGTTATCGGGAATTGATATGTCGAATTTAGGGTATGATCAAATTCAAAGAATCGAGGGTGAGAATGCTACTCACATTGTTGTCAGCAAAAATATTGAATGATGTATTTAAGTTGATAAAGGCCCTAAATAGTGTTTTATTTAAATCCGTTTTGAATTGATCTATATCATGAAAATATATTCTTTGATTATTCTTCTTACCATTATCTCTTTCAGTATAAAAGGGCAGGAAGCAACAATCCCTCGTGATACAAGCTATACCCTGGAAAGTGCATTGAAAAAGGCTCAGAAGAATAACAAGGAAAAAGACATCAAAATCACGGCAGTCTATTCCAATCCATCAAAAAGCATTGATATAGAAAATGACATTATCTATAAAACAATTGGTGAAAGGGAACTGCCCGCAAACCTTTTTTATCCGAGGAACAAGAAAGGTAAAATCCCCGGAATCCTGATCATTCACGGAGGTGGATGGCGTGCCGGGAATAAATCCTTGATGACCCCTATGGCCGAACGGCTCGCAAAGAAAGGCTATTTTGTCATGGCCCCTGAATACCGGATGTCTTTGGAAGCGACCTACCCCTCGGCAGTGGTGGACCTGTATGACGCAATCATTTGGATGAATGAACATGCTGATGAATATGGCATCGATATGGATCAAATTGTTGTAATGGGCTGCTCAGCAGGAGGCCAGCTAGCCGCACTTGTGGGAACGACTTATAACCAACCCGATAGCCTCTACCAAAAAGAAAAACCCGGACACATTACGGCAATTATAGATGTTGATGGCGTGCTTGCATTTAAACACCCCGATTCTGAGGAAGGAGAAATGGCCGGTCAGTGGCTGGGCGGCACCTACGAGGAAGTACCTGAAATCTGGGAAGAAGCATCTGCTCTCAATCATGTGGACCAATACACTCCACCAACTTTGTTTCTGGCCAGTATCCATCCAAGATTTTTAGCAGGCAGACAGGATTACATTATGAAACTCCAGAATTTTGGGACACCCGTGGAAACCCATTTTCTCGATCGTGTGCCTCATTCATTTTGGCTGTTCAACCCATGGCACAAGCCAACAATGAAGTATATTCTGGATTTTTTGGATAAGAATTTAAGGTGAAAGAAGGGAGTCCGGAGTCGGAAGATGGAAGTCGGAAGTCCGAAGCTGAAAGCTCAAAGGTGAAAGGTGAAAGATTATTAACTCTAACAACTAAAAATAGGAGAAAATCCCTCTGCGAAACTCTGTGCTTAAACTTTGTGCAGCTCTGTGGTATAGCTTTTAGAGGTTGGAAGACCGTTCACCTTCGTTCAAAACTACGGCGGATAAAAAGACGAAAGTTAAAAGTTCAAAGGTGAAAAGTTTGTAGTAATCAATAGCTCAATAACCTATTAACTTTATTACTAATTGCAACATCAGCAGATCTCTCCCGTGCAGTCGGAATTATTATTGAAAGTGGAAAGAACACTTGAAAGGTTTAATTTCCTCTCTGCCCCAGAGTGATCTCTTTTACCAGATCATTCAGATAGACCTCTACATTATCAAAATCCGCATGCAAATCATGTCCATTTGCATCTGAAGCATCATTGGGATCTAGCCCATTTTTATTCTCCCAAATATTGGGCATACCATCTTTGTCAGAATCCAGTGGTGATTTATTGGGTTTCAAAACCGGCCATCCTCCTACATCAGTTGGTTTGTCAATGATACCTGCGAATCCATCCACGGAACCTTTATAAGTAGTAGTTCCGGATTTTACCTCATTTACTAACCGTTCATCTATCTCATCCCTGACAAGGGAAGCTCCGGAATAATTTAAAACCAGATCATAAGCCTCCTGAGGAGAATGCATATTGATCTCAACAAACGCAACCGGCTTTTCCAGTTTGGATTTCAAAGGATCATCGCATTGAACACCGCCATTCCAGTTATCCTGAGTGATTTTTTCATTTCCTTCTACATAATTTCCGGCCACGTAAAATTTTCCATATGGTTCCATTGGATTGATGATCCTGCCCTTTACCTTTTCGTTTGTAGCCGGGCCGGGTTTGTAGTAATTATTCACCATATTATGATTTCCTTCTTCACCTCCGTAACTGCTATTGATCCGCCAATTATAGATCACATTATTTCGAAAATCGACCATTTCCTTTTCTGGCTCTTTGTGGTATCTTGATCCGCAAAATCTTGGATTCCTGCTGCTGTTATTGGTCAATAGGTTGTGATGAAAACTTGCGCCTTTTCCTCCCCAAATACCTCCATACCCATGAGAACCTTTTTGATGGACGGATGAATTCAGGCTTTCACCAATAATACACCATTGCATGGTAAAGTTCTCATTGTCATAAAAAGTAGCCGCTTCATCTGTACCCCAGCTTACCGAGCAATGATCGATGATCACATTCTTCCGTCTCAGGCCACTCAATGCATCTCCTTCAAATCCCTTTTCGTCACCAAGTCTGAATCGCATGTACCGAATGATCACATTATCAGAGCTTACGACCAATGGAAAGTTTTTCAGACAAATACCATCACCAGGAGCTGATTGTCCGGCAATTGTTACGTTTCCGTCATTGATCTTTAATTGTGATTCCAACTCGATGGTACCTGAAGTATTAAAAACAATGATTCTCGGACCTTTATCTTTGATAGCAGCTCTCAGACTACCCGGACCATTGTCATTCAGGTTTTCCACAAAGATCACCTTCCCACCTCTGCCGCCAGTCGTGTATTTTCCATATCCCTCAGCGCCAGGAAAAGCAATTGCCTCATTCCCCTTCTCTTCAACCAATCCCTGTGCATGGATCGATAAACCACATGTCCAAATCAAACATATGATGAATAATGAACCCGCTCTAAATATATTTTCTTTTCTTTTCATGATATTAAAAAGATAAAATCTACGTCATGACATAGTCTAATCCTAATCAATCCTGAACCAATCATATTCGGCATATCCGAAAGAACCTGTTTCAGAATCCTTTTGAGCAAATATACCAACTTTCGCACCAATCCACCTACCTTCTACCGCCTGGAAGGGTTCACCAATATTCTTAAAACCTTCGCCATTTTCGCTGTAGGAAAACTGACACATACCACCTTTTTCCATTTTCACTTTGAGCCATATTTCAGCATCTTCAAGATTTACTGATTGTTTGGTCACCTCAGGCATTCCTCCGAAAGCATTGTCACAAACACCATACTTTAATTTGAAATCATTTCCTGATCGGGAAATGCTTAACACCGCATAATCCATGCCCATCAATGTCAGTCCGGTTCTTTCACCTTCCAACAAATGTGAAGCATCCAACTTTGTTGTTGCTGTAAATGAAGGAGCAGGTAATTTTTGCAATAATTGGTTGGGAACCATCCAAAGGCTGTTTTTTGTATCCGGTGTAAATACCGAATTCAGTCTGAGATATCCGGGATTATCCGCAAGAGAGTACCACGAATTGTAATAATTGGCCTGCCATTGCCATTGCAAACCCAATTTTTCTGAGTCAAACTCATCTGATTCCTGAGGGGTAACGATTGGATATGTCTCTCCTACATCCGGTTTTTTATGTGTAAGTACTGGCTCCCCTGTACCATCATCATCCTTATCAACACCCATAACCGGCCAGTCGTCTTCCCATCGAACAGGGTTTAGATGAACGATCCTTCCATAAGGTTGAACTTCCTGAAAATGGATAAACCATCCTTCTCCATTGTCCAGTTCGACATATCCCCCCTGATGCGGGCCATTGATATCCGTGTCACCTTGCGCCAACACAATCCGATCCTCATAAGGACCCATTGGGTTCTCTGACCTCAGTACTACCTGCCAACCTTCGGCAACGCCCCCACCCGGTGCAAAGATGTAGTAATATCCGTTCCTCTTATAGAATTTAGGACCTTCCAGGGTGGGGTGTTTTTGATAACCATTGAAAACTATTTTCCTGTTTCTTGTTACCGCCGTTCCATCCGAGGAAAGCTCCTGAACTTGTAAAACATCGCTTACCCCTGCCCTGCTATTCGCAAAAGCATGAACCATATAAACTTTATCATCATCATCCCACAGCGGGCACGAATCGATATTTCCGTGTGCTTTTTTAACCAAAACCGGCGCTTCCCACTCGCCGGCAGGATCCTGGGTTTTGACCATATAAATTCCTCTATCCGGATCGCCCCAATAGATATAAAACCAGCCATCGTGAAAGCGGATGGATGGCGCCCAGACTCCGTTACCATGCTGAACAGTGTTGTAATATTCATCAGGAAAGCGTTTTACGGCATGATTGATGATTGTCCAGTTAACCAGGTCCTTTGAATGCAATATGGGCAAAGCCGGCACACAATTAAAAGAAGATGAAGTCATGTAAAAGTCATTTCCTACCCTGCAAACATCCGGATCAGAATAATCAGCATAAATGATTGGATTCTTATACGTTCCATCACTGTTTTCTCCAACCCAGACGGAGGAAACATAGCTGCCTTCTTTTATTTCACTTTTTTTCTTTTTGGATTGGGCAAGTGAATTGCTATTTAAGACAACTAAAATGATGAGTATTAAGCTGTGTGAACACATAAGTTGGTAAAAAATCCTGCCAACTACCCCTTGCCAACTGCCAACTTGAGTTTTTAAATATCTAAACAGGCTTTTTGCTCTTTCCCACATCACGAAGTGTTTTTTCTTCAGTTTTATATATTTGAATGATACTTGTCCATTTCCAGGCAAAGCATGATAAAGGGGCCGACTGCTTTGGGATCATTAGACCGGATTGTCTCTTCGATGTAGTATTGGTAAGTCCCATCCCGAAAGGGAGTTCCGCCCAGGCCAGCAGTAGCGCAAACATCCGTTAGTTCAACTTCGCCATCATCATGTACCATTATGAATTCGTTCAAAATGCCGTTATATCCTTTTGTTGCAGCATCCATGTATGAAACATCGATGTAGCCATTTCTCACGGCTTTAACCAGAAAATAAGAAAACATAGCTGAAACAGAAGACTCCAGATAGTTTCCTTCACGATCTCCCTGGTCGAGCACCTGGTACCAAACACCCGATGCTTCATCCTGATAATCCGTAACAGCCTTTGCCATGTGTTTTATATTGGCCAATATTTCTGTTCTACCGGGATGATCCTGAGGAATAAAATCAAGGACATCTACCAAAGCCATTGCATACCAGCCCATTCCCCTTCCCCAGAAATTTTCCGATAAACCGGTTTCCTTATCAGCCCATTTTTGTTCGTGGCTTTCGTCCCACGCATGGTAATAAAGTCCCGTTTCTTCATCTTTGGTATATTTTTCTATTAGCCGGATTTGATTAACCACATCATCAAACAGGGAATCTTCACCAAATTCCACTGCATATTGCACCAAAAATGGAGAGCCCATGTACAAACCATCTAACCACATCTGATGTGGATATCTCTTCTTATGCCAGAAACCACCTTCAGAAGTTCTCGGATGGTCTTTCATCTGATCCCTTAAGAGATCGATCGCTTTCTTAAACCTTTCTTCACCGGATTCCTTATAAACTGCGATGAGAAATTTGCCTGAATTGATTTTGTCAATGTTGAAATCCTCCTTATCATACGTGAGTATATCTCCGTCCTCATTGATCATCGTATCGGCATAAGCATATATGTAATCGTAATACTTTTGATCGCCCGTATATTTCCACAAGCTTTCCATCGCACTACACACCAGTCCATTGGTGTAATTCCATTTTGGCTTATCAACAAAATCCAGCATCCACGCATCCGGATTTCGCTCAATATCGGAATTAGCCATATTGATCACCCAGGTCAAATATTCACTTTCCTGTTTTTCAGATTGTTCAGCTGACAGATTACCCTTGCTATTGCATCCCTGGATGATGGTGATACCTGTTAAAAGCGTGAGGTATAAAAACTGCTTCCTTAATTTCATTTTAAATCAATTTTATTCCAATTCTATCATTCAACTTGATTGTTATTTTTCTTCAGGATCCCATCCATCAAAAATGTTCTCTAAAGTAAATCGCTCAGCCTGATCCTTAGTCAATTGTTTAGACCAACCAACTCTCTTTTTCGTATCTGCACCCGGCCCGACAGAGTGGTACTCTGCATAGTAAGCCGTTTTTTCTGCATCTTCTTTGCCCCAGTTGTGCCAACCTTCCGGTTTTATTTGTTCTCCCAGCCAGCAATCAATAAAGACTGTCTTGGCGAACGGTCTCCAGGGCCTGCCCAGGTAAAAGGAGTTTTGCGGTGCATCTCCCGTAACCTTACAATCCCGGAATACAAAACCATAATCAGTAGCTTCTTCGGTTGAAGCTGCCGTAACATAACCTCCGTCCCCTTTGCAGAAAATCTCACATTCGGCAAACACGGCAGTTGACCATCCGAAAATAAAATCCACAGTGCCTTCGATGTAACAATTTTTATAATACTGACGACAGTTTTTACCGTGTGGATAGAGTGTATCCTGGAATCCCAGGAAACGACAATTTTCAAAAATGACCTTGTCGCCATCTACCCTGACAGCTACCGCCTGACCTACCGGCCCTGAGCTGTTTTCGAAAGTGATATTCTTAGCGATGAACCCTTCACCATTGACAAAAAATCCCGATGAACCGGATGTTCCCATTTCCTCGCCAAATCGATTACGTTTAGAAGCATAGTCATCATTTGTCAGGATGGTTCCTTCAACGCTTTCACCAATGAATGTGACATTTGTTTTTGTATATGGAAGGATAAGTTTTTCCTTGTACGAGCCATTTTTAATAAATATAGTAGTTCGAGTCTTACGAAGATCAGGCACGGCATTTATAGCATCTTGCACTTTTTGAAAATCTCCCGAACCATCCGAAGCCACGACGAAATCATGTTTTTCCTGTGCAATTGCCTGAAAACAGATCAATACAAGAATTATAAAAATGTTAAATGCTTTCAATTTCATTTACTGACTTTAGTCTTTAATTGACGGATTCAAAAGCGCCTATGTCAGGAGCCGCTCCATTGTATTCCAATCCCACATCTACTCCCTTGTTAATCAAGTCACTTGTGTTTAATAATTTCATATAGTCTACATCCGGCAAACTACCATCTTCCTGCCTGGGAGCAAGTAACAGATCAATATCCAGACTTTCATAGTCGGCCTCTGTCGCAGACAAGCCGTTTTGCCAGCTATTGTTGGTGATGTCCGTTGTGGTAGCCAGATAGCTATCTCCTCCACCCCCTATTGACACAGTGTTTTTGATGATCAGGGAATTGGCAATATTGCCGGATCCAAAATTGATATTCCTGCCATTGTCATGACCAGCACAATTGTATAAGGTAACATCTCCCCGATTACTGTTGTGATCAAACCCATCCACCACATTTCCTGCGGCAATACAGTTTGTGAAAATACCATGGTGTTTCAGGTCTTTATCATCACTACCACCAGTCTTAAATCCATTACCATCACCACCACCAACGGTTCCGTTTTTAAGAATGCCATTCCTGATTGCCCAGCAGTTTTCATAAACGGTGGTAATATTATCATTACCCCTCATGTATCCATCCCACCCATCATCCAGGTTTTGCCATGCCCTGCATCCAATAAATTTGTTACCGTCTCCGGCATCCAGCTTACAGGCAAATCCATCGGCATTTTCAATGGAAGAATCCGCGTTGTAATAAGAATCACAATTCAGAACAGTATTATTGCTGGCTCCATTACCAATCTGAAGGCCACTATCTGAGTTTTCAAAAAAGGTGCAAAATTCAATGAGGTTGTCATGGCCTTTAATAAACATGCCATTATCACCAGCGTTGTACACGTCGATCCCTTTAATGTGCCAATAGCTTCCATTCAGTTGTATTCCCCTGTTAGATGAATTTTCAGCCATAGCCGAAAAATCAAACAAAGGTCTTCCCTCATCACCCGGATATGGTAGCAAGGAAATCAAATTCCCTTCCGTACCACTCTTACTAATGGATATGGTACTGTTGAAGCTATATGTTCCCTCCTTTAGATATATCTTATCACCAGGGTTAGCATTGGACAATGCAGTCAGCAAATCTCCCTCGTTGTCAACCACCAAACCATCTTCGGGAATTCCGGAAATTTCTATTTCAAGAGTTCCGGTCACACCTGACCCGTCAGCTGCAGTAGCGGTTACTGTTACCGTTCCGTTGTCAATAGGAGTCAACAATCCTGTTTGGGAAATTTCCGCGATGTTTTCATCAGAAACTGACCAGGTTACATTCTTGTTATCTGCATTTGCCGGCAGCACTTCCACACTCAATTGCTGTGAGCTTCCATCTTTAATATCATTGCCCTGAATTGTTATACTTTCTATCAGGACAGGATCAGGTCCGTCACCACCCACGCCGGAAACCTGTATGGATTTTGTACCTGCAACCCCCGAACCATCTATTGCTGTGGCAGTGACGATCACAATACCGTTAGAAACCGCAGTCAATAGACCCTGCTGTGTGATGGTGGCCACTTCTTCATTGGACACCTCCCACTCAACTACCTGATTGGCTGCATTGTCCGGGCTGATCACAGTTGAAAGCTGGCTAGTACCTCCATCAGTTATAAAATCTCCCACGATTGTAATAGACTTAACCAGAATATTCCCCGGTTCGTCACCCTCCGTTTTACATGAAAAAATCCCAAATATGCTAAGCGAGATGCAGCACAAAGCTATTCTACTAACATTTAATATTCTCATTAAATTCATACCCTATTTTCCTATTACCTAAAAGAGTTTGAGCTAAATTGACCACAAATCATTGAAATGAATTTACTCCTCGTCACATCTGCAACTAATATTTGTTTTTATTAATTACTAAAAAATAAAACCAAAAATCCGTACAACCACCCCTCTACTATTTCTCATAAATGAGTATTGAACTTGATACTGCTGACCGGAAATAGTTATCCTATTAAGAGGTTTCCAGCCATTAACAAAGACTGGAAACCTTCTCATTTTATGGAAATGATTTACTACTTCTATTCCTTAATAAATCTCTGAACAGTTTTTATGTTATCATCTATGTACTCAAGCAAATACACTCCTTTTTGTAAAGAACTAATATCGATTTCCAGTTTTGAGCTGTTCGAGTTGAAGGTATTTGATGCTACTATTTTCCCTGAAAGGTTATGAATCGTGAGCTGAGCTTTGGATGATGCATCATTACGTTCGAAAATAATCCTGTCCGAAGATGGATTGGGCCACAGGTTAAACGACATATCAATATCATCGAGCCCGGTAACAAGTCCGGGACCTGTTGTGCCTGAAACGGCTAATGACACGGCGTCAACACCTGTACTGCTATGTACAATATCGCCTTCTGTAGCTCCCTCTGCCGATGCATTTAACCTAACATATAGTGTTATTTCACTCACGTTACCATTAAGCGGTGAGACAGTGAGAGATGGAAGCCAAACCTCGCCATTGAATGACACCTCAAACCCAGATGGAAGTGAAACCATGATATTATCAGCCAAATTTGCCCCCGCAAGTGTATAGGTCTGCGACTCTGAAGGCGTGCCAAGCCCCTGGGAAAATGGAGTGAACTCTCCGTTTACTGTAATTCCAGGATCAGGAATGGTTTCACCAGTTACGGCAAGGTTTGCATTTTCTGCATCCATAGAGGAATGCACAATATCGCCATTGGATTCACCTAAAGCAGTTGCGTTTAACCGAACAAAAATTGATGCTCCCGATATATTTCCATCCACATCAGGCGAAATGACCACTGAGTTAGTCCAGGTGTTTTCATCCAGCGAAAGCTCATAATTTTCCGGGGCTGTTACGGTTACATCATCTACCAAATAGATACCTGATACCGAGTAGCTCTGTACTGGCGACGACCCGCTAACACTCTCTACAAAATGCTCAAGGGCAGCAGACACGGTAATTTCAGGTACAACTGTCATACCGCTTACCGACATGGCTCTGTTTGCGTCACCGCTTACTAATGATACACTTCCTTCATAACTACCTACTTCTGTTGCATTTAATCTAATGTAAACGGTAGTCTCAGCAACAACTCCATCCGTTTGAGGTAAAACCAGAGGATCAGTAGCAAAGCCTGAGCCAGGGATAAGAGAAATCTCATAGCCAGCCGGCGGTGTTACAGTAATATCAGCCTGCAAATCGGTACCCGATACGGCAAAAGAATTTTCCTCAGAAGGTGTCCCCAGGTGCTGGGAGAATGCTGCAAGTGCAGAAGGTGAGCTAATAACAGGTGATGGTCCTTCATCATCGCCCGTTAGCTCCGCAGGCAGTCTGGTCTGGGCAGGAGAGTAAGCACCTGTCTCGTCCCACAGAATATAATCTACATAAGCTGAGTAAGATGGGCTACCATTACCATCCCCAAACCGGAAATAATTTGAACCTGTGGTGGTCGTGGAAGTTGCCGTAAGTACCGGATAGGGATTTTCGTTCAGGTAAATGTTAACGATACCTTCCGTGCCGCTACTGGCATCGATTGTCATCCGGAAAACATTCCATTGTGAAACATTGAGAACGCCGGATAGATCTACGGAAGCTCCGGAGCGTTGAAGTGTTAGCTCTCCGTTAGACCGAATGTTCAACTGGTCCCTTATCCCATTGATATGCATGTCAATATCCGTCAACCGTTCTGCCGCAGGGTCTTTGGATTTAACCCGCATGACAACCGTCACCGCTGTCGGCACGGGATCAAAATCAGATGTTTTATACATTCCTGATGCGTCTGCACCATCCAAAGCCAACAGGTTATTACCTGCTTTTACCGGATCGGATTCAATGGCCCAGGTGGTACCACTCCCATTGCTTGCTTCCCAAGCCGGATCAGCCGCATCAGGCAATTCATTTGCATGATAGACAATCCATTCACCGACCGGAGGCTTAACCACCTCATTGGGTAATCGGGTTTGAGAAGGAGAGTAAGCGCCTGTCACATCCCAGGTGATGTAATCCACATACGCTGAATAGCTGGGACTGCCATTGCCATCTCCAAAACGGAAATAATTGGAGCCCGTTGTTGTGGTAGATGTAGCTGTTAGGACAGGTAGAGGGTTTTCATTCAGGTAAACCTTAACTGTACCTTCTGTACCACTGCTTGCATCAATTGTCATTCTGAAAATGTTCCAATCAGAGACATTCAGAAGGCCTGATAGGTCAACCGATGCACCGGATCGTTGCAAAGTCAGTTCTCCATTCGAACGAATATTCAATTGGTCACGGATGCCGTTGATATGCATGTCTATATCGGTCAGCCGGTCTGCAGCCAAATCTTTTGCCTTAACCCGCATAACAACTGTTACCGCTTCTGGTACAGGATCAAAATCTGATGTCTTGAACATCCCTGAGGCATCTGCACCATCCAAAGCCAATACGTTGTTGCCTGCTCTTACCGGATCAGACTCAATAGCCCAGGTAGTACCACTACCATTGCTTGCCTCCCATGCCGGGTCAGCAGCATCAGGAAGTTCATTTGCGTGGTATATTAACCAGTCACCAACAGGCGGCTTGGTTAAGTCATTAGGCAAGCGTGTTTGAGAAGGCGAATAAGCGCCTGTCACATCCCATGTGATGTAATCCACATACGCTGAATAGCTAGGACTGCCGTTACCATCACCAAAGCGGAAATAATTGGAGCCCGTTGTAGTAGTGGTAGTGGCTGTGAGTACAGGGTAAGGGCTTTCGTTCAGGTAGATATTAACTATCCCCTCCGTGCCACTGCTGGCATCTATGGTCATCCTGAAAATATTCCATTGAGAAACGTTCAGTTCACCGGACAGATCAACTGATGCACCGGATCGTTGTAAAGAAAGCTCTCCTGTAGAACGGATGTTAAGCTGGTCGCGAAGGCCGTTGATGTGCATGTCTATATCCGTCAACCTTTCTGCTGCAGGATCTTTTGCTTTCACCCGCATGACAACTGTAACAGCGCCTGGCACAGGGTCAAAATCTGAGGTCTTGTACATTCCTGAAGCATCTGCCCCATCCAATGTCAAAACGTTATTGCCTACTCTTACCGGGTCAGACTCAATAGCCCAGGTGGTACCACTGCCATTACTTGCCTCCCATGCCGGATCGGCGGCATCTGGTAATTCGTCGGCATTATAAATTGTCCAATCACCTACAGCAGGCTGGCTAAGATCACCCTGTGCTTTGGCGACAGACAGCCATACTAAACTAAGCGTCAGGGCTAAAAGTATCTTGGAAAAATTTTTCATAATATCATTTATTTTTTTAGCAACCACGCGAAAACGCGTGGTTGACTGTTTGAATCAAAAATTAGTTCGCTCATCAGAGTACTTATTGTAACCATCTTGAATCGCCCACACCCAGATCAATCAGCAGCTGATTGGTAACGGTAAAGTCTCCATTTTCCGGATCCACAAAACCAGGATCAGCCTCGGCAGCATCTACTGCACCAGGATCAGTGTATTCACCTTCCCACAATCCTATTTCGTCAAAGTAAAAATTAGTGCTATAGGTCAGGACAACTTCCTCACTGATGTTCCCGGCACGTGCCCAGTTTCCATAAACAACTCCTCCGGCACCTTCAACGCCAGTCTCAACAAATAGGCAATTACTTACTTCCAGGGAGTTTCCTCCGCCCGACATTCTAAAGAAGCCACTATTATTGCCATTATCGGCATTACAAGCTCTATAGAAAGTACAATTTGTAAAGGATACGTCTGCCGGTACCTGCATTCGAAGAAGACTTCTGATACCAGTGGTAATTGTCGAGTTTTCCACAGTGAGTGACCCAACAGCTCCACCTCGGAAGTCAAAGCCATCACCACCCCCGCCAGGGATATCATGAATGTATGTTCCAGAAATATAGATGTCTCCGTATGTACCACCACTGTTGTTGTAAACGATGTTGTTGCTGTAACCACTGATCTCACAACCCTCTACATTGAGAGCACCCAGGTTGCATTCAGCAGCCGAGGCATTGAAAAACTGACCGTAGGCACCGCCACCACCTTGCATATCGAGAAACCTCAAAGTAACGGAAGACACAGCGCTGGCACAGCTAAACTGCCCCTCGATTACCGGCATATCATAAAATTTCTGCCCTTCAATGGTTATCGATTTGGTAATCTCCTTACCTCCAAGATTATATGCCCCGGAAGCCAGGATAAGCGTGTCTCCTTCTGCTGCAGCATCGATCACTGCACTCAGATCATCTATTGGAAAGACATTTGCTTCCTTCAGGGTAGAAAACTGTGTTGTACCCCGTTTGATTTCTCCATTGTAGATGGATACCACATAATCGGTAGCTCCTTTTAATCCCTCAATAGTAGCTTCCCCTGCTGTTTTTTGTGCATCAGAAAGCGGAAGCAACATATTCCCCGGAACAACCAAAAGGTTTGTTACCTCACTTCCGGCCACCCACTGTACTGTAGCATAGGTGTCCTGGATTTCCGGCCCCTCAATAGGGAGAAATATCTGTTCAGAGCCGGTACGTACAGCGATTTCTGACCATTTTGATTGTTGTTGCCCTTCCGAAATGGCGCTTACACGTGCCGAGTAAATGGTTTCACCAGAGAAGGTTTCGCGAATCGGAACCTCATCGGGAGAAACAGTGACCGTTCTGATAATCGTATTAAATTTCAGGCTGTCCTGGCTGAATTCAACCAGGTACTCGTCAACATCGTCCTTGACGTCCCAATTCAATTCGATCTCTATCTGGTTTCTGATAAAAGCTGTTAAGTTTACCGGCGAAAATGTCCGGTCTGTTTCAAGTTCTGTTATCTCCGGGTCAATATCATCCTCGCATGCCACCATGACAGACAACATGCCAAGCGCAAACCCTATATTTCTTAAAATCCTTTTCATATTCTAATATTTTTATAGTCAATCAATCCGGGAAGCCAAAAAAATAGCTCCTTGATTTTATGAATTTTAGTTTGACATTAATTGGAAAGTTGTCCATTACTTCCATCGATGAAAACCTGCCATATTGGCCAATACTGATTTTCATCAGGGTTTTGGGTATATATGGTTTCAATTATTTCATCAGAAATCTGATCAACAACAGCCCAATCAGTAGAAGATTCAAAATCATTGGACCTGTCTTCGGTTTCACCCCTGTTGAGGCCGTATAGCTCCAAAGTTGAACCGTCATCGCCTAACTGATAATACATGGTTTGCGGAACATCGCTGTATTCCCCACTGGTAGTTCGAAGGTTATCTAATTTGATTTTGGATTCATCCAATTTTGTCTTGAGCAGGTTCCATCTGATCAATGCCTGCTTTCGCAACATTTCTCCTGTGAACTCCAATTTATGTTCTTCAACAAGTGCATCAAAAAATGCGTCTTTTGATGATAAACCATCCACATATGCATCAACCATTGTCGCCCAGTCTTCAGGGTTAAATGCCCTTCTCCTGATTTCTTTCAGGTATGGGGCAGCAGCAGCGGGCCCTTCCAGTTCATTAGCAGCTTCCGCAGCCATAAACAGAACCTCAGCATACCTCATATACAAATAGTTGGTTCCATCATCATTAGAGGATGTTACGCGGATACCCGCTTCCTCAAACTTCCATTCATACCTGAATTTCCCAAACGCCCAGGTATCGATACCGGTTAATTGTTGTTGAGGAGTGGCCTCCGGATTGGTAGTCACATCAGGATTTGTCCATTCATATGGCACGCATGTAACATTTCTACGCGTATCATTATCAGCATAGTCATAATACAGGTAAGGCATCGGACCTGCCTGCCCTCCCCTTGCCTGGCCGGTATATTCATTTACCTCTTGATGGCGTATGGCAAAGGTAAACATCCACCTGCCCCTGCCAGCAGAAAATGGTATTTCCCACAGGGATTCACCGCCTGCTGTAATATCATCTCCACTGAATTTCCTCCAAAGTCTCTCAAAAGAAGATTCCAGACGGGCTGTTCCACTTTCAATTACTTCCCTGCATTCCTGTAGAGCAATCTGGTACATGGCTTGGCGATCCAATTCAGGATCATTGCTTAAACGCACGCCATCCTCATACTGTGAATAGCCTCCGGCAGCCAATGCAAGCCTCGCACGAAACCCTTTCACAAATGCTTTATTAACCCTTTCAACATTCATTGTATTAGATGTCTCATTTGGCCAGGGCACCAGCTCTGCTGCTTCTTCCAGGTCTGCAAGGAGCTGTTTATATATCTCATCCCGATTAGTCCTTTGGAGATACAATGATTCGGAAGTAATCGGCTCAAAACGCGCTACCACATCTCCCCAGGCTTTCATCAGGTCTGCGTAATAGATGGCACGGAGTGTTAACGCCTCGCCCAAAAGGTGTCCCATGATCGTACCAGGTTCAGGGTTGCCATAAGTACGCAAGCCTTCAATACAAACATTAGCCCTCTCGATACCTGAATACATCATGGCCCAGGCATTATTAGTTGTATTCATATTTGAATTTATGGCCTGGGCATTGTAGGTAACAAGATCTGCATTGTCATTGCCATCGTCAGATGAAAAATGGTATTCCGCATCAGTATTCATACCGTACCAGGGCAAAAAACGACCCCGGTAAGAGTTGGTCTGAGCCATAGGCTCTTTTATGCCGTCAACAGCTCCTTTTGCCAAATCGGGTTGTGAAAAAATAACCGATTCGTCCAATGTTGATTTCGCAGGGGCCTCCAGGTAGTCTTCGCATGAAGTCATTACTGTTAGAATCAACGCCCCGGTTAAATATATTAATCTTTTCATTTTCATATTGTTGAATGTTAGAAAGTGAGGTTTAACCCAAAAGTAATTTGCCTGCTTCTTGGATATGCTGAGTAATCTACCCCTGGTGTATATGGCACCTTTCTACGCGTAGATACTTCCGGATCAAAGCCTGAGTAGTTGGTAATAATAAATACATTGTACCCAGTTGCATAAAACCTTAGTCTCTGAATGTGAGCCCTTTCCGTAATTTCGGCAGGCAATGTATAACCCAGGGTTAGGGTATTCAGCCTCAGGAATGAACCATCCTCAACTGCCCAATCGGTAAACATATAGCGATCCATGTAGGGAGACCACATCGTCGTATTGGCATTGGCAGCGGCAAGCGCTTCACCTGTTAAAAACTCTCCTGTATTCCAATCTATGTTTGTCCATCTTTCGCCAGTCTCCTGCATGGTGATCAGGTTTCGGTACTGGTTATTCAGGTTTGAAGTAGTGAACTCTATTTTATTGGCATTGTAGATATCATTGCCATAGCTCCAGTTAAAGGCTGCCGTAAGGTCAAAGCCATAGGCATAAGCATTCAACACGAATCCACCTGTACTCAATGGGTTAGCATTACCGATAAAATCCTGGTCTGCAGTTGTCACCACACCATCCCCGTCCAGATCTTTTATTTTAATCGTACCCGGCCTTATGTTTAATATTTCCGAATCGACCACACCTTCTTTCGGTGTGTATTCTTCAGTCTCTGCATTGTAATCAAAATCAGATACCTCATACCTGCCATCATTAAAATATCCGAACATTGCGCCTAAAGGCCTGCCTGGCACAACAAAAAAATCAGAAAGGATCTGGGTAGAAGCCCAACCGGTAGCTGCAGAAATTTCGTCAACATCTCCAAGCGACAGAACCTTGTTACGATTAAGCCCAATATTAAAATTGAAGTTCAATCCATAATCCTCTTTATCGATTGCTATGGTATTTAGGGTGATTTCAATCCCTTTGTTTTCCAAATCACCCATGTTTCGGAATTGGGAATCATAACCTGATCCCTGGACTGGAAAATCAACTAAAGCGTCTTCTGTGGTATTTTTATAGAATTCCACCGTACCATTTACTCTCCCCTTCAGTAAACCAAAATCAATCCCAATATTTCTTGTAATTGTAGTTTCCCATTTCAGGTCAGGGTTTGGCATCCTGTTACCCGGCGCCCAGTAGCTATCTATATTATTTAACCAGGAAGTATTTCTTGAAACAAAGTTTCGTACTGTCTGACCAGTCGCAATATTATTGTTTCCTGCTACTCCATAGCTGGCCCTTAATTTCAGGAAGTTCATCCAACCCTGTGTGCCTTGCATAAAGTTCTCTTTTGAAATATACCAACCTCCGGAAACTGAAGGGAAAAATCCCCAAACGTTATCTCCGGTAAACCTGCTGGAACCATCTGTACGAAATACTCCAACCAGCTGGTATTTTTCCTTGAAATCATAGTTCAACCTGCCAAAAAATGAAGCAAGTTTGTCATCTGGGCTAAAGTTATTATCTATCGAAAAAGGATCTCCCTGGGTGGTAAGTTTGAATGCTTCATCTGCAGTAAACAGAGTTGGCAATCCATGTACTTCTGTATATAACTCTCTTGTTTGCTCAAACAACAATTCCTGTCCTCCTAGTATGGATAAATTATGGTTATCAGCCTTAAAATCATAAGATATGGTATTCGTCATCCTGTACCGTGTCTGAAACCTGTCCCTTAACCGCACAGCAGGTTGTCCCTGGTTTTCAACAGAGGGTGAATTGTTGACCATGTAGGTAGTCAATCCATAAAAGCGGGAGTCGCCAAAGTTGTAATTGTCCAGGCCAAAATTACTTCTCCACTGAAGATTGTCAATAATTTTCCATCCGAAACCGGCACCAATATTTAAATTTTTTCTCTCCTGGAACCGATCATTGTCTTTTGTTGCACGGATCGGGTTTACTAAATCACCTGAAGTAGAAACATCGGTATCATCACCAGTTTGTGTCAGGCCTTCAAGTGGTATCGGTGAATAGGCCACAGCATGCTTTAGCCTCGAATCGGCTGAGGAAACTTCATTTTGTTCATTAGAACCACCACCATTAATCTCAGTATTCGAGTAACGCATGGAAAAATCCAGATCGATCTTTTCATTAGGGCTACTATTCAACTTTAACGTAATGTTGTTCCTCAAATAATCTGACCCAATCTGAATAGCCTTTTGATTAAACCTGGCGAAATTTGCCGAGAAATTGAATTTGCTATCGCCCCCTCTTACACTTAAGTCGTTGCTGAATATATTTCCCGTACGTCCGTAAATCTGTTGTTGCCAGTCATTGGCAGGTTGTCCTTCATACAGATCTATATCCTGAAAAGCGCCATAAACATCCTCATAAGAAGAAAGGTCTTCAGGGTCACGCAACATGGCGTACTCATATTGCCATCTCACATAATCTTCCGGATCGAGTACATCTAACTTTTCAGCTATTTGGCTCATAGCATAAAAGCTGTTAAATGTAACCGTTACCTTTCCCTGTGCACCGCTCTTGGTGGTGACGATTACCACACCATTTGCCCCTCTCGCACCATAAATGGCTGTTGACGAAGCATCTTTTAATACGTCGACCGATTCTATATCTGATGGAGAAAGGTCGGCAATGGTACTTACTGGAAAACCATCCACGATAAACAATGGCTGGCTATCTTGCGTGATGGAAGTTCCACCTCTTACCCTTATCCTGATTTCAGAATCCGGGGAACCTTCTGTGTTGGTAACCTGAACACCAGCCATCCGTCCGGTCAGTGATTCCGCAACAGTTGAAACAGGTACTTTCTTCAAAGCATCACCACCAACTGAAGCAATCGAACCTGTTAACTCAGATCTTTTTTGAGTACCATACCCGATCACCACCACTTCCTCGAGGGAAGTAACATCAGGGGATAAGTTTACATCGATCACCGATTGATTTCCAACATAAACCTCCTCCGATACATATCCGATAAAACTGAAAACCAGAGATGTTTCGTTTGATGGAACTTCCAAGCTGTAATTCCCATCAAAATCCGTTACAGTTCCTGTTGAACTTCCCTTAATAAGGACGTTTACACCTGGTAGTCCTTCTCCCTCCTCGTCAGAGGTCACTTTACCAGAAATTGTTCTGGATTGTGCAGACGCCGGAATGCTCAGGAGAACCTGAACTACCAGCATCAAGAAACTAAGTCTAAATGCACATCTTAAACGTTTAAGTAAATCATTTTTCATAATACACTATATTTTCTCTTATTATTAAACCCTGTACTTTTTAACTTTTCCACATTAAAAGCATGAAAGAAGTTCCTTTTGTTAATCAAAATTCTTGAGCCGATTTTCCTGTCATATAATTTTTATAGTTTATTGTATTTTTATTAAAAATTCTATTTCTCCCAGTTTCTATTAAAAAAATCATTAAACCAGTATGTTGTTGGGCAGTTGGATTACGATTTTTAAATCTCAATTAAAATCATCCAAAAGAAAAATTTAAGTGAAGGTTTTCGTTGTATAGTAGTATTTTGGAATATAGAAAGTTAAATTTTGAATATCAGCAGGCCTGAAATATCAGGGCTGATTTCAACCAAATAGCCTTTTATGGCTTTAATATGGAACGCTTACGAAAATATTGAAGGCGAGGGATTGGTAACAGAACAAATTACCTGGTGGGGTTGGAAGGCATATCACATGATCGATACCCGGGATCCGAAGGTAATATGGTATTAACTTTTTTGCAAGATTGATTTCAACCTCATGATGCATAATTATTGCCAACAATCAGCATGTGTGAGATAGCTCTGTAAGTGGAAAACTCAATGAATTTCCTGAGTTAAAAAAAAGACCAAAATTTAAATGAATGAATTTGGCGACTCATCATTTTTAGATTCCGGTCAACCTGTTGTGCTAATTAAAAGAATAAACTAATTAGCACAACAGGTTAAGTTCTTTTATATATTCTATCCTTCAAATTTCAGTTTGAGAAGACTCTCACTCAATTTTGTTACATGAATCGTTTCATTAAACTTTTTCCCCACACCTTTTACCAGTCCAATAACCAGATCTATCAGGTTTCTGTCAGAAATGTACCCCATTTCTAATGACCCATCCGGTTTTTCTTCAAAGGTAAATTTTGGTGGCTTCGATCCATCAACTTTTGATCCGATCTTGTCGTGAACTTCATTCATTTTCAAAATGAATTCTTTGGCATTCCTGGCCCTTTGGTAAAAGGCAAAATAATGCTTGGCAGCAAAGTGGTTTACCCAATGATCTCCAAATGCATCTGAAAGATCCTTCATGCTCATGGATTTTAATTCCATAATTGCACCTAAAAGCGCAACAACTTTTTCATCAGGGGTATCCCTGTGACCATAAAAGACATTATCCGGATCAAACCCCGCTTTTTTCAAAACAAGCGGCCATTCTTTTTCCCCGAAATGCTTGACAAACGTCTCCTGAATGGCCATTGGAATTACAGATTTCATATGTAAAAATTTAAGTTTTAGATCACACAATATAGGTAAATATTACCCTTGTTCTGACACGGAAATCTTTCATTAAATCCGGTAATGATACATGTGAAGCTTATTTGTAATGATCTGGTAACGAAGGGGTTAAACACTAAGGGTTTTCCAAACGAAATTTGAACATTTAGCCCATTTCAAAACTCCTAATAACATATAAATGCGGGAATAAATGCCAATGCAATTACGGGACAATGACTGATAAATGGGAAAATTCAAATACCCGGCCAGAAAGATTTCCGGATTATTAACAAAAAGAAATCTCAATAACCATCAATATTCTATTCCAACTTAGTTCAATATTTAACATTCAGACCCCTGCTAAAACTTCCAGCTATAAATAGATAAAATGATTGCGGTCAAGGACTTAAAGTGTCAGATTTGAATGCTAAAGGTACATCAGCACCCCTACAGGCATATATGCTCATCATCCGTTGTAAGTGAATAATCAATCTTTATTGAGGGGTAAATAAACAAAGAGCTACAAGAGGAAGGCATAAAAATATTTACCAAAAGGAACCGGTATTTTCATGGCTGTATAGTTAAGTTACCTGAATTACCCAGGCTCAACCAATCGCGCTTAAACTATTGTATCAATTTTTGTACGAATAACATTCCTGATTCCATTTAAGTATCGGATTTTGCCGATTTTGAGCCTGTCAGCGAGCTAAATAAGCCACTAAATCGCAGCAGGTAAGGTACAGCGGTGGTCAGGCCCACAATCAATGCAAAGAATTGATTGATGACCTCTTTTTGGGAAAGAGAGAGGAAAGCTATCAAACTAATGATCAGAATCAGAATGATGGAACTGGTCACGCTCCAGGTGCCCGTTCGTCTCATTTCTTTTTCCATGGCGAGCGACTCCGATTCCTTGATGGTGGAAAGAATGAAATTCCGGAAGCTTTCATTCATGATCTGCAGGGAGTCACCGTAATAGATCAAACCTTTTTCCAGAAGTTTTTTCAGTCCCTTTTCATTTTGTGGATTGACAAAACCATCCATGGCCAGATCGTATAGCAGGTATTTTTCTTCTTTAGAGCATGTATTCCAAAGGGAAAAATAGAAAGGCTGAGCCATGCTTTGGATCTTCAGGATGACCTCTTCCTTTATATCTGCAAATCTTTGAGGGTTCAATTTTCTATTCTTTTCGGCCCGCTTGAGTTCACTGATCAATTCAATTCTATCGTCGTTCCAGGTGGTGGTAAATGCTTCTCTGATCCTTCTAAAATATGGTTCATTTACCCTGAACTCATATTTAATTAATTGTTTGACGCTGAATGAATCAGAATACTTTTCATTTTGTTTTTCCTTCTGCAACAGCGAGTAATAGGCTTTCACAAAACCTGCCAGAATATCTTTCCATTTGGATATCTGGATCTCCAATTCAGCCCTTTTTTGAGGATCTGTTGTATGCTGAATGATTTCCTCATAAAGCTCCGTGATTTGTGAAGGAGACAAACGCGAGACAATGATGATCGTGTTTTTATTTCTCAACAGGGATTCTACTATTTCCAAAATTTCTTTATTAGCTGTTGTATCTTCGATCAAGTAGCTAAAATGCTCGAGCACAACATTTTCCATCTCAATTTTCATGATCTCCTCCTTCTTCTCCTTCACCAAAAGGCTGGGCACATCAAATGGTTTGAAATAATCCCGGTTATAAAGCTGGAAAGTACCCGTAAAAGGCATGGTGATGATGAATAAATGTTTTTGAGTGCCTTTGATAATATTTTTTTCAAAATATACTTCCAGGTATTTATCATCAACCTGAAGGGGCTGGAGATTGTTAAACAGGTTCAATCCAAAAAATATATTCGTCGCAAACCTGATCAAAAGAGCAATAACTGCTAATAATATCACCAAAGCCACCCAAAACAGAACACCACCCAAACTTCCGGTAATGTGCCCCCAATCGAGCTTGATAATGGAAGTTTCCAGTAAGACTTTGGATTCCGGTTTAAGGCTGTAGTCATTGTATTCTAATCGGTGGCCATCCTTGCGGTCAATGGATGATTTCCATCCATCCATACTTTCAGAAAACACAAAACTATTGGTTGCTACGTATAGGTCATTAAAAAAAGGCCTGAAAACAAAGTACAGACTATCCCAACGGGTATTTTCCGACGCAACAAATGGATTGTAACCGAATCCGTTATAACCCAGCACACGGAAAAAATTACCTGCTTTTTTTGCCCGGTCTAACTGGTTTGAGGTAATCTTGTTTTTTCTGATTTCTGCTAACAGGGTGTCATATGTATTTAGTTTCGTAACCGGATACACATTTTCCAGGTATTCATTTTTTTGAATAATGAATTTGCTGATCCTCTGCATTTCATATTTCTTCCAGATATTTTGCTCTTGCTTGTAAGAAGATTGAAAAATAAAAAAAGAAGGTAACACGCTACTGACAATCAAAAATGTAAATAACATGCCCCAGAACGTATATCGGTAGTTGAGCTTGTCGATGTTTGTATATTTTCTAATAAAATCCGCAAGCTGATCGCGGAAATAAACTAAAGCAAAGGAGGCTGTAACGATGAGCAATAAAATAATCAGGTTAAGCCAGGCCTCTCCCACCAGGTAAGAGGTCAAAGCGTAAATGATCAGGCTAAAAATCAGAGACACACCCAAAATTGTTCTTGTCGTCCAGCTTTTCAAAGTAATGTCTCCTTCCAGCAACAACCATGCTGTAGCGTTTGAAATCAATACGATATAAATGAATGAAGAAAGAACTTGCGGCACCTTGAGGTTAAAAATAACGTGATACAATAACAAAATGATTGCAAGAGCAACATTGTAAACCATCAGATTGGCATACTTTTTCTTGTTGGCTTTTCCAGGCCACAGCCATTCATAGTAGAAGAACTGTCTTTTGAGTTTTGTGTGCCTCCGTTTGAACAATGAAATGAAGAACAATTGAAGAAAACTAAAAAAACCTATCGTTAGGATACACCCAACACTCAAACTCATGATTTCCAGGTAAGGAGATGCGGCATATGATTGATCAAATGAGGTGATCAGCATCCATGGGAGACCAGCTATCGGCCGTATGTAAACGCGCTGTTCATCGCCTCCTTTATTTACTTCTATGAAATTCCCAATATTTCCAATGGTAGCTGAGAGGAGTTCCTTGTTATCCCCCACTTCCGTTAAAAAGTTTTCCTGCAGGTTTTTAATATTATTGGAATGAAACAATGTCTCTCCATCCCGATCAATAATAGCAAAGCTGTAAGCCTGTGGTAGAACAGGGTCTATGATCGTA
The DNA here is from genome assembly GCA_913057175.1 of uncultured Cytophagales bacterium. GTDB lineage: Bacteria > Bacteroidota > Bacteroidia > Cytophagales > Cyclobacteriaceae > CAJXNP01. The sequence continues at coordinate 25,440 of CAJXNP010000032.1, forward strand.
TGAAAGCGCAGCGAAGCCGCTAAGACGCTTATATTCTTAATTGTATCGTTAGAGGTAGCAAATCCGGAACGGTCAGGAGGAATAGACAATACCAAAAGCTTCTCAGAATTTGTCCACGATATGATGGATTGAAGGTAAAACGGCTTTTCTTTGACAATTTCGTCAGATCGCCAACCTCCACCTTCCTGGATTTCCTTGAAATAAGGCCTTGCACCAAAATTATTGTTTTCCAGCATTTGGTTTTTAGGAGAAACGGAAGACACCTGATATCTGCTGAATCCTGATTGATCCATCCAATACAGGTTTTTCATAAACAAGTAGGGTTTAAATTGGTTACTAAAAGTGACATCAGAAAAAATACTGATGTCTGTTGCAGAGTCTTTTTTTGCATATTCATATGCCGCACTTTCCAGAAGCTGCATTTGATGAACAATGTTTCTGAGAGAATGATGCAGGCTGTCTTGAATGTTATCAGAAAGATTAGACAGCCGGTCATCAATTTTCCGGCTGTCGGATTGATACGCAATGATGAGCAGATAAAATAAAACGACAAGGGAAGATGTTACGACAAATGTCAACGCCGAAGTTACAACATCGACACGATTCAACCTTTCGATCTTACTCATCAGGGATATTTTGATCAAAGGCAATGAAAAAACCAAAATCAGTATGAGCATTCCAATGCTGATGATCACCATTGTCGGAATTTTCTTCATTTCCATTTCAAATTTCTCTGCATTCGACAAGGCATAAATGGACCATTCTTCCGAATCATCGGTCTTAAAATGGGTAGAAAACAGCTTGTATTCATTCGCAAGCAACTCTACATCCAACCCGGCTTTAAACTTTTCCTTTCTTTGATTGAATTGATCAAGCTGGAGGGTGATGGCTTTCGATCCCGAGCCCTTTAGAAGGCTATCAACGTTCAGGCTGAGTCCGGAAGCATTAATTGTCAATTGAAGGGTTTCACTATCAATGGTGCGAAATGCTACCCGGTTGTCATGAAATAAAATGTACTGGTCAAAATCTTCCTTTAATAATACTGCTCTAAAAATATCATCAACAATCCCAACAAATTTGATGGTATTTCTGATCGTGTCATCTTGAATATAGTTGAAGGGATATGAAAACTCTATTTCATTACCTCTGGATTTGTAATTTTCGGGTTTCAGTGCAAGATTTTTGTTCAAAGCCTGGCGTGTGATGTGGTCATTCAGGCTTTTAAAGGTTTCAAGCTGATTTCCCTTTTTTCTTGAAGCGGATCTAAATTCTTGGAGTCTGTTAAACGCGGCTTCCGATGTCTTCCCGAAAACTCCGTAATTGGTTTTAAAGTTGGTAGCTATTTGTTGCAAAGCCCGTACTCTTCGGGAAATAAGCAAATTTTCCTGATTGGGAAGATATACCCAAAAATAATAGCCAAATAAACAGGCTAATACCAGGAAGGTTCCGAAAACCACATAGGCGTGTTTGGATATGTTTGAAAATAGTTTCACAAAAGATGATTCACTATTCTTTTAGTTTCATAATGTGGTACAAGGTAAATGTCATTTCTCAATTTTGAATATTTTCCCGTTTATTAGCCGTTAACAAAGCCCAATGATTTCCTCTTTCTTTTTCATCAGATGATATAAAATAAGCACTTTACTTTAGATATTTAAAAATTTCGTAAAGAATTCCCCATAATCGCAGTAATGTTCCTCTAAATAAATATAATGTTATTTTTCGTTGTAATAATGATTGGTTAAATGATTTTTTAACACACAGGTTTATTTTGAAAAATTGAGGGAGCTTTAGTACAATCACATGATCAATCCCGGATCCAGATTCTTACAGATCCGACGATTCACCGGCAATCTTTTGCAATTCTTTATCGAGAAATTCACGGTCCATCCATTTGCCCCTGATCATCACCCCCAATGGTTGTTGTAAATAATCCAAATCTTCAAGGGGATTCCCACTTACGAGCACCATATCTGCCGAAGCACCCGTTTCTACGGTTCCAAATTCACCCTGTTTTTCGAAGAAAACAGCTGGTTTGCTGGTCCCGGTTTGTAAGATCTCAAAATTTGACAGTCCACAATCCTGCAAAGCATCTATTTCATGATGGATGGAAAAACCCGGAACATTAAATACCTGTGGAGCATCTGATCCAAGCAACAATAATCCCGTTCCACTAAGTTGACGGATTATCTCTTTCCTTGTATCCATCATCTTTTCCCATTGGTCCGCAGTATAGTTTTCTCCCGAAATCAGATTGTTTTTGCTCTCCTTCCAGCTTTCCAAAGTTGATGCTGGCATGTAGTGCATTTCAGGCTGAGTGAGGTACACATCTGCAGATTCAGGTGATGCCCACCGGGTGAACAAACTTTGAGTGGTAACTACCCAAACCTGATTTTCACTCGTCATCTCGATTAAGACAGGGAGTCGTTCCATATCAACCAGCTTTGCAAAGTTGTAACCAAAAAAGCCATTCTCACCAGGATTGACATTTGCACTTTCAGGCACCAACCCTTCCAGGTAGCCATCTACGTGATCGATCGAAGCATAACCGGATTCCAGGGCATGAACAATGCCTACATCAACCGATACATGACCGGCAAAATCAATTCCAACTTCATTCGCTGTGTTGACAATAGCATCAAATACCTCGAGCTTAATTCCCGGATGCAATTTGAGAAAATCATATCCGGCTTGCTTTTGCTCTTTTGCCTTATTGACGGCCTCATCAACCGTTTGTACCGTATTTCCATTGAAAGACGGTCCGGAAGTATAGATCCGTGGACCAAGGGTTGTTCCGTTTTCAACCTTTTCTCTTAGCTCCAGGTGATAGGGATGGCCCAGCATTCCCCTAATAGTAGTAATGCCATTTGAAAGGTAGAGAAAAAGGGTTTCTTCAATTCGATCATTCTCACCATCAGGATGTGGGATATGTGCGTGCATTTCCGACAATCCCGGCAACAGGTATTTTCCATTTCCATCAATTACCTGTTGGAATGCAGACGTATCGATATTCGCCGCTGGCTCCAGTTTTTTGATGACTCCTTCCTCCACAATAACTGCGTAATTCTGCAAAACCTGATCATCCAACATTGTTAAAACATTCACATTCGTGATGACCAAATCCCCCTGAGGTTCCAAAGCGTCTTTTTGTGAAGGATTGTTACACTGGAATAATAGAAATACGATACTGAAATAAGAGAGAGCTTTCATATTGCGTGGGTTTGATGAAAGCTGAATTTACTAAAAATACCCGTTGTGATAATTACAGAGAATAAGTTATTGAAAAAATCAGATCAAAACACCACTATTTCCGCCAGCCTTTAGATTTACAAAATATAGATATTCGAAGAATATTACTATTAAGAATGTGGGTATGTGGGTAACCC
>CAJXNP010000033.1 GCA_913057175.1 uncultured Cytophagales bacterium
CTTATGTGGATACATATGGGTTCGCAGCATAAAAATTGTAATATTTTTATTGCTTAAGTCTTAGAATACTGGCGGAGCCGTAATATTTGCTCATCGTTTCGGGGATGCAGTTAAGAGCTTTTTTTGCCAGATCCAATTTTATCGATGGATGCCTAATCGAAGTTTAATCAAGACTTCCAACAATGCAAATATTATTTATTTGATTGCTCTTTATAGCTTTAGCTTTTTTACAAGAGCCTTAATGAACATTCGAAAAATTTTGAAAAATCTTATATTCTTTATTTCAATAATCTTATTCAGTTGTAATAAGCCAACAAGTATTAAACAGTTCAATAAACTAATCTATAATTTAAATGAACACAAAGATTCAATAGAATTTGGACAATGGATTAATCGTAACATAGGAATAAAGCAAAAAATATTAAACGACACATTAAAAGTTGACACTTTATGGCTTGGAACAGGGATTTATGAAGATGAGCAGTTTAAGGCTTATCAATATTGTTTTGGAGAGTTTGGAGGAGCAATATATTTTATTGAAAGAGGAGTTGAAAACTACGCCTATTTTCTAGAGTGCACATGCCCGTTAATGATAGAAAGGCGCAATGACAAATACATCATAACTGAAACACTAGCGCATTTAAGTGGTTCTGGAACTATACAAGTTTTGAACTCTCCAAAAGAACTAGTAAAAATAAGTTTGGATAGTATTCCTTTAGATTGGAAGTCCGCCAGATACCCTACTCTCAGTGAATATGAAATCTATGATACCCTTAGACACCTAGAAAAGGTTCTGCTTGATACTGTAGGAATCACCTTAGACTTATTCTTTGAGTTTGATAATTCTGATTATCTTATCTACTCAGATTACCAGAACACATTCCTAGGGAGGGTTGCAGATGGTACAATTGAACTCCAAGATACATTATTAAAGTTGCCAAGCTGGAGATACAACGAAAGTCCTAACGAAATAATCAATGGAATATATCATTACACCAACAAAGCTTGGGGAGGTTTTAGCAACAAAGAGATAAGAAAGCGTACACGCTCAACAGGAGATATCTATGTTAAAAATGACACAATTGTTATTGGGTACTATTACTGGGAGTCTATTGAACCAAATGTTGAATAAAAACTGCCGTCAACAATTTTTTCTATGAGAAACCCCCTACAACTTCTTAATAATCTCCTTCAGGTTCTCTCTTTTTCTCAGCAGGTCGATGATCATGGATTTTAGTTCGGATATCTCGGCCAGCTTTTTATTGTCTTCTATGAGCAGCTTGCCGAAAAGGCCTTTTAGTTCGGATGCGGCACGGCTACGTAGTTCCTGATCGTGGTTATTGATCATTTCGTCGATCAGCTCGAAGACCTTATTCTTTGTGTTTTCATCTTCCTTTAGGGAATTGTGGTCCACAAACTCATCCTCCTGAAACAACAGGTCTACATCTTCTATTTTTCGTTTGCCAAACCCCTCCACCAGCCAGATGGGGTTCATGCGAAATGTTTTGATGAGCTTTGTCAGGATCCCGTTTACACCAACCCTCCCCCTTTCGATATCCGAATAGGATCCCTGCTGGATATCCAGCGTTTTGGCCATTTCTTTTTGGCTGATATCCAGTTCCTCAATTCTAAAAAGTCTCAAACGATCGTTTGGGGTTTCCTCCATTAAATCATATTTAATTCCGCACAACTAAGGTGATGTAACTAATAAAGTTATAGTTAATATTTCTTTAATTCGTAAAAAAACTTATTTTAGCAAGCGAGTTGATCACCCATTTTTAATTACGTACGAATGATGTCAAAATCAGATAACGCTGAAAATATACCTAAAATACCTGACAAAATAATTGCCTATGTTTCAGGATGCTCACCTGAGACAGTAAAAAAAGTAAAAAGTGACAAAAGGAGGGATAGATTTAATATTTCAAGGAATAAAGAAGAAATTGAATACTTTCTTCAAACATTAAAAGTAAAAAACAATTATTAAAACCAGTTTCTCCTTTTGCATAAAAAACTTTTTTAAATCCGGTTAGTAATTGTGGGAAATATTAAAACTTATTCGGAAAATTCCTATATTTATAAATTATCTTATTCAAAAGGAATAGATAAAATAATAACCAAAATAGAATGGTTACGGTCAGTCCATAAAACCGGAATAAAAATACGGAGTTGGTTTTTGACCGAATTTGAGATCCTGTTACTGAGTAATAAAATGGCTGGCATTTTAGCCAGGAAAAATTCCGCATTTAAGGAAGGAAGGTTTCAGGATGAACTTGACATAAAAGAAAACAAAAGATTAAATAAAAGAGCTCAATCCATGGTTCGGCTAGAGGAACTTAAACAAAATGCATATTTGGATGCAAAGTTCACGAACTACTGGATGTAAAAAACTAAGTACACAGAGCACTTGGCTTAGTAGGAATGAATGGATAGATATTTGACAAGTTTTTTAAATCTACCATAGCCGTAATATCTTTTTAGTCTAAAGGGAGATTGGATCCGTATTCACCTAGTATTTTAACCCCAAAGATCTTTAATCTCCCTTTTTTATTTTTCCTTCAGCAAACTTTCGATGACTTTCGGATAGTGTTCATACTCTAACTGATGAACTTTGGTGGCTACATCTTCAGGAGTATCTTTTGGGCCAACGGGGCATGTTGCCTGGAAGATGATCTTTCCTTCGTCATATATTTCGTTTACCCAATGAATGGTAATGCCTGATTCGGATTCCCTGTTTTTTACCACAGCTTCATGAACATACATTCCGTACATTCCCTTTCCACCATATTTTGGCAATAGCGCCGGATGAATATTGACGATCTTGTTGGGGTACTTTTTTATCAGTCTTTCGGGGAACAGCAGCATGAAACCTGCCAATACAATAAAATCAATGTTTTTTTCTTCCAGTTTTTCATCGACAGCGGTTGTTTCATTTAATACCTGCCGGTTGAAAAGCATTGTGTCTACCTGGTATTTTCTGGCTCTTTCCAATACGTATGCAGAGGCATTATTGCTTAATACCAGGCTTACTTCTCCAACAGCGCTCTTTTGAAAGTGCTTCATGATCTCCTCGGCATTGGTACCGCTACCGGAGGCGAAAATGGCAATGTTTTTCTTTTTCATTGGTTAAAAAAACGTCATGCTTAATATACCGGCTAACATAAACAGTTTACAATAATTACTCAATTGATTGTATCGGTTTCTGGTATCCGCCCGGTAGAGAAGGTATACAAAATATGCGATTGGGATTAGTAAAATCAGGAAAAAATTATTGAGGATCTGGTTGCCGAGGAGGCTGGCCAGGTAAAAAAGAACAACAACAAATATAGCAATCAGGAAATAGAGAAACCTTTTTGTTTTCCTTATCCCCCAGATAATGGGTAGTGTCCGGCTTCCATATCGCTCGTCACCTGTTATATCTTCCATGTCTTTGATGATCTCACGAATGATGGTGATGGAAAAGGCGAAAACGGAATAGTTAAGAACGAGGTAAAAATTCCGTTGAAAATAAACAGCCACTATTATGATGGAAAGACCGGTGAGGATGGAAATAATAAAATTTCCTACGAACGGCAATCTCTTTAGTTGATTGCTGTACAGCCAAAGTAAAAATGCCGCGATAAAATTGATGACGGCAATTTTCCAGCTAAGCCATAATCCCAGCGTAATGCCTGCAACATTCAATGCTGTATGAGAAAAAATCACTACCCTCCTCTTAATGTGCCGCCCCACGATGACCTTATCAGGCTTGTTGACATAATCGATCTTTACATCATAGTAATCATTGATGATATACCCCGCCGCAGCGATAATGACAGTCGAGGAAGATAGAACCAGCATATTAAAACTGGTCAACAGATGCATGTAATTATCGGGATGACCGATCAGGAAAATGGCAGCAAAATATTGGGTAAAACCGATGATCAGCAGATTGGGAAAGCGGGTGAGCTTCAGGAGGTTTTTAAAGAAATTTCGGATTTTCCAGCTAGTTGGCAAATTTTTCAATTATCAGGGTCCGAACAAAAATAATCAACAAATATTATGATTGAAATACTTTTATGGTGAGCGCTATATAAATTTAACCATATGTTCCATTACAAAAAATAAAATCGTGCTGAACCGAGAATTCTCAAAAATGAAACGGGGGCATTACTCATTGCAGTAGATCTTCCAGTATTCTTCTTCATCAAACACCTGCTTGCGTACGATGTCACCATTTTTTCGATAATAAATGATAATGAAAAACTCAGCCTCCGGAATGTATTTTTCAGCAAAGAACAGTGGGTTTTCATTCGATCCGACATTGTATATATCATTGAAAGTTGGTCCGACAATCTCGCCATCTACACTGCCCAGTAACCCCACTTGCCCTTCTTTTGTAATTCGGATGATCTTTTCATTTTCGTTTTGAACAATGTTCTCTGCAAGCTCAATATCATCATATAAAACAGCTTTGTTTTTTATGTCAAACAATTGCCACTTGTCGGCTAGTTTCACCAGTGCTGTTGTATCATTCCAATGCTGGATTCTGTAAAATTCAAATTCTGTAACAAAGTCATTTTCCTTATTCACAAAAGCCAGCTGGCCATCATCTTCTGAGACAAAGTATTCCTTGCCATAAGGTTTCAGGGTCTTTTCATGCTTGGCGCTCAAAAGTAAAACATCATTGAAGTGAAAGATACCAAACTTGTTATTCAGCATGGTAGAAAGATATCCCTTGTCATAGTTGCTCAGCGCCTGGTATTTTATATTTAAAAGCTCCTGACCTGTACTGGAGAACAAGCCCTTTTTTTGATTTTTTGTCACGACAAGATATTCTCTTCCAATGGCTTCCACATCATCATATGCATCCCTGATGATCAATTCACCCTGCTGATCGTATATGGAAGTTACACCTCTTTTATTCTTAACAAGCAAGTAAGACGGAATTTCAGAAGTATTTGAAATGCCAACCTGAGGACGAAGCAATTTCACTTCCTGATAATCTTGGAGATATTGCGTTGTGTCAGATTGAAATGCAGCAAAAAGTGAGTCTTCCCTGATCAATAGGGCAATATCGTCACTTAAAAACTGCACGGAATCGTATTTTAATTCGAGTTGGAAATCCTTACCCTGAAAGTAAACGCCCCAAATCCCCCACATTTCATAAGCGATCTTTTTCGAATCAATCAGGACCTGGCTGTAGTACTCACTGGAAAATGGGTGAAATATTTTGTCGTAAATGCGATAGCCCTTTTCGGTTTTCTCAACCCATCCATCGAAAAAGTTATTGATCTGATGATCCGCCAGGTCGGTAATGATTTTCAGATTTTCATCTATCAATGCTTCATTTTCGTCCCGAATTGCTACCAGGTGCAAATCATCGATCAGAAAATAGTCATCATACAGAAAATCCAGAAAGGTGTAGTCTTGCTGGGGGGCATTTTTTAAGGTCTTAAAATTTGAAATAGCATAGAAATCTCCTTGCTTCACAATTATGAAAGCATTTTCAGATGTAATCTCATCATATTCGACGGGCAGGATCTCTCTACCTAAAACAGTATACAAACCCCAATTTTCACCTTCTTTTACTTTGAAGAATTCGTTTCCAATAAACTGGATATCATCATAGACAAAATCGAAAATTTCTGCACCTGTCTTATGCACCACACCACTTTTGCTTAATTTTTCGATTTTTAAAAAGCCGCTTCCAAGATCGCTGACAGAATGATAAGGGTGATCAAATATGGTGAAACCATTTCTGGCAACAATAGCCGGATGATCGTGGTTGTGTACCTCCAGAAAATCATTTTGAATATTACCACAGAGCAATTTTTCAGAAATCGAGTCATAGAGAAAATCAATGATGCGGTCTCCTGTTTGAGTAAAGAATGCATATTTCCCATTCTCATAAACAGGGAAAATGGTAGCAGTATCAAGGTGGACAATATTTTTAAGAGAATCATTGTTTCTCAGAAATGAGTACCTGTTTAAAGCTTCCCGGCCTGAAAATTCATCCTTGTACCGATGGTAGAGAAGGTTTTTTGCAAAGCCTGCTATTTTACTTTTCGGATACTCTTTTATAAACCATTCATAATTTTCCGGTTGATTATCCGCTGCAACCAGTTCAAGAATACTTTTTTCGGTATTGGTTCGATAAGGTGTTTGCGGATTGTTTCTGAGAAAGCGAATATAGGTTTCCAATTCACCATCTTTGGTCATTGTTTGGAACAGGAGACGCTCATAATTTTGCGTTGCCTCTGTAATCTGAATAGCTTCGGGGTAAGTTCGCATGAATTCGCGAAAAGATTCATAGGTGTTGATTTCCCTGGCAAATTGATAAGCTAATTCATTGCGATAATAGATCGCACTGTCCAATTCCCCAGCACTGCTGAAATGGTCAATAAAATAGTCGTATGAATCAATGGTATGTTCCCTCTTAGCCCTGATAAATGAGGTCATTTCCACCTTTTGTTTCTGGACCAGCATTGTTGAGTCGTTGATGCCGTCTTTGTCCAGCTTTCCGGCATCTCTTTCATCCACATATTCAAAGTCTTCTATGGCAGCGTTAATATAGAAATAGGAAGTATCAATATTGAACCTGTGGAACCCGGAATCGAGATACAACCGGGAATAAACATATCGTGCGCCGGGATTAATGCTGTCTTTTTCTATGGATCGATCAAGGTAAAGGATTAGCTTATCATATTCCCCTTTTTCTAATATTTTTAATGCTCGGCCACCATCAGCATTAATGGCAGATGAGCTGGAAAAGAGCATTGTTACAAAACCTAATATCAAATAGAAGCGCATGAATGTATCTCCCAAAAACCCGTTATTTTAATCTATGCAAAAATATTAAAAGAAATAAGAGTGAGTTTGATAAAGAAAGGCTAATTTTTGTAATTTTGACGCCCAATTGAAGAATTTTCTTCATCAATTTCTTACCTGGATAAGTAACGAATGAAGAAAAGACTTCAGTTTTTCAATGTTAAGTAGCGAAACTTTCGACTTTTAACATTCAACTTTCTACTAATAAGTTCGGGGTGTAGCGCAGCCCGGTAGCGCACTTGCATGGGGTGCAAGGGGTCGCAGGTTCAAATCCTGTCACCCCGACGAACGCCCTCCGGAGCTTCAGCGAAGGAGGGCTTTTTTATGTTATGACGACAGTTTATATACTTTATTCGGCCAAAATAAATAGGGGTTACTTACTTTTTAAGTAACCCCGATAAGTTAATTAACTTAACTATCTATTTAACTAAGGCATATTAGTTATCTTAATTCTCTTTTTAATCATGAGTTTTTATTTGCGTTGTTTTCGAGTGTTTTTCATCTTTTGATCATCATGCTAGCTATAAGTTGACACGATATAAATCAAAAACTATCCACATTTAATCATATCATCAAATAACCCTTTTTCTCTTTCACGCTATTCACTTTGAGAAATCATCTCAAATTTAATAACCATCAATCTGATGACTGCAAAAATGTTACCTATTGAAAAGACATTGTAACAAAAATGAAAATGAAGAAGCTGTTTGATTAGGTATTTTTACGAAACTATTTGAATCAAACTTTTAACTGTAAGCAATATGCATCTTCATTTACCCTTTATTAAAATTCCTTTTTCACCACTTTTTAATTTTTTCCTGATTCTTTGTTTAAGTACATCCTGTTCAAAGGGATCAAGGACAACAGAAGAAAAAATTAAATTCACACCAAAAAAGTCAATAGCTTATTTCGATTATTTCACCTACAAGGGGGAGGATGATTTTTATGCAGAGAATCCTCTGCCGGGAGATGAGTACTTTTACAATCCAATCCTTCCTGGTTGGTATTCTGATCCCAGCATTTGTACCAATGGAGAGGATTATTTTCTTGTGACATCCTCCTTTTCTTATTTCCCAGGTGTTCCGATATTCCACAGCAAAGACCTGGTCAACTGGAAACAGATCGGACATGTTTTAGATAGACCTTCCCAATTGCCACTCGATGATCAAAAAGTGAGTGAAGGGATATTTGCCCCGGCTATTAGCTACAACCCATATAACCAAACCTACTATATGATTACTACCAATATTCGAAAGGGTAATTTTTTTGTTAAAACGAAGGATCCATTTGGCGAATGGTCTGAACCGGTATGGTTACCGGATGTTCACGGTATCGATCCTTCTTTCTTTTTTGATGACGATGGAAAAGCATACATCGTCAACAATGATGAGCCGGATGGCGGTTCTCAGTATGATGGACATAGAGCAATCAGGATTTTAGAATTTGATGTCGAGAAAGAAGAGACAGTTGGTACCAGTAAAATGCTTATTAATGGGGGAGTAAATCTTGATGAGAAACCCATCTGGATAGAAGGCCCTCATTTGTACAAGATCAACGGAAAATATTTACTGATGTGCGCGGAAGGCGGTACGTCTGTCAACCATCGTGAAGTAATATTCAGCAGCAATTCCCCAATGGGAGAATTTAAGCCATGGAGCAATAATCCAATCCTTACGCAAAAACACCTCAACCCGGAAAGGTCGCTTCCCATAACCTGCGCAGGTCATGCGGATCTGATCCAGGCGAAAGAAGGGGATTGGTGGGCTGTATTTCTGGCTTGCCGCCCTATCGAAAATGAATTTGAAAACCTGGGAAGGGAAACATTTCTAATGCCGGTCAAATGGAGTGAAGATGGATTTCCATATATGACACAGGGTGACGAGCTGATTCCGAGAATTATCAAACGGGATGGAGTGAAGCGAAGTGAAGAGAATACCTTTGGGAATTTTGAAAAGGCTGAAAATTTTGATTCTGAAACATTGGGAGAGGATTGGATGACCCTAAGAAGCCCAATCAAAGAGTTGTATTCCTTAACAGAAAATCCTGGTTACCTCGCCTTGAATTGTGCTGATGTTAGTTCTGTAGAGCGTAAGCCTTCTGCATTTGTCGCCCGACGAATGCAACATCACCGATTTGAAAGTACTGCCAAGCTGATTTTTGAACCATCAGATGAAAATGAAGCTGCTGGTGTTTTGTTATTGAAAGACGAAACACACCAATATTTTCTATCCGTGCGAAAAGCTGAAAGTGGAAGAAAAATATCAGTTGAAAAAATTTCCGATTCAGGATCTGAAATATTAGCGAGCGAACAAATTGAAAGCAATGGTACACCGCTGCTATTAAAAGTTGTGTCAAATGGCAAAACCTATGACTTTTATTATGGTGAGGAGGAAGCGCAATGGAAGCTTCTTGCGGGTGAAGTTGATGCATTTTACTTATCTACTGCTAATTCTTTCGGTTTCACCGGAACGATGATCGGAATGTACACTTCGAAAAAGTCATTTTAATATCAGTCGTTTGAATGAATATGGAATGAAAAAAAAATCAACCAATAAATTCAATGAAATAAATAATTAATTCTTTTCAACTATGCACAGAAACTTAACTATACTACTGTTCCTTCTTATTCCTACTTTCCATTTCGCACAAAATGCTGTTATAAAAATCGATGTTGACAGGACGATCAGCGAGATTGACCCGAAAATCTATGGTGTGTTTATGGAACCGATCCATTTTACAGGTGCCCGGTTAGGGTTGCCTGACACGGTTGATTTCAACACACTGTATGGCAATTTATACGACCCAACATCTCCACTGGCCAATGAAGACGGATTTAGGCAAGACTATATCGATGCGATGAAAGAACTTAAAATCACCAATATGCGTTGGCCCGGAGGTAACTTTCTCATGGGCTATAATTGGCAGGATGGTATAGGCCCAAAAGAAGAACGACCAGTACGGATTAACGCTGCATGGGGTGGTTTGGAAACCAATCAGGTTGGTACTGATGAGTGGATGGCATTGAATAAGGCCATGGGAAGTGAAAATGTGATCGCTGTTAATCTGGGACTAGGGACCATTGATGATGCCCGTTATTGGGTAGAATACTGCAATTATCCGGGGGGAACCTATTACTCAGATCTGCGGGCCGAAAACGGCCATAAGGAACCATATAAGGTCAAGATATGGGATCTGGGAAATGAGGTAGATGGCTATCCATGGGAATTGGGTTATAAAAATGCAGAGGATTATGTGAAAATAGGGCGTGAAGCTGCCAAAGCCATGCGATCAGCTGATAGTTCCATAGAATTAGTGGCTTCAGGCTCATCCTGGTATGAGCCGACAGGCTTGTGGGTGGATTGGAATCGTGAGGTGTTAATAGGCCTGGGTGATTTGATCCAATACATTTCCATTCACAGATATTGGGAAAGATCGGATGACTATTATGAATACATGGGACAAAGCGCCATGGACTTCGAAGAAAAGATTACCATACCCGCGGCAGAAATAAAAGCTGTTAAGGCTATGAAAGGATTCGAAAACCCAATCTATATTTCATTTGATGAATGGGGCGTATTTGGCCGAAATTTTCAGTCTGTCCTGCCCATTGCGCAGTGCTTGAATTCATTCGTCAGACATGCAGACGTGGTGAAAATGACCAATTTTACACTGATGACTTCCCTCATTCAGACAGATCCGGAAAAGGGCAGTTTTAAAACACCATTGTTCTATACTTTTAAGATGTTCTCCAATAACTGCCTGGGGAATTCCATTGATACCTTTGTAAAATGCGATACCTTCAATACAGAAAAATACAAAGGTATTCCTTATCTGGACGTCACGTCTGTTTTCAATGAAGAAACCAATACTGCCTACATCAATGTGGTGAACCGGCATCAGGATCAAGCCATTACCACAGATATTTTAAGTACATCAGGTGAATTTTCAGGAAAGGCTGAGGTGAGTCTGATCAATCAGGATAGTCTTGCGGAACCTTTTACTTATGCGAAGCAGGAACAATATGAACCTGAAGTAAACGAAATCGATAGCAAGAAGAATAAGTTAACTTATTCCTTTCCATCACATTCGATTACGCAGATCAAAGTTGGAGTAAAAAAATAAGATTTAAAGTATTAACTCTTAATATGAAAGTCATGCTTAATAATGCAAAAAAGAGACTTTGTAGGAAAACCATTACCGGTGCTATTCAGATCTTCCTGTTGATATGCATCTTGCAGTATGTAAATGGTCAACCCGGATGGGATCCGGTTGTTATATCGCCTGAAGTTCATGATGATAATACCGTCACTTTCAGGTATCTGGCGCCAGATGCCAAAGAAGTAAAACTCAATGGGCAGTTTCAAAAGGAAGATGTTTCCTTAACGAAAGATACTGTTGGTATCTGGAGCGTTACTGTTGGCCCTATCAATCCTGATATGTACCCCTATCATTTCATTGTTGATGGGGTTCGAGTGGCAGACCCCAGAAATTCCGCGATCTTCCCAAACGAAGGCTTCCAAAACAGCATATTGGAGGTAACGGGCGAACAACCTCTTGTGCATACCATTCAGGATGTTCCCCATGGCGTCGTGTCCTATAGATATTATTATTCGGCTGAGTTGGGCATTCGATCTGTCGTGATATATACCCCTCCCGGTTATGATGCAAATTCCTCCAAAGAGTATCCGGTCCTTTACCTGCTTCACGGAACCACCGATACCGAGGAAACCTGGACAAAAGTGGGTAGGGCAAATATTATCCTTGATAACCTCATTCATCAGGGAAAAGCAGAACCCATGGTCATTGTCATGCCTTATGGCAGGGCGTATCCGGTGATCAGTAAATATTCTGGCAGTTTAAGGAACTGGGAGAATTTACAGGAGTTTAAGAAAGATTTTCTGAACAATCTTGTGCCATTCGTTGAGCAGAACTATCGAGTGAAAACAGACAAGGATAGTAGGGCAATAGCAGGATTTTCCGGTGGCGGTGGAACATCACTTTACCTTGGTTTGAACAATCAAAAAATGTTTAGCTGGGTGGTAGGATTCGCGCCTGGAATGCGTGAAGAAGAATTTGACAGAAACAATGAGTTTGCTTTTGCTAACCCACAATTAACTAATCAGAACCTCAATCTATTCTGGATTGGTGTCGGTAGGGAGGATTTTCTATTTACTGTAAATGAAAAATACATGCAAATACTGGATGAAAAGGGGATTGAATATGAATCGTTTCTCACAGATGGTGGACATACATGGATGAATTGCAAGCTCTTCCTGTCTACGGTCGCGCAAAAACTTTTTAAGTAATCTGAAATAAAGTAAAACAAATAAATATGAATAGATCAAAACTACTTTTTCTGACACTTTTCATCAATATCTTTTTGTTGAGTCATTTTCTAAAGGCACAGAGCATAACCGTACATGCTCCGGAAGGCTTTGATGTGAATCAGGTAAATATTCCGCACGGAAAAATTGATACGATAGGATATAAATCCAAAACTGTAGGTACATCAAGAAAAGCCCTTGTTTATACTCCACCTGGTTATACAAAGAAGAACAAGTACCCGGTGTTATATCTCCTGCATGGCATCGGGGGTGACGAGAAGGAATGGCTGAATGGAGCTTCCCCGCAGATAATTTTGGACAATTTATACGCAGAGAAAAAACTGCAACCTATGATTGTTGTGATGCCCAATGGCCGCGCCATGAAAGACGACCGGGCAGTGGGGAATATCTTTGACAGCGCCAAAGTTGCTGCATTCGCAACTTTTGAACAAGATTTGCTTAACGATCTGATCCCTTATGTTGAGAAAAAATACTCCGTTTTGACAGACCGCGAGCATCGGGCTTTGGCGGGTTTATCGATGGGAGGTGGACAGTCCCTCAACTTTGGATTAGGCAATCTGGACAAGTTTGCATGGGTGGGTGGATTTTCATCAGCGCCTAACACAAAAGCCCCGGAGCAGTTGGTTCCTGATCCTGAAAAAGCCAGAAAGCAATTAAAGATGCTTTGGATCTCTTGTGGGCTCGATGATGGATTAATGTCCTTCAGTCAGCGAACCCACGATTACCTGGAAGAAAATAATGTCCCGCATATCTTTTATGTTGAGCCAGGAGGGCACGATTTCAATGTTTGGAAAAATGACCTGTACATGTTTTCCCAATTACTATTCAAGCCTGTTGATATTTCCTCTTTTCCGAAATACAATGCACTTGGTGTAGCTGCATCAACAAATGTTCGAAATGCAAAATATCCACGCATACTTCCCGGAAACAGGGTGTTGTTTCGAGTTGAAGCACCGGATGCCGAGCAGGTACAAATTGACCTGGGCAAAAAATATGACATGGTAAAAGGTGAAGATGGTTTTTGGGAGGTGACAACCGATTCGATCGGGCCTATGTTCCATTATTATACCCTGTTGATCGATGGGGTGGCAGTGGCAGACCCGGCTAGTGAATCCTTTTATGGCATGGGCAGGATGGCCAGCGGCATAGAAATTCCCTTTGATGGGGATGGCTTTTATGCTACCAAAGACGTCCCGCATGGTGAAATCCGAATCAAAAAATATTATTCATCAGTAATCAATTCATGGCGACGCATGTTGGTGTATACTCCTCCTGGATACGATCAAAGTTTCGAAGAAAAATACCCTGTCCTTTATATTCTGCATGGAGGCGGCGAAGATGAACGAGGCTGGGCGATGCAGGGTAAAACAGACCTGATTCTTGACAACTTAATTGCCGAGGGAAAAGCAAAACCGATGATCATTGTAATGATGGATGGCAACGTTGGAAGTTCTGCATTTGGCGAACAATTTTACAAAGTATTCCAGGCAGAGCTTCTTGAGAGTGTTGTTCCATTTGTTGAAAATACTTATAGGGTTATTGCAGATTCGAAAAACAGGGCTTTGGCCGGACTTTCCATGGGCGGCCTGCAAACCTTGTATGCAGGAGTTTACAATACTGAAAAGTTTTCAGCTTTAGGTGTTTTCAGCTCCGGATGGATTCAGCCGCAGCAAGCCAATATGGCAAATGTGCAATATGATTTCATGAATGAAAAGAAAGATTTGATCAATAAAAATTTGGAACATTTCTGGATATCCATGGGAGGCAAGGAAGATATCGCCTACAATAATTGCCAACTGATGATGAAGAAATTCGATGAGTTAGATATTAAATATACTTATGTAGAATACCCCGGTGGCCACACCTGGCCGGTCTGGAGATTGAGCCTCTACAATTTCGCCCCACTTTTATTTAAAGACTAAAAAAAACTAATTCAGATGAAATCAAACAGAATAATTCCGATTTTAATATTGACGGTTGTTGGTTCTATCACATTTGCCCAGACAGGCAGTCAGCCGGCAATAATTGAAGACTTCAAGCCATCAACCTTAAATCAGCCAGGAAAGGAATACCCGATGGTGAATTCGCAAGGCTATGCACGTTTCCGTATAGAAGCGCCTGATGCTCAGAATGTACATGTGAGCCTGGGGCTTGGCGGACGAGGAGGAACAAAATTGACCAAAACTTCGGATGGTTTCTGGGAAGGTACAACAGAAGGGCCGATGGATGAAGGTTTTCATTACTATCACCTTACGGTGGATGGAGGAACTTTTAACGATCCGGGGACTTTAAATTTTTATGGATCAGTTAGATGGGAAAGTGGGATTGAAATTCCCGCCCATGATCAGGATTTCTATGCGCTGAAGGATGTTCCCCATGGTCATGTACAGCAAATATTGTTTCCTTCGCCTAGTACCAAAACTTCGCGACGAGCATTTGTCTATACTCCGCCAGGCTATGAAAAGGGTCAATCCAAAAGATATCCGGTTTTATATTTACAGCATGGCTGGGGAGAAGACGAAACAGCATGGACCAATCAGGGTCGGGCAAATCTGATCATGGATAACTTAATTGCTGAAGGAAAAACCGAACCCTTTCTCATCGTCATGACCTATGGTATGACAAATGAAATCAAGTTTGGAGGCCTGAAGGATTTTGACATTAACCCTTTCCAAACGGTTCTACTTGATGAATTGATACCTTATATTGATACTAATTTTCGCACGCTATCCGATCAACCTCATCGTGCCATGGCTGGTCTTTCCATGGGAGGTATGGAGACCCGTACCATCACACTCGCCAATCCTGATGTTTTTTCACGCGTAGCCTTGTTCAGTGGTGGGAGTATAAGTTTGGAAGACCTGGAGAAGAACCCTGATTTTAAAGAGAAAGTGGAGCTTTTATTTATTAGCTATGGTAGTCGGGAGCTTGAAAATCCCAGAAGAGGACCATGGGGTGATCCTAAGGAAAATACAGAGGCAGTGAAGGAGTCAGGTATGAATACGCATTTCTATGTTTCCCCTGATACTGCACATGAATTTCAATCCTGGCGTCGCAGCCTATATCAACTTGCGCCCATGTTGTTTAAGGAATAAAAACCAATGTGTCTGCCTTTTCAGCTAGTTTCTTTAATCTTACAAAAACCGATGATGAGAATTATACCAGTTGTTGTATGCTTGCTTATTTTATGTTTGGAACCTGCAAATTCGCAAACCACAAACACAAACATAGTTGAAGATTTTGAGCCTTCATCCGTAAATCAACCGGGCAAAGGTTATCCACAGGTGAACTCTGAAGGAAGGGTGCGCGTGCGTATCGAAGCGCCAGGTGCCAATCAAGTTCAGCTGGATATAGGCGGGGTGAAATACGATTTGGTCAAGGATGAAAATGGCATTTGGACGGGAGAATCCGCTCCTCAGGATGCAGGGTTTCATTATTATCAATTAAACATTGATGGTGCTTCAGTCCCCGATCCCGGAACACGATATTTTTATGGAGCTGGGAGATGGGGAAGCGGCATTGAAATTCCTGCGAAAGACCAGGAAATTTATGCATTGAAAAATGTCCCTCACGGCAATGTTGTTGAACACATTTATTTCTCTGATATTATCCAAGCCTGGAGACGCTGTTTTATTTATACGCCAGCAGGGTACAACCGGGATATAGCAAAGAGATACCCGGTTCTTTACCTTCAACATGGTAGTTTTGAAGACGAGACAGGCTGGTCAAGTCAAGGAAAAGCCAATCTAATCCTCGATAATTTAATTGCTGAAGGGAAAGCTAAACCGATGATCATTGTAATGGAAAACGGGTATGCCTTTAAACCACAAGAAAATATTGACGGTTCAAGTCGATCCCGCCCTGAATGGGTTTTTGAGGATGTTTTAATCGATGAGGTTATTCCTATGATTGATGCTGAATATCGAACAATTCCTGACCGTGAACATCGTGCTATAGCGGGATTATCAATGGGGGCAAATCAAACCATGAGGATTATCATGAACAATCTGGATAAATTTAGCGCCTATGGAGGTTTTAGTGGAACGTCAAATTATCCAAGTTCTGAAGAAATTGATGTAGATACTTTTTTAGATGGAAAATTTAAGGATGGAGATCGGTTAAATGAACAGATTGAAGTTTTTTGGCTGGGATTAGGAACAAAAGAACCGGATCCTTTTCCAGGTTCTGTTGGCGCTTTTCGCAATATGCTTGAAAAACAAGGCATCGAATACACCTATTACGAATCACCGGACACAGCTCATGAATGGCTTACCTGGAGAAGGTGTTTGTATCAGTTTGCGAAATT
Organism: uncultured Cytophagales bacterium; assembly: GCA_913057175.1. Lineage (GTDB taxonomy): Bacteria > Bacteroidota > Bacteroidia > Cytophagales > Cyclobacteriaceae > CAJXNP01. The sequence goes on from CAJXNP010000033.1 coordinate 16,462, forward strand.
GCTTTTTAATTAAGAATATAAACTTTTAACCTCTATTGTCACGCAGTTTAGTTCAGGGTTTTGTGATGCTGGTTCTTTTGTTGTTTTAAGTATCGTTATAAGTTGAAAATATTTTCTCAAGGACTTACACGTAACGTTATAAACAATTTCATTGAAGAATCTCTCTCAATAAGTTTTTTGCAGCAACCATTTAGCCAAATGGATTATTTTATAAATACTTGACGAAGACAAAAAAAATTTAATGCCTCAACTCTCATTTGTGGTTTTAATTTAACCATAACAAAAAGAAATAGCCGAATTAAAATACAATGAGTTTTCTATTGATAAGAAAGACCTGTTAAAAACATGTTTTTATAGAAGTTTTATTCAATTCTCCTCTATTTTTTATTCGAATGTAACATAGAGCAAACATCTCGTAACATAAACGAGCCCAGTTGATAAATGAATGTCATAAATTTATCATAACCCTTTGATAGACATTCGAAGGTTTTAAATAAAAAGGTCATTAGCAATTTGTTAAAGTCTTTGACAGAGTTTCAGTTAGCCTCTGGAGCTGGTCTTTGACAATTGCCTTTCCAAGGTTTTGATAGAGATATCGGAATCATGATAAGATGAAGTATGGGTAACATTTATTAGTCTTATTCAAATCAAACACGATTGGTGTTTTGCTTGCTGTTAAATTTTTGATGTTGAACTAAAAACTTATGCATTTACACTGAGAAACATTTAATCAATTTATAAACTATTAATCCTTCAATTATGAAACAATTCTATGCACTTTGTAGCATAGTTCTGCTCATACATGCGGGGACCCTGGCTCAAAATAATGAGCTGTTGGCCTCCAGGGCGGAAGTTATGCAAAAAAATTCCGACAGGAATTTAAATCAAATTAAACCGGAAGCTGTTAATGTGACCGGAAATGTAAAAGATGAAAATGGTGATCCTTTTCTAGGGGTAACCATTGTATTAAAAGGTACTACAACAGGTACCACAACTGACACTGACGGTAACTATTCAATTGAGGTACCTGATGAAAATAGTGTTCTTGTTTATTCTTTTGTAGGTTATATCTCAGAGGAAGTTGTTGTTGGTAACAGATCTGTCATTAACATAAGCCTGACTCCGGATATTATGGCTTTGGAAGAAGTAGTGGTAACAGCGCTAGGCGTTGAGAAGGATTCCAAAAAATTAGGTTATGCAGTTACCTCAGTAGATCCTAACGATCTTACAACAAACCGGGCCATTAACCCAATGGCTTCCCTTGAAGGCAAAGTGGCCGGGTTAAATATTTCTCCACCGGCTGCCGGGGCTGGTTCAAGTATGCAGGTACGGCTTCGTGGGCAGGCTGCATTTGCGGGAGCAAGTAATTCGCCTCTTTTTGTGATTAATGGCCTTCCTATCGATCAGGATGCAAGGGGAGCAAATGGCCGGGGCGAACAAAGGGACCTGGGAGACAATATGCAAGCCCTCAATCCTGACGATATTGAAAGCATGACAGTATTAAAAGGAGCAACTGCGGCAGCAATTTATGGAGCTCGTGCAGCTAACGGCGCCATTATTATCACAACAAAGTCCGGGAAAAAGAATCAGGGTATCGGGGTCGATTTTACTTCCAGTTATACTTCATTGCATCCATTAAACTTCTTGGATGAAATCCAACAAACTGAATATGGTCAGGGCACAGGAAATACGCGGCCACAAACCCAGGGAGATGCTCAGGGCACAGGACAATTTAGCTTTGGGGAAAGGTATGATGGTCAACCAACCATGAACTTTGATGGTGTCATGAGACCATATTCACCACATCCGGGAAAATTATTTGACTTTTTGCAAACCGGGTCAACCTGGACAAACACGATTGGACTGTCAGGCGGAAATGATAAAGGGAGCTTTCGGGCGTCTTTTTCAAACATGAATGCTAAAGGAATTCAACCTACCAATGATTATCAGAAAAATATATTCAATGTGGGTATTAATCACAATATTACTTCAAAACTCAGGCTGCAGTTGAATGTGAATTATTCTGCTGAAGAAAATAAAAACCCTCCACAAATTGGTACCCAGGGTCCTGGAGCTGTCAACTTTTTTAACAGAACGGCTCTTTCGACACCAATAGAAGCCTACGAAGAGAATGCTGTCGATCCTGAGACAGGCGCAGAACTAAGAACCAATGGTTTTCTGGGCACGATTAACAACCCTTATTATCAGTTACAAAAAGGATATTATTTCAATGATGACAGAAACAGGTTACTTGGTACTGCTACCTTGCGTTATGAGTTGACTGATTGGCTCTATGTACAGGGAAGATACAATTATGATCGTGCCCAGAATTTCAGGGAATGGAATGAATTAAATGGTGAAGGCGCCACCACTACTGTAGACGGGGGCTTTTTCCGAGGTCGATATGATATTCTGGACGCCGTTTCAACAGATATAAATGCGGATTTTCTGATAGGTGGAAACAAGGAATTTGGAAAGTTCTCAGTAGACGCTAGTTTTGGCGGCAATACCTGGAGAACCCAATGGCAACAAAATGCACAGTATTCCAGGTTGTTTGTTGTACCTGATGTCTATACTTTAAAAAATGGAACTGTTTCCTGGGTCAATGAGGGTGATCCAAACCTGCAGGGATTCCAGCCTTTTCAGTTTAGGGAAAGTCGAATCAATTCACTCTATGGTTGGGCTGAATTTGGATACAATGGATTATTCTATGTGAATTTTACCGGTAGAACCGACTGGTTCTCCGTACTAAATCCAGATGACAATAGCGAGTTTTATCCTTCCGTTTCGGGTAGTTTTATTTTCTCGGAAATTTTGGGAGAGCAAAACTGGCTTAACTATGGTAAGTTAAGAGCTTCCTGGGCTGAGGTAGGTAGTGCTAACGGGGTTGGCACTTATGAAGGTGTTCTTAATTACTCATTAAATTCTCCATTTAATGGGCAGACAACAGCTGGAGTAAATGGAACATTTGCCCCGAACCCGAATTTAAGACCGTTTACTGTGACAGAAAAGGAGATAGGAATTGAAATGAGAATGTTCAATAACAGGGTTCTTTTGGATGTGGCGGCTTTCCATAAAGTAACTACTGACCAAATTTTGGATGTTACTATTTCCAATACTTCAGGATATGACAATTCGAAACAAAATGTTGCTTCATTACGAAATAGTGGACTGGAAACCTTTCTTGAAGTAATTCCTGTTCAGACCAGTGACTTTACCTGGACCAGTTCATGGAACAATGCCTACCTGTCTACAGAAGTGCTGGATGTCGGCAATGAAAGCGGGACCATCCTGTTGATATATTTTAATGGCACTGGAAACGAATTTCTTGGTGAACTAAGGTATACTGAAGGCCTGGGAATGAATCAAATGTACACCAGGACTTACAGAAGGAATGATCAGGGTCAAATTTTAGTTAACGATGACGGGAGATTGCTTGCTACAAACAGCGAAACCCCAGGTGCGGAAGAAACCAATGGGTTTTTACCCATGGGGAGCTCCATTCCGAAACATACAGGTGGTTGGACAAACAACTTTACCTATAAAAACCTGACATTGGGTATTCACATAGATTACAAATTTGGAGGGACAGTGTTATCTTCTACTCACCTGAATATGCTAAGGCAGGGACATTCGAAACTTTCCCTGGAAGGTCGCAGGGAAGGTGAGAATGGAATAATCGTACCCAATAGTGTTTATGAGAGTTCGGGAGAAACCAATACTACGGCAGTTACTAATCTGCAAAGTTTTTATGCAGATTACAGAAATCTTCAGATTGGAGATCCTTTGACCTTTAAATCAGATTTTGTCAAACTGAGGAATATTTCCCTGACCTATAATTTCACCAACATGGTGCAAAGTGTTCCAGCCTTGAAGTTTATAAAAGGCCTGTCTTTGTCTGCAGCTTGTCGCAATGCAGCAATTCTTTATAAAGACCTACCGGGTCTTGACCCAGAGTCAATTCAGTCTTCCGGAGATTTTAGGGCGGGTTATGAAAACTCATCCCTGCCGACAACACGGAATTACAATGTCAGCTTAAATGTTAAATTTTAGAATCATGAACACAATAAAGCTATATATACTTTTAATCGTAGTCATCCTGTATTCATCAGGATGCGACAAGGATTTTGTCGAGATCAATACTGATCCATACGCAGTAAATGATGTAGATCCAGCTCTGCTTTTCGCCGGGGCCCAACGCAGCCATCTTGGTACTTTTGCGGCAGAGCATACCATCGTTCAACAATATGTGAACCCCTATAATCAGGGAGCTACACTTGGCTTTAACTTCAATGCCGATATTGATGGTGTCAATAATCCAAAATGGGATCAATCCTATCCATCTGTTATCAGAAATATGATGCAGGCTTTGACGCTATTGGGCGAAGAGACCGAAAGGACAAATTTGAAAAGTATGATTCGTATTTGGACGGCACAGGTGTTTATGGGACTCGTGGATAATTATGGTGATGTACCGTACACTGAAGCCGGAAAGGCTGTGAGTGATGTTATCTATTTTCCTAAATACGACGATGATGCAGCCATATATGACGATTTATATAATGAAATCAAAAGCGCTGTCGCCGCTCTGAACCCAAGTGGAGAATACGTGAGAGAAGATTTGTTTTATGGTGAAAACAGTGAAATCCCTTCAGGTTCTGCGAGCGTGCAGGTAGAAAAGTGGAAGAAACTAGGCAATTCACTACTCTTACGATTGGGTATGCGATATTCTAAGGTGAATGCAAGCAAAGCAGAGTCCATCGTTTCAGAAGCATTTGCTGCTGGTGTAATGGAATCTAATGATGATAATGCATATGTAAAATACGATGGTGCAACTTATGTACAGGCCGACAATGATTTTTTACGAGAATTCTCAGCTTTTGACTATGCAGCCGAACCCTTTGTAGATCAGTTGAAATCCACTAATGATCCGCGCGGACAATATATTTTTGCAACATACATAGATCCTGGTGCAGTAGTAAATGATCCAAATCCGGATACTGATTTAGCAAACCAGTTTGGAGTTCCAATCGGAGTTGCGGATATCGAACTTTCAGATGTTTCTCTTGGGTATCGAGGGCCTCGTGGCACAGGGCTCAATTATTCCCAATTTAATATTTACGCCGTAGCATCTCCTGCAGCACCTGATTTTTACGTAACGTATGCCCAAACATCGCTACTATTGGCAGAGGCAGCCCATAGAGGTTGGGTCACAGGTGACGCACAAACTTATTATGAAAATGGTATCAGGGCGGATTTACAGATATATGAATTATACCCAAATACAACTCCTATTTCATCTTCAGAGATTGATGCTTATCTGGCTGAACCAGATGTGGCCTACAATGATGCCAATGCATTCGATCTGATCAATACCCAATACTGGGTTGTGAATATCAGGAATGGGACCGAAGCATTTGCCAATTTTAGAAGAAGCGGCTATCCTCTGTTAAGCAGAAACGATTTCAATGACGACCTTTTGGCAAATGGTGGTGACGGGTTTGCCCACAGGATGTCGTACCCGGATCGGGAGGGCTCTGCCAATGCAGAAAATTACACATCTGCATCTCAGGCAATCGGTGGGGATAATTTAGTATCCAGGGTGTTTTGGGATTCAGAATAAAAGATCAATTACCGGGGATATCTTGTTAGGGATTTACAATCCGCTACCTCCTCATTGATTTATGAATTAAGGCAAAAAAGGCGACTGAATATTTTCAGTTGCCTTTTTTAAACAGGAATTATTTTGGCTCAATACTACTGCCAACATTTGATGGAAAAAATGCAACAAGGGCGTTTTGTTTGAATTATCGACACGAAATCATTTGTATTCTAAAATTTAGCTTCCTCGGTTTTATTGATTTCCATTTTCCTACAAAAATCAAACAGAGTTTACAGTCATTACATCAACAACTAACAATACAATTATGAAAAAAAATAAATCGCTTTTGCTTATCGGAATAGTGTGCTCTCTTGCTTTTATCTCATGTTCCGACGATGAACCGGAAGGTAACAATGGTTTAATTGCTGCTGATGCTCAAATCGTAAATTTAGGCGATGGCTATTCTTTTACGGAAGGTCCCGCCGTCGATAAGGACGGAAATGTGTTCTTTACAGATCAGCCCAATGATATCATTCATAAATGGAACGCCACAAGTGGTGAAATTACTCCTTTTTTGGAAGAAACAGGCCGCTCTAATGGGATGGCTTTTGATAAAGACGGATTTCTCATAGCTTGTGCTGATATGAACGGCGAATTATGGAAAATAGCGCCAAACGGTAGCCACGAAGTCCTTGTGGATAATTACGAGGGTAAATTACTGAATGGACCAAACGATGTATGGATTAATCCAGTTGACGGGGGTATATATATCACCGATCCGATTTTCCCAAGGGATTACTGGGATGACGAAGACCCTCGCAAACAAGATTGGGAGCCTACACATTCAGAGCAAGCCGAATCAGGTAAAGGTGGTCATGTATATTATCTGGCTCCCGGAGCTCAAACATTGGTTCGAGTAACGACGATGTCAGGTTGGAATGCTGATTCATGGCCAAATGGAATAGTCGGTACTCCGGATGGAAAAAAATTATACGTGAACCAATGGTCTTACGATGGTTCGGGTGGGATTTGGGTTTTTGATATCAATTCAGATGGTACACTTTCCAATGTAAACCCATTTGTACCGGGCCTTAACTTTTGTGATGGTATGTCAATGGATGAACGAGGGAATGTATATGTCTCGACCAACATGGGTGTAGCGGTATTCAATCCGGATGGAGATGAACTGGTAACGATATTTACTGGTGGGGGAGCCACCAATAATGTTTTTGCCGGACAGGATGAAAAAACATTATTTATTACAGGACCTGTTGATAAAGTCAATTCTTTACAAATGAATGTATCAGGGGTTGAAAAATTTTGAGTGCCTGAAAATGAGGATAGGAAATATAGTTTGTGATCATTCCGTCCGCTTAATATGAAATTTTTCTTCATATATTAATTAGAGAATTTTAAAACGCACACATATGAAATATTTTCTTATCATTCTTTTAGCAGCCATTTCTTCAGCAATTAGTGCACAACAACTATCAAAAGAAGAGTTAATCTTCCTGACCCCGGAATGGAAGGGAGACCGGTTTGACGACGGCCGTCCAAAAGTACCGGACGCGATCCTTGATCGGATGAAATTGGTAACACTTGAAGAGGCTTGGGCAACCTGCCGTGGGGAAGGATATAATTATCAATACGAAGGTGATTGGATGCAGATCCATCCGGAAGGAGTCTTGGTAGGCAGAGCCTTAACAGCTACGTTTTTTCCTGGCCGACCTGATATTCATGGAGCCATTCAGGATAAAGGCAACGCGGATGGACGAATCCTCTCACCTAACTCCTGGGCCATTGATATGCTTCAACCGGGCGATGTTTATGTGGTAGATCAGCATGGTGCCAACATTGATGGACCTACCATTGGCGACAATCTTGGTAATTCGATTTTTGCCAGGTCCGGCAATGGGATTGTTTACGATGGCCCCATTCGGGATGTAAATGGCTTAAAAGAGATAGAAGGCTTCACGAGTTACTTCAAAACCTACCACCCTTCTCATCACTTTGGTAGTTATAGCCCTGGCAACAATAAAGGCCCGATCCGATTGAATACTACTTTGGTTGGCATCAATACACCAACACGAATTGGTGATGCTACCGTGATGCCGGGCGATGTGGTACTGGCAAGGGATGGTGGTGTCATGTTTATTCCTCCCCATCTTGCAGAATTAGTTGTAAAAACTTCTGAAATCGTCCGGTTGCGGGATATGTTTGGCCATCAGCGATTGAGGGAAAAAAAGTATACGGCCGGGCAAATAGATTCACGATGGACAGACGACATTGAAAAAGATTTCTCACAATGGCTGAATGACCACATGGACGAACTACCTGTACCGAAAGAACAAATTCAAGAATTACTAAAAAACAGAACCTGGTAACTATGAAAAATAAATCCAATTCCCGACGCACCTTTTTAACAAAAAGCGCAATGGCAGGAGCGCTAGGCTTTGCCGGAATTTCCGAGACTTTCGGAAAGAACTTCACAAATGCCATCGATGCACACCCAAAACTATCTGCTCCATCTGATTTAAAAATCACTGATGTAAAATGTGGATACATAGGTGGAAGTCTGTTTGTCAAAATATATTCTGATCAGGATATCTATGGTTGTGGTGAGGGGGTTGATGCCATCCGGGGAACCTATCACATGGTCATGGGAATGGGGAGGTTCTTAAAAGGACAAAGTCCATTTGCCATCCATAAAATTTTTGAACAAATGCGTCGGGCAGGACACTTTGGTGGAGCGCAATCGGGCATGTATGTTGCTGTTTTGTCAGCGATTGAAACCGCTCTGTGGGACTTAACAGGAAAGGCATTGGGACTCCCGGTTTATCAGCTGCTCGGAGGAAAATTTCGTGACAGAATAAGGGTGTATTGCGATACTGCCCTTTACCGGGTACAATTTCCTTCACCAGAAGATTTTGCGAGTGCAGCTACGGAAGCTATAAAAAACTGGGGCTTCAATGCATTGAAATTTGATCTGGATTACGTTTCGGATCCTGATAAATATGACCGGTACAACTGGACGGCCAGCCCTGGTGAAATATCACGAATGTACAACCAATTAGCTGCAGTTCGTGAAGCTGTTGGACCAAAAATAGACCTTTGTGTGGATATGCATGGACGCTATGACTTTCCTACTGCACAGGCCATTGCGAAAAAAGTAGAGCCTCTGAATTTAACCTGGTTGGAAGAGCCCGTTCCGGCCGAAAATGTGGATGCTTACCGGAGAATCGCAGATGAAACCAATACGCCTATCAGTGCTGGTGAGAACATTTATTTGGCCTACGGATTCAGGCGATTGCTCGAAATAGGCGGAGTTGATATTGTGATGCCGGACTTGCAAAAATGCGGCGGGCTGGGCGAAGGCCAACGCATTGCCAACCTCGCCAATTTGTACTACGTGCCTTTTTCACCACACATGGTGGCATCATTTCTAGGCGCTATGGCTTGTGCTCACGTTTGCGTAACCGTACCGAATTTTCATTTGATGGAATGGCAATCTTATTTTCATACCAATCCGATGTATAAGGAGATTGTAACCTATGATGAGGAGGATTGGGTAAAAGATAGTTTCATAAAAGTTTCCGAAAAGCCAGGAATTGGTGTTGATATCAATGAGGAGGCGATGAAAAAATATGCTACCCCAGGTGTGCCATTATTTGAATAAAGAAACTTTTGAATAACCTGAGTTCGATAAAAGAAAATTAGTTTTTTAATCCCAAATTAAGCAATAGGGATTTCTAATGCTTAGCAATAGAGAATTTTTGTTGATATTAGGGTATGGACTTCAAGATTTCCTACACCAATAAGGAGATTACCCCCTGGGGAGGGATGGTTTTTCTTCGTAAATGCCTTGATCAGATGAAGTTTACAGAAGCCTTGGAAGGTTGCGCGGATCTTCCGGCACCTGGATCAAACCGTGGGTATTCAGCGCGGGCAATTGTTGAATCTTTTTTGGTAAGCATCTGGTGTGGGGCGACACGGTTTATGCATACTGAGATTACGCGTCACGATGTGGCGCTTAGTAAGATTTTCGGATGGAAGGAAGCCCCGGCCCAGGATACTTTCAAACGGTTTTTCAGAAAGTTTACCCAAGGCATGAATCAGCGTGTAGGAGATCATTTTTATCAGTGGATATTTAACAATACACAATTTGACAACTACACATTGGATTGTGATTCCAGTATATTAACCCGTTATGGCAAGCAACAAGGGGCAAAAAAGGGCTATAATCCGCACAAACCAGGCAGGCCCTCTCACCATCCTCTTATGGCTTTTGTGGCAGATGTTAAGTTGGTGGCCAATTTTTGGTTGAGAAGTGGCAATACATCCTCCAGCGAAGGGTTTGTGGCTTTTTTAGAAGACACCCTACACAAACTAAAAGGCAAAACCATCCGTTTACTCCGCCTGGATAGTGGTTTTTATGGAAAAGAAGTCTTTGAATATTTAGAGAAAAAGTCCCTTCAATATATAGTAGCCGCCAGGTTTTATGAGCCTATTCAACGATTAATAGCTTCTCAGAAAACATGGCTGAGGATTGATGAAGGTGTTGAAGTAGGTGAACTTGACTATCAGAGTCCTTTATGGCAAAAGCACCGGCGAATGGTCATTGTCAGACAACTCATCAAAAGCCGGCCCAAGGCTGCAGGAAAAACCCTGAAGCTATTTGCCGATGAAGAGATTTACAACCAATACCGCTATACCGCCTACATTACCAACATTCCACTGCCAGCTGCCGAAATTTGGAGGCTATATCGTGGACGGGCAGACTCTGAAAACAGGATTAAAGAACTGAAATATGACTTTGGATTTGACAGCTTCAACTTAAAACAGTTCTTCGGAACCGAAGCGGCATTAACTTTCACCATGCTGGCCTATAACATTATGTCTCTGTTCAGGATGTTCATCCTTAATAGTAAAACACAACACACCCTTTCAACCTTAAGGTTCAAAACCTTTGCTATTGGCGCTTACTTCCAGAAAGTAAAAGGTCATTACATACTCAGATTAGCCTTGAATAAGCAAAGAAGAAAATGGTTTGAAGGACTTTGGAATCAATCTAACAACGTGAACTTACCTTTTCAATTCTCTAATGCTTAATTTGGGTTAATTGAAATGTCCGTAATTCTCCTCTTGGGAGGAGATACAGAGGTGGGTTCACTAAAAAATTCATTTCAAGTAAAAAAACATCCAACAAAAACCTTAATAAAAACATGTTTCTAAAGATGACCCACCCCTAATCCGCCAGCCTTTAGATTTACAAAATATAGATATTCGAAGAATATTACTATTAAGAATGTGGGTATGTGGGTAACCC
>CAJXNP010000034.1 GCA_913057175.1 uncultured Cytophagales bacterium
CGACAAAGACGCTTTAAAGCTGGTTTTGACCCTGCCTTTAGAGAAAAAGTTTTAAATCTTTAAATGCGTTTGCCCTGTCACAGTTGTAATAATTATTTTAGTATATTGCTCAATTGTTTTGGTTGGGTAACTGGGCCTAAACCATTCATTACTAAAAACCACCTAACTCATTGCCCTATTGAAAAGGCTTGTCGCCATCGTGTTATTGGGTCTCTTTGCCATCCACCAGGTGGGTTTTTACTTTATTTATAATTTTCTTCAAACCCAGCACGAACTGAAATGGGAAACCCGGTTCATTGACAACGATTTTAATTCAGATCAACTGGAAACCAAATCCATTCCCATCCATTTTCCTTATTTGTCCAATCAGTCTGAATATCAGTATGTTGATGAGACAATTAAACTTGAAGATGCGCATTACAGGATCATCAAAAAGCGGTATGCCAACGATACGCTTCATATCGTTTATGTCAATGACTTGAAGGGCAAGCAAATTCAGAATGATTTTGACCAATGGCTTGGGCAGCTAAAGCAGGATGCCAGTTCATCCAAATCAGGAGGGATCGAGATCGTCTTGCGGACGTTGGACTTTCAATACCTATTGACCCAATTTGAATTTCATGTACTGAATCCGGAAAACAATGAGCAGATCGGTAATACCGGATTTTTTCTCTACAATCAAAAGATCTATTTGAATATTCCCACTCCTCCTCCCGAGCAGGTTTCCTGACTCATTTTATCCTTTTATTAATTCAAACCAGGCACATTTCTGTTGCTATAAGTATGGCAACAAAAGACGATGTGCTTGTTGTATCATTCATATTCAAATAAATTAACATGAAAAAAATATATACCGGATATACCTATTCGTCATTATTGAAATTTGCCGGATGGGTACTTTTTATTCTTTTATTGAACCTAAACAAAGCAAACGCCCAAACGCCTTCAGATGCCATCATGATGAAACAAAAACAATCGTGCGTGGCGCTGATTTTTGATTACGGCACCTGGGATCAATATTGGGAAGGTACTGAGTTGAGAAGCAATGCGACCATTGCTACCTTCAAACGCTATACCTACATGCCGATGATCGCCATTGGCCTGCACGATCGTCTCAATTTAATTGTCATGACGCCCTATGTCGAAACCAAATCTACCCAGCCAAATGGGGGTAAATTTGAAGGGGCGAAAGGTTTTCAGGATTTGTCCTTATCATTAAAAGGCGAGTTCCTCAAAAAGAAGGTCGGCGAAGACCTGCTGGAATTGTTTACCACCATCGGTTTTTCAACGCCCATGTCCAATTACCTTTCTGATTACCGGCCTTATAGCATCGGTTCAGGAACGAATGAATGGAGTTTCAGGGGAATTGGTCAGTACAAAATGCAGAACGGACTCTATTTCAGGGGAACAGTTTCCTATTTGTTGAGAGGAACGACCGAAGCAGAACGCGATTATTACTACAACAATGGAAGCTATTATACATCTACCATGGATGTTCCCAGCGCATGGAATTATCATGCAGGGATCGGGATCCGCCTTTTTGATAATTCACTGAGAATGGAGGTTTTGTATGAAGGATTGAGGTCGACAAGTGGCGATGATATTCGTGCTTACAATGCGCCACAGCCTACCAACAAAGTTAATTTTGATCAGATCGGGGCCAACGCCCAGTATTATTTCAAGAACATCAAAGGACTTGGGTTGCTGGTCAATTACGGGCAAATTTTCAATGGCCGAAACATTGGGAAAACCACCAGTTTCAGCGGAGGGGTCACCTACATTTTTTCTATTTAACAGCTAAATCAATCAATTATGAAAAGTAATGTTTATAAATATATCTTATTGTTAGTGGTCGGATTCATCACATTTTCCTGCGAAGATGAGCTTCCGACCAAGCTGGATTATTCCTCTTATACCTATTCGGATATGGATGAGAATGGAGGAAACTGGAACCAGGTTCTGTTAAGCGGGCCCGAGCAAATAACTATTGACGTGCCAGAAGATGTATCCTCACAGGCTTACCAGGCCGAATTGGCTGAATTAAAATCAATCGCCAACAACCTGGATCAATCTCAGCAGGAGGTCGTTGCCTACTGGACGAACAACCCGGTTGTCAGGTGGAATGAAATAGCGCTGGAATTGATCGCCAAATACAACCTGATTCCCGGTCCCAATCCGGATGGCACCTATACCTTGCCCAATCCTGCCAATCCGGAAGGTCCACCTCCATTTCCATTTGCTCATCCGCCTTACGCCAGCAGGGCATTGGCATACATGAGCGTGGCACAGTTTGATGGATTGATTACCACATGGCATTACAAATTTACCTTCAACCGGCCAATGCCTTCCGATGTGGACAATTCCATCCAGTCAGCCTATACGGGTAACAGCATACCTTCTTATCCCGCAGATGGGGCCACCATTGCGGCTGCTTCGCGGGATATACTTTCGGCCATGTTTCCGTTGGAAAAAGAATATCTGGCCCAAAAAGCGGAAGAACACATGTCCAGCCTGATGTGGGCGGGCATCAATGTTGAAAGTGACATCCTTGCCGGGGAATATATAGGCGAGGAGGTAGCAAAAATCGCATTAGACAGGGCAAGAAATGATGGGATGAGCAAAGCGCAATGCCCCAAACCCGTTTCGGATTCGATAAAAAATGCAGCCTTTGAAAGATATGGGTGGAAATGGGAAAACCTGGAGATCCCAACCCGACCGGTGGGTTTGACCCCATTGTTTGGCAAGGTACAAATGTGGAATGTTCCAAATGTTGAAGTAGTCAGGCCACCTGTCCCTCCGGCTCCCGGTTCGGCAGAATACAATGAAAATGTGGATGAATTGATCCATTTCAAAAACAACATGACGAATGAATGGCGAAGGATTGCCAATTTCTGGCAGGACGGACTGGGTACCTATACGCCTCCGGGACATTGGAACCGGATTGCTAATGAGTTCATCATAAAATACCAGCTAAACCCATTGCGGTCGGCCAGGGTTTTTGCCTACATGAACATGGCCATTATGGACGGAGGGATCAGTTGCTGGGATGCGAAATACCACTATCATTACCCACGTCCCATCCAGAATATCAAAGGCTTTACGACCATTGCCGGAACCCCAAATTTCCCGAGTTACACATCCGGGCACAGCGTTTTTTCCGCTTCGGCAGCGGAAGTATTGAGCTATATCTTCCCTCAAGAAGGCAATTTGTTCAGAAACTGGGCAATTGAAGCAGCAGAATCAAGGATTTATGGCGGGATTCACTGGAGGTTTGATGCAGATGTGGGAACCGAACAAGGGATCAACGTGGCGAATTACACCATCAATGTTGCCAAAACAGATGGCGCAGATTGATTTGGGATTTCATAAATTATTATTGATAAACCGAAGTCACTTTTTGGCTTCGGTTTTTCTTTTTAGGAGGGATGGTTAAATGAACATGATGAAAATAGCTAAATAGAAACTGATAATTCAATTTCCATTCTCTTCCGTCCTTGTTTTGCTTAAGCTAAAACAAGGACAATATTAACTGTTTGTGGTCCTCAACCCAAAGTAAAACCCTCACCAAAAAACGGCTGCTGATAGTGTCGTTTTCCTGTTGCCTGATAAAGGGCATTTGCTAACGCTCCAAAAACAGGAGGGAAAGGAGGCTCGCCCATGCCGGTTGGGTCGATGTCATTTTTGACAAAATGCACATCAATAGCTTTTGGGGCTTCCCGATGCCGGATCATTCGGTATTTATCGAAATTTTTCTTGTCAGGAACGCCATTCTCAAATGTCATCGATCCATACAACGCATTTCCGATTCCATCGACAATACAGCCTTCTGTTAAATTTATGGCAGCATCCGGGTTCACAACGATCCCACAATCAATGGCGCAATGTACCTTCGGAATCAATGGTTTTCCATCCACCATTTGCAGGTCCAACACCTCGGCCACATAAGTGTTGTGACAAAAATATGCAGATACTCCCCGACTGATGTCTGGCTGGTTATTACCCCAACCGGACTTGTCCCTAACAAGTTTTAAAACACCAGCATACCGATCGGCATCATAGTCATTTTCTTCACCAACGGGATTGTTTTTGGCTCTTTCGAGCAGTTCCAGACGAAATTCGATCGGGTCTTTTTCAACCGCTTCTGCTACTTCATCCAGAAAAGATTGCTCCACGCCTGCTATAAAATTAGACCTGGGAGCGCGGAAGGACCCTACCGTGATATTGGAATTGACCGTCCATTCTTCTGCTATGTAATTATCAACTGCTCCAGCAGGGAAACGATTAGCATACAAAGGACTTTCCGGAATACCCCCGGCTTTTACATGGAATCCAATCAGGTTATTGTCAGCGTCCAATGCTGCACGATAAGTTGCAAGGTAAGCCGGTCTGTAAATACCGGAAGTCATGTCGTCTTCCCGGGAATAGATGAGTTTAACCGGCGCACTAACTTTTTGGGAAATAAGAGCCGCCTCCAGCAACCAATGTGCATACGATCGTCGGCCATACCCACCACCTAATCGTGTCATTTTAATATCAATTTTTTCCAGTGGCATGCCCAGCCTTTCTGAAAGAGCCTGCTCGGTCAATTCAGGCTTTTGTAACGGCCCGACCAGTTCAGCTTTTTCCGGCGTCACGTGCGCGAAGAAGTTCATCGGCTCCATGCAGTTGTGGGCCAGAAAGGGAGCGGAATAAGTACGCTCAATCACTTTTGCAGCATTTTTAAAGGCTTTTTCAGGATTACCATCTTTCCTTAACACTGTTCCTGGTTTTGCGTCCATTTCTTTCATCAGGTTCAAATGATCTGATGTGCTCTCCATTCCCGCAGGAACTTTCACGGTATGCTTATTTCCGAAGGCGTTTCTTTCGAATGAATATTCAGAAAATGGTTCCCACTCTGCTTTTAAAGCTTTCTTTGCTTGCAAGACCTCCCAGGTGGTGTTGCCAACAATTGCTACGATTTCTGGAAAAGTACAGGTGTCGAAATATTGCCTTTCGTAGTCATCCTGAAATGATTTTACAGTGAAAACATCTTTGATGCTCGGCATGTTTCTGGCTGAAGTGTCATCGAAAGATTTCAGTTTCATGCCAAATGCCGGTGGATGTTCGATCATGGCGATGAGCATACCGTCCCGTTCGACATCAATTCCAAACAAGGGTTTGCCTGTGACTATTTTTTTGCCATCCACATTTTTGCGGGATGTTCCGATCAGCTTGAATTCCTTTAATTGTTTTAATTCAATTTCTTCCGGTACTTCAATGTTTGCTGCTGCAGATGCCATTTCTCCATAACCTGCTGATTTTCCGCTTTTTTTATGGTAAATGGTTCCGGCTTTTGTTGTGACTTCTCCGACAGGAACTTCCCAGGCTTGAGCAGCAGCTTCCCGGAGCATATACCTGGCTGAGGCGCCAGCCATTCGAAGTCCCGGCCACCCCAAACGTAATGCCTGGCTACCGCCAATAAATTGTCTTGTATAAATTTTTGTGTCCAAATGTGCCTGCTCGACAATTACATTTTTCCAGTCCACGTCCAACTCCTCGGCTACGATCATGGGCATGGTGGTTTTTACATTTTGACCACCTTCCGGGTTAGGGGATAGGATGGTGACAACCCCGTTTGAACCAATCTTCAGGTAGGCGTTGATGTTGAACCATTCATCGGGAATGGTAAGTGTTTCTTTTGCTTTGGGTTGACAGGCTGTAAACCAGTTGAAACCAATCGCTAATCCTCCTCCTGCGAGAACCGAAGTTTTTAGAAAAGATCGTCTACCGATTGAAGTTTTGATGATAGTCATGTGCCGAAAAGGTTAATTAAATTTTGAAGCTTTTATGAAGTTAAGGAATTCAAGCATGCATTTCAATCATATTTATATAAGAAGCACATTCAATCCATGAATTAGGTTATAGGTTTTGGTCTGAACGACCTTTACTTTCTATCACGAATCGACACAACCTAGGTAGTTACAATAAAAGGGGCGTTTAATTGCGATTTTTTTAATCAGATTTCACGCCATTATGATATTTCTTAACAAAACAATCATCCATTCTGCTTGTTGAAATTTTATCTAAATGCGGAATTTTGTAAATTGAACGGATTCGTCAACTACAACACTATGGGATTTTACAAACTTACGGTTAATGGACAACTACATTCCGTCGAAGCCGATCCGGATACCCCTCTACTCTGGGTTCTGCGGGACAACCTGGGACTGACCGGAACAAAATTCAGCTGTGGGATCGCGCAATGTGGAGCATGCACAGTACAAATAAACGGGGATCCGGTTCGCTCATGTGTCATGCCGGTTTCTTCAGCGATCAATTCAAAGATTGTCACCATCGAGGGTTTATCGATTGCCAACAGCCATCCGGTTCAGAAAGCCTGGATAGAAGAGCAGGTTCCTCAATGTGGTTATTGCCATTCCGGACAGATTATGGCCGCTGCCGCATTGCTGGAAAAGAATGCTAATCCTTCTGATGAAGAAATTCACAATGGTATGAGAGGCGTATTGTGTCGCTGTGGAACCTATCCAAGGGTTATGAAAGCCATCCGTAAAGCATCTGCGAAGATCAGTAAATCTTAATGCTATCTCCATGAAAACAACTACCAACCTGCCAAGAAGAGATTTTATAAAATTATCGGCGATTTCAGGGGCTTTTTTAGCTGTAGGATTTGTTCCTTTAGGTGAAAAGGAATCAAAAATCGTTAACCTGTCAAAGACTGCCACACCGGGAAATGAACTCAATCCTTTTGTTTTTATCGGAACAGATGGAAAGGTAGTTTTATATAACCACCGTCCGGAAATGGGGCAGGGAACTTTTCAGGCAATTCCCATGATCATAGCAGAAGAGTTGGAAGTGGATATTAATGACATTGAGATCCGACAATCGCCGGCGGATGAACATAAATACGGCGACCAGATGGTGGTAGGTAGCCGATCCATCCGGAACAATTTTAATAATATGCGGAAAATGGGTGCTGCCGCACGGGAAATGCTGATGCAGGCAGCAGCCAAGCGTTTTCATTCGGATGTTTCGGAATGTGAAGCGAAAAACGGTTATATCACCCATGTTTCTTCCGGAAGAAAAATTTCCTACGGCGTTTTGGTCCGGGATGCTTCAGAGTTAGAACCATCCAATAGCCCGGCATTAAAAGACCCAAGTCAGTTCAGTGTTATAGGTAAATCCGTTCCTCGTATGGATATTCCTTTAAAAACCAATGGAGAGGCCAAATTCGGGATAGATCATCAGGTAGAAGGAATGTTGTATGCATCTGTCGAACGATCACCATTTTTTGCAGGGCGAGTGATCGATTACTTCGGCGAAAAGGCATTGCAGGTACCCGGTGTGAAATATATTTTTAAAACATCACGCGATGTGTGGGGGAAGAAAAGAGAAGCTGTGGCGGTTCTGGCCAATAGCTATTGGGCAGCAGTAAAAGGAAGAAAAGCATTGGAGATCATGTGGCATAATGGAGACTTGAAAAACTGGACAACAGAAGAGATATGGATCGACTATTATAAAGCTTCAAAAGAAGAAGGAACGACATTCGAAGAGAAAGGAGATTTTGAAAATATATTTGATAAATCTGCTAATAAGATTGAAGCATATTATGAAACTCCCTATCAGGCACATGCACCAATGGAGCCTATGAATGCAATGGTGAGTGTGACAGAAGATAAAATTGAATTCTGGGGTTCGACACAAAACCCCAATGGTATCCGCTCTCATCTGGCAGAGAAATTCGGCATGCATCCGGATAAAATCATCATCAATTACACGTTTATGGGTGGCGGATTTGGTCGTCGATCACTAATGGATGTAGTGGATGAGGTTGCTGACCTATCAGCCCAGGCAGGAGTTCCTGTCAAAGTCATTTGGACACGTGAAGACGATATAGGTCAGGGACCATTCCGTGCCTGTTCATTGAACCACCTGAGAGGATCCATCAATGCTGAGGGAAATGCCGAATGCCTGGACCATAAAATCATTTGCCAGGATATCAGGAATCAATCTGGATATGGTAAATCTCCTAGTTCGGGAATTACCGGTGGGGTAATCACAGAATACGAAATCCCCAATTTTCGATTGAATGGAGTTTTGCGGAAACATCATATTCCCATAACCTATTGGAGATCAGTATACCATTCCACCAATTGTTTTGCGCATGAGTCCTTTATCGATGAAATGGCGCACGAAGCAGGTAAGGACCCCCTCGATTTCAGGCTGGTCATGCTAAAAAATCATTATCGATATTCACAGGTTCTCAAGCTGGTAGCCGAAAAATCGGACTGGTACAAAACCCCAGATGAAAATACCGGAAGGGGAGTAGCTATTGTTGAAAGGTCTGGCTCTTTCGTAGCGTTGGTGGCGGAGGTGAAGCGAATCGAGGGGAAAATTGTGCCATACAAGTTTACGGTAGCAATTGACTGTGGCATAGTGATTAATCCTGACACGGTAGTTGCCCAGTCTGAAGGATGTGTGGTAATGGGTTTGACAGCCGCATATAAAAGCGCCATTACCATAGAGGAGGGAAGGGTAGCCCAAACCAATTTTGACAAATTCAAACTCATGGAACTTTATGAGACACCACAAGTAAATGTCCACATCGTTCAGAGTAATGAGGCCCCGGAGGGTGTAGGTGAAGCGGCTCTACCGCCCACAGCCCCGGCGCTGACCAATGCGATTTTTTCACTGACAGGAAAAAGGATAAGAAGGTTGCCTTTTAAGTTGGATGAAGTGTAGGGGTGGAAAGAGGATGTCAATGACAGAGTTAAAATGAGTATAAAATAGAAACATTCCACCCACAGGTATTCTGAGGGTGGAAACAAATTACCTAATCAGGAACCACCGAATTCGATGAGCAATCCAGCACCAACACTTCCAATATTGGAACCCTCCTGTGAAATGCTATGATAAAAGGTGTTTAATTCAACTCGATCGCCAAGGTCAATTCCTAGTACGGCTCTATAATAAAAACCTCCATCATAAGTATCAGACAAGGCTATCGCGTATCCAACATCTGGACCGAATCGAAGAAAACCGAAAAGTGTGAATCGAGCAGCACCTGCAAGCGGAATAAACTGTGCATTGTCAATATCTGTGGATTGCCCGACAATATCTACTTCTTTTCCGAAATAATTTAGGAAGCCTGCTGTGGCGCCAAATTCAAGAAAAGCATCCTGATCACCAAACATATAGTATACATCCGCTCCGAGGCTAAAGCTATAAAATTCACCTACATCTCCAACTGGTATGCCCGCATTAATCCCTACTTTTAATTGACTAAAGGCTAAATGAGTAGTTAATAGCAAAACAATTACAATAATTGATTTTTTCATGGTTGTATTTAGTTAAAGTTTCGCTCATAAATTAGTTATTATTTTCATTTAACAAAAACTTATTTTTTTAAAAAAAGGCGTATTAAACTGAAGTACTCACAATATTTTTCGGGAGGTAGTCAATGTTAGAAAAAATATGTAATTCATTGATAATTAATCAATTATATTTGTTTTGTCTTGGTTGTTGGCAACCTGAAATTAGCTCAATCATCAATCGACTATCTTCAATCGAATCAATCAAAAAATGCCGGGCAATCAGGAGTATCCATCCCAATCACACCCGGCACCTCATATCAAACTTCAACAACACCACAATTCAATTTTAGGGTTTGGTATTGATTGTTTGGTAGTGGTGAAGAAATAAAGTTTTTTTAAAAAGGTATTTCAGATGTCCGTGATTCATATATTCTTTCAAGGTTCGACCCTTCTACATTTCTTACCTCCTTGATGAAATGCCTGCTTAGTATATGATATTCGGCATAATCACCTGCCCCGACATACAGTGGTTTAGGGAATTCACCAAGATAATTACCGGAGGATGTATATAATGGAGATGTTTCCCCATTCAGTTCATTGATACGGATGGTACAGCCTCCCGCATTATAGGTATAAGTACCATAAAAGTGATTGTGCGGCTCAGACACTGAATATCCAGGTGTTCCTGAACAAAAATCCGATTCTGAAGGCCTGACATTTTGCGTGATTTGCAGGGTTTCACCTATTAAGTTTTCCCCATCCACAAATTTGATATATTCAAAGGGTACCATTTGATAGCTGGTATAATCGACATGTGCTTCACTCGGACCGCCAATGCAGTTGCCATACCAACTAGTTCCAGTGTCGTCGCAACATCCTGCAACGGTCCCACTTAGGGGGTGTGGAGTCATCGGTGCAGAAACAAATTCACCATTTTGTGTCGTGTAGATCCATTCCCATATTTGATCACCCGGTAGAAAACCACATGATCCACTTAAAGGACCTTCTACCTCCACAGGAAGGTCGATGGGGCCAACAGGTGCCCCGGTATCATCCGTAGCAACGATCTCGACTTCAAACTGTAGGGGAAGGTTCCAATCCTCATCATCAAATTCCATATAGGCTACGGCAATGGAGTCTGAGCTTTCTTCCTCAACAAACATCCCTTGCAGGTAATTGTCAGCACCTTTGATTCGCATAAAAAAGGCCTGTCCGTAATGAAATTCCCCGGGAAATTTCATTCTTAGCCGTGATCTTACCCCTCTGGTGAACGCCAAGGTATCTTTACCAACGGCCAAGCCTGCGAGTAAGTCAGGTATCGGGAAGTTTCCTGTCATTGTACTTGCATTTTCCAAAACAAGGTCATTCGTTAATGCATTGAAATCCAATGTGTTGGGATCAGTAGGATCATCGTCTACCTGAGTCGTATCATTGTCTACCTGAGTAGTGTCATTGTTGTTTTGTTCAGTAGGCTCAGGATCTTCTTCAGCAGATTCCGTACAGGCTACCCATATGGTTGCCAGACTAAATAGGATTAACATCCAATGTTTTACATTCTTTTTCATAGTGGTAATTTTTGTTGTTGAAATTTTAGTTTTGATGGAGGGAATTTTGTAAGAATAACACCTTATTACTATGCAGAATGATCAACTGGCGTGTACAATTGTACAAGTGTAGTTAAATATTAAACAAGTGGAAGGAGGTATAAAGACAGGTTTTATCAGATGTTTTGAAGGATATTCAGGAATGCATCCTTTTTTCTTCGCGAAACATCAAGGTGGTGATTGTCTTCAAGCAGAACATATCCACCTTCACCTTTAATGTATTTTTTTACGTGCTTTAGATTGATAAGATGAGCATGGTGGATGCGAAAAAAACCTGAGTCAGCCAGCATATTCTCAAAATCTTTGAGGTTTTTGGAGACAACAATTTTTCTACCTCCGGTCATATTCAGGTTGGTGTAGTTGCGATCGGCTTCACAATAGATTATTTCATTTATCGGTTCCAGTAAGATTCCTTCCATGGTAGGGATCGCAAGTTTTTCCAAAGGGTGGTGGGGTGAACCCATGTTTTTTAAAAGCGAAGCATATTGGTTCTTAGAATCCTTTTGTTTGATGCGCTCTCCGGCTTTCCCAATTGCTTTTTGAAGTTCATCAATATCAACCGGTTTCAATAAATAATCCAACGCACTGAATCGAATGGCTTTGATGGCGTATTGGTCGTGGGCTGTAACAAAGATCACCTCAAAATTGAAATCCCCCAATTTTTCCAACAAATTGAAACCGGACATGTGCGGCATTTGGATATCGAGGAAAACCATGTCTGGTTGAAGTTTTTGTATGTATTCAATTCCTTCCATTGGGGAAGTACAAATGGAAATGATTTCAACTTCCGGACAAAATCGCTCTATCGCCATTTTCAGCCCTTCTCGTGCATCTGCTTCGTCATCGATGATGATAGATCGGATCATGGTATAATTTTAAACAATAAACTTGAATAACTCAATCAACTTAATTAACTCAATAACTATTTCGCAGAGGCCAGAGAGCAAAGGGATCAGTCAGAAGACCGAAGTCAGAAGAAAATTGAACCATCAGGACTAGTAGCCAGTAACTCAATCAACTCAATAACTATTTTCAAAGGGCAGTGAAACTCAAAGTTGAAAGTCCAAATTATAGGCATGTTTATCGTCTAGAAAAAAGAATTTAACAACTCAATAACTCAATCACCTTAGTTAACTTAATAACTATTTTGCGGAGAGCAGAGAGCAAAGGGATCAATCAGAAGGCCGAAGTCAGAAGAAAATTGAACCATCAGGACTAGTAGCAAGTAACTCAATCAACTCAATAACTATTTTTCAAGGTGCAGTGAAGCTCAAAATTGAAAGTCCAAATTATAGGCATGTTTATCATCTAGAAAAAAGAATTTAACAACTCAATAACTCAATCACCTTAATTAACGCAATAACTATTTTGCGGAGGGCAGAGAGCAAAGGGATCAGTCAGAAGGCCGAAGTCAAAAAAAGTTGAACCTTCAGAATCAGCAACTCCGCCAACTTATCCAACTCAATTGACTCAAGCAACCTAATAACCAAACTACCCAATCGGAATACTGATATTCACCCTTGTTCCGATGGCTTTGTCAAATTCATCCTTCAGATCGATAATTTGCACCCATTCTTTGATCTTCTGACGGCTGATGAGTTTAAGTCTTTCTTCTGTGATTTTGATTCCCATGGATTGAGTTTTGGCTGGAGATTTTTCAATGAGTTTTAAGGCCATTTCCCGGCCAACTCCATTATCCTCAATGGTGCATTTCAGTTGATCGTCCTCCTCCAGAATATCAACTTTGATGCTTCCAGGTTCATCCTTATGCATCAATCCATGCCAGATTGCATTTTCGATAAAAGGCTGCAGAACCATGGAAGGAATGAGAATTTCCTCTTGGTCAATAGATTCATCCACCAGAATCTGGTATTGTATTTTATCCTTGAACCGGATGGTTTCCAGCTGGATATATGCCTCGACCATGGATAACTCATCATTCAGTGTGACGGAGCTTTTTTCCGAGTTCTCAAGCGTTAACCGGATTAATTTGGAAAACTTGTTTAGATACCTGGATGCATCTTCGTTTTCTTCCTTCAGGATCATATTGTTGATGGAGTTCATACAATTAAAAATGAAATGCGGATTCATCTGTGAACGGAGGGCTTTTATCTCAAGGTCACTCGCTTTGCGCTTAAATTCGATGGACTTCAACTCTTCATTTTTGGTAGCTATGATCTTCTGGCTCTTAAGTTTGTTTCTCTGGAAGTAATAGATCAGAGCTGCCATCATGATCAAAATGCCTACCAGCCCAATCAGGTAATTTCTGATAGACGCTTGTTTTTGGGCTTTTAGTTCTTTTAATTCATTTTCTTTTGAGAGCAACTCAATCTGCTGGTCTTTTTCAGCCGTTTTGTAAAAGGTTTCTAACTGGTTGATCTGCTTCAATTTTTCCTCATTAAGAATGGAGTCATTTAGCAAAGTGTACTTTTTCTGATATTCGTTTGCCCAATAGTAATCCTTTTTCTTTTCAAATAGCTCAGCCAGGCTTTGATAGTTTTTTAATGTTTCCGGTCTGGACCTTAACTCCTCTGTGATTTTCAGACTTTCATTCAGGTAATTTTCAGCCAGGTTTAATTGATTAAGGGCAACATACGTTTGACCGATTTTATTTAGGCTGACTGCTATTTTATTTCTTTGTGGCAATTCTTTTCTGATTTTTAAGGATTGAAATTGATAGTTGAGCGCTTTTTCGGGTTGATCCATCTTAAGGTAAAGGGTTCCCATATTTTCCAGGGTTGAGGCAATTCCAAATTTTTTACCATTGCGGTTGTCAATGTCCAAGGCCTTTTGATAATAAAAAAGGGCGGTATCAAATTGATCGGTTTCGCCATATACATTTGCAAGGTTTTCGTAATTCATTGCTAGCTCGCTATCATATTGATTTTCCTCATTTATTTTTATGGCAGACTGGTAATATTTTATGGATTCATCGTAGTTTTTTAATTTTCGGTGGATGATGGCCATTGCATTAAAATTGAAAGCCATCCCGAATTCATATTTTGCATCTGTGAAAATGGCTAAAGACCTTCTGTAAGCTGCCAGGCTTTGTTTATATTCTCCCAATTCATCGTACATGGTGCCAGCTTGAAAAAGTCCTGAAGCTACTTTTGAGCTATCACCTGCCTTTTGAAAATGACTTACATAGTTTTTAAAATGTTGTAATCCACTTTGCAGGTTTCCTTTGTGCCGGTCAATTATACCGTAGTAATATTCACATTTTATAATGCCAGGTTCAAAGTTTAATTTCATGGAATAATCCAACAAAATGTCTGTGTATTTTTTAGCAGAATCCAGCATTTCCCGATTTTGTGTATAGTGCCAAATCAACTCCCCATAGGTATATGCTTTCAAACTATCCTTAGGATGATATTTTAAGACCTCTTTGAGACTATCGGCAAAATGATGTGGTTGGGCATGAAGGCATTTGAAATTGAATAAAAATAAGCTTGCAAGAGCAATAAGATAAAAATATGTTTTCATTCAATTGAAATTAACTGTCAATAAAAGTGACTTTATATGAAAAGCGTATATTAGTGTCATTCGTAATTGGTAGTAACCTGAATATCTATATTAAAATAGCATTCACTTCGCTATGGATCAAGAATTTTATGGTGTTAGTTGAATGGTAAACTTTGTGTTGAGGATTTTAAACAAGAAAATTAAGGGTTTCACTAATTATGACTATATTATTTGCTAATATTAAAACCATTCAAAACCCTTATGAAAAATTATCTCTTTGTATTTATTTCCATTGTTGTATTAGGTTTTACACAATGTTCTGAAAGCGATGAAATTAATCCAAAAAATGCGATCGAAGTTAAAGACGTAAAATCCCCAGGAAATGATATTGTTGTCAGGAAAAAACCTGGATGAACGACATATGAAGATTGATATTTTTTTCCGATCACTCCCTTCATATTCTGACGAGAAGGATCCCGTTTATGAACATAAATTATTATCGCAGATAATTGATATGTAGATAAGACGCAAGTTCAAAGCTGGAAGCTCAAAAGGAGTCAGAAGCCCTCTGTTCACCCACCTTCATTTAAAACTATATCTAATAAAAAGTTGGAATTAAACTGATAAATAGTTATCGGTAAAATTAGTTGGGAGTTACCTGTTACGGTTGAAAAACCACAACCTGAAACAGACAACCGGCAGCTGGTAACAAAATCACTCCACCTTCGCTAAAGCTATGGCGGGCAAGCAAATCAATAAATCAAAAAATCACTAAATCCTCAAATCGAAGCAATCCTCCCAGGCTCCAGTAAATGCTGTCTTTCGTCTTTCTGCTTTTGAATTTCTCTTACCACTCCCATCCCTTCAATTACCTGACCGAAAGAGGCAAATCCCTGTTCATAGGGATTCCTTTTCCCAGCATAATCCAGTTCCGGTTGGTCACCGATGCAGATAAAAAATGAACTGGTTGCGGTGTTGGGTTCTGCCAGCGTCATGGACACAACTCCATCCACATGAGATAAGCGGGTTTCTTCCGTCGTTTCCAATTTAATAGGCGGATAAATTAGAGGAAAGCAACAGGAATTAGTGATTCTCCTGACGTTTTCGTTAATAAATTCATTGATTTTCTCATATAATCAGAAAAATTCCTGTTAAATTAAAAATCGACAAATGCACAATTGAATGGAGAAGATCAGGTCAAAAATTGACACTTCATCAAAGGAATTTCAGCAGAATAAAAGTGGCTACAAGAAACTGTTGGATCAATATTACCAGCATCTGAAAATAGTGACAGTTCGGGATGAACAGGAGCCGGTTAAGCGACATAAATCGAGAGGAAAGCTTACGGCCAGGGAAAGGATCCAAAAGCTCGTTGATAAGGGATCAAAATTCCTGGAATTGTCAACCCTCGCTGCGATAGGTATCAAGGACAATGAATTTCCATCAGCAGGAATTATCACGGGTTTGGGAGTCGTACAGGGAAAGGATGTCGTGATCATCGCCAATGATGCCACGGTAAAAGGCGGGACCTACATTGAATATACAATCAAAAAGCATTTACGAGCCCAGGAAATAGCCTTGCAAAACAATCTACCATGCATTTACCTGGTAGATTCAGGAGGCGTTTTCTTACCGGATCAATCGGAGGTATTTGCTGACCGGTTCCATTTTGGCAGGTTTTTCTATTACCAGGCTCGTATGTCTGCGCTAGGGATACCACAGATAGCTGTTGTGATGGGTTCCTGTACAGCGGGAGGTGCATATGTGCCCGCAATGAGCGATGAGGTTATTATGGTGAAGGGTCAAAGCACGATCTTTATTGGAGGGCCACCATTGGTCAAAGCGGCAACAGGAGAGGATGTGACTGCAGAGGAATTGGGTGGTGCGGATATGCATACTTCCAAATCAGGAGTTGCTGATTACCTGGCGGAGAATGACGACGATGCTTTACAGATCTGTCGGGATATCTTTGAAAATATTCCTCGGTCAACCGGACAGGCAGTAACAAAAATTAAAACCATAAAACCTGCATATGATGCAAATGAATTGTATGGCGTGATCCATGGGGATATGCGTCGGGTGATTGATTCCCGGGAGATCATTGCCAGGATTGTTGATAAAAGTGAATTCCTGGAATTCAAGTCACGATACGGAAAGACATTGATCACGGGCTTTGCAAATATTGATGGTTATCAGGTCGGGATCATCGCCAATAACGGCATTCTGTTTTCTGAATCGGCACTAAAAGGAGCCCACTTTATCGAGCTGTGTAGCACAAGAAATATTCCATTGATCTTTCTGCAAAATATCACCGGCTTCATGGTTGGAAAGCTTTATGAGCAGGGTGGGCTGGCGAAAGATGGAGCAAAGTTGATTCACGCTGTCGCGAATACCAACGTTCCCAAGATCACACTGATTTTCGGTGGTTCGTTTGGCGCAGGAAATTATGCGATGGCTGGTCGCGGATATGATCCGAATTTCCTGTTTATGTGGCCAAATGCTAAGATCTCAGTCATGGGTGGCGAGCAGGCGGCGAATGTGCTTGTGACAGTAAAAGAAGAACAGCTGAAGAAAAAAGGAAAGCAAATGCCGGAGGAAGAGGTCAATGCACTCAGGAAGGAGATCATGGACAAATACAACTACGAAGGATCCTGCTATTTCAGCACCGCAAGGATTTGGGATGACGGCATCATTGATCCGAAAAATACCAGAGAAGTACTGAGCCAATGCCTGAGAGTCGTGCATAACCGGCCATTTGGCGAAACAAAATTTGGCGTATTTAGGATGTAGGGAATAGGAGCAAGGAAAACGGAACAAGAAACAAGGAGTAAGGATTGCGAAGGGCGAGCCATCTTCACCCCACCACTGGAAAGTGTAGAGGTTTGCGGGAGTTGGTCGGATGAATAAGTTCAGCGGATTATGATTTAAAAGAGGTAAAAGGAGCAAGGGGCATGGCGCAAAGGGTGTCAAAAGGTAGTCAAAAGTAATCCGTAAAATGTGATAGAATGGGAGCCTTTGTGAAACCTTGCGAAAAACCTTAGCGGAACACTGGGGTAAAATTATTTGAATCTGATTGATGAAAGAAGGCTATGAGAAGGGATAGAAAAGTATTTGGTATTCTGTAATCGGTAAAAAATTGTGAGTTTAACATTATATGAATACTTCGGTCTTCGGACTTCAGACTAAGAATCAAAAGATAAAAATGACATACAAAACATTACTTATCGAGAAGAAAGACCAAATCGCCACTCTGTGGTTCAACCGGCCAGATGTACGAAATGCCTTCAATGAAGCGATGATATCTGAAATTATTCAGGCAGTGGAAGAGATCAATGCTGATGAGAAAATTAGAATTCTTGTTCTGAGAGGGAAGGGAAATGCATTCTGCGCAGGGGCTGACCTCAACTGGATGAAAGATGTTGCCCGATATAGCCGTCAGCAAAACCTCGATGAAAGTCTGAATTTATCATTGTGTTTTTATACAATTTACACCTGTAAAAAACCAACTATCTCCGTTGTTCACGGAGCGTCGATTGGAGGTGCTAATGGACTATTGGCTGCATGTGATTTCGCCATAGCCGAAACCAAAACAATATTCTCGCTAAGCGAAGTGAAAATCGGTATTATACCGGCGTGTATTTCACCATACGTTATTAAACGGGTAGGCGAATATACTGCCAGGGAATTAATGCTTACTGGAAGAAGGTTCGAGGGGATGGAGGCGAAAAACCATCGGTTGGTGAATGATGCGGTGGCTGAAAAAGAACTTAATCAAGCGCTTAAAGACCTTACAGATTCTTTACTTTCCTCCGGTCCAAACGCCCTTACGATGTGCAAAAAACTTATCCAGAATGTGAGTAATAACTGGACATTGAAAGAAGCTTATACCAAAACAGCTGAAATGATTGCTGACATACGAGTATCCGATGAAGGGCAGGAAGGAATGGCAGCGTTTCTGGAAAAAAGGAAACCCAATTGGCTGAATGAGTAAGGAAAAGAAAATCGTTCAGATAGGTAATGCCAGTGGATTCTGGGGAGACGATCCCTATGCTCTTCAGCGTCAGCTGAAAGAACGTCAACTCGATTACGTGACAGCTGATTATTTGGCGGAAGTTTCGATGAGCATTCTGCGAAAGCAGCAAAACAGAAATCCTGAACTAGGGTATGTTGCTGATTTTCTTGAACATATTGAGTTGGCAATAGAGGAATTCCGGCATTCTCAAACAAAAATCGTGACCAATGCGGGAGGAAATAATCCTGTAGACTGTGCGATTCATTTACAAAAATTTTTAACTGAAAAAGGGATCCGAAAAAAAGTGGTTGTCATCACAGGTGATAACCTTCTTGAAAGGGTTGATGATATTCTCGAAAAAGGAGTAAGCTTTAATAACCTGGAAGATGGACGGGAATTCTCAGAAGTTTCTTCCGGAATACAGTCTCTCAATGTCTACACGGGTTCGCAACCGATTGTAGAAGCATTGAGAAATGGAGCAGATGTAGTTATAGCAGGACGAATTTCGGACAGCGCTATGACAATCGGGCCTTTGGTATATGAATTTGATTGGAGCTGGAACGATTGGGACAAGCTATCGGCAGCCATGATAGCCGGACATATTATTGAATGCGGATCGCAGGCAACCGGAGGGAACTTTTCCGATTGGAGAGATATAGAAAACTGGGAAGAAATGGCTTTTCCGATCATTGAAATGGAAGAAACCGGCGATTTTATTGTTACCAAACAGGGCCACAATGGAGGTTTGGTCAATGAATTTACCGTTAAAGAGCAACTGGTTTATGAAATAGCAGACCCGGAATTTTATTATGGTCCGGATGTGATTGCAGATATTACCAGCATTTCGGTAAAAGAGATAGGAGAGGGCCGAGTGAAAGTGAGTAGTGCAAAAGGAAAACCTGCCCCCCCAACCTGGAAAGTTTCCATGGCTTATATCGATGGGTTTAAGGCTTCGGGTTCCCTGATTATCAGTGGTCCGGATGCATTGAAAAAGGCAAGGTTGACTGATGAAATATTCCGTAAAAGGTTAGGGATAGAATTTGAAAAATTCACGACCAATTTCATTGGTTACAATGCTTGCCACAAACAACTGGCGAAAAAGATCGAGCCAAATGAGATCCTTATTCAGTTTAACGTGTTTGATCATGATAGGAAAAAGGTGGATAAGTTTGCTAAAATGTTATCAAGCCTGATACTGAGCGTTCCCCAGGGAATTGCTGTAACAGGAGGTCGCCCAAAGATACAGGAGGTGATGCGGTATTGGCCGGCATTGGTTCCGAGGGAATTGATTTTCGCGGAAATAGTAGAAGTCAATTCAATTGGCGAAACTGACAAATTAGGAGAAATATTTCCTGAAACGCAGAAAGAATTTTCAGAAAGTGAAAAGGAGCATGCCGACTTAAAAACCGGAAAAACGTCCACTTCAGTGTGGCATCAGCCGGTGAAAGCAAAATTACAAAGCATTTGCCTGGCAAGGTCCGGGGATAAAGGAAATATGGTCAATATTGGGGTATTGGCGCGAAGTACGGAAATCTATCCATTTCTTAAAACCGAACTGACTGCTAACAAGGTAAAAAAGTGGTTTGAAAGCTTATGTGAAGGAGAGGTGAAAAGATATGAGCTGGATAACCTGAATGCGTTGAATTTTACACTAAGCAAAGCATTGGATGGTGGAGGAACATACTCCGGAAGGATCGATCCGCAAGGAAAAACCTTTGCTGCGGCCTTGCTGAATATTGAAATGGAAATACCTGAAAACCTTATGCCAATAAAAAAATAACTCTCCAAGGGTTCGAAACCCTTGGAGGGTTTCCGAGTAAAAATTTAACATATGGATATCTATTGTCATGAGCATCACAACATGATCCGGGAAAGCGTTCGGGAATTTGCCGAAAAAGAGATCAAACCCAGAGCAACAGAATTGGACAGGAAAGAGGAATTCTCTATCGAACTGACAAGGAGAATGGGCGATCTGGGTTTGTTCGGAATGATTGTTCCGACTAAATATGGTGGGCAGGGTTTTGACATCCTTTCATACATCATTGCGGTGGAAGAGCTGGCGAGGGTGGATGGATCGCATGCAGCGACACTTGCGGCACACAATTCACTGGGAATTGGACCTATTTTGAAATTCGGAACACGGGAACAAAAAGAAAAATATTTACCTCAGCTTTGTACAGGGGATGCGCTTTGGGCATTCGGACTGACTGAGACGGAGGCTGGCTCGGATTCCAGAGGTAGTAAAACCACTGCAAAACTGGAAAAGAGTCAATGGGTTATTAACGGGTCAAAGATATTCATTACCAATGGCTCTTCTCCCATCACAGCTGGTGTGACAGTGCAACTCATTAGCGACGTTCATAAGGATGGCCGAAAAGAGATATCCACTATTCTCGTGGAACGAGATACACCCGGATTCAGCTCCATGACCATGCATGGAAAAATGATGTGGAGGGCATCTGATACGGCCCAGCTGTTTTTTGACGATTGCAGGGTGCCGAGGAAAAATATGCTTGGTAAGCGTGGCAATGGCTCTAAAATTATGTTGAGCACCCTCGACAGCGGACGGCTTTCCATTGCTGCGATGGGCCTGGGATGCGCACAGGGAGCTTATGAGCTGGCATTAAATTACTCCAAGGAAAGGAAGCAGTTTGGCCGGGCAATATCTAAATTCCAGGCAATTGCCTTCAAACTGGCAGATATGGCAACGAAGATTGAGTTGGCGAGAAACCTTCTGTACAAAGCCTGCTGGCTGAAACAAAAACGCAAACCATTTGGTAAAGAAGCGGCAATGGCCAAACTTTATTGTTCAGAGATCGCCAAGGAAGTAGCGGACGAAGCTGTCCAGATCCACGGTGGCTACGGGTTGATGCAGGAATACGATGTAGAGCGATTCTATCGCGACCAACGACTGCTGCAAATAGGTGAGGGGACATCTGAAATTCAACGGCTGGTGATATCCAGGTATATTTTAAAGTAAGCTTTTCCAGTTAAATCAAGGCACGACTTGAAGTCTTCCTTTGACTATTTCATCTTCCATTCCGTGGATCATATCAATAATTTATTTGTGATATAAAAGTCGTCTGATAACGTGAAAAGATCGGATGACTATTCGTACTCAATGAAAATTATAAAATGCTCTATTATGTGTTGATTATCAATCATTTATGGGGATTAAAATTCTTTAAAATACAACCAAATAGATTGTATATAATAAGTAAAATTTGTAGTAAATTTATATCTCTAAACGCACCTATTGTATGAAAAAGTTAGCTGTTCATTTATTGCAATTTCTTATTGTGATTTTTGTATTTGGTCTCGCGTCTTGCGATGATGATGGTGATGGTGATAATGAATCAGGCACTGCTGATTTGTTAGTGGGAACATGGAATACATCAGATGTTGACATTGATGCGACGGTGGATAATCAATCGTTTATTGATTATCTCGTTGACGAATTCGACTTTACTCAGGAACAGGCTGAGTTTTACTATGATCTCTTTATTTCTGAACTGGAGTCGGAAATTACGGGAACTTTGAAATTTAATTCGGATAACACGTATGAGTCAAATTTTGATGATGAGATTGACAATGGGACATGGAGTCTCAGTTCTGATGAAAAAACATTGACCTTAAATGATGGCTCTGAAAATATTGTGTTAACGATCAATTCCATTTCTAGCAATACGCTCAATGTGACCATTACAGATGATTTTACAGAAGATCTGGATGACGATCCGGGAACACCAGATGAAATTATTGAAATAGAGGCCGATATTACACTTACAAAATAGTTTTTGGACCATTCTTACACAAACTTATCGGGAGTCAATCGACGGAATATGTTATAAGAAAGATATCTTTACTCGTGGCATGATTGAGAGTCGTACCACGAGTTTTCTTTTCATCCACTACGAGGAGTAAGATTTATACCTTAACATCCTTCTCTTTTAATCAACTTTAAGATCCGTTTTGCCTTCCAATATTTACCATTGACAGGGTTGATGATCAAATGATCTCCTGGCTTGGCAAGCTGCAATACCCTTGAAATCTCGATAGCGAGCATTTCCTCGTTCATAAAATGCATAGATGTTTCATTCATTATCGTACCCTTGCGTCTAAGTAAAATTGTAAAGGGAATTGGAATTGCCTCCGAGGAAATCGGGTTTTCAGCCATTAGCATTAGTGTTCCTGTGGATTGCAAGCCAAATGTTTCATAGTTCAGTAATTCCCCATCCAGGACAAGAGGATTGCAGTAAATATGTTCATCACTTGTTTGGCTACCCGGTTCCAGCTCATTATCTAAAGTAATTTCCTGGTAAGTGGGTAAGAAGATGGGGTAAGAAACCTTGAAACCACATTGGCTAAAGGCCGAATAGTTGGCCAGGATAAAAAGAACGAATGTTATCCGGGTAGAAATTGTTTTGTTTAATTTCATGATGTCGGATGATTAGATGATATCTATTTTATAATGGGGCAGGCTGTAGCGATCCTTATCAATCAGTAGAATGACAATTTGATCTCCTTTTTCACATTGTTTGAGTACCTCTTTTACATCAATCTTTTGATATGTATCATCCGAAAAAGATATCATGGTATCAAATTCTTTTTTAAAAATACCCACTTTAAAGTCAATAAAATCCGTTCGCTTGTACAAGTTCCTGTTTTCGACATCAAGTGTTTCATGTACGGACAGAATTCCTGTTGAATTTAGTGAAATGGCCGTTTTGGCATTGACATTATACGACACAGGAATCCATTGATCGTTGAGACAAACAACACTGCAACTTCTGCCAGTTGACTCATTTTGCGCATTTGCATACAAAATAAGGATTGCCACAAATGCGAATGGAAGAATGATTTTTTTCATAATGATTCGTTTTTATTTTGAACAAACCTACGAGTATAAGTAGGAGGAACTTTTATGAAAAATGTAAAAAAGTGTAAAATGAGTGTAAAGAATGGTTAAGACATTCCCAAAAGCCTTAATTTCAACATTATGAAAATGAAAGTGCCCTTTTTTATCAGTTTCATAGCACTCCTGTTTTTTTCCTGGAGGTTTATCCATGAACATAGTGTGGATACTCAAACCAATAGTCCTTCCCTGGAAATCAGGTTGCGGGAAATAGGTCATGAGTTGCTTTTGAAAGCCGGGGACTCTACCTCGCGGGTACTTCCTGTAGGCAAACAATCAAGAGATGAATTCACGATAAAGTTTGAAAACAGTCTGTTCATTGAACCAGATACCCTGGTCAGGCTTGTTAGGGAAAGTATGGGCCAAATGAATATTTCAGAGGGTTATGTTGTAAATGTAACCGGTTGCTCGACAGGTGAAGTGGTATATGGTTTTGAAATTTATCAGGAAAGTGCAAAAGATATTGTACCATGTCTTGGAAGGTCTTTGCCAAAGGAATGTTATGAGATAGCACTTATTTTTAATCAACAAAAGTTTCCAACTAATAGTCTGGTTTTTCTTATTCTTTCATCGGTTGTTTGTTTGGGTTTTGGTATTGTCATTTTCAGGCAACACAAAAACAGCCCGTCTTTTGACAGAAATGAGGTTTTCGTTCCTTTAGGTAAGATCAGGTTTTACCTGGAAAAGCAAGTGTTAAAAACGGAAAAGGATTCCATTGAACTAACGGCTAAAGAAAATCATGTGCTGAAGATACTGGCATCTAATAGGAATGAAATCATCAGCCGTGATCAGCTACAAAAGGAAGTTTGGGAAGATGACGGCGTACTGGTGGGAAGAAGCCTGGACGTGTTCATATCCAAACTACGCAAAAAATTGGAAGCAGACCCTGCAGTCCGCATTATCAACATCCACGGCAAAGGGTATAAGTTGGAGGTTTAGTACATTGATTGGGAATTTATAAAAATTCGAAGGGTTGTTTACTTGTGACACAATTCGGAGCTGTACAAGGATTATTTTTTATTAATTTCAGATAACACTAATCAAAAATGATACGGATGACTTCCAAACTAATGAACATAACGTGCCATGGCTTTTGTCCATAATGCCAAATCCCAATTTATAAAACTTCATAGCTCTAACATGAGCGCAAAGAGTATCATGGATATTAGAGAAAGGAATTCTACCTAGAAGCAGATTGGAGTTTTGATTTTAAGAAGAATGCCTAAGTATTCGCAATTTCTAAAAGTCCTTGTTACAATCAAGAACTATCTAGATTTAATATATTTTATCATAGATGCTGATAGGTTTTAGATTAAATTTTCAAATGTCAAAATTTGACTATAAGCAACTAACAATTAGCCTGTTAAGGAAATTAGAAATAGAAAATATTAATGATAGGTTATTTTACTATAAAATTGTAAACATCTTCATTATATGGCTCATGCCACATACCACCATGACCACCATCTGCATGGATTATCGTTGCTTTCTTTGATGTTAAAAATTGTAATTCATGCTCTTTAAGTCTACCAACTAAAGGATCATCCTTTGAATAAGCAATAAGCATATTAGTGAGGTCAACATCCTTCAATTGCTCGGTATTCCTATCTGAACAAATAACTCCTATAAGCAACATTTCCAACCTATCACCTTTGTGGCCAGCTCGAGGTTGTTGCCCCCCTACCACAGCTGTGATATAATCTGGAAAGTGCATACCTTTATATTGCAAAAAACCACTATAAAATGCATAATCCATATCCAATCTCCCTGCCATTATCACAAATTTATCAGCTGTTTCACTTCCATATTGTGATAGATATCTCAGGACTAT
The DNA here is from genome assembly GCA_913057175.1 of uncultured Cytophagales bacterium. Taxonomy (GTDB): domain Bacteria; phylum Bacteroidota; class Bacteroidia; order Cytophagales; family Cyclobacteriaceae; genus CAJXNP01. The sequence goes on from CAJXNP010000034.1 coordinate 25,136, forward strand.
CCATGATCCATAAGAATTGCCTATCACAACAACCATTTTTCCACGGGATTTAAAATAGTGAACGATGCGCTTAAGAATTTCAATACTTGTGTTTGTTTCAATAATTGCATCTTCTTTAGTTATATTGTATGTGTATAATGTGGTATTGTAATCTTGTGCCTGATGTGCATGGATGTGATGGTATTTATGATTATTCGGTAAGAATTTTAAGTTGTCATCAGGAAATGTAATGCCGGGTCCACCTTGTTCATAAATCCAAACTGTGTCGGATTCTTTATTACCCTGTTCAATAAAAAGATTAGTAGTATCTTCTGATAATTGGGTCGGTTCATACTCCGGATTTTCAATTACCTGACCCGTAATGTCAGTTGTATCATTTGTTTTGTCTATTCCTGTATCATCCTCAGAGCAAGAGGATATTATTACCAGGGAAAGAAGAAAGAAAAACAAAATGGAATTTGATTGTTGGGTGTTCATAAAGGGTAACCTGGTTAAGTTAATAAGCACAATATTTTTAAACACTATCACGATACATAAACTTATATTTAACATAGGTTTGTAAATGTTTCTTTCACAAGCTATTTTATCATTATTCAGGTTTAATCAATTGCTATCAGAGGTTATGAATTCATATATTTTTTTTACCCAAGCCGGATTATCCCACATTCCCGGATGACCGCCATCTGTTTGAAGGACAGTGACATCTTTAGAAATTAAAAAATCAATTTCTGATTGGTTTAACCTGCCAACTCTTATGTCATCAATTGAGCATGCAAACATTGTATTTGACAGGGCAACATCACTCAATTTTTCTGCGTATCTATCCACAAATATCATTGCCGCAAGTCTGGATTCAATTGGATCCATAAATTGCGAAAGTTGTTGATCAGGATCATGTATGGGTGGAGGATTACCATTGGGGTAATAGTATACCTGACGGTTTATCAGTGCATTGGCTATTGATATTTCAATATTTATTCTACAACCCGATAATACCAACTTATCAATTGATTGACTGTCGTGTTTCGCCAGATAGCGCATGATAAGCCAGGATCCAAAGGAATGTCCGATGACAATTAAAGTTTTACCGCGGGATTTAAAATAATTTATGACCCTGTGTAACATTTCAACACTTATGTCTAACTCGGACATAAGTTCATTATTGGATAGGGTAGTATGATACAACGAAGAATTATAGATCTGTGCCTGCTGGACAAGAATTTTGTGATAATTATTATGGTTGGGCAAGTTATCCATTGCAATTCTACCAAAGTTTTCATGTGGTCCGCCCTGCTCATAGATCCATACTGTATCGGATTCCTTGTTACCTCGTTCATCAAAAAGTTCAGTAGTATCTTCTGATAATTGGGTCGGTTCATACTCCGGATTTTCAATTACCTGACCCGTAATGTCAGTTGTATCAT
>CAJXNP010000035.1 GCA_913057175.1 uncultured Cytophagales bacterium
TTCGGGGTTTTTTATTAAATTTTTATCGACGTAACTTGTTGTCTTTCTGTCTGTTGACTTTTATAAGGTACGGCCTATCGAAATCCGCTGAATAAAAAAGGCTTCTTTCGAAGCCCTTTTTATGAAACTATTACTTTCTTCTTTTATTTTGCGGCATCATATCTCTTTGCTACTTCGCCCCAATTAACAACATTCCAGAATGCTGCAATGTAATCAGGTCTTTTGTTTTGGTAGTTGAGGTAATAGGCATGTTCCCACACATCTAATCCGAGGATGGGAGTGCCTTTTTCATCTGCGATATCCATAGCCGGGTTGTCCTGATTAGGAGTTGAGGAAACAAACAATCCTCCACTGCTATCTACTGACAACCATGCCCATCCAGAACCAAATCTTGTGGCAGCCGCATTGGAAAACGCTTCCTTAAAGGCTTCGAAGGAACCAAATTTAGAGTCGATTGCAGCCAATAACTCTCCTGATGGAGTACCACCGCCATTGGGGGACAGCACGGTCCAGAACAAAGAGTGATTATAGTGGCCTCCGCCGTTGTTTCTAACGCCAGTGGAATACTTGCCTATATTGGCCATTATTTCGTCCAATGATTTTCCTTCAGCATCAGTTCCTTTTATGGCATCATTTAATTTTGTTACATATCCACCGTGGTGTTTTGTATGATGAATATTCATTGTTGTTGCATCAATATGCGGTTCCAATGCATTTTCAGCATACGGTAATGATGGGAGTTCAAATGACATAATTTATATGGTTTAGTCGGTTAAACATATATTAAAACTATTATTTGTTATCTCTTAATTTAGCGAAAAATCTGTCTAAAAGTTGCGAGCTCTCGGGTTCAAGAAGTCCTTTGTGAACTTTTGTCTTTGGATGCGTTAAACTATCATTTTTAGTTGTAAATCCCAATTTCGGATCACTAGCAGCATAATATATTTCTTTCAGCTGTGCCCAATAAGTAGCCCCGATACACATGGTGCAGGGCTCAAGTGTAACATATAAAACGCATTCATCCAGGTACTTGCTACCAATATGATTAGCAGCCGACGTGATCGCCAATATTTCAGCATGTGCTGTCGGATCATTGAGTAATTCAACCTGGTTATAAGCCTTAGCAATAATTTTATTCTCACAAACAACGATTGCTCCGACAGGTATTTCTTCTGCTTCGAATGCAAGGTGTGCTTGCTTTAGCGCTTCCATCATAAAATACTCATGGGAAAAAACCTCGTAGGGATTTCTCATTTTATGACCGCTTTATCCATTATTTCACGAGCCGTATCATTCCATTTCTTTTCTGCGTAAAGGGGGCACGTGAAATTGAGTAAAACCGTATTATTATTTTTCAGAATTGTGTAACGAATAAGCGTATATTTCCGAACAGGTCCTTTTTGGATGATCGATTCCTCATCATCTTCTACCTTAGATTCAAATTCAAATTCGGCATATTGGCGCCCATCAACTTCAACTATCTCATCTTTTATAAAATTAACCTCATCATATAGGCTTAAAATCGTGGAACGGTAAAAGCTTCTCAAAATCTCAATGTCTTTTTGGGCCCAGAGCGAATAAGACATGTTGACAGAAAAATCAACCTCATTGTTGGGGTCCGTATAAAAGATCAATGGTATACGGGGTGACTGCATTCTTTTATTAATTTCTTCTTGTGGGGGCTGGATAAAATCTGCAGGGAGAAAAACAGTAATTCCTTCAGTCACCTCAACTTTTACGAATTTATCTGGTGTAAAACTTAATGTGATAAAACCAAACAGAATAAAAATAAAGCTTCGCATTGAATAAAATCAGTTAAACTCAATAATAGTATTTTTAATTATTTCACAACAATCGAGTAATTGGCTTTTATTGATAACCAATGGTGGTGCAAACCGAATAATATTGCCATGTGTTGGTTTCGCCAAAATTCCATTTTCTTTCAGTCTCAAACAAATATTCCAAGCTGTATCACTTTCCGGTGAATCATTTATTTCGATGGCATTTAACAATCCTTTTCCTCTAATCTCTCTGACCAATGAATTCTCTTCGAGGTACTCATTCAACACCTGCCTGAACAACATTCCCAATTCAAAAGCATTTTCGGCAAGTTTTTCATCCTCTACTACCTGCAAGGCAGTCATTACCACGGCACTTGCGATGGGGTTCCCTCCAAATGTAGAGCCATGCTCTCCAGGTTTGAGATTCATCATAACATCGTTATTTGCCAGCACAAGGGAGATCGGATATACACCACCAGACAGCGCTTTTCCTAAAATTAATAAGTCCGGCTTTACATCCTCGTAATCTGAAGCAAGTTTTTTCCCGGTTCTGGCAATTCCAGTTTGCACCTCATCCATCATCAGAAGGACGGAATTCTTGTTGCATAAATCCTCGACTCCTTTCAAATATCCATCATCAGGAACAAATACGCCTGCTTCGCCCTGTATAGGTTCTATCCACAAACCGCAAACATTTGGGTTTTGTAATGCTTCTTCAATAGCATTCAGGTCATTGTATGGCAAGACCTGAAAACCCGGCATGAAGGGTCCAAAGTCTTTAGTTGCTACTTTATCGGTGGATGCAGAAATAATGGTAGTAGTACGGCCGTGAAAATTATTGTTCACCGCGATAATCACAGCTTTGTTTGCGGGTATTCCTTTTTTCAGATAGCCCCATTTTCTGGCAAGCTTAATAGCTGTTTCATTCGCTTCTGCCCCGGTATTCATGAAAAGGGCTTTGTCGTAACCGAAATACTCACAAACATATTTTTCAGCCAACCCCAGTTTATCATTGAAAAAAGCCCGGGAGGTTAACGTCAGGGTTTTGGCCTGATCGACCATTGCACCTACAATTTTCGGATGGCAATGTCCCTGGTTGACGGCGCTGTAGGCAGATAAAAAGTCATAATATTTATTCCCATCAACATCATACAAAAAGACTCCTTCTCCTTTTGAAAGTACAACAGGCAGCGGATGATAATTGTGCGCTCCGTATTGATTTTCCAATCCAATTAATTCTTCAGCTGATATCATGTTCATTAACTGCATCGTAAATTATTTATTGAATCTACAAACAAAATAAAATAATCAATAATTAAATTATTAAAGGGGATATTTTTGATGTTAAAAAAATTTTTGTCAATTTTGCAGACCAATTTTAGAAATCAGGAAATAGTTAATAAAAATGGCGAGAATTTGTCAAGTTACTGGAAAGAGGCCAAGGGTAGGAAACAATGTTTCTCACGCTAATAACAAAACAAAGAGAAAGTTCTATCCGAATCTTCAGAAGAAAAGATTTTATATTCCTGAGGAAGACAAGTGGGTAACACTTAAAGTTTCGACTCAGGCGTTAAGAACGATCAATAAAAATGGCATCACGGCTGTTTTGAAAAAGGCTAGAAAGCAAGGAAATATTGTTATTTAATAATTAGAGGAAATGGCTAAGAAAGGTAATAGAATTCAGGTTATTTTGGAGTGCACCGAGCACAAGGAAACCGGAATGCCCGGAACTTCCAGATACATCACTACCAAAAACAGGAAGAACACCCCTGAAAGATTGGAGCTGAAAAAGTACAATCCTATTTTAAAAAAATATACTGTTCACAAAGAAATTAAATAATCATGGCTAAGAAAGCAGTAGCAACTTTAAGAACCCAGGGAGGAAAAAGCTTTGCAAAAGTGATCAAAGCTGTGAAGTCCGAAAAGACAGGTGCTTACACCTTCAGAGAAGAAATGGTCCCTTCGGAGCTCGTACAGGAAGTTCTGAAGAAGTAAAAAAGACTTTAAAATATTAAATAAATAAAAGTCCCCATAAACCGGGACTTTTTTTATATTCATACCTCTCATAAACCTCATAAACTACACCAATGGCATTGCTCAATTTTTTCAACAAGAAAAACAAGGAAACGCTTGATAAGGGTTTGGAAAAAAGCAAAGAGAATTTTTTTTCCAAGCTTGGGAAGGCAGTGGTTGGTAAAAGCAAGGTTGATGACGATGTATTGGATGAATTGGAAGAGATCCTTGTTACCAGCGACGTGGGGGTCAACACAACCATTAAGATCATTGAAAGGATTGAAGAACGGGTAGCAAGAGATAAGTACATGGGTGTGTCAGAGCTGGATAAGATCCTGAAAGAAGAAATAGCTGGCTTACTTGCAGAAAACAATACGAAAGACCTTCTTGATTTTGAATTGCCCCTCGACAAAAAACCTTTTGTGCTTTTGGTAGTGGGTGTGAACGGTGTAGGAAAAACTACTACCATTGGCAAACTGGCCTGGCAATTTAAGAACAAGGGCAAAAAAGTCATTCTCGGCGCTGCAGATACCTTTCGTGCAGCGGCTGTCGATCAATTGATCCTTTGGGGAGAAAGAGTTGATGTTCCGGTTGTTTCACATGGGATGAATACCGATCCGGCGTCTGTGGCCTATGATGCCGTCAAACAAGCAGTCGATCAGCACGCAGACCTTGTTATCATCGATACAGCAGGACGATTGCACACAAAAGTTAATCTCATGAATGAGTTAACGAAAATCAAAAGAGTTATTCAAAAGTTCATTCCCGATGCTCCTCATGAAGTATTATTGGTTCTCGATGGAAGTACCGGCCAAAATGCGGTCATCCAGGCTCGCGAGTTTACCAAGGCCACGGATGTGACAGCAATGGCAATTACGAAACTAGATGGCACAGCCAAAGGCGGAGTAGTTGTAGGAATAAGCGACGAATTTAAAATCCCAGTAAAATATATCGGTGTCGGAGAAAAAATGCAGGACCTTCAGATCTTCAACAAAATGGAATTTGTAGATTCTTTTTTTAAGAAGAGCTGACTATTGAACCTTTTGGTCATCTTGGTTTGTTCATCGGCCGCCTTGGTTCGTATCCCTACAAACCAATTCCAGATCACAATTTCAATTGGGTGACACAATACCAACCATAAAAAGCTATTCTTCACTTCATTTTCCCTTCCATCCATCTGTAAAAATCTACGTAATCGATCACATCAGAGGGAATGACATTTTTTTCTTCCATAAGTTTTTTATAACAACCTCTAAATATAGTTCGCAACTCTGTTTCCGGTGATCTGGCTATTCGGATGAAAAGATTCAACAGCAATTTTTCATACGAATTGATATTTCTTCTCTTACTGAGATATCGCTTCGTGCTATCAACAAAATATCTCAGCACAAAATAATTTTTCAATTCAAAATGCACCATCAGGTTCAGCCAATGAGCGTATGTTATCAGATCTTCGCGCAGTTCTGTAGATCGATAACCCAGAAGAATGTTAATCCATTTTAGTGATTCTGAATATTTCCGACCTATAAAAAATAGATATGCAAACTGAAACCAGAACGAAAGTTTGTAGGAAATCGGGACAGGCAATGAATAATATTCGATAGACCGATTGATCTCGTCAATTAACTTTTCGCCCATTTCGAAATCTTTCTGTTCGCGGTAAATCTCCAATTCAATATTGTAGGTCCTCAAAAGGGTTTTGAAAGCAGGAGCGCCAATTGTTTTTAGACCATTAATAAATTGCTTCGCCCTTGAGATCAATAAAAGAGCATCCGGATGTCTTTTCTCAAAGACATAAAATGCGATGAGGTTATTCAATATCACCATATAGGTTTCGGCTTCTTCCATTTTTCGGTGCGTAAACTCGTCATATTTCTCTACAATTTTCTCCAATTCCAGAATTGCACCACGCGAATTTTCCTGATATAAGTTCATTTGAAAATTCAGCAACCGCTGCATCATGACCAATGGAAGTGGATCACTTTCATTTATTTCCTGGAAGCTTCCTTCCAATGCTTCTCCTGAAATATTGCTTTTCCAGACATGTGCATATTCATTAATCTGACTGGACACCTGGAGTAGATTCTCCCCAATCTCTTTAAGCTTTTCTATTTGGCGTGGATCCTCCGCCTGAATGATTCTCTTTTGCCAGGTAAGCGCTTCATATTTTACAGACAAGATATCATATTCATCCGAGATCTTTTGTGCCTTCTGTGCTTCAAACCTGCTTAGAGCATATAATCCCTTTTGGTAAAGAATTTCCGCGTTGAGCAGGGAAGCTTTAGCTTTAGCATCATTACTGATATCAGAATGGTACATGCGAAGTGATTTTAAAAGGAGGTTTCTCAGGTAATTTTTTGCTGTTGTCAATTGGTTTGTAAACCTTTCCTTTTCGAACTTTTTCTTTATCCAGGCTTCATCATATTTTTCCTGAGCTTCGATCGCATCAAATAGCTTCAGGTAATTATTATTCTCACCATTTATTGTTGTCAATAGTTTGAAATACCTTTTCTCACTTTTAGTCAGGGATTTTATCAGAAAAAATAGCTGCTCATTTTTCTTCATAGAAACCTATGTTTTATTAGATAATATAGTTAATAATTAATCTAAAAATCATATTCACCTATTTTAAAAAACTATGTTATTTAATTTTTAGATCAAAAAACCAATTATTTCTCTTCTACATTTAGGTTGTCAAAGAAATATGTTTCACCAAAACCAATAACTACCATGGGAAATGCAATCAACTGGTTTGAAATACCTGCAAAAAATTTCGACCGCGCATGTGATTTCTATTCAAAAATTTTAAATGGTGTCATTCAAAAATTTGAACCGTCAGAAGAAATCCCTGTTAAAATGGGATTTCTTCCCCACGAGGGAAATGGTTCTGTAGGAGGCGCCATTATTGAAGGCGAAGGATACGAGCCTTCTGACAAAGGCCCCATTGTTTACCTCAATGGAGGTAATGACCTTAATGATGTGTTATCAAAGGTTGAATCTGCCGGAGGAAAAATCACCTTGAAGAAAACATCTATTGGCGAAAATGGATTCTTCGCGAGGTTTTTTGATACAGAAGGAAACCATATGGCAATTCATTCAATGAATTAACCTTAGTAATTGTCCTTTCTATTCATACTATCACTTCAGGTGATAGTATGAATCTAACTACAACCACCATGAAATACTTCGAACCACAATACATTGAATTCTTTAAAGACCTGGAGCAAAATAACAATAAGGAATGGTTTCATAACAACAAAGAGACTTATGAAACCTATGTGAAAGCGCCTTTTGAGAAATTTATTTCAGATCTGATTGATGAAATGAACAAGTGTGGTGAAGGTCTCGAAATAAATCCAAAAGATTGTATTTCGAGAATTAATCGCGATATCCGGTTTTCAAAAGATAAAACCCCTTATAACCCTCATTTAACTGCATTTCTATCCAAAGAAGGCAGAAAAAATAAAACCCTACCTGGATTTTTCATCCGTATTACAGCCAAAAATATTGGCATGATGGTTGGCGCCTTCAGCCCTGATAAAGATCTTCTTCAAAAAATAAGAAAGAAGCTGATGGAAACCAATGGACAATTTGAAGCGCTAATCTATGAACAGAAATTTGTGGAGACTTTTGGAGAGATTAAGGGCGAGATACAAAAGAGGGTGCCACCTGAGTTAAAAGTTGCCATGGAAAAGAATTTCCACATTTCACTAAAGCAGTTTTATTTTATGACAGAAATCGATCCATCCCACATTACCAGTGACAAGCTGATGGAAACTGTATTGGGTTATTACAAAACTGGAAAACCGGTGAATGATTATTTAATCAAAGCTATTGCCTGAAATGAACGAAGCTGAAACAGTCTTTCAATATATCGTTAGAGAAATCAGCCAGGAACGTGGAGTTAATCCTGGCAAAATGATGACTTCCCCTGGCATTCGATACGATGGAAAAGTTTTTGCTTTTTTCTGGAATAACAAAATGGTTTTTAAATTGGGGAAAGATCGCGATTTGAGTAAGGAGTTTAACATTGCTGAATTCAGCTTTCTCAATCCTTTCAAGAACAAACCACCAATGAAAGGCTGGTATGTGGTTGAAAAAATGTATAAGGAAAAGTGGCCTGATCTAGCAAAAGAAGCTCTTTCTGTAATGAAAAAATAAATCCATGATGTCGATTTTTGTATCCTTCCTGATTTTTCTTTCATTTTTTAATTCTTCAGTAGTTTCTGCCACTAAGAACCTTCCATCTTCCGAAAGTCCATTTATCCAGTTCCACGATTCAAGTTTTATCAACCTTAGCGCTTTATCGAAAGATATTGTATATGATCTGAAATATGCTACAGCTGAAAACTTTTTAAACGAACCGGTATATGATTGTGGTAACTGTTACCTGAGACATGAGGTCGCCAGAAAACTTGTTCAGGCAAATAGAGAATTCATGTCCAAAGGCTACCGAATTAAGCTCTTTGACTGTTATCGCCCACTAAGCGTACAGAAAAAAATGTGGAAAATCAAACCAGACGCCAGGTACGTGGCCAATCCTTATTCATCCACCGGATCATTTCACAATCGCGGAAGTGCAGTGGATCTAACTTTAGTCGACTCAAAAGGCAATGAGCTGGATATGGGCACACCCTTTGATTTTTTTGGGGAAAAATCTCATGTCGATTACAAAGATCTGCCGAAGAAAGTGTTGAAAAACAGGGTCATACTCAGGGAAGGTATGAAAGCTGCAGGATTCCATGGTATCAGGACAGAATGGTGGCATTTTTCCGCCGGTGAATATAATTTATCGGATGAGAATTTCTGTGAATGATCTCCCAATACTAAAGCTTACAATTATTAGCCCTAACCCAATCCGATTTTTGGATGGTGATCCACCAAACATGTATTTGAAGCCAGTTGAAAGATCCTTACAATCATCACTTGTTTAAATTCATACCGTTAAAACACTATCAATCAACCATTTAATCTTATCAAGTACATATATACCCTCATTTTTATCAGAATCCGGGATTTCCATCAATCCAAAACAGGATCATACATTTCCTTTTAAATAGCTATTTTATTCTCCCTTCAATACCTCGTATTTTAATATATGGGAACGTTGAGAAATTTGATTTTGGGAGCAATATGCATGATTCTGGTTGGATCATGCGATATGGACGACATCAATTGCGTGCGGGTTGAGGGAGAAGTTGAAACCCAAAAAAGGACATTGGGCAGCTTTAATTCCATATTTTTTGGTGATGTAGGAAACCTTCATATTTCGCAAGGAAACGAGCAAAGCTTTATTATCAAAGGTCAAAAAACTATTCTGGATAAACTGAAGGCTGAGGTAAACGATGATGGAAAACTCATTGTAGATCTTGACGCGTGTTTCAATGGAGAAGATTACAGCCTCGACATTTTTATTACGGCCCCGGAAATCAAGGAAGTTGAAATGTCAGGAGTAGGTTACATTAAGACAGCAACTCCTATCACGACGGATGTCTTTACCTTAAAATTAAACGGCGTACTTGAAGACAGCGAAATGAACATTCAGGCTGATTCAATCAGCACCTATCTCCTGGGTACCGGAAATATCACATATAAAGGCTCAACAAAAGCTCATTCGGTTTTATATTCAGGAACCGGCAATCTTTCAGCCTACGACATGATTTCTCAAAATTCATACATCACATCAAATGGCGTAGGGAACATATATGTCACAGCATCTGATTATTTGGAAGCTACCACCAATAATGTCGGTAACATTTACTACAAAGGCGATCCGGTAGTCGATTCAGAAGAAAACGATAGTGTGGGCAAGGTGATCAATGATAATTAATGGATTTTGTCAGTTGCCGGTTGCATATTTTCCAATTGCGAGTTGATCCATGCCAATGTAAGTGTCCAAATCACTATCAACACTTTAGACTATATTGAATTATTTGTAAGAACGAGATGGAAAATATGCCCTCATAGATCATTTTAAAACTTTCCTGTTCGCCAGATTTACATTCAAAACGGGGTTTGTAAAAACATTTTTTGGTAATATTAATTTTCAAAAAATACTTTGTTCATATTAGACATTCCCTAATGAAAAAAATCTATTATCTCTCCACCTGTAGCACCTGTAACCGGATCATAAAAGAACTCGGTATCAACGATGAAAATTTTGATTTGCAAGATATTAAGACCAATCCGATTACCGAATCCCAGTTAGATGAAATGAAAAACCTGGCAGGAGATTATGAATCCCTGTTTAGTCGTCGATCCATGAAATTCAGACCAATGGGATTGCATGAGAAAAACCTATCAGAAAAAGATTACAAAAGCCTGATATTGAAAGAATACACTTTTTTGAAAAGACCGGTCATTATCATCGACGACAAAATATTTGTGGGTAATTCAAAAAAGGTAGTTGAATCTGCCAATACTTTACTAAATGGTTAATATTGAAATGAATTCTAAATATCAATGACTTCTTTGCCTAAAGGAGCTATATGGCACAATTGATAAGATTCCACCTGCAAGCAGAAACAAGCTAAAGGAAGCAACAACCAAAACAATGAATTAATTCCCACCATTCATAATAAAACGGATATAACCATCGTGAATTACAAAGCGAATGTCGATTCGCATATTCAACTATAAACAACCAAGATCAGCACTATCGCTATGGACTCAAAAGATAGATTCGAAGAAAGAGTAGTCTTTCAGAATGGTAAAAAATTATTGATTACCAACAGGAAGATAATGGTTAAGAAAAAAGTATTTGATTTACAAAAAATACTAAACCATGGAATCGTATCAAATAAATCCGGAAGAACAGTCTCCCTTATTATCCTGATTATAGGTGTATTAGGTCTGGCACTAGCCATAGTACAAAAAATTTATTCACTGCCTATGCCCACCTTTATGCCTCAAAGTATGTTGCCTACAATCGAAGTCTCCATCAACAATATTCTGCCTGCAATTCAGGATTTTTCAATTGATCTGACACAGGAGAGGTGGATTTATCTGGTTAGCTCCTTTCTGATCTTTGTTGGAATAGCACTACTGATCAATGCTGTTAAAAAGAAATATAAAGTTATCATAGAAACTGAAAAAAGCTTTACAACTATTTCTAAACATGCCAAAAGGAAACAAGCTGTTAAAGTTGAGCTAGCCATTCATGAAGCCTTGCTTTACATGCCCCCTCACCTTCATCAAAAGAACTCACATGAGAACTCGGAATTTATTCATTCATAGGTGATTAAATAAGAAAGAATATTTACCGGAGATATATAAAACACAGAAACTTCCCCTTAATCCACATAGGGATCCATGATTCCATTTGGGCGGTATTCATTCTTGTTCGTAAGCTGTTGCTGATTGATCGTGGCTTTTATTTCATTTGAATAAATATTTTCACCGTTTTCCAATATCAGACAATATCTTACAAGTGTTTCTATTTTCCCGACAAACTTTGGTATGACAAATTCCCAATATTCATCCTGTTGCAGGTAGACAGAATGATAACTGTTGCCACACCAACTTCTCGGCAGGTATTCAAATGGTTGCCATTTATCTTCTATAAATGCTTCGCCAATCACATTTAAACGGCTATCGGAAGCCTCTAATTTCAAGGCACTATCTGCTTTATTGACAATAAAAAAGGGATAACCTTTATATTCTTTAGCAAAGGGAACAATTTGGGCAGTATCGATATGCAATATCAATCCTGTTTCGCCTGGTAAGAGGTCGCTCTTTACTTTTTGTGCGGAATTATTCGAACCGCCAAATCCACCAAGAGCTGATTGATCAACAATACTCGATTTAGCATAGAAATGACCTCGAAGCATATATTTTATGTTTAAATCTTTCAATATCTGCCCATGCATCGATGAACATGACAAAATAAAAACGAGGAGTGTGAATTGAACTTTCATAATATTTACCATTGATGTTTTAGCTTAGGATGCATCAACCATCTCAATTCCATAAATAACACCCGACAAATATTTAATGCTCCACTATCAATTCGAAAGACTGCTCATACGTCCAGGTCTCAAAGTGACATTTTACTTCATGAAATAGATCCAGGGATTGATTACATTGCAATAAACGAATCCTATAACCCGATGCGACTGCTAAACGAGGAATACCAGGAGATCTCGAAAATGATGAACGATTTTGGCTTGCCGTTCGAGTTGGTAAAAAGAAAGGGCTGGATTCACATAGAAGTGAATGGAAAATTATTTGCATTTCATCGCAAAAAGAAAAGTGATCTGAGAGAAGGAAAGTTCACGGACAGTATCCATTATTTTATTCGCAGGGAAGGAAAATCCGAACAAAAAGTAGCTGATTTTCAGAAAGTGATGGATATGCTGAACGAATGGCTGGAGGGACAATTTTAGCAAAGGGTTTTACCTTGCCAGGTCTGCTTTCAAAATAAAACTTTAATTGTCCAAATTTCCTCCCGATCCTCTTTTCACCTTGCCCTAAAAATTGGTAAATAGGAAATGGAAAAAAAATTTTATTATGGTCTCCAGATTGTTGTTCATAATTGTTACTGTCCTACTAGCTTCTCCATCTTTTAAGGATGAATCCAATTCCCAAAAATTGGCTACCATTATTGATTCTTATGAATCCTTTGAACTTTATGAGGATAAGGGTTATCCACTAGGAAGATTTGAAAAAGAATTGTTTGCCGAAGAAGCTGAATTTGTCAGGACAAAACTGGAATCCTTGAATAAGCTATCGACAGATGGATTGTCAGATACAGAGTTGATCTCCAAAGAATTGTTGCAATTCATCCTTCAAAACAAGATCGATGAATATCAATATGAAACCTATTTAAATCCCATTCAGTCAGACCAGGGTTTTCACCTGAATTTAAATTACCGGGTGAAGCCCATAACCGATTACCGGGATGCTGTCGATTACCTGAGAATGTTGAATAGCATACCACTTTTCGTGGATCAAAATATCGATTTGATTGGCGAGGGTCTGAAAAAGGGTGTCTCACAACCCAAGGTGATCTTCAAGGGGTACGAATCAACTTATGACGATCATATAGTTGACAACCCGGAGCAGAGCTATTTTTATTCGCCTTTCAAAAACCTTCCCTCAAACATTTCTCAGCATCAAAAAGATTCTTTGCAACAAGCTGCAAGAACAGCGATTGAAAAAAAAGTTATCCCCTCCTTCCAAAAGATCAAGACGTTTTTTGAAGAGCAGTACATTCCCAATACCCGAACGGCCATTGGGGTTTCTGAAACACCCAATGGCAAGGAATTCTACCAAAATCGAATCAATTACTTTACCACCACCGACACCTATACTGCAGAGGATATCCATGCCATAGGATTAAAGGAAGTAGAAAGGATCAAAAAGGATATGGATCAGGTGATTGAAAAATCTGGTTTCAATGGAAATTTCGAGGATTTTCTCGCCTATTTAAGAACAGACGAACAGTTTTATGCGACAACGGAAAGAGAATTGCTGATGGAGGCAAGAAATGTGGCCAAAATCATCGACAGCAAGCTACCTCGATATTTCTCAGTACTTCCAAGGAGGCCATATGGAGTCATCAAGGTTCCGGATGCCATTGCCCCAAAATACACAATGGGCAGATATTCAGAACCACGAAGCAAGAACGAGCCTGGATTTTACCTTGTCAATACCTATCAATTGGAAAGCCGTCCTCTGTATGTTTTGCCTTCCCTCACTGCGCATGAAGCTGTTCCTGGACATCATTTGCAAATATCCCTTAATAGTGAATTGGGGGACAGCATTCCGGATTTTCGAAAAAATCTGTATTTGTCAGCTTTTGGTGAAGGGTGGGCCCTGTATTGTGAGTACCTGGGGGGCGAAATGGGAATTTATGAAACTTCGTATCAGGAATTTGGAAAGCTCACCTATGAGATGTGGAGAGCCTGCAGACTAGTGGTGGATACCGGAATTCATGCAAAAGGGTGGACACGGGAGGAGGCCGTTGACTACCTGGCTTCTCATACGGCTTTGTCACTTCACGAAGTAAATACCGAAATCGACCGGTACATTGCATGGCCGGGACAGGCACTTTCTTATAAAATGGGGGAGCTGAAAATAAGAGAGTTGAGAGAGAAAGCGGAAAAGGAATTGAGTTCTTCATTTGATATCAGGAAATTTCACCAGCTCATTTTGGAGCAAGGAACTGTCACGATTCCAATCCTGGAACGCAGAGTAAATGCATACATTGAAGAGAATCGGTAAAGCCTGAAATGGACCGCCTATCGCCTGACCAATAATTTTTTCAATCATCAGAGTTCCTTTCAGAAAGGTCAGATGGGTTGGCAGTTTTGTCAATGGTAACGGAATCAGGCTAAAAAGATCTTTCATCAAGGAAAATCCCCGAAAACCTGGTATATCAAATAAGCCTCCGGGGATTATCAATTAATGACTCCTAAGTAGTTGTATCATCAATTTCTGCTGCACCAGCATTTTCTATTACACTGGCAATTCCTTTTTCCATAGCAGCTTTGGTGGTATACATTTGACTCTTGCCAATTACCTGGTGGTTGGCTGCAGTCAGGTCAAAGTAGGGCTCACCGTTTTTTGCTTCCTTTCTTAAAAATAGTTTGTCATCGTGTGAATTTGTCTTCACAGATTCAATTCCATTTTTACAAGCTGCCTTGGTCGTGTATTGCTGGCTGGTAAAAATTACCTGACCGTTTTTCGCAGTGAGGTTAAACATAAATTCTCCATTTTTGGCTGTTTTGATCTCAAATTTTGGATGTCCCATGTTTTTGTTTTGTTTGATTAATATTGACACATAATTATTGTGTTAACTTAATAAAAAAATCTCTTGAGATGGCAACTTGTATTGAACAATTCACACAATGAACCATTTCGATACCCTCTTTCTCCTATGAATTGAGGTATGGGCTTAAAAAGATGGAACTCCTTCCAATGGTATATGTAGGAACGTCCTTAATGATTAAACAAGCCAGAAACAACTATTGAACCAAATCCACTCCTGATTTTTCAAGATCCAAAACCCCTCCTTCCACATTGCAAACCCTGGTGAAACCTTTTTCCTGCATGATTTTCTGAGCCTTTGAGCTTCGTCCACCAGCTTTGCAATAAACATAGTATTCTTTGTCTTTATCAAGTTTTTCAATTTCACCTGAAAAAGAAGGGGCATTGAAATTTAGCAAAACAGCATTTTTAACATGGCCCGATTTATATTCCTCTGGAGTTCTGACATCCAGGTAAACGATGTTGTGATCGGTTGATAAACTTTCTGAAACTTCCTGAGCAGTCACTGAACAATCACCTTCATTTGTATCACTAAGTGTTGAAAGATAGATAGAAACAGCGCCAACAGAAACAAACATAACCACGAAGATAAATAACAGTTTACTTTTCATGCTTATTCAATTTTTTTAGTGAGGCAACCATTTTTTGATCAGGCCATAAACCCAAACACCAGCCAATGCACTGAGCAAAACTACAATAAAAACCGATGTTCCTCCACCTATCAAGGCATAAATCGGACCGGGACATGCTCCGGTAAAGGCCCATCCAAGTCCAAACATCAATCCGCCAATTACCAGCCCGGGATGGATCTTTTTTGGTTTCATGACGATCTTTTCCCCATCAACACTTTTCATCTGGATCTTTTTTATGATGAACAATGAAATAGCGCCGGTTACAATAGCCAGCCCAATAATTCCATACATATGGATATCCTGAAATCGGAACATTTCCTGAATCCTGAACCAGGAAATCACCTCAGACTTCACCAGGACAATGCCAAAATAGATGCCTACAATTAAGAATTTTATGTTTTTCATGTCAGTTAAGAACTAAAGGAATCAAGAAGTAAGTAGAGATCAGACCGCCAATAAAGAAACATATAGTGGCTATTAATGACGGCAATTGCAGGTTTGATAGTCCTGTAATGGAATGGCCTGAAGTACACCCTCCTGCATAACGAGTTCCAAATCCTACAAAGAACCCTCCCACAATCATGAACAATATTCCTTTAGCGGTCAAAAGGCTTTCCCAATTGAACAGGTCAGATGGGACAAGACCCTCGAAACTGGTAATTCCCAAGGCTTTTATATCGCTAACCGTCTCATTGGAGATCGCTACCTGACTGCCATCGTTCATGTAGTTACTAGCTATGAACGCTCCCAATACAACACCGGCCACGAGGAACAAATTCCATAAATGGTCTTTCCAGTTATAATCAAAAAACTTCAATTTGATCGGTGTAGTCGCTGCACAGATGTGCTTAAATGACCTTGAAACTCCAAAAGGTTTATTCCCCAACCACAGTAATAAGGGAACTAACAATCCTATCAATGGTCCTGCCACATACCATGGCCAGGGTTCCATTAAAAAATCTATTTTCATCTCTCACTAATTCTTCATGAATGTAAAAAGTATACGGACTAATATAAAGCAAAAGACATAAGTAAATATCTAATCATTACTTATGTCTTTCATGCAACTTTTTTATTAAAGCTATTGAACAGGTCCTGACCAACCCATCATACCTCTCTTCACATTGAAAACATTTTCAAACCCTTTCTTACTCATAATTCCACATGCAGTTTTACTTCTACCACCGCTGGCACAAATAATATAATGTGTTTTACCCTTGTCAAGACTTTCAATATGTTTTGTGAAGCCAGGGTCCATGACGTTCATATTCCTGGCGTTAGGAATATGTCCGCTTTTGTATTCACCAGATGACCTGACATCAATGATGCTTACATTTTTCGAACCCTTCTCCTTCACAATTTTTTGCAGTTCATCACTGTCTATGTGCTGATATCCTGCGTTCACTCCTGTAAATAGATCAAACAATCCCATCGTTCTCCAAAATTTTTAGCTTATCGTTAATTTTAATTTAAAATCTTCTCCAGTCTTTCGTTGAATTGCGTTGTCGCGCACTTTCCTGAAACAATCTTCATCCCTTCTTCCTTCTTGATGTCTGCAAAACCACCATACACATTTACCAGATCGTCTATTCCATTTTGTTTCAATATCGATGCTGCGATCATGGAACGATATCCACCGGCACAATGCACAACGAATTTATCAGCTCGGTTTATTTCAGGTATTTTATCTTTCAAATCCACCAATGAAATATTCCTGGCTTCCTCCAAATGTTCGGCATCTACTTCGCTGTTTCTTCGTACATCGAGAACCTGGTAGCCATCTTTAACTAATCCAGCAATTTCCGCGGCCTTGATCGATTTGATAGAATCAGTCTCTTTTCCAGCTTTTTTCCATGAATTTACTCCACCTTCCAAATAACCTGCGACTTTTTCATAGCCAACCCTTGCCAATCTCAAAACAGATTCTTCCTCATTTCCAGGCTTAGTGACCAATATGACTTTTTGATTAAATGGAATGAGTGAACCTACCCAAACTGCATATTGTCCGCTAAGGCCTATATTTAATGATCCTTTTACAAATTCTTTTTCAAATTCATCCGGATCACGGGTATCGAGGATCAAAGCACCATTATTAAATTCTTTTTCAAATTCATCAACACTAAGTGGATTTAAATTCCTCTTCATCACCTCATCGATGTTATCATAGCCTTCCCTGTTGATCCTTGCATTCTCAGCAAAATATGCCGGAGGAGCACCCAAGCCATCTGTCACAACTTCTATGAATTGTTCTTTTGTCATGGCTTGCAATGCATAGTTCATTTTTCGCTGCTGACCAACAGTGGAAACTGTTTCTTTGCTCATATTCTTTCCACATTGCGAGCCTGCTCCATGCCCGGGGTAAACAATTACTTCATCGCCAAGAGGAAGAATTTTATTTTGTAACGAATCATATAGAATTCCTGCCAATTCTTTCTCTGTCAGTTCTCCTTTCACGGCAAGATCTGGTCTGCCAACATCACCTATAAACAGCGTGTCGCCGGTAAATATCGCGTGATCCTTTCCTTCTTCATTTTTCAAAAGGTAAGTGGTAGATTCCATCGTGTGACCAGGAGTGTGCAAGACCTTGATTTCCAGCTTTCCGAATTGAAAGGATTCATTATCCTCTGCAACATAACTGGCATAATTGGGTTTTGCCTTAGGACCAAAAATCAATTTCGCCCCTGTTTTCGCTGCCAGATCAATGTGTCCTGAGACAAAATCGGCATGAAAATGTGTTTCGAACACATATTTAATCTTCGCATTTCTCTTCTCTGCCAATTCTATATATGGCTCTGTTTCCCTTAGCGGATCTATTACGACAGCCTCTCCGTCCGACTCGATGTAATAAGCAGCCTCTGCTAAACATCCTGTATATATCTGTTCTATGTGCATGTTATTAACTGTTTTCTCGATTAAAGTAACTCGCATTTATTCATACAATCGATCACTGTTACTACTTCTTTTAATTTGAGGAAGTAATAAATATTCTTTCCCTGTCTTTCTTTTCCCAGGATTCCGGAAAGTTTCATTTGAGATAAATGATGAGAAGTTAAAGACTGTTCTGATCCCAATATTTCACAAATATCATTCACACAAACCCTTTCATTTTCAACCAGCAAGTTGATGATACTGATCCTCAAAGGGTGAGCAATGGTCTTTAGAATAAATGCCACTTTTTCTAACTTCTCAGGATCAACTGTCTCAATCATGTTAATTTCTTTGTTTTGTATATTTTCTAATTTCATGCATCTAGCTTTTATAATAAACAGATACGTAAATATATGAAGATATGTTCATATAATAAGTGAATTTTCCGAAAAAATTTTATAAAAAGAGTGACAGTAAAAAGTCAAAAGCCTATCACTTTTACCTCAATAAAATCAAAAACAGCATTTAAAAAGTGATTGAAACAATTCAGTTCAAAAAAAGTTTATATCATTGCGAGTTTAAAATGGGGTTTAAAATATGTCAATTGATAATTTACGGATAGGTAAACATTATTTTCTGAGGAATTTTGGTGAGTCGACTTCTTTTTTAGTTCTGGAGACAATTGGATCAAGCGATTTCAGGATCAAGGATCTGCTTACTCTGGAGACCTACAAATTAAGTGACCTGATCCGATATGGAATGGGGGATGATTTTGATTTGTATGAGTTGGATTAAGCTAACACTGATTAGTTGACAATTTCATCCAAGTTTAACAGAAAATTTAACTAAATATTGGTGCCTCTAATTTTTTTGACTTAACCATGAAAATGAAGATATTGTATTACAAATGGCTCAATTTTAGCATTTGCTAAGCCAATAATTAAACATTCATGGATTTCAGTTTTTTATCAACAGCAAAGTTTAAGGAATTTGAAAAACTGAATAATAAATTCTCAATTTATAAATATGATCTATTCGATAGATTTTACAATGTTGGGATGTATATTTTATTCTTCAGTTTTTTTATATTATTCGTGTTTTTTTACTCGCATGAGATTTTAGATTTTTTCAAACTGAGGTTTAATGATGTTTCGATTTGGGGAATAATTAAAGATGTTCTTATCATAGTATTTGCTATAGTATTTTTAATTTTTGCTTTTTCCTTTCCCTCCTTTTTTTTAGCAATATATTCTTACCTACTAATTGGCGGGGTCTTACTTTCCTGTATTAGTTCAGTCTTAGAATATTTTGATAAAAGGTCAAAATCTTATAAAAACTATATAAGATTGAAATCTGAGTTTGATCCACAATTAAATAAATTAGAATTAAACATTAAATTTTGGTTAAAAGAGAAAACACATTCCAAATTGAATATTCAATCGGTTGAGGATCAAAATGATTTTATTCAAACATATTCAAACATTAAAAAAGCCAAAAAACATATTGGCTATATTGATAGTTACGAAAATTTTATTCAAGCAATACAAAAGAAAATAAACAGGTTTTATTTTACAGAAAATGAAAGTTTCGAAAGTAAAACTGGAAACTTGAATAATGCGATCGAAAATTCAAATTCATTTGACAGAGAGTCATCTAATCTCGACCCATTAAAACCTGAATTTTCAAAAGAATATAAGTTCGACTCAAATCATAAAGTCGATGAAAAAATATCGGAAAAGAATGAATTAAAGCCAATACAAGAACAACCATTAAAAGGTGATATACTCCTTCAACAAGAAATGATTGAAAATGCCAAGAATGAAATTGTCAAAGACCAAAAGGATAAATCATCAATCCATAAAACTGTTAACCCACTTAAAGCTCTGAAAAAATTAGCAGCTAAACCGAAAAAAGAAAAACCAAAAAATATTCTATTCGATAAAATAACTCCTAAAAAAGTAGACTGGAAAAAAATAAATATGATAAGAGAAAATATAGGGCTTGTAGGAGAACAAATAGCTTATCAATATGAGTTAAAAAAATTGTGCCAATTACAAAAGCATGAATACCTACCCAATGTTGAACTTGTTTCACAAACTAAAGGTGATGGTTTAGGATATGATATAATTTCTAGTGATGAGGAAGGAAGAAAAATATACATAGAGGTAAAATCTACAACCAACCAATTGCAAAGTCCATTTATATTTACAAGCAATGAACTAAGTGTAATGGAGCAGATAGGTGAAGATTATTATCTATATCGAATTTTCAATATAAATCTTGATGAAAACACAGGAGAAATTGGCATTTATAAAGGAGAATCTGTTATTAAGAATAATTTTGACTTTCAACCAGAAACAATCAAAGCCAAATTAAGGGAATCGAGGTAGTATTATTTATCCTTGCTATTTGAAATGTTTCAGTATTAGGAATAGAGGATAAAAGTAAGTATACCAGTTATTCATCCTTCATCAAAAACTCCACGCTATCTTTCTCGGCTTGGTCAATATCATGTTCGGCTTTATTTTTTATCTTCCACTTCTTCACTTTTACTTCTTTTTTGATCAATTCTATGATATCGACTGATATCTGAGAAAATATTGTATTGATGGACGAAAGTTCATCCTTGTGTTCGATGGTATTTAAGATAGCGTTGGTGGTATCATTAACTAATAGCTTGTTTTTATCTGATGCCAAATCGGCTAGCGCTTTGGCGATAATATTATTGATGATGTTGCTAATGGAGCTTTCGATGGTCTCGGTAATCATTTTACCCATCAATGGGATATGCTCGATAGTTTGCAATTCCTTATTGTTTGAAAGCCCCTCTGAAATCAGGTTTTTAACATATTCTTCAATATTCTCTTTTTTATTGAGCGCTTCATGTTTAATGGCATACTGTAATCTTTCGGAAACCCATTGGACCAGAATATCCTGCCGGGGACGGATCACCTCATGAATAATATTATCGACAATCGGTCCACCTTTACTAATTTCATCCTGCACACTTTCCAAGACATTAACCACAACCCTATCCGAAATTTCTTCCACAAAAATTCCATAGTACTTTCTGAATTTAATATAAAAGTAGGTATGGGTCAGATCAATGATTTTCAGATTCTGAAGCCGGACCAGAATCGATACAATTCTGAATATCCTTACAAACCTAAACGAACCGACAGGAATACATCCGATCAGGTCATACCAGTGAATGAAAGGGTAAAAAAACCACCTGTGATAAATTCTTTGGGAGATAGCCAAAATCCAACTAAAAATGAACTCGGCCAAAAAAACGGAAACAAATGCCAGGTCGATTTCAAAAAAATTCTCATGGATCGTATCATGGTAGAATGCGTAAAAACCTGGGGTATGATCTTCAAAAAACTGATTGATAAAAGGCACAACGAATAGCCAATCGAAAATAATCAGAGAAAGATTGATGATGAGCAATACCATCATCAACAGGTCTATGAATACGAAAATCGAATATTTACTTTTGAGCGCTTGCTTGTATTTCTGTGCCGGTGATGTCATTATTTAAAAATAAAGACCTTATTCGATTTCCACCAAGTTTAGGTGGGTTTCTTTTTCGGTATCGAATGATTTGCTTTTTAAGACAACGCTAATACTTGAAAGTTGGCTAGAGAAGAAATTTCCGGACTCCTTTCCGGAAGCAGCTTAGCAAATATTTCAAAGGAACAGATTATCTGAGTCGACTGACATTTAGCAGGCCTCTTCAGTTTACTGGAGACCCCGGCACATCTGCCTGCCGAAGAGGCAGGAGGCCGGGGATAGTTCCTGTTGTCTTGTCCTTCATTAAGTTGCGGAAGAAACTATATTTAAAAACTTATACCAAAACTAAATGCATTAAGGTCGGGGCCACGATCTTCATAGAAGAGGCCGTTCAGGTCATAATTGACAAACAAATCAAAATTGTCATATCCCATCACGAACCGTAAGCCATAGCGAAGATTGTCTACATAGTACCCTTTTTTGGAATGATCTTTTTTCTTTCCATCGTCCTTGTAAACGAATTTGGAATAGCTGTCAATTTTATAACCCACATATCCACCCAACCCAATCCTGAATTTATTGGTATCATGATGGATGTATTTAGTGGTTCGGCCATCATCGTAGCTTCTCACACGCGTTTTGTATCCAAAATCAAAAACCGGAACCAGCATCGCATTGATATATGTTGCAGTCAATTTACTTTTTACCGGATTTGGATCAGTAGAAGACTCCCAATATACCATATTTTCATCCTGCATAATTCGCTGGGAAGGATCCTGGTATTTAAAATTATACCAGCTCATATTCGCTCCCCACTCTAGCCCAAACTTTCCTGCAATCCTTGTTTGAAAAGTTGACCCAAGCGCAACATACCACGATCCCCAGGGTTTGACGGAATAAGGTTCATTATTCTTATCAGGAAAACTGCCATCCTGAAGGTAGTTGTTCATACCAAAATCCATGAAGCTACGGTGTTTGGTTCGATGACCTCTTACATAGGTGGTTTTGTGATTATAGTCCTTGCCTTCCCACCATTTTTCATACTGGTCATCATCATCGTCGTCATCGTCATTATAGGAAGAATAATTGCGATCATATTCCCGGTCAAACTCTCTGTCAAATTCGCGCTCCATGGCATCAAATTCGCTTCGGTCCCGATAGACAACAGTTGTGTCTTTCAGGTATTTTTTTCCTGATGGATCTTCAATTACCAAGACATCATTGCCTTCATTACTTTCTTCAACTTTCATGTTCATCTCTTTGATCATGGAATTGATATCGTACTGTTGTAAGTGTTGCAGGTCTTCTTTCGAATTGACCAGTATGATGATCTTGCTGTTATTGCCAAATTTGATCTCGACAGTATCCTCACTCACCTGGTAGATGTCATAGTCTGCCTTTGCTGTCAGCGATACCATCGTCAAAAAAGCTATCAAAATATATACTATTGCTTTCATGGTTTTACCTGTTAAAAATCTCTTTTAATCGTTTTTGTCTTCTTTTCGTTTTCCGAATGCTAATAATTCATTTTTCGCTTCGCGCAATTCACCTATCCCGTATTCACCTTCTGTGATGTCGCGGGCAATGGTGACGATCTTTTTAAAAGTTGTCGTCTTTTGAGTTTGAGTGTCTGATTTTTTATAAACAATGGTTATTTCTGGATAAGATTCCTCTTTCTGTTCATTGAGTGCCAATTGTGATTGAGGTTCTTCCTCAATCGCTGGTTCGATTTTTTCTGGAATGATGCTTTCTTCTTCCTCTTCTACTGTTATTGGTTCCACACTTTCAGCAACCAAAACTTCCTCCACTTCCGGGTTGACAGATTCCTCACTGACTATATTTTTTTCTTCTGTAATTTCAGCTGACTGATTTCTTGTTTCCTCAATGGGATTTTCATTCACCTTTTCAGGATCTGGATCAGATGAACTTTTATCAACTGCCTGTGGATTGATGTTTTCGGCCAGGTTTTCTGAAGTATTTTCCATTGATAGATCTGGTTCTTCCACCTCCTGAAGAGATTCCGTAGGAATGGATCTTTGTTCTTCTATTGTTGGATTCTCTGCCATTCGTTGCTCTTTAACAGCTATTTCCGATGAACTAAAGAACAGCATTCCAATCCCAATCAAAAGGATAACGCTGGCTGCAACAGACCAGTAAATCCATGATTTTTTCTTTCTCTCCTCTCCTAATCCTGAATTCAGTTTTTCCCAGGCATTGTCAGATGGTCTGACTTTCCTGTCAGCAAGTTTTTCCCTGAATAACTGATCAATCTTATACTCTTTCATGTTTATCCTTTTTTAATATTTCCTCCATTTTCAGGACCTTCTTTTGCAGAATGGCCCTCGCCCTGCTCAACTGCGATTTGGATGTGTTTTCATTTATTTCCAGCATTTCTGCTATTTCCTTATGACTATATCCCTCAATCGCATACAGGTTGAATATGGTCCGATACCCCATGGGCAGATCCTCAATCATTTTATGCAAGTCTTCCACTTCCAGATTGGTACTTGCCCAATGGTAGTCGGGTTCCCTGTCGGCATAATCAATATCCACCTCGAGGTACATCGATTTATTTTTTCGTAGGTACATCAGAGATTCATTGATTATGATCCGTTTCATCCAACCTTCAAAACTTCCCTTGCCCTCGTACCGGTCAAGGTTTTGAAATACCTTCATGAAGCCTTTGATCATAATATCTTCGGCTTCAGCCAGGTTTTTTACATATCGCACGCAAATACCCAAAAACACAGATGAATAGCAGTCATAAAGCTCCTTTTGAGCCTTTGACTTCCCTCTCTTGCATTCCGCAATGAGTCGTTCTTCCGATTGGGTTCTGGTCGTACGAAGCTTCATTTTATCAGCACTCATTTGGTAGATGCGACTACCTATCAACTGGTTGCATCACTTTTAACTTTTTTGAAATATATAATCAAAAGAAAAATCAACTACATGGTCATCGTTAGCAAGAATTTTAACCTATAAAAAACAATTTTTTAGATTTGACATACCCCTTCATCCGCCGACCTTTAGATTTACAAAATATAGATATTCGAAGAATATTACTATTAAGAATGTGGGTATGTGGGT
>CAJXNP010000036.1 GCA_913057175.1 uncultured Cytophagales bacterium
GGTTACCCACATACCCACATTCTTAATAGTAATATTCTTCGAATATCTATATTTTGTAAATCTAAAGGTTGGCGGATCAGGATCGGTAAACCCCGGAAACGAATTCAGGGTGACACAAATTTTATTGCTTTTTTTTAATCCTTCAATACCGCTATGCCCGGCAATTCTTTGCCCTCCATGTATTCCAACAAGGCTCCACCGCCGGTTGAGACGTAACTCACTTTGTCTCCATATCCCAGTGTATTAACCGCTGCTGCGGAATCACCACCACCAATTAATGAGAATCCCCCGTTAGCTGTGGCGTTTACAACAGCCTCGGCCACTTTTTTGGTACCGTCTGCGAAATTTGACATTTCAAATACACCCATCGGTCCATTCCAAAGAATTGTTTTAGATGATTCAATCACACTGACAAATTCCTCAATGGCTTTAGGTCCGATATCCAAACCCATGTAACCATCCTTGATGTCCATGTTGTCCGCAATTTCACGGTTGGCGTCGTTGTCAAAAGCATCAGCAATAACCGAATCCACCGGCAACAATAAGTTTACTCCTTTGCTTTTTGCCTTTTCGATCAGGCTTGATGCGAGGTCAAGTTTATCCTCCTCACAAAGAGATTTTCCAATATTTCCACCTTTGGCTTTGAAAAAGGTATAGGCCATTCCTCCACCAATAAGAAGGTTATCTACCCGATCCAGTAAATTTTCTATGATCAATATCTTATCGCTGATCTTTGCCCCGCCCATGATCGCGGTCAATGGCTTTTCTCCACTCGAAAGTACTTTTTCAGCATTTTTCAATTCAGCTTCGATGACATATCCACAAATTTTATTATCAAAAAACTGAGAAATCACAGCTGTTGAAGCATGAGCCCTGTGAGCGGTACCAAATGCATCATTCACCCAAACATCGCCGTGAGCCGATAGTTTTTTGGCAAAATCAACGTCGCCGTTTGTTTCCTCCTTATAAAATCTAAGGTTTTCCAATAACAGGACCTCTCCCGGCCGTAATCCTGCTGATAATTTTTCTGCTTCTTCACCAATGCAATCTGAAGCAAATTTCACCGTAACTCCCAATTTGTCTTTTAAATAACCAACTACATGCTTAAGTGAGAATTTTTCTTCCGGTCCTTCTTTTGGTCTTCCGAGGTGGGACATCAAAACAACGGAACCCCCGTCATCAAGAATTTTTTTTATGGTAGGTAATGCGGCTTTTAACCGGGTATCATCTGTGATCTCGTAATTGGCATTTAATGGAACATTGAAATCTACCCTGATGAGTGCTCTTTTTCCACTGAAATTAAAACTATCGACTGTTTTCATATGATTTACTTTGTTTTTAAGGTTCTACTCTCTTTCAGGAAAGTATTTGTTGGTTATCATTTATTATTATCAATCTCTTTTTGCTGCTGCACGGGTTAGCCGATCATTGATCGCCCGACCTAAACCATATTCGGGAACAAGTTCGGCAATAATTACATCCAGTTCAAGGTTGTCCAATTTTCGCAAGGCTGAAAACAGGTTGGCCGCAGCCTCATTTACATCACCATCCTCACTCAATACATATTGCCTACTATCTCCTTTTATATACATTTTTTGAAAGGATAAAATTCCATAATTCATTCCTTCATTCTCCTTCGCTAATTTTTCAATATCTCCAATCACAATCTTTGTTAATGGAGCATAGTGATTACTGAGCATTCCCGGTGCCATGGGTTTGCTATTGCTGAAGGCATTTATTTTCACCTTTCCTACAACTTTTTCAACCTCCTCCAAAGAAACTCCGCCTAATCGGTTTATTACAATATCACGATTGTTAAAACTTATAATCGTCGATTCAATCCCTACCTGGCAGGATCCTCCATCTAAAATATAATCTATCTGCTCTCCCAGTTGTGCCTGTACATGGAAAGCTTCCGTCGGGCTCACATATCCAAAGGGGTTAGCGCTTGGGGCGGCGAGAGGGTATTTAACCGTTTTGAGTAATTTTAAAGTAAGGGGATGATTTGGAACTCTCACAGCCACAGTATCCAATCCGGAAGTAACAAGATCGGGTATAATGTCTTTCTTTTTAAGAATTAAGGTAAGTGGTCCGGGCCAGAATTTCTTCGCTAATTTTTCCGCGGATTCAGGAAATTCCCTTACAAATTTTTTCACTTGTGAGATACTGGAAAAATGGGCGATCAATGGATCGAAATACGGGCGCTGTTTGGCTTCAAAAATCCTTGTGATGGCCTTTGTATCCAGACAATTACCCGCAAGTCCATAGACGGTTTCGGTAGGAATTGCTATCACTTCAGAAATATCGAGAAACTCCTTTGCCCTTAAAATATCTTTGCCCACTATTGCCATGCAATGCAGATGTAAAAATTTATGCGAAAGTAAAATTAATCATGAAAATAAAAGGCGATTACATGAATAAATTTATATTTTAGGATCAAACAAACCCTGAGTAGATGAGTAGAAGAACCCGATTTATCCTCCGATTTGTTGCAATTTTACTGGTCCTTATCGCAGTATTGATGGAGCTGGGAACCATTCAAATTCCAAGCCTCGCACCATATAAATTCTGGATGACGGTTTTGGGTTTTGGAGTGTTGTTAATGTCGAGGTAGTTTTTCATCTTTGCAAGATTTTAAGACCCTGTGTATTTTAAATCCTGAATATTTAGAATAAACTAAATACAATATTCCTTCCAAACATGCGTCACTAATTTGACATTCCAGACAATACCTGATTAAAAGATGAAAATTCTTTATTATTTTTATTTTTAAAATTGTTTCAAATGAAAATTTTAAGACTAACGAGTATCATTATTTTAGCTTGTACAGTCCTGGCTTGTGAAAAGGGTGAAGATTTTGAAAGCAATGAGTTTACCGGAAATGAGGAATCATATACCTTGTTTTCAGGATCTGACTGGGGATTTTACGGAGAAGTTACATTTAAAGAAAAAAAGGATGGCATGGCTCAGGTAATTGTTCACCTGGAAAATACGGAAGGCCCTCTAGAATTTCCGGTTCATTTGCACAACGATTCTTACGATATCGAGGCTGACCTGATAGCACTATTGTCACCATTAAAAGCTTCCAATGGCATAAGCATCTCAGAATCTGTGATCAAAGCTGACGAAACTGCTTTTACTTACAAAGAACTCATCGATTTTGACGGACATATCAAAATCCATTTGGATGAAGAAGCCAATAAGGATGTGATCCTTGCTTATGGAAACATTGGCGCCAATCAAAGCAAACCCATTGATCAGGGGATGGCTGCCTGTAGCTCAGAATTGAAAAATTAATCAACAAGCAATTTATAAAAAAAGAGGCTGTTCATTGGAACAGCCTCTTTTTATTTATTTCTCAATAATAAAACCTCTTAAGCATCAACTTTTCCCTTCAAAATAACTCTTTGAGCAGGTTTTTGTGGATCATTGCTGAAAATGTTGATGGATTTCTGCTGATTCCCTCTTCTGTCCGTAGAATCGAAAATCACTTTCAGTTGCACACTCTCACCAGGAGCCAAATTTTCCTTAGATAACTCAGCTATTGTACAGCCACAGGTCGTTTTGGCAGCTCTAATATTCAGGGTAGACTTCCCTGTATTAACCAAGGTATATTCCGTATCAACCTTTTGTCCGGTTTTAATGGTGCCAAAATCATACGTTGTACTTTCGATATGAAGTTTGGGCGCCTTAGCCAATTCTTCCGCAGTCATAGGCGGAAAATACTCCTTTATAGTTGCCTGAACTCTAAAATCTTTTTTACTATCGGTTTCCTCATTGGTGTAAACCGAAATATTATCGATCACTGTTCCAAAATCATTTTTGGCTTTTCCATCATAGGTAACAACCAATTTACCTTCCTCCTGGGGAGCAATGGTAGATGGTTCAAATGATACCTTCACATATGAAGGTGCATCAACCTTTTCTGTAAATGTCAATGGAGCATCACTATCATTATAGATCTCAAATTTCTTGGTAACAGGCTCCTTGGTGCTGACATCGCCCATGTGCATCGACCGGTATTTCATTCTCAGATTTCCCAATTTTACAGGATACTGATTTTGTGTTGTTTTGGGTTTTGGATTAACCATTCCTTTGATATAAACCCTTGTTACATTAGGATCAGCATTGGAAGTAACCG
This sequence comes from uncultured Cytophagales bacterium, assembly GCA_913057175.1. GTDB lineage: Bacteria > Bacteroidota > Bacteroidia > Cytophagales > Cyclobacteriaceae > CAJXNP01. Next base: position 4,142 of record CAJXNP010000036.1, read on the forward strand.
TCAAAGATTTGGTAAATGCCCCTGGGCGATTTGCAGGATCGTATCTTGCAGTGATATGACCATCGGCTCCCGGAAGTACCGGTTCTTTTGTCCATGAAGGTGTTGTACATCCGCAAGATGCCTTTACTCCCTGAATGATCAGGGGAGATTTTCCCTTGTTGGTAAATACAAATTTATGCTCGATCGGCCCTCCTGTTTCCTCAACTTGTCCAAAATCATACGTTTCTTCCTTGAACTCAATTTTAGGTGTCTGAGCCAAAGAAATATTTGCTGCGGTAATTAAAACAATTAATGCTGCTAGTATTCTCTTCATAATTTTCAATTTTTCTAATCTCAATAATTCGGATTATGATTACAAAACTACGTTTTATAACGTCCGGTTTTTCATTTATTTGTACCAAAAACTTACAAAAAGTAAGCCACAACAGAATATTAATTATATAAAAGGTAGCATTTGAGGTTTTATTAGCCAATTCCGCGATTGTTTATTAAAATTGCGCAAAAAATTATTCATGGCGAGGATACTAACAGGAATTCAAAGCACAGGCAGACCACACCTGGGAAACATATTGGGAGCCATAATCCCGGCAATAGAGCTGTCAAATCAGGAAGAAAATGAGGCTTTGCTATTCATCGCAGATCTGCATTCACTTACGGCTATCAAAGACTCCCGGCTGAGGATTGAGAATACCAATGCTACTGCAGCAGCATGGCTGGCTTTTGGATTGGATACAGAAAAAAACATTTTCTACAGACAATCAAGAATTCCGGAAGTTTGCGAATTAACATGGTTTCTGAATTGTTTCACTCCTTATCCCATGTTAGCTAATGCACATTCTTTTAAGGATAAATCCGATCGCCTCTCTGATGTCAATGCAGGATTATTTATCTATCCTGTGCTTATGGCCTCAGATATCATTATGTACGACGCTGAATATGTCCCAGTTGGAAAAGACCAGAAGCAACACCTGGAAATGACCCGTGATATTGCCCATGCATTCAACAATCAATATGGCGAGACTTTTGTCATTCCTGAGGAAATCATTGATGAAAAAGTTATGATCATTCCCGGTATTGACGGCCAAAAAATGAGTAAATCCTATCAGAATACCATTGATATTTTTCTTCCTGATAAGAAGTTGAGGAAAAATATCATGGCCATTGTTACGGATAGCACACCACTTGAGGAACCCAAAAACCCGGATACATGCAATGTCTTTGCCTTATATAAATTACTGGCTTCAGACGATCTGATCGCTGAAATGAGAAATAAATACGAAGGTGGGAATTATGGATATGGACACGCCAAGCAGGAATTATATGAACTAATTCTTGAAAAATTTAGAAAGCCAAGAGAAGTTTTCAATCACTATATGGAAAATGCCGATGAGCTAAACAAAAAACTCGAACAAGGTGAGGAAAAAGCTCGTAAAATTGGACGAGACGTTTTGCAGAGAGTGAAAACCAAACTCGGGTATTTATAAATAGCAGATCATTCGGCTCGCCAGAGCTCCTCTACCTGGGCCTTATCAATAATCAACACAATTCTTACCGGGTCGGGCACAATGACCATTCTTGTGTCATGGTTTAAGTAATCATCCACCTCAACAAAAACACCTTCTCCCGGATAGGGCGCATATAATTTTTTGCCGTTTTTATCTTTGATATAGTATTTCTTTGCCAGGTAGGCAATGGGGAGAAGTACATCGCTTTCCGGGCAAAACTCATCGTGTACAGCTTGAAAAATACCTTCGAGGTACTCGCCAAATTCTTCCAGAAAGTCATCTTCTAGATCGTGGAGCTCTTCCTCTACATCATCATATTCTTCATTATTATAATCAATATCCGCGAGTTCATTTCGCTTGGTAATTAATTCGATCAGGTCTTTGTTGAGCTTTTCCGTATTAATATCTGCCATGAATTCTATGATTATGAATGCAAAAATGAAAAGTATTTTAAGAACCGAGAAATTATTTCCGATAAATATCTCAAAAAACTAAATTAGCTCCCTGAAAAACTTAAATCAAATATGGATCCAATCGTACAAGAAAAAGCACAGGAGTGGTTGAATAGCAACATCGATCAGCAAACCAAAGACCAGATCAACGAATTGCTATCTTCTTCAGATCAAAATGAATTGATTGATTCTTTTTATAAGGACCTGGAATTCGGTACGGGTGGCCTACGGGGCGTCATGGGTGTTGGATCCAATCGAATGAACAAATACACTGTTGGAAAAGCTACCCAGGGCCTTAGCAACTATATAAAGAAAACGTTCTCTAATGAATCGGTTAGTGTAGCAATAGCTCATGACAGCCGAAACAATAGCGATTATTTCGCTGATATCACAGCTTCGGTATTCTCAGCCAATGGTATAAAAGTTTATTTTTTTGAAGAACTACGTCCAACTCCCGAACTATCTTTTGCAATACGTGAGCTAGGATGCAAAAGCGGCGTTGTCATCACAGCTTCTCACAATCCAAAAGAGTATAATGGTTATAAAGCTTACTGGACTGATGGAGCCCAGGTTACCCCTCCTCATGATAAAAACATTATTTCTGAAGTCAATAAAATCAAGAGCTTTGATGAGGTGAATTTTGCTAAAAACGAATCACTGATTGAGGTGATTGGGGAAAATATTGATAGAAAATACCTTAATAAATTAAAAACCCTATCCATTTCTCCTGAAATCATTCAAAAGCAAAATGATCTTAAAATTGTATTCTCACCCATTCACGGAACTGGTATCACGCTTGCCCCGAGGGTGTTGAAGGAATTTGGTTTTGAAAACGTTCACATCGTAGAAGAGCAGGCAACTCCGGATGGAAACTTCCCAACGGTTGTTTACCCAAATCCAGAAGAAAAAGAAGCCATGAGCCTGGCTTTAAGGAAAGCAAAAGAGCTTGACGCCGATCTTATTTTGGCAACTGACCCGGACTCGGATCGTGTTGGAATAGGCGCTAAAAACCTGAATGGTGAATTTCAACTGCTGAACGGAAATCAAACTGCAGCCCTTTTAACCTACTACATGCTCAATCAATGGAAAGCAAAGGGGAAAATTAACGGAAATCAGTATATCGTTAAAACCATTGTTACAACTGATCTGCTGACAGAAATTGCTAAACAATTTGATGTAGAGTGTTACGAAACACTAACTGGTTTTAAATACATCGCCGAGATACTTCGAGAGCAGGAAGGAAAAAAAGAGTTTATTGTAGGAGGCGAAGAAAGTTATGGATACCTCAGTGGAGATTTTGTGAGAGATAAAGATGCAATCTCTTCATGTGCAATGATTGCAGAGATGTGTGCTTTTGCAAAGAACGAGGGATTAGGGGTATTTGATCTGCTTGCGGAAATCTATCAGAAATTCGGTTTTTACAAAGAATCACTTATTTCGATTACCAAGAAAGGAAAATCGGGGGCTGAAGAAATCCAGGAAATGATGAAGAACCTGAGAGAAAACCCACCATTTGAACTTGGTGGATCAAAGGTTGTGAAATTAATAGACTATCAATCAGGAGTGGAGAAAGACCTTATTAAAGTTAAGGAAAAGAAGATTGATTTTCCTTCATCAAATGTACTGCAATTTCTCACAGAAGACGGTAGCAAGATATCTGCAAGGCCTTCAGGAACCGAACCCAAAATCAAGTTTTATTTCAGTGTAAAAGGGAAGTTAAATGATCCTGCAGAGTTTGATGCGACTCTTGAAGCAATGGATAAAAAAATAAATAAGATTATCGAGGAACTGAATTTGAAATAATTATCCACCTTTTATGCTTTAAAATCACAGGTAATTTTACAATCTTTATATTCGCTCAGGTTGTTTACCTGATTTTTAACGCTTTTTGATTTGACAGTATTTCTGGATTTTTTAATGGTCATAGTCGGTTTCGTTTGCCTGATTAAAGGAGCCGATTTTTTAGTCGATAGCGCTTCTTCCATCGCAAAAAAATTGAATATTAGCGAATTGGTAATAGGCCTGACAATTGTCGCTCTTGGCACCTCTGCGCCTGAAATGGTCGTAAATGGAATCTCTGCTGCAAAAGGTCACGACGAGGTTGTTTTCGGAAACATTATTGGTTCAAATATTTTCAACCTCTTCCTGATCCTGGGAGTTGCGGGACTTATTTATCCATTGAGTGTACGTGGAAATACAGTTTGGAAGGAAATTCCTTTTTCATTGGGAGTTTCTGTTTTTTTATTCCTTCTGGTCAACGATCAATTGCTTTGGGGAAATGATTATAATACTGCAGGAAAATTTGACGGGGTATTTCTTATCGGATTGTTTGTCGCTTTTATCCTCTACATTGCTTTTAATCTCAGAAAAGACAAAGACCGAAATGAATTAGTGGACGAACATGAAATAAAAATATTTAGCTACACCAAAACAATATTGATGATGGTGGGTGGAATAGCTGCTCTCGCAATTGGAGGCAACCTGGTCGTAACGAATGCCGTCGCCCTGGCACAGAAATTTGAGGTGAGCGAAAAGTTAATCGGACTGACTATTATTTCTGCGGGCACATCCCTGCCGGAATTAGCTACAACCGTCATTGCAGCAACCAAGAAAAAATCGGATATCGCCGTGGGAAATGTTTTAGGCTCTAATATCCTAAATATTACCCTAATCCTGGGGATATCAGCGCTAATCAGGCCTTTGAATTATAATGTCCTTCTGAATACTGATATGTATGTATTATTCGGGGGAACCCTTTTGCTCTTCTTTTTTATGTTCACATTGCACTCCAAAAAGCTTGATCGTTGGGAAGCGTTTATTTATGTAGTCGGATTCATCGGCTACCTCGTATTCCTTTTTATAAGAAAATAGTCGGTTGTCAGATTATTCCCAGACAGACTTTCATCTTCAACACTCGCTTGACAGAATCATAAATCTGCTTTTTGAATACCTCATCCTTACCCATTTTGTCCATGATCTGTGCAATCAACATCTCCTCATCGCCTGGCATGAGAATCATATCATTTCCGGCTTCGACAGCAAGAAAATCAACATTTTGGATTTCCTTTAATGCCCCCATGTTCATGGCGTCAGTAGTGATAATTCCTTTAAAGCCCATCTCATTTCTCAACAAGTCTGTTATTATTTTCCTTGAACAACTCGAAGGCAAACCCTGGGTATCATATTTTTCATTATTCCTCACCGCGATATGCCCAACCATCACTGAGACAATGCCCTCTTCTATAAATGGCTTATAGGTATTCACTTCCTTCATTTCTCCATCAATGAAAACCAATTTTGCGTGAGTATCACCTTTTACTAATCCATGACCTGGAAAATGTTTAATCGTTGCAGCAATACCATTCTTTTGAAGCTCTTTAGCAAAAGCTCCCGCCAGCATAATAATTGAATCTTCTGAATATCCGTAACTACGGTTTTTAATCGCTGCATTTTCGGGACTGATATCAAGCACCGGTGCATAATCATAGAGGATACCGATTTCTTTTAAATCACCACTTATAATATCTGCCACACGCTTATTCTCTTCTATTGTTTTTAGTTCAATGGTTTTTGGAACGGGTGTAGAATGTTCAATTTTGCGATAAATCAAACTTGGTTCTGCATCAGCGCTATAAACAAGTGGCAACAATTTATGAGCCTTAGACATGCTGTCAAAATGATTCACTTTTTGTTTGAATCCTTCCATTGAACCATTCAAAAGTAACACCCCTCCAATGGAATGTGATTTGATTAGTTGATCAATCACCTGGTCAGGTTTTCCCAGCCTGCCCGCTGCCTGTACGATCATCTGCGCTACTCTTTGACGTTCAGATAAATCATTGAAAACATTGCTCACTTTCTCCTCCAATTCGAGATTCTCAGTGTAAAAATCTGCCAATGTGAAGTTACTCTCTTCCTTTATTGAAGTTTCCTGCTGCTTTTTATTTCCCGACGAACATGAAACAATTGCGATCGAGATCAAAATAATTAAGAATGATTTATTCATATCTGCTTATTTTCCTGGTGAGTTTTTTTCAAATATTCCTGCTATGTTTTTCAGCTTATACCACCACTGCTCCTTCGGTCGCATATGTTCCATATCGTAAATTTTGGGTATATCGACCAGATCCATAAAACTGACATAGCCTCCTTCAATTCCAATTGCCACACAGTCGTTTTCCTTTTGCTTTGCCTTACGAATAAGGAACTCAGTTGCTTTTGTTCCCAGGGTAGTAGCAATGATCCTGTCAAAAGGTGTAGGGCTCCCTCCCTGCTGCAAATGGCCAAGGATCGCCTGACGCACATCAAATAAGTCGCCTCCTTCCACTTCGTATAATGCCGAAACAAATTGGGTGGTATATGTTTCATTTGCACTTTCATTTTTGATAACAAGACCAAGGCTTTTACCCGAAAGAAACATATCTGTTAGCAGATCTACATCTCTTTTAAGGTCTTTTAATGCAATGCCATCTTCAGGAATATAGACACGTTCGGCTCCGGTAGCCAGTCCGGACATCATTGCCAGATAGCCGCATTCCTTTCCCATCACCTCTACCACGAATGTCCTGTTTTGGGCAATGGCAGATTCTTTTATTTTATCAACAGCGTCGATGATGTTATTCAAAGCCGTGTCTGCTCCTATGCTTACAGATGTTCCCGGTAAGTTATTGGAAATACTTGCCGGTAAGCAAACCATGGGAATATTAAATTTCGGGTAATCTCGACGCTTTTGAAACATTTCATAGATCGTTTTGTAACCTGTGGTTCCCCCGATCATCAAAATAGCATCGATGTGAAAATTCTCCAGGTTTTTTGACATCAGGTAAAAATCCTGGTGAGCTGGTGTTCTGCGGTTCGTCCCCAGTGCACTACCTCCCAGAGATGTCCATGCTTCAACTTCCATCCATTCCATTTCTGTCAAATTTCCTTTTATCAACCCTTCGAAACCATTTTTCACACCAAACACGGAATGACCTTTGTCAATCCCGTATCTCACAGCTGCTCTCACTGCCATGTTCATTCCAGGTGCGGGACCGCTGGCATTCATCACTAAGATATTCAAACCATTTCTTTTCTTGTTCTTAGAAAGGGATTGTTGAATGGATTTGTATATTTCCAGGGTTTCCTGAAAGGTCGTTCCCCGAAGTTTTACTGCCTTTTTGAAATCTCCTTTTTTTTCCAGTTCTGCAACCGACCTGGTCAGTTTGACACTCTCCATTAGTGGAGCTGTTTTTACCTTATTTTTCTTCATCCCAATGAGAACAGACCTCTCATCCTTTTTAGATTTCATCAGGTATTTTACCGCTTCATAGCCAACCATCGTGCTCATGTACCGATCATAGGCGGTCGGCGGCCCTCCCCGCTGGATATGGCCTAAGATCGTCACCCTTGCTTCCTCGCCATTCTTCTCTTTCAATACATCCTTAATATAATTACTGGTAATAGGGTTTCCCTTTCGGTCTTTTGCCCCCTCAGAAATTACCACAAGGCTTTCTTTTTTACCGGCTTCCCTGCTGGCTTTTAGTGAATCGCACATCTCCTGCTCCCAATTGTCGCTTTGGGGGGGACTTTCCGGAATCAGAACGTAATCAGCCCCTGTAGACAATGCACTGAGCAATGCCAGATAGCCACAATTCCTACCCATGACCTCTACGATGAAAGTTCGTTGGTGACTGGCTGCCGTGCTTTCAATGATGTCGATGGCATCAACAATTCTTTTCAGTGCCGAATTGGTGCCAATCGTCCAGTCAGTTCCGATCATATCATTGTCGATCGAACCAACCAGGCCAATGATTTTAAGCCGCGGATGATCCTTCACCTGCTGATCAGATAATTCCCCTTTTTCTTTCAATTCTTTCAAAAGATCAGGCCATTCCTCCTTGAAAATGTTTGCTCCTGTCAAACTTCCATCCCCACCAATGACCACGAGATTATCGATCTTTTTTTCAACAAGATTTTTAGCTGCTTTCAGTCTTCCTTCCCTTTCGCGGAATTCCTGGGACCGTGCCGTGCCAATGATGGTGCCGCCTTTATGTAGTATACCACTCACGGAATCCCACTCCATCTTTTTGATGTAATCACCACCAAGGAACATTCCATGATAGCCCTGATAAATACCATAAACTTCAATACCAAAATTGAGTGCTGTCCTGACAACTGCCCTTACTGCAGCATTCATTCCTTGTGAATCGCCCCCGCTTGTCAATACACCGATACAGTTTATGTTATGTGAAGTCATTTTATGTTGTTGTCTTGCCGATTCCTAAAATTATTTAATAGAATGATAAATCAAGTATTTTCTCAACTATTTATTAATCGACAATATCGATAACTGGAATTGTCGCACCACACCTCATGTAAAAATAAAGCAATTGAAAACCGGAATTTACCACTTGATTTTAATCAAGTGTTTAATAAAACAATAATTATTATTTTGAAAGTACTTATAAATAAGCGTTTTACAATTTTATTTTTCTCATTGAATTTTCAATTGAATTATTTTATACATTTATAGAATAGAATTTTTACCCAGACTTAAACAAATTTTACCTTATCAACTATGTCAGAATTACCCGTATACATCGAGGATAACAAGAGTTATCACTCCGACAATTGCGGCCCGGTGATCGAGGCCTGGAAGAAGAACAAAATAAAACTTGAAGCGCTTGGGCGAGGAACCTATCCATTCAGACCAATGGAAGATGGAGAGCTGGAAGGCATATCATCCGTAGGCTATTGGGACGCCCTTATTGAGCAGGATTGGGGCCTGGATTGGCACCGAAATGAAGGTATTGAATTTTCCTTCATAGAAGGAGGTACGAATCCTTTTTCGATAGGAAAGAATGATTATGTGCTCACATCTGATAACCTGACGATCACCCGACCCTGGCAACCTCACAAAGTTGGTAATCCCAATGTCAACATCGGGAGGTTTTATTGGTTGATTATCGATGTTGGTATCCGGCAACCACACCAGGATTGGAAATGGCCCGATTGGGTCCTTTTAACCAAAAGTGAAATGCGGGAATTGACAAAATTTCTCCGGCAAAATGAACAGCCCGTTTGGAAAGTAAATCAGGAAATTCGCGAATGTTTCCAACATATAGGGGCTTCCATTAAAAAACATCATCGCAATGAAAGCCATGAATCCTGGATCAAACTCTATATCAACAAACTATTGCTTTTGCTTTTGGAAATGTACCGCAAGGGCGAGGTGGAATTGAATGAATCATTGACTGAATCGATCCGAACCACGCAGATCTTTTTGAAAAGTCTGGAACAAAGTATCGGAGAACCCTGGACGCTAGAATCCATGGCCATGAAATGTGGCATGGGAATCACTCGTTTTGTGTATTACTGCAAACAAATTACAAACCTTACACCTATGCAATACCTCAATCATTTGAGGATTGTGAAAGCAAGCGAAATGCTCCTGAATCATCCGGAGATGAGCATTATTGATATTGCAATCGATTGTGGATTCGCGACAAGCCAGTATTTCTCAACCGTTTTCAAAAAATATCATGGATGCAGCCCGGTGACTTACCGGAAAAGCAAATTTGAAGAAGTAGAGGCTTAAAAATTGTCAAAAATCAAATCGAAAAATGCAAATAAATTACAAAAACCAATCCATCAATAAACAAACTGTTTGATATAGAGGGGTTGATATTTCCGGAGTTTTTATTAATTCGTTCCAGGAATTGAAATCCCCTTAATATTACGGTATAGGTTTAGTGCCTTGCCATCCGTCAGACCCGAAACATAGTCAAGTAAAAAGAGAATTTGATCGTAAAGGGAAGCCGCTTCTTCCATTTCTATCAGGGTATCATTTGGCAACAGGCGATTCATGCATTTTTCTTTCCAGGTCAGCTTTTCTTTTTTGAATTTCTTGATAATCCCTGGCAAAAAGGCTTCCAACAAACCATGAAGAACTTCGAAACCTGCTGCCTCTCTCTCTATTACCGGTTTTGAACGGTATATCTTCTCGACAGAGACAGATTGAATAAACTTCAGATTTTCGCTTGACTCTATTTGTTCAGTCAATGCCTGATCAAAATTGCCGGTAAGCATTTCAGGCTCTTTTTCAATGAATTTTCTTACCACTTCCTCGATTAATACACTGATGGCCATCGCCCTCAACATCCCTGTTTTTTCAGAAAGACTTTTATACCGTGACAATTTATCGGGTTGGAATTTATCTCCTATCAGGTCTCCCAACATCTCTTTTGTCTCTTCAAAACTCACCCAACCAAGATTTGTCCCATCTTCCAGATCAATAATGGTGTAGCAGATATCATCCGCAGCTTCCACCAGAAATGTCAGTGGATGGCGACACCAGGATTTATTACCGTTTTTTGCTAATGAAATCAATCCCAGGTTTTCGGCTACAAATGAAAAAGCTTCAAGGTCGGATTGATGAAAACCATACTTCTTTTGACTTTTCCTCGCAGGATCCTGATTAGAGATGACTGATTCTTTTGGATATTTGGTAAATGCCCCCAACGTAGCCAGTGAAAGCCTCAATCCTTGTTTCCGGTTTTTGTTCAGCAATCGAAAGCCTTGTGCATTTCCTTCAAAAGTGGAGACATCTTTCCATTGTTTTTCCGTCAATTCTTCCTGTAAAAATTTTTTACCTGGAAAACTTCCTATAAATTCAGAAATCCCAGCTTCACCTGCATGGCCGAAAGGCGGATTGCCAATGTCATGAGCTAACGCTGCTGCCGCAGTAACTGCTCCAAAATCATGAGAAGTAAAACCCTCTTTTTGTAAACCTGAATATTTTGAAAGTAAATGATGTCCGGCCTCCCGGCCAAGTGATCTTGCTACGCTGGAAACCTCAAGGCTGTGAGTCAACCGGGTATGAGCAAACTCCTGACCTGCAAGAGGAAATACCTGAGTCTTGTCTTGCAGCGAACGAAACGATTGTGAAAATATAATCCTGTCAAAATCCTGCTCAAAAACACTTCTTGAAGATTTTTCCCGTCGTCTTTCCTCTCCTATTCTTTGTGTACTTAATAATTCGATCCAATCCATTCAAAAATTAATTATAGCCGAATCTGTTCAGCTTTGTAGCGTTTTTTCGCCAATCAGGTTCAACCTTAATATGCTGTTCCAAAAATACTTTTTTGCCGAAAAAAGTTTCCATATCCAGCCTCGATTCTATCCCTACTTTCTTCATTCTTTCGCCCTTATGTCCAAGCAAAATTCCTCTTTGTGATTTTCGTTCCACATAAATAATGGCTCTGATTCTAATAATACTTTCATCTTCTTTGAATTCTTCCACATGTACTTCACAGCTGTAGGGAATTTCTTTTTTATAATTCTGAAAGATCTTTTCCCGTATAATTTCCGCGACAAAAAACCTTTCCGGTTTGTCTGTTAATTCATCCTTTGGATAAAACGCCGGGTGTTCAGGAAGGTACTCAACAATGGTGTTGAAAAGCTGATCGATGTTGGTGCCATTTAATGCAGAAATTTCAACCACTTTTTGAGGATCAATAATTTCCTTCCAATAGCTGACCTTATCCTGGACCTGATTTTCCTTTGCGAGGTCTATTTTATTCATGACCAAAATAATGGGCACCTCAGTCTTTTGCAGCGCATAGATGAAAGATTCATCTTCAAATTTTTCATAAAGATCCGTCACAAACAGAATTAAGTCAGCGTCTTCCAGCGAAGTTGAGACGAATTTCATCATGGATTTGTGCAACTCATATTTTGGATTTAATATCCCCGGAGTATCAGAATAGATCACCTGAAAATTTTCTCCGCTTAAAATGCCCATGATGCGATGCCGGGTCGTTTGAGCCTTTGAAGTGATGATGGATAGTTTCTCACCCACAAGCTGATTCATCAAAGTTGATTTTCCTACATTGGGTTTCCCAATAATCGATACGAATCCTGCTTTGTGGTTTTGCTGAGACATTTTTAATTTTTCATTCAAAGATATTTGTTTTTTACTAAGTAAAAAGTAGTTTTGCACTCCCATTTAAACGAAATGGAAAAACAGCATCGCGGGATGGATTCGATAACTAGCAAATCGTCGGACTCGTATCCGCCAGCTGGTTGACTCAGGTTCGAGTCCTTTGAAATTGAAATAAGAAATTAAAACTATATCGCGGGATGGATTCGCTGGCTAGCGAATCGACGGGCTCATATCCGCCGACTGGCGGACGTAGGTTCGAGTCCTTTGAATTTGAAATATTAAATAAAATATTATATCGCGGGATGGAGCAGTTGGTAGCTCGTCGGGCTCATAACCCGAAGGTCGTAGGTTCGAGTCCTACTCCCGCTACTACCAAAAAGCCGGTTTTGCCGGCTTTATTTTTTTATGTTCACCACATACGTTTTATATAGTCCTTCCTTTAACAAGATTTATATCGGATACACATCTGACCTGGAAGATAGGTTTAAATCCCATAATGAATTGGCCAAGCAAGGCTATACCGTAAAATTCAGACCCTGGATTATTCTTCATACAGAAATTTTTCAAACAAAAGCTGAGGCAACTAAAAGAGAAAAGCAATTGAAATCTGCAAAAGGAAGAGAGTTCATTTGGAATTTGGTCAATCAAAAATTTAAAGAATAGCTCGTCGGGCTCATATCCGCCAGTATTCTAAGACTTAAGCAATAAAAATATTACAATTTTTATGCTGCGAACCCATATGTATCCACATAAG
>CAJXNP010000037.1 GCA_913057175.1 uncultured Cytophagales bacterium
ACTCCTTATGTGGATACATATGGGTTCGCAGCATAAAAATTGTAATATTTTTATTGCTTAAGTCTTAGAATACTGGCTGATGATGGGATGGGTTTCTATTAAAAAGATATTATCATCTGATTTTTTTTTTGCAACCTGATTATTGACTTGAAATAGTTTTTTCAGCAAACCCACCTCTGAATCTCCTCCCAATGCTATTAAGTTAAGAGGGTTTTTGCGACCTCTCCCTAACTCTCTCCGAGAGAGGGACATAGTATTGTCTTAACTTAATAGCATTCAATCTCCTCTTGGAGGAGACTAATGGCTTATTTCAAGATCTCATAATTAATTAACACAACGGGTTAAAAATGTTTGCTAATATTGGTAGCCGCTTATTGGAAGATCAATAAATGTTATAAGCTTCCCAATTATTGAGTCCTTATAAATTCAAAGTCGATATATGCATCTTCAAAAATCTCGTCGCCATCAAAATCAAAAGCCTCTTCGATTGGCCCTCCTTCAATATGTAAATTCGGCTCATCGTGATCAATGCTAAGATATACAAAATCGTCTGGCGTTTCTTCAAATATCATTACAAGAATATCTTCATCAAAGCCCAGTTGCCCGGATGTGTTCACAGGAAATGTGCCTGGTACCGAGTAGACCACATTGAATTCCCCGTTGTTTTCAATAGTCAAAACGGCGTATCCCGGAAGTTGAATCACATCAACTGCTACCACAGGTCCCTCCCCTGTTTTTCCGAAAATGGCTTTTGTACCCTCCCAGGTGCCAGCTATATCAGAAATTGAAAGGTTTGTGCCATCCAGTGGAAATGAATCGTCCTCGTCTCCACTACATCCTGCAAAGAGCAAAATAAAACATGCCGATAGAATAGGTAATTTTGAAAATACTCGCCTCATGATTTCTTTCAATTGATTCAAAAGGTTGATATTGAAAATAATAAATTATTGATTGTCAGGCAATTGGTTTTATGGATAATACACTACACACATCCAAATTTTAAGAATAGCGTAAATGAAAAAACACCTTCAATACTGATATGACAAAAAATTTTTACATCTCTACCGACAAGTCCAAACTGGACATTCCATTGATCTACCAATACCTGAGTTGTGAGTCCTACTGGGCCAAAGGACGGTCACTAAAAACCGTTGAGACGTCCATTGAAAATTCCCTTTGTTTCGGAGTATATACTGACGATACACAGATCGGCTTTGCTCGGGTTGTAACAGATTATGCTGTAATCGCCTGGGTGATGGATGTATTTATTCTGAATGAATACAGAGGAAACGGACTAGGTGTGATGCTGATGTCAACCATCATGAATCACGAAAAACTCCAAAAGCTGCAACGGTGGGGATTGGGTACAGAAGATGCACATGGATTGTATGAAAAGTTCGGTTTTAAGACCATTCAAAAGCCGGCAAACTGGATGGAAATCACCTCAAGCCCTTCCTAAATCGTAGACAAAGCAAAATCTAAAACTGGTCAGGTTTTGCTTCATTATTTGTATATTCCAGCCATCAAAATCAATATAAAAATGGCTAAGGAATCCTCCTATTTCAATCCTGAATTGTCATTGTCCAGGGAAGAAATGCTCGAGTATGGTTATAAGGTTGTTGATATGATCGTTGACCACTTTGACACTTTGAAAGACCTTAAACCGGTATCCCGCGCCACGCGGAAAGAAATGGATGAAAGACTTGCTGAATCAATCCCTCAAAAAGGTGATTCACCGGACAATGTTCTCCGTTTTGTTGAAGAAAACGTTCTTCCTTTCACAGATCATACGACCCACCCTGATTTTTACGCCTTTGTCCCAAGCCCCAACAATTTCATCAGCTCCATGACGGATGTGATAGCCACGGCATTCAATATTTTTACCGGTGGATGGATCGCTTCACCTGGAGGTGCTGAAGTTGAAATTGTGACGGTGAACTGGCTGTTGGAGCTTGTTGGATTCCCCGTAAAAGAAGGCGGCGGGGTATTTACAAGCGGTGGTTCGATGGCAAATCTGACCGGTTTAACCACAGCGAGGAAAATCAAATGTGATGAAGATTTTGAAGAGGCCATTCTTTACATGTCCACCCAAACTCATTCATCCAATGTCCGGGCTGCAAAAATATTAGGGTTTAAAGAAGACCAGATCAAGTTCATTCCTGTTGACGACAAATTCAGGATGGATGTAAATGCATTGAAAAACCAAATCAAAAAGGACAAAAAGAACGGGAAAAATCCCTTTTGTATACTGGCAACTGCCGGTACTACCAACACAGGTGCAATAGATCCTTTTGTGGAATTGCATGAAGTCTGCGAGGAAGAACATATGTGGCTGCACATAGACGGGGCATATGGAGGCGCCGCCATTATATGTGAAAAGGGGAAAGAAGTATTGAAAGGAATGGAGCTGGCAGACTCCATCACGATCGATCCTCACAAATGGATGTTTCAGCCTTATGAAATCGGGTGTATACTTGTGAAAGATCACCGGCATTTGTACGGCACGTTTTCAGAAAATCCGGAATACCTCCGGGATATCAAAGGAAATGCTGATGAGATCAACTTTTATGATCACGGTGTCCAGCTAACCCGCAGATGCAGAGGACTAAAATTGTACATGTCCCTCAAAACTTTTGGCCTGGATTCATTCTCTGCCGCTGTGGGCCATGGAATCGAGCTATCTGAACAACTGGAGAATTATCTTTCTCAAAATCCCGATTGGGAAATACTTTCCAAAGCTTCGCTGGCCATCATCACCTTCCGGTACCACCCTCATAAGATAAGGATGAATCGTGTGGAGCTGGACAACCTGAACCAATACATATCCAATTCCCTTATTCGCTCCCAGGAAGCCATGATCGTAACAACGGTCATCAATGGATTTGTCAGCCTGAGAATGTGTACCATTAACCCCCGAACTACATTTATCGATGTAAAGAGAGTAATCGATCTGATGGCAAGCTATGCGGTGAATTATTTGAAGGACTATCCGGGGTGAAAAGAAAAAGCCCGGCAATATTTTGCAGGGCTTAATATGTAGTGCGATCAGATTATACTTTACATATTGTTTAAAACTCCTGAACCTATAATTGCAGCGAAAATGGTAAAATAAAAGACCATTGAAATTATAAATACAATGGCAATCCAGATTAAAGAAGCTTTTGCCCACGTAGTCTTAACTCCATTGGTGTCATTCCCAAAAGCCCAAACAAACAGCATAATTATTCCGACTAATGGTATTGCTGTAATTAAAAACGTAATTAACCAATCCTTAATTTCCATTGTCTGGACTGGAGTTGTTCCTTGATTTTCCATAATAATTCTCTTAAGATTTAGGTTTGTAATTAAATTTGGTTACCCTGAATATAAAGAATTATTTGAAATGAAAATGAAGGTTTAGTAACGAAAAATCAAAAAGTTTAACCTTTAACAAGAAGCTCTTTAAAAAATTATTGACTGTAATAGCTATTCAATTTGCTGACCAATTCTCTCATTTTGATTTGGAGATCTTCCGGTTCAACGACCCTCACGGAATCCCCGAACATCAACAACCATCTGCCAATGTAATCGAAACTGAAAGGCGCAAAATTCATTTCCACTTCGTCGTCAAATTCTTTTTCATCCAGCCATCCGTACTGGTATTTGGCATCCTGAATATATCTTGTGACACTTTTCTTAAAAGCCGCCTTTACCATTACCAGATCTGATTGATTCATTAAACTATCGAGGTATGATTGTATGGAAATGCGTTTGGATCGGTCGAAGGTATCTTCCATTATGTTTAATTTCTCAATTCGGTCTACGCGGAAATCCCGATAATCATCTCTGAGACGACACCAGGCGATCAAGTGCCACTGTGATCCGTAAAAGCAAATGCCTATGGGTTCAACGATCCGCTCATTGAATTCATCTTTGTAATTGGACCAATAATTCATTTTGATCACTTTTTTCAATGGCAGAGATTCCTGGATCTTTGAGAGCAGGATATTGCTGGACTGATCCCTGAATTGCATACCCCACGGATCGACAACGATTTGATCGCTCACATTTTGCATGACTTCTTTCTTTTCCGTATCCAAAACAGCTTTGATTTTTGATAATGCACTTTGAAAATTGCCTTGAGATTGCTTATCTGTAATCTTCAGAATAAACTTCTCTGCAATTAACAACGACAGCGCTTCTTCTCTTGTAAACATGACAGGTGGTAAATGATATCCCTCCAATAAATAGTAGCCAAGACCAGCCTCCGCCCCAATGGGCACTCCCCCTTCCTCCAATGCCCGGATATCCCGGTAAACAGTTCTGAGGCTTATTTCAAACCGATCGGCTATTTCCTTTGCGGTAATAACCTTTTTGGTTTGAAGCTGGATAAGAATAGCCTGGAGTCGGTCGATTCGGTTCATGGCAGATACAAAGCAGTAAAAATGGATAAGACTTCACATATTAAACACAAAAACAATAACATGGAAACTCATCATTCATTTTTACTGCTCATATAAACACCTTAGTTCAATCCAATTTGAATTTCAGTGATATTCTCCGGCGAATCCATTTTGATGTATTGGGTGTAAACTTCCCGGATTTCATTGGAGGGTTGCTTTCCGTTTTTAATAAGCTCGGGAAATATTTTGTCATACTCTTCCCCTATTTTGTTCAGGTCACCTTTAAATACACTTGATGCACATTTCAGAGGTCCCCATTCCTGGAAATCATATTTGCCGGAATATTCCATTTTTGCATCGACAACAATGGCGATTTCCAGAGTAAATTCCTTGTCAAGATCGGCTGTACAATCCAGGTAACGGAATTGCATTGGGGCCACTTCCTTCAACCCTATCTTTTGAATTTCTTCGTACATTTTAGGGATTTCACGATCAGCTACTTCACTGACCTTTCTCAGAGTAGTGGTTTCCTTGTGGTAAAATACGGTAAGGGGATTAACTGTTTTTTCGTTCATGATGATAAAATTTTGTTGATTGAATGAATTACATTCCAAAGAAAATCAGGTGAAGTGACAACAGTATGTCAGTAGATTATTCGACATGAAAATTTTTTACTATTTTTTTATTGTAGCTATTAAAATCATGTTTGCATACTCTAAAAAGATGGACTATTCTTAATACATTTGCTCATCATTTCTTTTTTCATTAATAAAAAAAGATTACCAATAAACAGATTACTCCAATGAAAAAGCTACAAAACATCCTGTTATTCTGTGCACTATCCGGCGTATTGTTCGCTTGTAGTAGCAAGTCTCACAAGCATGATGAGGCAGAACATGATCACCATTCGGAAATGAATGAAGGCAGCATGGAGACGGCCGAATCTGAAGGATCGATTGGTTCTGCTTATCTGGAATTAAAAAATGCACTCGTTGAAACAGATGCCAACGCAGCTCAGGAAGCCGCAAAACAACTTGAAGCAGCATTTACTGAAAATGAATTACCAAGTGAAGCGGAATTGGCTAAGAAAATCAGCCAGACAGATGATGTGGAAGAGCAAAGAACAATCTTCAAAATCGTATCGGAACAAATGTACGAGCTTGCTTCAGAACAAAAATTTGAGTTTACCACGCTTTACAAACAATATTGCCCGATGGCATTTAACAATACCGGTGCATACTGGTTGAGCGATTCAAAAGAAATTATGAATCCCTATTTTGGAGATAAAATGCTGAAATGTGGAAAGGTGGAGGAAACACTAGCTAAGAAATAAAAGAATAAGTAGCAAGTTCGAATATTTAGTATAGCGGAAAAAGTGAGCATTTCACATTTGTAAAAGCATCACTAAACAATTCCAAATCACTTAACCCGGAAAATTCGTTGAATTTTCCGCACTGATGCTTAGATCAGTATTTTCAACCCGATGGGCCGATGTTTTACAAAATCCTGGTCCCAAGTAAGTTAAGTTTACTATCATCGTAAGTGAAGAATCCAAACATTCCTCAAATTTGGGGAAAAAGGATTTTGTTAAAATCGGGGGCAACCCTGACATAACTTATTTTGGAGAATATTGGTGTTGATATTCAGCATATCAATATTGCTCTCTCAATTACTCCGGAAAGCATCAGGTTTCGCGAAGAATATCATGGAATTTTGGCAAAATTTTTTTTATCCCCCATTGGGCAATAGCTTAATCGCCTGATAAATGGTAAATTAATTTTTGGTTCCATTTGAATATTTACCATTTTCAAATAAGTAACCCTGACATAACTTATTGAATAACAGAAGTTTTCAATAAGCTATCGTTTTTATTCATGTGAAAAACATGAATAAAGCGGGATAATTCTTCACCCATAAATCGGCTCTATGAAATTATTCAGAATCATTCTTCCCGTTAACGATCTCGAAAAAGCAGCTAACTTTTATTCGGAAATATTAGAAATGAAAGGAACCCGGGTTTCCACTGGCAGGCACTATTTTGATCTGGGAGGAACCATTCTTGCCTGCTATGACCCAATTCTGGACGGCGACATGATTGAGACACAATGGTCATTCCATGAAAATCAATACATCTACATTTCTGTTGCTGAACTGAACAAAATCCATGAAAGAATAAAAAAATCAGATTGCATTCATGTAGATAAAGAGATCAGCATGATGCCATGGGGCGAGCGGCTTTTTTATGCCAATGATCCATTTGGAACGCCCATTTGTTTCGTGGATGAAAAGACCGTTTTTACAGGATCATAAATACTATTTTGATAGAAAAAATAATCGATGCAAATGAAAATCCTTAAACCCACATTATTGATCTTTTTTACTCCATTCATATTTGCCTGTGGGGGTGAAAAATCAAAATCCGATCAGGACCAGGCGAGGAAATGGTTCAAAGGGAATCTCCACACGCATTCCTTCTGGAGCGACGGAGATGAATTTCCGGAAGTGATCATGGATTGGTATCAATCAAATGGCTACCAGTTTATCGCATTGTCCGACCACAACATATTGGCTGACGGAGAAAAGTGGATCACCGTACGTGATGATTCCCTTTATCAAAATGCTTTTCGGGATTACCTGGAAGAATACGGCGAAGACTGGGTAAATTATCAAATGACACCAGACACGATCATGGTAAAACTGAAGACGCTCAGTGAATACCGGCCCTTGTTTGAGAAAGAGGGAGCGTTCCTGATCATCCAATCGGAAGAGATCTCAGACAGATACGAAGACAAACCCATTCATCTCAATGCCACCAATATTCAGCGTTTAATTGCTCCACAAGGTGGAAACAGCGTATCGGATGTCCTACAGAACAACATTGATGAGGTAAATAAGCAAAGAAAAGAAACGGGAGTTCCCATGATCCCTCATATCAACCACCCTAATTTTGGCTATGGAGTCAGCCTGGATGATATGCTTGTTTTGAAAGGAGAACGTTTTTTTGAGGTGTATAATGGTCACCCGATGGTTCATAATTTGGGAGATTCCACACATATTTCGACCGAGGAAATGTGGGATCTGATCAATGTCTCGTACCTGGACAACGGCAAACCAATCATGTACGGTCTGGCGACAGATGATTCTCACCACTACCACCGAAAAGCCAGCAAATGGAGCAATGCGGGAAGGGGCTGGATCATGGTGCAGGCAGATACCCTGACACCCGGCTCATTGATTGCCGCGATGGAAGCTGGCCGGTTTTATGCCAGCACAGGTGTGACACTCAAAAAAGTAGAACTTAGCAATAGCACATTATCTGTTGAAGTCGAAGAAGAAGCTGGTATCAATTACACTTTGACCTTCATCGGATGCAAGAAAGGAGAGTCAGATTCTGAAGTATTGAAAACTGTTAAAGGAGCAGCAGGTGAGTACAAATTGACGGAAGATATTCTCTTTGTGAGGTGCAAGATCATCTCGACAAAACTCCAGGACAATCCCATTGAAGACATGAAATACGAAATGGCCTGGACACAGCCGGTAGTGGGAGAATGAGAACTTTTTAACAGATTAATTTAAACTTTTTAACCATGATAAACAGAATAGCCATTTTAACCGAATCAATTTGGATTGCCTCATTGATTATTATATCCTTCATAGTAGACTTTTTACTTCTTGGCCAATTCTCACTTTTTAAAGGCTCAATGGATTTTCAACTGCATGATACTTATTTTGTTGTGAATGGATGGTTGTGGGTATTAACACTCTTCATTCTTATTGTATCACCTGTTTATTTAGTGAAAGAAGCTTTCAAAAAATTCGAACTTTTGCTCCCTAACTTAATCCTATCATTATTCCTGATGATATTATTGTTTATCGTCATTCAATTGCATGGATACATTTCAAATTTTGTTGCATGGATACACTCGCTGTCTACATCAGATCCAATGTTATCTTCTCAGGGATCAATGGTCACAACTGAAATTCCTTTATTTAACACTGCAAACTCAATATTTAAAGTAATTGAATTGGTTATCATCGTCGGGCTATTTCTAATTGGAATGAAAACAGGGGTTAATTCACAAGAACAAAATGGGAAAGCAAAGAATTAAACTATAATCCCACAAGTTACCTACAATGGCGCAAGTTTTTAACTTGCCTTTTAATGAAGCCATTTTTTAACAGACTGGAACGAATTTTTTTGACATGAGAAAATCAAGAGTATTTCTTCGTGGGAAAACAATTTTAATTGGTTTTTCGCTAGCCCTCTTTGTAACCATATTGATTGTCTATTTAACCGGGTTCAGTTCTCACAGAACCATTTTAGAAAACTCCTACATCTCCCTTTCCATATTAGCCATTTTCTTTTTTGGTTTCTTAACGGTAGGTCTTTACAAAGGACTTCATGTACACGATGATCTTTCTCACAAATTGAAATTCGATTGGGGCAAGACCAATTCGTCTGTCTTTAGTGGGAGCCCTGGATTAACAAATACAGATTTTTCATTTGATGGCGGTGATGGCTTAGTCGGAATTTTAATTTCCCTTGTAGTATGGATTTTAGTATCGATCCTCTTTATCATTTTTCTGGCATTAATTGAGATTGTACTATCAGTCGGCTTTATAGTACTAATTGCTTTAATTTATTGGATTATCATGAGAGCACTAAAATTAATCTTTTCAAAATCAAACGAGTGCTATGAGAATTTATCGAAAAGCCTTAAAGTTGCTGCCGGACATACCATTTTGTATTTGGGTTGGATTTATGGGATTATTTATCTTTCATCATTAATTTAAATTATTAGACCCCCTTGAATATGAAAGATATCATCTTCAGGTTTATCTTAATTTCACAAAAATACCGCAAGTTTAGCGCAGCGTAACTTGTGGTTAATATGATGCAAGCTTCCAGCTTGCCTTTCTTATTCAATGAAAATTATAGGAATAAACCCTTTTCCTCCACAATAATCAATTGCGCTGCTATACAAATAGTCTTCAGGCTTGGCAACGAGGCCTTCTTTAACCGGATTTTCATGTATGTAATTCAATTTTTGATCCATCATCTCATTTGTAGACAATTCTATTGGCTGATTATTTTGTTGCCAGAATTGGTATTTTTGATTATTTGGATTGCGTTTCCCTGCTCTCTCAAACATCCATAACATCCAATCTTTTCTACTTTCTTGTTGATTTGTTTCTATTGCATCTAAGATTTTTTTGGAAGTATGACGTTTAAGGTCTCTCACAATATTTTCCATTTTATTTTTATTGGTGCCAATAATCATGTGTACATGGTTTGTCATAATACACCAGGCATAGATTTCCAATCCCTTGTTTTTAATACAATATTTGGCACTCTCAACAATGATATCCTTGTATTGAGGTCGGGTCAAAGCATCGATCCAATTGACGACAGAAAATGAAATAAAGTGTAATCTATTTTGGTCCCAAAATTTATAATTCCTGCTCATGGAAGGCAAGTTAAAAACTTGCTCTATTATTCCCACAAGTTACGCTTCGCCCTCCTTCGGCGGACTGGCTAAACTTGCGGTATTTTGGGACATCGGAGAAAGAGGAATTGGGTTAATCACCAATGGAAACCCATTGCTCGATTTTGTATCTTTATTTAACAAATTCATTGCACGATGTCAGTTAAATTAAAGATCTTCCCCCTGGTTTTGATCATGGCTCAAGCCAATGTCGTTCCTCTCAGGGGTCAGACAATCATTTATGGATCAAATAATGGTAAATATGTTGACGTGTCCGGGAGAAGTGTGTACTATGAAGAATACGGTAGTGGTGACACGGTACTTTTGCTACACGGAGGACCTGGTTCAATTGTCCAGTTTTCCAAATTAATACCGCAGCTAGCCAAAAACTACACGGTGATAGCCATAGACACTCCGGACACGGTCGTTCAGAACGCTCAGACACAATGAGCTATCAATTTCTTGCCGAAAATGCTTCCGGGTTTCTTGACAAGATGGGGATTAAAAAATGCCACGTGATTGGTTGGAGTGATGGAGCGACCACCGGCCTGTTATTAGCAGCCAATCGACCGGATGTTATATCAAAAGTCTTTGCATCTGGCGGATTTGCCAATATTGACGGGTTTACCGATGAAATGAAAAATTTTTGGTCAACGATCACTCCGGAAATCGTGGAGCAGACCTGGGATGGCTGGCATCTTGAATACGAACGGTTATATCCTGAAAATGATTGGAAAACGTTGATCCACGATCTTCATCGCATGATAAATGATGAGATCTATATTACAGAGGAAAAGTTGGAGGATATTGATAGCAAAGTTTTGCTTGCCTATGGTGACAATGATCTATTTACCTGGGAACATATTACATACCTCTACAAAACCATTCCTGACAGCGAGCTGATGATATTTCCAGGTACAAGCCATCATACATTTGATGAACAACCGGAAATGATGTCCCTGGCGGTGCAGATTTTTTTTGAAAAATGAGAGTTTGTTTAAACAGATCCAAGCACTCCCGCTTTGACTAATCAATCGGAAATCACAGTAGCTTCTTCGAAGAATGTTCTCTTCACAAAGCCCGAAGAGGACACCAGCCTGACCGAGGCAGGCTTCTAATATATCGCCTCTATTCATTTGTTGGTACAAGTTATGCTAAGCCCTCCACTGGCGCATAGGCTAAACTTGCAGGATTTGTAAGAATAAAAAATTAAAATAAATACCATCCATGAATTTTATTGGCTTTATTCGCTAAGACAATTTCAAAACCCAATAATAAATGATAAGTATCGCAGAAGGAATCGGATTCATGGCCGCCATTCTTACTACCATCGCCTTTTTACCGCAGGTTATCAAAGCATGGAAAACCAAATCAACTCATGACCTGTCTTACGTCATGATCTTCATATTTTTTGCAGGTGTATCCCTCTGGCTGGTTTACGGTTTAATGGTCAGCGACCGTCCCGTCACCTTTGCCAATGCATTCACCCTGGTGCTCATTACCGTTTTATTGTTTTTGAAGCTGAAGTATAAATGATGAAAATCTTCCCACCCTATCTAAAGCCGGTCAATGTTTTCATTCTTTTTTTACTATTAGCAGGTATTATATCCTGTCAATCTCAAACCCAAAAAGCAGATCTCATTATCACCCATGCCAATATCTGGACGGGAAACGAAAACCAACCCCGGGCAGAATCCATTGCCATTACCAGTGACTCCATTCTTTTTGTTGGAAGCAACGAGGAAGCAATGGAATTCCAGGGAAATGATACGGAAATGATCCAGCTAAACGGTGAGTTCATTTGTCCAGGGTTTATCGACGCCCATATTCATTTGATGGAAGCCGGCTTAGGGCTTGCTGGCGTTCAGCTAAGGGACGCCAATTCCAGGGAAGAATTTGTTAGCAGGATCGGCGAATATGCAAAAACTCTCGAGCCGGGAGTATGGATCCTTTTTGGCAATTGGGACCATACCCTATGGGGAGGTGAATTACCGACCAAAGATTGGATTGACGAAGTGACGCCTGATAGTCCGGTTTTCATTTCCAGACTGGATGGACACATGGCGCTTGCCAATTCGCGAGCCCTGGAATTAAGCGGCGTTGACCGCCACACTGCCGATGTGGAGGGAGGCATGATTGTGCGGGATCAGGATGGAATCCCGACAGGTATTCTAAAAGATAACGCAATTGAATTGGTTCATAAGCACGTTCCACCTCCAAATCCAACTCATAGTGATGAAGCCTTAGCCAAGGCAATGGAATACCTGGCATCAAACGGGATTACATCGGTTCATGATATGAGCGCTTTCGACCCTCAATTTGGCAGCTATGATGCCATGCAAAGAGCAATAGATAATCAAACTGTTATTACAAGAGTGTATGCAGTCAATCCACTTCCAAAATGGCTTAACCTGGTTGATCACATTTCCAACAACGGAACCGGTAACAAATGGCTGAAAACCGGCGGATTGAAAGGTTTCGTCGATGGTTCACTTGGCGCCAAAACTGCTGCGCTTACGGAACCATACCAGGATGAGAAAGATTATCGTGGCCTGCTGATCAATCGTGAGGAAGATCTTTTTACATGGATCTCAGATGCCGATGAGGCAAGTCTGCAGGTGATGGTCCACGCGATTGGCGACCGCGCCAACCACCTTTTGCTGGATATTTATGAGCAGGTTGCTTCAGAAGATGGAGAAAAAGACAGGCGTTTTCGCATCGAGCATGCACAGCATATCCTGCCTGACGAAATCGAGAGGTTTGGACAGCAAGGTGTTATTGCCAGCATGCAGCCTATTCACATTGTCGATGATGGGAGATGGGCGGTAGAAAGGATTGGTCCCGAGCGGGTCAAAACGAGCTATCCATTTCGGACAATGCTCAATACCGGCGCTACCCTGGCATTTGGCAGTGATTGGCCCGTAGCTGCAGCCGTACCTCTGAAAGGAATGTATGCTGCTACCACCCGCAGGACTTCTGATGGTAAGAATCCCGGTGGCTGGATTCCTGAAGAGAAAATATCTGCGGAAGAAGCGCTAATTGCTTTCACTAGAAACGCTGCCTATGCCTCGTTTGATGAAAATGTTAAAGGAACCCTGGAACCAGGAAAACTGGCTGATTTTGTGGTGATTGGAGAAGATATTACCAAAATCGATCCTGTCGAATTATGGGACCTAAAAGTCTGGCAAACCTGGGTTGGAGGTAGAAGGGTCTACCAATTAAATAATGATTAATTATTAACCGATACATTGAAAGTAATAGTTATCAGTATTACCTTATAAAAAGATATCATCCATTTACCCGCAAGATTCGGATAGAAAAACCGCAATGATATTCAATTTACTAATCGATGGATTCCACACAACAACTACCGCATGATCATTAAAAAATCCCTGATTCTGGAAAGTACGGACGAAAAAGTCTGGAATTATTTAACAAAATTTGACAGAATCCAGAAATGGAATGAATGTTTACTGGAGCACCAAAAAGTATCAATCGGTGAACCTGGCCCGGGATACCAGTCCAGAATACTCATGCAGGAAGGAAGAAAGAATGTCTGGTACAACGAAGAAATTCTGGAGTACCATTCGCAGAAACTTTTAAAAATAAAGCTGAGCGGGGGAAGTTTGGGTAAAGCGCCGATGATCATCACATATGAACTTTCCGAAATTGAAGACGGAGTCCAATTAGATTATACCAGCCATTGGGAACCCAAAGGATTGATGTACAAGCTCCTTCATGGGATGATTGAATCAGCATCTGAAAAGAAAGTTGAGAAAGATTTACAGGCCCTCAAGAACAAGGTTGAAAACCAATAATTTCGAAAGTATCCTGACGATCAAAATGAAATTGAGTAGGAAGTATTAGTTTCCAGACTGCTGGATATGAGCCATCAAAAATTTCTTTATCTTTCCGTAGTTGGCTTCAGAAAAATTTCTTGAATAAAGCATTAAAAAGAATAATCATTGAAAGACGCTGTTAAGTTGAAAAAAATCAATAAAAAACTTTGTATTGAAATGAACATACATTTTGCCCAAGTAGACAATCGGGTTCACAAGGGGAGACTAATGGTTTTTCCTTCCTATTTCTTAATTCTTGCATTTTTCACAATCTGTTTGCGAGGACAAACAATTGCTCAGCAAAGCACTGCTCCATTTTCCATCCAAACATCAGAAATAACAAAAGGCTGGTCGAGCAACTCTGTCAATGCGGTTATTTTCCGGAAAAACTCATTGGCCACGCATAAAAACACACAGTATGTCGCCTTTTATGATCCGGAAGAAAGAGTCATTCTAGCGAAAAGAAAGGTCGGAAAATCCGAATGGGAAATTCACACCACCCAATACAAAGGTCATGCAGCCGATGCACACAATTCTATCAGCATCATGGT
Organism: uncultured Cytophagales bacterium; assembly: GCA_913057175.1. Lineage (GTDB taxonomy): Bacteria > Bacteroidota > Bacteroidia > Cytophagales > Cyclobacteriaceae > CAJXNP01. The sequence continues at coordinate 14,259 of CAJXNP010000037.1, forward strand.
GGATGGTGAAGGCTATCTGCACATGGCCTGGGACCATCACAATGACACGCTCAGATATGCCAAAAGCATCAAACCGGGATCTCTGGAATTGACGGAGAAAATGAGCATGACCGGAGAAAATGAAAATAGCATTACTTATCCGGAATTTCACAGGTTACCAGATGGCGATCTTTTATTTTTTTACCGGAAAGGTGAGTCCGGACGAGGAAATCTCATTATCAATCGGTATGATACAGGAAGAAAAACCTGGAAACAGATTCAAAACAACCTGATCGATGGAGAAGGGGAAAGAAATGCCTACTGGCAGGCATGTGTGGATGCAAAAGGTACGATTCACATCTCATGGGTTTGGCGGGAAACCTGGGACGTGGCCACCAATCACGATCTGTGCTACGCACGATCGAATGACGGAGGGATAACCTGGGAGAATTCAAAGGCTGAGCCATACAAACTGCCCATCAAAATGGGATCAGTCGAAGTTGCATTTTCCATCCCGCAAAACAGCGAACTGATCAATCAAACATCCATGACAACTGACGAGATGGGGCAGCCGGTGATTGCCACTTATTGGCGCGATCAGAAAACCGGAAAACCACAATACCACGTCGTTTACCTGGATAATGGACAGTGGAAATCCCAGGTGGTTTATGAACGCGAAACACGCTTTTCACTAAGTGGAGGAGGAACCAAGAAAATTCCAATTTCCAGGCCACAGATCGTAGTAAAAGAAATTGATCAGAAAACCCGGGCTGTTATGATCTTCCGGGACCAGGAAAGAGAGAATAAACCTTCCATTGCACTGAATCAGGATTTCCCTTCCGGGGAATGGAAACTCATCGATCTGCTGGAATCAGATCTTGGCTCATGGGAACCAACCTATGATACCGAACTCTGGAAGTCAAAAGGAATATTATCCCTATTCATTCAAAAAGTGGAACAGGTTGACAGTGAAGGATTGTCGGATGCTGAACCGGAAATAGTGAAGGTTTTTGATTGGGATGTGGATTCTATCGAGTAAAAAAATCGATTTACTCACCAGGGCAAACGCATTTAAAGATTTAAAACTTTTTCTCTAAAGGCAGGGTCAAAACCAGCTTTAAAGCGTCTTTGTC
>CAJXNP010000038.1 GCA_913057175.1 uncultured Cytophagales bacterium
ACACCTTGAGTCTAAGGGCTCATTGTCTCAAAACCCCAACATCTCACTTCAAATATTTTTTAAATGCGTTTGCCCTGGATGCCTATTAATAGTTTGAATATCTCTTTCGCCTCTTTGTCTTCATCCTGGTCAAGGGCAATAATCCCCAGCATGTATTTAGCTTCCATAAAAAGAGGATCCTTTTCCAGCACTATATTTAAATTATCTGAAGCATCTTCATATTTTTCCTGTTCATAATTGATAAGTCCCATGTAGTAATAAAATACCGGGACATCATATTCCAATGCCATTTGTTCAAAGTGATCAACGGCATCGTCATATTCTCCATTCTCCCAGAAATCCATTCCTTCCTGAACGAATACATCAATCTGTGTATTTATACTTTCAGCTACCTGGTCTTTTGATTTTTGTTCTAAATACTCCTGAGTAATAACAGGTTTGGGAGAGAACAGGTCATCAGAGGTATACTTCGTAATATCAAGCTGGCAGAGACCTTTGAAATGGAAAATGAGCCAAAATGCGAAAAAGAAATAAAAAAATTGTTTCATGAAAATAGTATTAAAAAATGTATTGAGCTTTAAAGATATAAATTATAGATAAAAATGTAACTACCGTAAATTTTCTTTTCGCCTGATCAATTCGGGACTGTCACGGCGATATATTCTAATTTCCCGTAATTTTATTACTATTTTATTTTCCCCGAAACTTCAAAACAAGATACCGCATAGCGCCCGTTGACCATAAAGCCCATAAGATCAACACTGGCTGAAAGAAAAGTCGGATGAATCGCTTGCGATCCGTATCGAGTCCAAAAGCATCGATCTCATTCGTATACTGAGCGATATTTCCCGGAAAAATGAGGACATAGAATACGGCTAATGCCAGTCCAATTTTCACTCTTTGTTTTTTCCAAAACAACATGGTCAATCCCAATAAAAGTTCCACAACGCCGGAAAGAATGACGACCAGGTCTTTCCCCAACGGAACCCAGTTGGTTACCTGTGCCTGGAATTCTTCTCTTTGAAAAGTTAGATGTCCGACAGCTGCGAGGAGCATAAATAACCCCAGGATAATTCTAAATATATTTTGTATGGTGGAAGTTTTAATTTCATTCATTTTATATCCAACCCAGAATCTGTTTCACTTGTTTAACATAAACGCCTTGTCCTGGGCTTTTATAGCCAATTCTGAGGCGAGGAAGCAATGATCCTGAGTCATGGCGGTTTCGGTGCGATTGACTACATCACTAACCAATTGTTCACCATAGGGCATGTGAACCTGTGAACAGTCGTAATATTTTGTTTCCTTTTGGTTAACAAGAAATAAGTGGTCTCCTCCTTCCCGTCCGGCGATATCAACGTATTTGCGCATTTCGATATAACCATCCGTTCCTAAGATAAATGTCCGGCCGTCACCCCATGTGCCCAGGCCTTCCGGTGTAAACCAGTCAATGCGAATGTACCCTGTAGCATGTGGACTTCTCACGCTCATATCGCCAAAATCCATGTATTTGGGATAATCCGAAGTGTTGAAATTTCCAACCTGAGAAAGACTTACTTCAGCCTTGGCGGAGTTGGTATAAAAGAGAAACTGATCGCATTGATGGGAGCCGATGTCGCACAAAATCCCTCCGGCTTTACCAGGGTCAAAAAACCAGTCCGGGCGTGAGTCGGGGCGCATCCTGTGCGGGCCTAGTCCAATTGTCTGAACAACTTTTCCGATTGCACCTGCCTGAACTAGTTCACCTGCCTGAACAGACGCCCGGTTCCTCAACCTTTCGCTGTACATAATGGAATAGATCCGTTGGGTTTCCTGCTGTACTTTCTTCACTTTTTTAAATTGGTCCATTGTGACGATACCAGGCTTGTCAACCATAAAATCTTTTCCAGCTTGCATCACCCGTATGCCAAGAGGCGCCCGGTCGATTGGTATCGACGCACTGGCGACCAGTTGAATGGAACCATCGCTGATGATTTCATCTTCACTTTTGGCCACTTTTACATTTGGATAGCGCCTGGTGAAATTTTGTAACAAGTCCGCTTCCTTAGCATAAACAGACACTAGCTCGCCACCTCCTTCCAGCAGCGCTTCCGTTTGTCCATAAATATGCCCATGGTTCAGGCCGATCACTGAAAAACGGATTGATTCGGTAGGTTTGCTAAGTTTTTTCGGTTTGACAATGACTTTTTCAGGCTGCGAAGTTTGATGCAGCTCATTTCCGAAAATATCATTAGGAAACATGGCGCCTGCAGCCATACCAGTCGATGAAGCTAATGACAACCTGATAAAATTTCTTCTGTTAAATTCCATGGGTAGATTCTTTAAGTATTTGAAAACGCTGTATTAAACTTAAAAGAAAATCTCAGGAAGTGGAGCAATAGCATTAAAAAAGGATATTTTATTATTTAAAAGGTGCTAAATGAATTGTTTCAGTAGTGCGATGGTTTTGCCTCTATCGGATAATATTTATGGTATTGTAATAAGTCTTTTAAACTAAAAAAATAGCTCATACAAATATCTTCCGGGAGCCAGTGTAAATCCTCCTGCAATAATAATAGCTCCAAAATATAGTAGAATCATTTTCCTTTTGTGAGCCTTTGCATCTCCTTTTTTAATGGCAATGTATGCGGTCGGTACGGTGTAAATAGTCAGGAAGCTGAAGCCGTGTATCCATCCAAAATGATTTAACAATCTTGGCCCAACCTGGGCGGGCATAAATAGGGTTACCAATGCCGTAATCAGCATCATGATCATGTAAATACGTCCAAATTTTTTGTGAATAAACGTTCCTTTTTTAATCAGGATCAGCATGGTACCGATAATAAAACAAGGCACCACCGTTGCGAGGTGGATATACATTAATTGGTTGTAGGTCATTGGTATATGGTTGTTTTGTGAAAAGATTAGGTTTTGACCTGCCTAAAATAATAATCTTTTAAAGATTGTTTATTCTTGCTGAATAAAAATCATTTAATTGAAAGCCATAGTTACTTTGTAGAATATTTCAAAACTGCCAGCTGCTTAAAGTGAAATAATTAGATCGCTATATCGATTAGATTTTTATCCAAAAATCAAGAACATAACACCTATCAAAATTCCTACCAGGTAAATTCCCTTTTTACGAATGTTGAGTTCTTTAAAAAGGAAAGCACCCATGCCAAATGAAATAACAACACTAACTCGGCGGAGTGCCGAAATGATGGAAATCATTGCATCCGGATAGGTGAGGGCATAGAAATAAAGGAAGTCTGCGATTGCAAGGAATAATCCTATGAGAGGAATGGTCCATTTCCATTGAAAAGGAGTGATTTTCTTTCTTTTTGGCCACCATAAGATTGCAACTACTGTACCCATGATCACTACCTGGTAAAAAGTAAAATAGGTTTGTACAGCCATCCGGTCAATTCGCTGCAAAAGGAATTTGTCATATAGCCCACTTCCTCCGCCAATGATGGTCGCTCCAATAATAAACCAAAGGAATTTGTTATTTCTGAAATGTATGCCTTCAAGTTTTCCGGCTGAGGAAAAAAGGTAGAAAAATAGCAAGGTGATGATCATTCCTACCCATTGCCATGGTGTAAGTTGTTCATGAAAAATAAGGATGGCGCCTAATAATGTCCACGCCGGGGAAGTTGATCGAATGGGGGAGACAATGGTGAGTGGGAGGTTTTTCATAGCAAAAAATGCCAGAATCCAGCTGGACAAGACAATGAAAGATTTCAGGAAGATCAGGAAATGTTCATGAAGAGAGATCTCAGCGACATAGAATAAATCTCCTTCATGAAATACCTGAAATGATGTCAAGGTAAATGGAATAAGAAAAAGGAAAGCTCCTGTCAGGCTGGAAAAAAACAGCGTAGGCAACACCGCATTCCCATTCAGGGAAAGCTTTTTCATCACATCGTATATACCCAGAAAGACCGCTGACCCAACGGTCAAAAAGATCCATGTCATCTTCTTTGATCCAAACCGTGTTGCAAAGGTATCAGAAAACGTGGGTTTAACCAGATTAGAGTATTAACCTAAGTTAACCAGGTTAAACTTGCCCGGCCGAGCGATGATCTACTGATTGTTAAGTAAAATAACTATAAAAGTAGTTGTTCTACTTAATAATAAGTAGTAATATTGAGCATGGAAGAATTAACGAAGAAAGAAGAAGAGGTGATGCGAATTCTTTGGAGGATAAAAAAGGGGTTTGTAAAAGATGTTATAGCTGAAATGGAAGGCCCTGAACCTCCGTATACCACAATTTCTTCAATCATCAGAATATTGGTCAAGAAGGGTTATGTAAAAAATAGGCAATATGGTACTATTCATGAATATTATCCTGCTTTGAGTAAGATGGACTATCAAAAATTTCTATTGAAAAACCTGGTCTCAAAATACTTTGATAATTCATTTGAAAATGTTGTGTCATTTATGGTAAAGGAAAATGATTTGTCCAAAGATGAAGTAAATGAAATTTTAAAGACTATTGACAAAACAAAATCAAAATGAAAATACTTTTAACCTATCTATTGGAAGTTTCTATCTGTCAGATTGTACTGTATTTATTGTATAAACTATTGTCTTCAAATCTTACTTTTTTTTCTTTGAACCGGATTTTTCTATTGGGTTCGGTCATCGTTAGTTTAATCATACCAGCTGTACAAATTCAATTGTATGAAACACAATCCATCAGTAGTGAACCCTTTATTTTTTCATGGTTAGCCAATAAATCTAATTATGTAGTTGAAGTTACGCAGTCTACTATTCAGCAAACCGGTTCTGTCAATTGGTTTCAGCTTTTGTTGTTTTTTGTTACTTCAATCTATTTTGTTGGCTTGATATTCTTTTCTTATCGACTAATTGGTGGAATTTTGAGATTAAAAAGGATCGTTAAAGAAAACCCGGTTGAAATTATAAATGGCTATAAAGTAATTAAGTTTAATTCCGGACCTGCATTTTACTCGTTTCTTGGGTATATCTTCATCAATAAGGATACAGGGCAGCTTAATCCGAAAGAATTGGAACTGGTCAGTAGACATGAACAATTGCACATAGATTTAGGGCATTCTTATGATTTGTTGATTCTCGAATTAGCACGAATTATTTGCTGGTTCAACCCGGCAATTCATTGGCTAAAAAATGCTGCAGTAGAAAATCACGAGTACGAGGTGGATAAATTGATTAATGAAGATGAAGTGTATTCAAATCTCATTTTGAAATTATCCATGAATAAAGATGAATTAATAATAACCAATCAATTCTCAATGAAAAACATGAAAAAAAGAATTAATCTGATTTATCAATCAAATACTAAAGCAATGAAAAAATTATACTATCTCTCAATTATTCCCATAGTGGGGGTATTATTAGCGTTTTTCTCCTTTACTGAGAAAGATGTAGTGGCACAGAGTAATTCGGATAAAAATTCTAATGAAAATGGGCTAATAATTGAAAATGTGGAGTGGGTTGGCAATTCGGTCTATTCCGATGATTACTTAACCGGATTCATGAAGCTTAAGAAAGGCGATATCTATGATCAATCAGAAATCCAAAATTTGTTTTCTTATCAAGCTGATGGTTCTGATATTGGCTCGCTTTATATGGATAAAGGGTATTTATTTTTTCTGATAGATTTATCTGAGGAAAAGATAGATAAAGACAAGGTTAATCTTAGATTCACAATGCATGAAGGTGAAATTGTTCATGTGGATAAGTTTGAGTTTATAGGATTTCCTGAAGAAATAGATTACGCTGCAATAATTCCCCTCAAATCAGGCGATGTATTTAATCGTAGGTTGTTAATTGAGTCACAAAAGATTTTAGCAGAGAGATTTGGAAATGAGATTTCCATACAACCTATTCCTATTGTTGAAGAGAAAAAAGTGAATATTACTTTTGAACTGGCACAAAATTGAATTTCCAGAGGATAATACATGGTTATTGAATGGTGGTCAATGACAGTATTCTCTGCAATGGGCAAATTCCGCATTGGAGCAGAATTTGGGTTTATTATTCTTTGTCCAATATAAATACTGTCCCGGCAGGATCCATTATCCAATGATTTCCTTCCGGGATTTCTTCTATCTCGTCACAGGTTTCAATGCCTTTTTGTTTGAGATAGGATGTTGCCTTTTCAACATCAGGTGTTCTTAACTCCATCCAGATTTCCGAATGCGCATAATTGTCCACACAATCCAGCCAAACTTTGTTGTTACCAAATTTCACTTCGTGTGTTCTTGAAATGGTAGGGTGTTCGATGGGCTTTTCTTCTACTTCAAGTTTTAAAATATCCTTGTAAAATGAAACCGTTTGATCATATTTTGATTTAGGGATCTTGATGGCAATGTTTATGCCTCCGGAAAATGTTAAATCGCTCATATTTGAAGGGTTTTGTTAAAGAATTAAAGTTATGCGGTACACCTGTATCTGTTGCAAATGTCATCTGTTGTGCCTGATTGTTGTATGATTGATGTTATATGACAACCTATTCAGGAAGCATAATGGTTACTTCCGTATATTCATGTTTGACAGAGTCTATTTTTATTTCGCCTTTTAACTTTTCCACCGTTTCTTTTACAATATACAACCCCAGCCCTGAGCCGTTTGAAAGTGTTGAAGCCCTGTAAAACATGTCAAAAATTTTGCTTTTGTATTTTGATTCAATTCCAGTTCCGTTATCCTTAACCGATATGATACTTGTATTGTCCTTTTGTTGGAATGAGATTTTTATATAAGCATCCGGGTAATTCCTTTTTCTGTATTTGAAGGCGTTTGAAATTAGGTTTGACATGATAATTTTTAATCTGAAGAAATCTGAATTCATGATTTGTGTCGGATCAAAATCTTTGATTAAACTGAACGAATTATTATTCAGTGGCGTCGTGTCTTCAAGCACTTCATTTACCAATTCATTGAAGGAAAACTTAGCTTTTCGAATTTCCTGACCGCTATTGCGTGAATATTGGGTTAGACTTTGAATGACATTTTCAAGCTTATTCACACTTGTCTCCATGTGTTTCAGATGATTGATCAAGTCTACCTTTTTGCGTTCCAGGTAGGCAATATTTATAAGGCCCATGATTGATTTTAGCGGAGCGCTCAGGTCATGTGAGGCGCTATACACAAAACGGTCAAGCTCCTGGTTGGCCTTTACTAATTTTGAGGTGCGTTCCTGCACTCGTTGGTCCAGCTGGCTGTTAACTATTTTGAGCTCTTCCTGCGTTTTATTAAGCTCACTATTTATTTTTTCAACTTGCTCTTTTTGTGCAAAGAGATCCTCTAGTGTGGCAGTTAGTTCTTCATTGGAAGTTTCCAGATCATTCTGTTTTACCTGTAACTCCTTTACCAGATCGTTAAGTCGTATGGTGCGCTCATTGACTTTTCTCTCCAACGCAGCTTTTTGGCGCAATAGAGACTTTGTTCGTAAGTAGAAAAACAGAAATACAACGCCCAGAATGATGAGAAAAAGCAAAATTCTAAACCACCAGGTTTCCCACCATGGTGGCAGGATCTTTATGGTTAGCGATCTACCTTCATTATTCCAAATCCCATTATTATTTGAACCTCTTACCCTGAACACATAGACGCCTGGATTGAGATTGGTGTAAGTTGCGGATCGCTGGTTTTCACTATAAACCCAGGTGTCTTCATATCTTTCCAGGTAGTAAGCATATTTATTATGTTCGGGATGGGCATAATGAAGTGCTGCAAATTCAATTGAAAAAGCATTGTTTTCATGCGAAAGGGTGATCTCTTCTACTTCATTGATAGATTTTGGCAGAATGATGTCCTCATTGACTTCTTCTCCGACACTCACGGATTTATTCCACACTTTCAAATCGGTAAAAGATATTTGTGGCAAAAACTGGTTTGCCCGGATGTCTTTTGGATAAAAAGCATTGAATCCATTTGAACCACCGAAATGCATTCTGCCATTAGAATTTTTAAAATAGGCGTTGTGGATAAAAACGTTGCCTTGCAAGCCATCACTCTCGTAGTAATTGACAAAAGTGCTGTCAGAGAAATCAAACATGGATAGGCCATTTGCTGTGCTGATCCATAAATTTCCTTTTTCATCTTCCAAAACCCCAACGATGGAATTATGAGGTAAACCATCCTGAATGGTATATGAAATAAATTCGAGGTGATGGAGGTGATTGTTTTGATCAGTTCCGTCTGGTTCCACCACCCTGTTTAAGCCGCCATTGGTTCCGACCCACATTGTGCCATTGCGATCCTGGTAAAATACATTGATGGTATTGTGATTGATACTTTTCAAATTCCCGATTTCCGATTGATAGTTAATGAACCGAGGTTTGTCTGATTGCTTTTGGTCGGCGCTCAGTATGCTTAATCCCTGGCCATTGGTTCCTATCCATAGGTTTTTATTTTTATCTTCCCCAATGGCCCAGATGATGTTGTCTATCAAACTCTGGGAATCTTCCGGATTGTGATAAAATTTGGTAAATGTTTGGTCTGTTTCGTTGAGACGCCACAATCCCTCATTCCAGGTTCCTCCCCACAGAATGCTGTCACCGTCCTCAAAAATTGAAAAAGTCCACCCCTTCACGTAGAACCTTTCAATAACGTCCGTGTTACTTTTATCAGGATCTCCCGGAATAATGCGGGTGATGATCTCACCGGCACTTCCTATCCAGACATCGCCATTTTTTCGTTGCTCAAGGCTGAGGGTATGATCTCCGCCAATGGTGTTTTCGTTCTGTGGATCATATTGGTATCTTATCACGCGGGGTTCCCCGGAGTTTTTGAAAATAAATCTGCTCACTCCTCCATCTTTTCGGGAGCCTACCCACAGCTCTTCCGGGTTTATTCCACTTATATCTGCTATTAAATTGCCTTTAAGGGAATTTGTATTGCCGGGAATATTCTTGTAGTGAATAAACTCCTTCCTGTTGAGATCTGTTTTGCATAACTCCTGGCTTAATGTTCCTACCCAAAGCACTCCCGTACGATCGATAAACAGGGACCGAACAGAACTTTCGCTCATGGAATGCGCATTAGTTTTATTACTTGGGAAATCTTCCAGAAAATCTGTTTCAGGATCATATCTGAATAAACCTTTAGTTTCAGAGCCTATCCAGAGGTTATTCTGATCATCCATTTCTAAAAAAGTGTAATCGTCCTGGAAAACATTAAGTTTTGGACAGGGGGTTAAACGATATCCGGAAACTGAGTCATCATAGGTGATCCGTATGACGCCATTTTCAGAAGTGCCTATCCACAAATTTTCTCTATTGTCACTAACAATGGATGTAGCTTGTGATATGTCAATTTCCAAATTTGCATCGATGAATTCCTTCGTATTCAGGTCAAAATAATATAGGTCTGGTGAAATCAATAAAAGCCTGTCATTTCGATCAACATGGATCATGGAAAACCCGGTTCCATCCGATTCAGTTCGGCTGGAGGGATAATAATATCTCTGAAAGTGGATCTTGTTTAGGTTCTCTTCCTTATCGGGAATGACTTGATTCAATGCATTGTTGGTACAAATCCAGATCCGATTGTTCTCATCTTCCATAATATGAAAGATCTGGTTGTTGCTGAGAGAGGATGAATCATTTTCATTAAAAGTATAATGGGTAAATTGATCTGTCCGCGGATCATAGCGGTCTAGTCCTATTTGACTACTATTATTAACCACCCATATGTACCCTGAGTGGTCCTCATACAGATAGGCAATTCCTTCATAGCTTAAACTTGTGCTATCCTGTGCTTCATTTAAATAATACTTAAAAGAATAACCATCGTATTTATTAAGTCCGCCATATGTGCCGATCCAAATAAATCCTTTATTATCCTGGATGATACAATTACCTGCCTGCTGTGACATTCCCGTAATCCGGTCAACATTGGTTTGGATATTTTGCCCGACGATTAAATTATTGATGCCTATAAAGATGACCAGATTAATAAATATCGTTTTCACTTTTCTCAATTGCACAAAAAACTATTAAGCCGTCCGTAAAAAATAATTTAACCAAAAGGTGATAATCAAAGTACAAAATATATTTGAATGATTATAAAAATCGATTGAACTATATCAGAGGTGGGTTATCCAACGGCTCATACTTTGCCTGGTGCAATCGTTCTCCTTCATGCCCGTAAATACCGGATATTTCACTCCATCTCCATGATCAGATTGGCTATCAATGCTGTCCAGCCTGTTTGATGGGAAGCTCCAAGGCCTTTACCATTATCGCCATCAAAAAATTCATAGAAAAGATGTTGATCCTTAAATTGTTCGTCTTTTGTAAACAGCTTATCCGGATCATCGGAATGGTATTGGAATTTTCCTTCGGCATTTCGCTCGAATAGCTTGATCAGTCTTTTAGTAAGCTCGTTGGCAATTTCATTGAGATTGAGTTTATTTCCGGATCTCGTGGGGAATTCGTACACATAGGTTGGTCCGTAATAAGTATAATACTTTCTCAGTGACTGAATGATCATGTAATTTAAAGGCATCCAAATGGGGCCCCGCCAGTTTGAATTTCCACCAAACATACTGGAATGACTCTGACCGGGCTCATACTGTATTTGATGGTGTCCATTGTGCTGAAAAATGAAAGGATTTTTTTCATGGTATTTAGAAAGGGATCGAATGCCATAATCCGAAAGAAATTCTTCTTCGTCAAGTAATCGTTTAAGCAAATGTTCCAGCCTGAAAGCACGCATAATGGAGAATAAGTAATAACCTTCATCATTACACTCTTCAATTCGAGATATTAATGATGCCAGGTCCGGACGGGTTTTAATAATTTCTATAGCCCTGATCTTAAATTCCTTTAATTCATCAAAAAGACTTTTATGCAAGATGTCAACGGCAAATAGTGGAATGATACCAACCAATGACCGAACTTTCAAACGTTCTGTTTTTCCATTTGACATCTCAACTACATCATAAAAAAAATTGTCTTTATCGTCCCAAAGTGATACATCTTTTTCCCCAATGTGATGCATGGCCCAGGCTATGTTTAAAAAATGTCTGAAAAACTTAGCAGCAGACTCTTCATAGGTTTTATTGGTTTTTGCCAGTTCCAGGGAAATTTGGAGCATATTCAACGTAAACATGGCCATCCAGCTGGTAGCGTCTGCCTGTTGCATTCTTGTTATCCCCGAAGGCATATTGCTGCGATCAAACACTCCTATATTATCCAGACCCAGGAATCCTCCCTCAAAAAGATCTGTTCCATGTTTGTCTTTTTGATTTACCCACCATGTAAAATTGATCAGGAGTTTCTGGAAGGCAGTTTCCAAAAATTTTGTATCTGCTTTGCCGGTATGGTTCTTGTCTTTTTCATAGACTGTCCAGACCGCCCAACAATGCACGGGAGGATTAACATCACTGAAATTCCATTCATAAGCCGGAATTTGCCCATTGGGATGCATATAGTTCTCACGTAGTACAAGAAGTAGCTGTTCTTTGGTAAAATGCGGGTCTATCTCAACAAATGACACCATGTGAAAGGCTAGGTCCCAGGCCGCATACCACGGATATTCCCATTTGTCCGGCATGGATATAACATTCCTGTTGGTGAGGTGTTGCCAGTTGAAATTTCTTTGATTATGTCGAATGGGCGCTGCTTCTCCGGGACCTCCAAAAAGCCACTTGAAAACATCGAAATAGTAGAATTGTTTGGTCCACAGTAAGCCTGAAAACGCACTTTTTACAATAGATTTGTGGGTTTCTGGCAGTTTGTGATCGATTATTTGGCTATAAAATTCATCACATTCCTGTATTCTTTGTTCAAATATCGTGTCGTAATCTGCCCATGGATTATGCAATTTCTTTTTACTTAGGCGAACTTTTATGCTCTTTTCTTCCCCCGATTTTAGCTTGAATTTATGCCAGACGCCTAGTTTCGTGCCGTTCTTATCCGGATTGATAGTGGGTTTGCCATTCACCACGAAGTCGTTAATTCCATCTTTGACATAATCGACTTCGTTTGGGGTTCTGTAAATGCGTTGATTATTTGTTTCGTTATCACAGAATAACTGTTCACCACCCTCATGATAGAAAAAGTACCGACCATTACGTGTACTTCTGGATTGCACACAACTATCTGAAATGGATTTCATATTGGGACGGGTAAATCGTTTGTTATGCCTCCAGAAATTTCTAAACCAAAGGTGAGGAAGCACGTGGATCTTTGCTTTTTTAGGTCCCCTGTTTACCACTGTGATTTTCATCAGGATGTCGTCGACTCCGGCTTTGGCATACTCAATGTAGCAATCGAAATAGGCACTATTTTTAAAAATTCCCGTATCTATCAACTCATATTCTGCCTGATCCCGGGTTCTTTTGTTACCTCTGACCAGATCGGTATAAGGAAATTTCTTATGTGGATATTTGTACAGGTACCTGCAATAGGAGTGAGTAGGTGATGAAACCTGATGAAAGTAAAGTTCTTTCACATCTTCCCCATGATTACCCTGGGGGTTGGTAAGACCGAACAATCGTTCTTTCAAAATGGTATCCTTCCCATTCCAGAATACAGGCGCCAGGCACAAGATCTCTCGCTCATCACAAAAACCGGCTATGCCCTCTTCACCCCATCGGTAAGCATTGCTACGGGCCCTTTCATGCGAAACACATTCCCATGCATATCCATTTTCACTATAGTCCTCTCGAACCGTACCCCACTGTCTTTCAGCTAAATAGGGACCCCATTTCTTCCAGTTTTTATAGGGGTCACCAACTGCCAACCTCTCTGCTTCAGGACCTTTCTGCCTCATTTGTGTTTGTTGTGTAATTGTTAGCGGCAAAATTAAGATTTATTTATGTTGATCGTAACGAATGTAAGTTAAAGGTGTTTAATTTATAATAATAAGATGAATATTTTATGTATTTCATAAAGAATAATGAAAATGATGTATGCGGTCATATTTATTAATGAAGAAAGAATGTTAAAAGAATGGGTGCTTTTTTAGCATGAATGAAGGTTATTTCACTGAAATATGTTACTGAAAGTTTTCACCATGTTGGATTCAGTTTGAAGTACGGCGCATCATCAATCCCGGAATTAAAAATATTGGAGATTTCTCCATTCCCCAATCCGCGAAAAGAGGAGAGATCTATTTTGAGGTGAGGGAAGAAAGAAGCCAATCCTAATTAATCAGCCAGAATTACAGAATATTTACTATTTTGAAATCCATTAGGATTACCATCTTTTATTCCATAAACCTCACACTAAAATGAACCATTTCAGAACAGAACTGACCATTGACGAAAACCCAAATAAAATATCATACAAATCAAATATCTTATCACTGGGATCCGGATTTTCCCATCTACTTGATGAGCATTTTTTGCAATACAACATTCAGGTTAACAGCAATCCCTTTGGTACGATTTATAATCCCATCTCTATTTTTAATGCGATTGAGATCATTTCCAAAAAGAGTACTCCTCATTATAATTTTTATACCGATACAAATGGCTCGTGGAACCATTTTGATTTTCATCAACGACTGAATGCAGATTCCAGAGAGGAACTGGAGGCTTCTTTAACTGAACTGATCTCAGGCACCCATGGTATCTATAAAAAGACAGACTTCTTATTTTTGACATTCGGAACGGCTTACGCATATAAACTGCTTTCTTCCAACCACATCGTCGCGAATTGCCACAGGTCATCCTCAAAGAATTTTGAAAAAGTGCTCTTGTCTCCTGATGAGATTGTCGATGGCTTTAGGAAGGTTTACCCATTGATGAACAATGTGAAGGACATCATCCTGGTGGTAAGCCCTGTGATGCACACGCAGGATTCCATCACGCTGAATGCGGTTAGCAAATCCGTTCTACGACTAGCCTGTCATATGATTAAAAATGAATTTCCTCATGTAAAATATTTCCCTGCATACGAACTTCTGGTTAGCGACCTACGGGATTACCGGTTTTATCAGGATGACATGATCCACCCGACAGATATTGCCATTGACTATATTTTTCAAAAGTTGGTAGAAGCGTATTTTGAGGACGAAGATAAAAAAGTCATTCTGGAAATCGAGAAAATACTGGACAGTGTAAACATGATCCCCTACAACCCCCAGGGAAATGAGTCGATTCAGTCATTAAAAAAAGCCATAGAAAAGATCGAAAGTATCCAAACCCGAATTGATAAATCAGATCTGTTGGAAGGGTTGAAGAGGAGGATATCTGGTTCTGTGTAATTCAAATAAAGAATGAATTCCCGGCCCTGTGCCGGCCTGCCTGCCGCGGGCAGGGATCTGTGGGAAGTAACCCACTATGTTGGATTGAAAGGAAGAGATTTCTTTTGGCTGTTTAATATATTGCTGCGTTTGTTGACTGACCCTCCTCGAGTCAGACAGGCTTCATAAATCCGGCGGTTAAGGTATTTTTGTTAGTAGTAGTCAATCATCATGAACAATAGTGCCAAAGATTAGGAATTTTATCATCTTTTACCGGAAAAATATTATAGGAGAATATACAGGTGATTTGGTGATTTTGGAGGTGAAACGGCCCATTTATCCGTTGTATTAAAGTGAAAGAGGGTCAACCATGGTTGCAGAATGAAATTTAACCTTTCGCCAACCTGTGAGACAGATTTAGAAAATATTTCATTTGGGTTCAACATTATTACACAGGCAGAATTGCGTTTCAAAAGATTGAGCATAAAATTAGAATTCTTCGTTTCAGGACGTTTTAAGATAGATTAAAATTCACAATTAAAACTGTCAGGATATATTTTTAATAGTATTTTTACAGCTCCAGCTGAATGATTCACGGCAAACATCATACACGAACAATTTTAAATCTATGCACTTATTTAAATTCCCCATATTAGTACTCACTTTTGTTTATGTTTTTGTTGCCACTGATTCCTTGTCGCAGGGAATGGGAAAGATGGATAATCCTGCTTATAAGGCCTATTTTGACAGCCTGAGGCAAATGGATTACAACTATAAGCTACCCATTTTTGGAAAGGGGGCTTATAAACGTGGATATGATATTCCATATGCATGGGGAGTTGGTGCTGTTTACTTTACACAAACCCAGGAAATTGCAATAGACCAGGTTGCAATAGGGTTTAATGGCAGTGAATTAGTCGATATTAGTAACATTATTCAGTTCGGACCAACGATTGCAACCACAAATGCATACACGGTAAGACCCAGGGCAAACGCATTTAAAGATTTAAAACTTTTTCTCTAAAGGCAGGGTCAAAACCAGCTTTAAAGCGTCTTTG
>CAJXNP010000039.1 GCA_913057175.1 uncultured Cytophagales bacterium
CGACTGTCGGAGTCATCAGACCTGACATAACTTATTGAATAACAGAAGTTTTCAATAAGTTATCGTCATTATTCATGGAAAAACATGAATAATGCGGGTTAACTTTCATTCTTATCATCAGGATTATTTGAATCTGTTTTATCGGCTGATTTGCCCTTGGTGTTTTTTGACTTTTTAGATTCGGTTAAAGATTTAGGTTTGGCTTTGCTTAATTCCGGTCTTTCATCCTTAAACATTTTGATTTCTTCACTCACCGATCTCAAATGCAGATCTCTTTGGGGGAAAGGAATCTCTATGTCTGCATCAGCCAATGCACGATTAATCCTGACGTTGATCTCACTCTGAAGCGATAGCCAATTATCAAAATCATGTGTCCAAAATAATAATCTAAAATCAAGTGAACTATCTCCAAAACCGATAAATAAAGCGTTTGGAGGTGGGTTTTCCATGATTTTTTCGTGTCCCTTTAATACTTCATAAAGAATCTTGATAACACGATCAGGATCTGTGCCGTAGGCAACTCCTACCCGCAAATCAATCCTACGGTATTTATCCGAAAGTGTCCAGTTGATCACCTCATTTGAAATGAGGTTTCCGTTAGGGACAATAACCTCCGCCCCATCCATGGTCCTGACAGTACTGGCGCGGATCCCAATCTCTTTAACTGTTCCAAACAGGTCAGTCATTTGGATAATATCCCCAACTTTTATCGGGCGCTCAAATGCCAGAATCAATCCTGATATAAAATTGTTAAATATGTTTTGCAGACCGAAGCCAATACCCACGCCGAGCCCGCCTATGATAATGGTCAGGCTATCCATTTCGATACCTGCTGCTAAAATTGCTACAATAAAACCGATCACCAGAATGGCATACCTGGTCAACATAGAGATCGTTCCGGGAACTCCCCTTGGAAGGGAAAGCTTTGGCAACACCTCATCTTCAAGAATCATTTTTATAAACTTGCTTATCTGAAAGGTAAACCAAATGACCAGAACCAGAATAACGAGGTTAGACGGAACAATTTCGATATCACCCAGTTTAAAACTATAATCAAAAAGCTCGGTAACAAAATTTTGGATGATTTTATAGATGTTGAAAAATTTTGCGACAGATACTAACCAGAAAAAGAAAAAGAATAGAAATAAAAACCGTGTTGTCTGCCTTAATATCTTTTCACGCGACCTGGAAATCAATTTGGTCCTTCTTCCCGTCTCGCTAATCGAAAACAATACTACGATTTGTGATGATATAAGAAAACAGGTATAGTAAACAAACCCGGAGTACAAACTGATGCTGCTGGAAAAAAGGAAGCTTTCACTTAAAAAAACATTGCCAATTATATTTCCAATTGTTGAAATACTAAACAGCACAAGAAAAATGTTAGTCAACACCAGCAAGACCTTTTTATAAGGAAACTGCTCGGTTGTGACTGGCCGAATGGCATTTTTATTCACATAAACAAACAACGCAAACAAAGCCACACTAACAATCAAACTTGCAATTCTGCTGACTGAATTGGTATAAAAAAGTATCTCTGTAAATGTCTTGAATAAAAGCAGTATGAAAACATAAACGACGTACATAAAGTACTTTTCCGGCATTCTTTGTTTCAGAATTGTTAGTAAAGGATAGATCATAATGACCATAACTATTCCAATTAATTCGAGCCTGAGCTTTTCGGTATCCAACATGAAGATCAGGGTGATCAGAAAAGAAATAGAAATGGGTTTATTAAATATTTCCAGCTTTGCAAGCGAACTTTTATCCAACTTGATTTTTTCAGATTTATTAAGATCTGACCTTAGCCTCTTATAATAGTTCCCGATGTAGGTAAATAAAATCAACATGATCAGGAACAAAAACCCCATTGCCATGAGATGATCCCTTCTTTCCTTTAAATATGAGATAGTAACATTCAAAAGAGTCTTAAAATCCCTCCAGAAATGCCCAATTATCGCCTTCAGATCGATGGAAACTTTCCAAATAGGCGGGCTATCAAGCGTAAACAGGTTTTCCTTTTTTATCAATACAAGATCATCAATGTTTACAATGGTCTGGTCAAGGTCCTGCCTGGCGGTGGAAAGCTTATTTTGAATACTCAGAAACTCATTGTATTTATTAAGCAAATTATCGCGTGTAGCCCCCATTTTTGACAGTAAATCATTTATGACATTACTAAGTAGGGCAAACTCCCCATTGCCTTCTGTTTTTAATTTATTATTTGTCTTACGCCACCTGTTTTCTTCAAAAATGATCTCTTCAAGATCAAGTTCATAGTCCGATATAACCCTGTTAACATAATCGAGATTTTCATCAATCCTGTCCTCAATTAGCCGAAGTTCGCTCACTTTCACTTCAAGTTCGCGTGGTAAATATTTTCCCCTTTCATCAATGTTGATTTGACTGAGATAAGCAGCTGTTGTATCATAAAGTCTGTTTGCTGTATTTCTGATGTGGCCTATATCCTGACCTTCAAGTTTCAAATCAATTTTGTCGATCAATTGCTGAGTGTGAAGACTTTCAACATTGATATTTGATATCGGAATGGCTGAAACAACAGAATCTTTCTCAACATTTTCCTGAGACAAAAGTGGATGGTAAGAAATTATTAAAAATACCAATAGGACTTTTCCCAACAATCCGAATGTTAATTTGTTCATTAATTATTGCTTAAATTATTCGCCGAATCGCTTCTATAATTAAGATTTAAAAAACAAATTTGCGATTCTCGATAAATGACTAAACCAAAACTAAAATAATTTATTCAATAGAATGAAAAAATTTTACCAAACAACTCTCGTCATCTCCCTATTACTCCTGGGAAATAATTTATTTGCGCAGGATGCCGCCGACACAACAGCCACCGGTGCCGACACGGTAAAGATCTGGGATATTGGTGGCTTAATATCCTTGAATTTTAATCAAAGCACCTTTACGAACTGGGCTGCAGGTGGTGACAATACCGTGGGGCTTTCCCTTTTTTACAAACCCTTTTTCAATTACAACAAAGGGAGGGTATCCTGGGAAAACAAGATGGATTTCCGGTATGGGAAAAATAAAATTGCCTCCGATCCATGGAGAAAGACCAATGACCTGATCGATATCAACTCCAAGTTAGGTATTGAAGCGGGTAAGAATTGGTTTTACACAACAGAGGCAAATTTCAGAACACAGTTTGACGAAGGTTTTGAAAAAAATAACCGGAATAATTACATATCCAAATTTATGGCTCCTGCCTATTTTGCCCTTGCACTTGGTATGGACTACAAGCCCAACAAACACCTTAGCTTATTCCTTTCCCCCCTGACAACGCGTACCACTTTCGTTTTGGACGATTCCCTTTCCAACGCAGGGGCTTTCGGTGTTGATCCCGGGGAAAAATCTTTTACTCAAATGGGTCCGAGTGCAGTATTCAATTATAAGAAAGAGATTTTTGAGAATGTGCTTCTAGATACAGAAGCTGCGGCTTTGTATGAATATCATAGTGACCCAAAATTTGTATTTACCTGGGATCTTGTTCTCACAATGAAAGTCAACAAGTTCCTTGCGACTACTATCACTACGGGATTAATCTACGATGAAAATATCCTCTTCGATGTGACGGATGACACAGGAGTTGTGGTAGACAGAGAGAAAAGGGTACAGTTCCGGGAATCGCTTGAGATCGGACTGACATTTACTTATTAAGGGAAGCTGAGAAAGAATTGAAAAGCTCTCAGCACATTTTATAGTTATTTAGTTAGTAAGTGATTAGGTTATTTCGTATTCCAGCTTTGGCCTTCCATCTTCCAGTTTTTTTTGTCATCCCGACCGCATGGGAGGGATCTGCCGATGCTGAAAAGTTTGCAAGGTGTTTGAATGTGTCCAAAAGGCATGTTCTACACAACAGCAGATTTCTCCATTCCACAATCCGCAAAAAAGCAGAAAGCTCCATGTCGAAATGACAAACGATGGGGATGAGTTATTAAGTTGATAGGGAAATAAAATGTATCACCATTGGATTTTTGAAGAGTCATAATTTTCATCCTTTCAGCCTTCAGCTTTGAGCTTTGAGCTTCCTACTTCCATCTTTCCTCCCCATGGGTAGTTATTGAGTTATTTCGTTGAATGAGTACCACCTATCCTCCAGCTGTTTATTCTACCAATAGGTGTTTCATTAAAAACGAAATTGTCAGGTTGCGTTTCAACTGGTAATTGTAATATTTTTGGTAGCCATGGCCTTCATCTTTTGCCAAAACATACCATACTTCTTTTTTGTTGGAATTCAATAATTCATAAATCTGCTCTGCTTCTCGCCAATTGACTCTGGGATCATTCTGCCCTTGAAAAATAAGTAATGGTGAATTAATTTTATCAACGTCGTTTACAGGAGAAATTTGTTCTAAATATTGACGCATTTCAGGGTTGCGTTCATCTCCAAACTCAACTCTTCTTAAATCTCTGCGGTAATCACTGGTATTATTCAGGAAAGTAATCCAGTTAGAAATGCCAAAACCATCAATTCCACATTTTATCCTTTCTGGGTAATGTGCCAGGGAAGACAAAACTACATACCCGCCATATGATTCTCCGAAAATTGCAACGTGATTTGTGTCCAAATCATCTTGCACTTTGATCCAATCAAGTAAGGCTCCTACATCTTCAATCGCATTTTCCCGGTTAAACCCGTCATCCATTTTCATATAAGACTTTCCATATCCGTTTGAACCTCGAATGTTAGGGACTACAACTGTTATTCCAAGTTCATTGACTAAGTATTGGTAGAATCCATTAAAGTATGCCCTTATTTGATACTCAGGGCCACCATGAATGTCTATAAAAACTGGCGAATTTTGCTTATTCGATTTATAAATAAATGCTGGAATCTGATGTTCCTGATTCGTGTCTGAGTCAATACTTTTGAATGTAAATTTCTCCGCTTTAGTAAACGTTATTGAATCCGATTGTTCAATGCCCTTTCTGGTATATTGGTTTAAAATTCCCCTTTTGATGTCATAGCCATAGATTTTTTTATAAAAAGTACTTGAGTAGAAATTAAATCCAACTTTGGTTCCTTTTGGGTTGATTATTAAATCACGAATAATCCCTTCGGGAAAATCACTGACTTTTCTGTATTTTAAAGTTTGTAAGTCTAAAATGTAGAGTTTCGAAAGTCCATCTTCATTCACACTAAAGGCAGCCTTTGCTCCATATTTATCCACTGTCATAGCTTCTACATTCCATGGAATTTCTGTTGTAATGGTTGTAAATTCTTTTTTAGCCAAATCATAGTAATGAAGCTGTAAGAATTCCGAAAATTCATCCGATACGATTAAACAGGCATTTTGGTTGGGAATGAATTGGGCTGCTGCATAAGCAATGTTCCTTTTATCTGCATTAAGTTGTTCTACTTCGTAGGATTGATCATTGATAAAGTAAAGTAATTTGTAATTCTCTGAAACAACTTTTGCGGCGATGATTAGATTTTTATCCGAACTCCAGTCATAAATCATTCCATCATCAGAGAAATCCTTAAAAAGGAGGTATTCGTAGCTTAAATCTGAAATATTTCGAATGTACAAATCAACTACGGCTTGGGTTTCTTTATTAGACTTGTAAGCAATTTGTTTGCTATTGGGATTCCAAAAAGGATCGTAGGTTTTATCTCCTTTTTCGGACAGGGGTTTACTTTGATTTGTGGAAATATTGTACAAAAAAAGCTGATAATCTTCATCTCCACTTTCATCCACCTGGTAAAGGAAATAGTTATGGTTTGGTGAAAGATGAGGACTTAAATTCCGGTCCGAAATCTTGTATTCCTTAATTTCGGACTTATAAGTTTTCATGGAATAGATTGTCTTTCCTCCATTAAACAGCATTTTCTTACCATCTAAGCTCCAACCAATAAACTGAGGGAAATTAATCTGGCTATTGTATTTATCCATTTCCGGATATTCTTTTGAATAAATAGAATCAGCGATTCCCAGTGAAATAATATTGTCTTGTGCAAAAGTGAAGGTTTGCTGAATCAGAATCCCATATAAGATAAAGCAATATTTCATTAAGAGTTGTTTTAGTTGTAGACAAAATAAATATTCCAACCACATCAGAGTTATCCGAGGTAGGAGGAAACTCTGATGTTCACTGGAATGCATCAGAGTTTCTTGCAGATAACTCTGATGGTGAGTAAATAATCACGGTGTTATCTCTCGTTTTTTACATTTTAATCTTTTCTGCAATTTCTACAGGAATTGCGTCTTTGTGCACAGTAACAGAAATCGTTCTTAATCTAAAATAATTTTCTGACAAGTAATAAAGTCCGTCCATCCCTTGGTCTTTCCCCCATGTGTTTTTAGCATATAAAATTTTTCTCCATTACGGTCATATGTATATCCAACCAAATGCATATTGTGATCATCACGCGTTGTTCCTCTTTGATAAGCACTCTGACGTTGTTCCTGAGATATGAGTTTTTCGTCTTCATATTCCCCTTTAACCCTTACGTAACCATTGTCCTTAAAACCTTCTTTGGCACCAATATCACCATCCCACGCCAAACTGAAGCCATTATTTAAAGCGTTGTCTATCGTGCTCATAAAACTTTCAATAGGTAGATTTAGGTATTTTTTAAATCTCCAATTTGCAGGGATTTCGAGCATTACTTTTTGATTGAATGGATGGTGATTATAGGACGTGAGTTCTATATAATCTTTAGAATTTAGTGGCACATATTTATCTGCAAATGTCCTGGGAGTTTCGGTTTCATTTTTAAAAGTGAAACGCTCGGGAATTTGACCGATATATTTATTCAATATATTCTCTACTATTCCCAATGACTCGTCAAGACTTGCATCAGTGTTGATAAGTGAATCTAATTTTTGCTTTATTAGTGCATTCATTTCATCTTCTTCCTTCCATCTATTCATCATTTGTTTTTTAGTGGTAAGAACTGCTAGATTTCCATCATATACAGATTCCGGAATAGCACCGTGCTTCTCAAAAACTTCCAGTACGGAAAAGGTGAGGTCACCTTTATTTAGTCGAGAAGTACCATTATTATTGATATAATCTTCCGCATTATCTAAATAATTAAGGTAGACAAAATAGAAGGATGATAGTTCTGGTATATCATACCCCAGCCTCATGGCTTCTGCCTCTATTAAGGAAGTTGAAGCAAAACTCCAACATTGCCCCGTGTACTTTTGATGCTTTAATGGTGTCGATTCGACCCGCGTAGTATTTGAAAATCTTCCACTGGTTACACATCCATGAAGAAATACGGCTAGAATTACAATTAATAGGGAGATCTTTTTCATACATAAATATTTTAAAGTCAAATGTATGATAGATGTATTGGCGATAATTGTAAAAATGGTATACCTGTTTAATTTTTGTGTCTATGAAAGAAGGGAGGCAGGTTTTTGAAGAATTCACTTGGGGAAACACCACTGATTCTTTTGAAGTCGTAATTGAAATGTGCTTGATCAAAATAGCCAAATTCAAGTGCTACTTCTGTTAAAGAGAAATTGGAGTGATTTATGCCAAATTTTGCTAAGCTCATGATCCTAACAATGATGATAAACTTTTTTAGCGTATAATTTACATGTGCCTTAAAGGTTTTATTCAGGAATTGTCTGCTGATTTCAAATTGATCAGATAACTCATTTACAGTAACCATTCCATGCCTTTTGTAAATTTCTTCACAGATCTGTTTTACCACATATAGATCTTCATTGAAATCGGGTTTAATTTTTATTATAAACTCCTCTGCCTTCTTAACCTTTTCGGTAAAAGGTTTATCTTCAAAAATAACCGATTGGATTTCCGTGATTTCATCCTTATACATGCTTTCAATATCCAAGATCCCTTTTTCACTATGACCTGGGAAAAAGAAGTTGTTTAACCAGGGTTGTACTTTGATGCCAAAGTAATACAGCGACTTCCCAAAGCGGTATTTTAAGGGTGGATTTAATTGGTGAACCGTAAAAAAGTTATTACTAATTTCTATAGAATGTTTATGTTCAAATTCCAGCCTGGCATATTTTTCCTTGTAGAACATGAAATCATAGCAACCATCATCAATGGCAACTATAGTTTGTTCAATATCACTATCGATTTGTAAATAGAAGAATTCCCTAACAGTATCCGATAATGTTTCGCTGGGTAATATGCTTTCAATTTTGATTTCATTTTTCAATTCATTCAAATTATATTCGGAGTATTTCAAATGAGAGATAACGGTCTCGTGTAACCGTCAGTTACGGGATTAAAGTTAATGATTTTCGGTTAAGCACAGACGTTAGCAATTCCGAGTGGATTCGGACATAGTCGAATCCGCCGTAATTGCGGTTATACATTGTTGAACTCAACCTCCGGTAGCTAAAGGCCGACCGGAGGTATATTGCTCATAAACAAATCTTTAGTTATGAGCAAAATACGTAAAAATTACGGATGGCTCAATAGCCGTCCCAATTCAGCCAAAACTTTATTGGAAAAGGCCAAGCGTCAGGTTCCCGGGTTTGCCTCATTGGCTTAAAGCCAGGTCATATTTGCCCAAATCCGGGAATAATCGAAACTTGCCACAGGCAATTGCCTGATAAATCGATAAAAACCCCAGCAGGATTCTCCTGAAAAATACTAAACCAGAAAGAAAAATAATTATTTAATCCCCATAAGTGGCACCGCTACCGGAGGTACGAGTTCAATCCCGATGCAATATATCGGGACTACAATGAACCGAAGCCCTACTTCGCTCATTGTAGCTTAATTGTTAGGCATTGTTATTATGTGCTTTAAATATTTTGTTTGTTCAAATGCTATTTCAGACCTATATATATCAATAAATCTTATAGCCTCGTCAATTGGCATACCTTTAAAAATCATTTTCTCAGATTCCAAATTGTAATAAACTTTTAAAATATTTACTCTTGAACTATCGATTTTTTTAAAGTTTGTTTCTGGATATACTTCATACAATTCTACTTTAAATTCCTCTAGCTTATTAAATAAAGCTTTGGCTTTATCTCTTTCATAAAAAAATCTATTTACATATTCTTTTGCAGGATAATTATGATAGCTCCCAGTTGCAGATTTATACCCACCTGCAAAAATTATCAAATCGTTTTCTAGATTGATTAATATGCTGTCATATTTTATAAAAAAATCTAAATGTGAATTTTGTGTTGTGTCCAATGATAGAATTAGTTTCTTATTAAATTCATAGATTATATCGGGATGAAGTCCATACATTTGATCTCTGGCGAGTTTTAGATCTTCATATTCATGATTACGACTATTGCATGAAAAGAATAGTGTCAAAATTGATAGTAAAAGATAGATTTTTCTCATTTTAATACAGACTAACGTCAGTTAAAGTACAATTTATTTCTTGATATAATACAATTTATTGTCAAATTACCAGCTTTTCGAATTACTTCCAATTAGAGGTTAGCTTCTGAATTCAATTCGGAAAGGGAGAAATTGATATTTTTTCCACCTCAATTTCTGTCCCCGAATCTCCCCAATAATGCCTAACGGCCCTTCTAAAAAACCTAAAGCTGTAAAGGGCAAGCAAACTAGTAATATTTGCGTAGCTGGAAGTCTGGACAAAACTTCGATTTCTTGTCCGCCGGATAGGAGGAGGCATCCGACGATAAGTTTGGATTTGGCAAAAAAAGCTCTTAACTGCATCCACGAAACGATGAGCAAATATTACGGCCAAGTTGCAGTGGACTTCTAGAACTCGATCAAGCAGGAGATTCGGCATGTTTTTTTTTTGTTGGCATGCGTTTTATTCATTTCACCAGCTTAAACAAAAGCTATTATCTCCACTTTTACGATCTATTTCCATTGATCCATGTTCTATTCCGTATGTCCAGTGTCCTAAAAATTGCAATTTAATTGGATTTGAGCCATTGATAATTTTGATTTTGCTTATTTCCCAAATTCTACATGATTCAAAACCTGTAGTGTTTCTCACATCAGTGTCCAAAGTCCATATAAGTTTTTCATTTTCCATCAGCGATAAAAGTGGTGAAAGAGTATCACTTCTGTTTTCAAGGATAAGTTGTCCGTTTTCAAGTTGAAATATTTTAACAGAGTCTGAGGTTTCATTTTTATCAATCAAAACTGCTTTGAAAGGTCCATCGTCAAACCCGCACCCATTTTCTATCCATGAAAATAAGCTATAGATTTCATATCCGAAGTATCCAAAAAATCCTAAAATAGCAGTTATAAGAGTTATTGTCAGTATTTTTTTCAACTCATCAAATCTCTAATAATGTAAACTATGTCCCTTTAACTTTGTAAAGCATGTCCCTATACAATACCCAATGCATGCCAACGGCCCTTGTAAAAAACGTGCCTGAAGCTGTAAAGAGCAAGCAAATAAGTAATATTTGCGTAGCTGGAAGTCTGGACTAAACTTCGATCCTGCATCCGGCGATAAACTTTGATTTGACTTTGATCATCTTAACTGTATCCCACGAAGGATGAGCAAATATTTACGGCCAAACTACAGTAGTGCTTTAAAACTCGAAGAAGCAGCCATTCGGCATGTTTTTTTACAAATTGTTGAACTCAACCTCCGGTAGCTAAAGGCCGACCGGAGGTATATTGCTCATAAA
>CAJXNP010000040.1 GCA_913057175.1 uncultured Cytophagales bacterium
AATATACCTCCGGTCGGCCTTTAGCTACCGGAGGTTGAGTTCAACAATGTATAACCGCAATTACGGCGGATTCGACTGCGTCCGAATCCACTCGGAATTGCTAACGTCAGTGCTTAACCGAAAATCATTATCTTTAATCCCGTAACTGACGGTTACACGAGACCGTTGGCGTTCATTAACTCCAAAATTTGAAAGTCTTGCATAAAAGAATCAGAAATAATGGGTTTGATATTGCATTGGGAATCATTTTTGTCTGCTTTAATCTTTACCTAATTTATTGGCTTGTTATTACCCCCCCTGCTTCGAATAAAATTATTGGCTACATATTCATATTAATATGGGGATTTTATTCTTCCTTACATTTAAGAGCTGCTTTGATTAGAAGAAGTTATTTGAAATTATCTGAAAGAATAAAAGTCAGTCAAAATGATGATAAATCGATTATTATAATTGAGAAAACCGGAGAAGAATTAGTGACATTGGACAATTTGAAATTCATAGATTTATTTTATTCCTGGAATACCAACCCTTTTTCATCGGACTTACAATACGCCCGAATTGAACTAACTACCGGAAGACAAATATTTATTACTGATTATTCAATTGAAATCTACAAACTTGAAAAAGTTTTTAAGAAAAAAGTTAGAATTGTTAAGAATCGGTTTATGAATAGTTTGAAGTAGATTAAAAAAACGAAACGCCAACATTTGTTCCATGAATAATCCTCCTAGCTTTTTGAGGTTAGCAAAAATTGTCAAATCAACTTTTAGATTAAATTTGTATTTTTGAATTATGAGAAAGGAAAACATTAAGGTTGAAATTCAAAAAATCATCGATAAAGTTCCTGATGACATGCTTGAGGAAATCTATTCCATTTTGAAAGATTTTGCTGACAAATCCCCTGATTCGATCAAGCTTTCTCATAACCTTAACAAAATTCTGACTGAGGACAAGGGGTTGCTTGAACGACTTGCAAAATGATTTCGGTTGATCAAGCCCTCGAAATCCACAGAATATTGATTGAAAAATTTGGCGGTAAAACTGGAGTTCGGGACTTCGACCTTTTAGAATCTTCATTATTTCGGCCTTACAACACATTTGACTCAGAAGATCTTTATCCAAATACTGTTGATAAAGCAGCGGCAATCATTGAAAGTATTGTCAGAAACCATCCATTTATTGATGGAAACAAAAGGGTCGGCTACACTTTAATGCGTTTGACACTTCTACTTGATGGACTTGACATTGAGGCTGATGAAAATTCAAAATATGATTTCGTGATGAAAATCGCTGAAGGAAAACTGACTTTCGAAGAAATCAGATCTTGGATCGAATCAAATCTTAAAAAATAAACTTTTGCCAACAATTAAGCTACAATGATGCGAAGTAAAGCCTGCTCGCCTGGGGCGGGGCTTCGGTTCATTGTAGTCCCGATATATTGCATCGGGATTGAGCTCCTACCTCTTTTGCTCTGCTGAAGCTACGCGAAAGCGATGCTGCTCCCGATAAATCGGGACTGGTTATGGGGGTTTAATAATTATCTTCCTTCCAGACGTAGGTTTTTTATGCGGAGTTGTGCTGTGGTTTCCCGGGGTTTGTAATACATTTGGCCCTTGCCAATCACGTCTTCGATGAGTTGGGACGGCTGTTGAGCCATCCGTAATTTTTATGTATTTTGCTCATAATAAAGATTTGTTTATGAACAATATACCTCCTGATGGCCTTTAGCTACCAGAGGTTGAGTTCAACACACGCTAATCGCAAAACTTCCCTTCGGTCGTTCAGCGATTAGCTGAACGTTGGGCGCCAGCAATCATAAAATAAATTCGTATATTTCAATTATGAATACAAAAGAGAAACTCATAGATAAAATTTCGCATATACAAGATGAATCCATACTCGAAGAAATCATGGAACTTGTAGAATTAGAACTAGAATTTACTGGTGATGAAATTCAACTATCAAATGATCAAAAAACTTTTATTGACCAAGGCGTTAAAGACATTGAATCGGGTAATGTTCTGAATGATAGTGAAGCGAAGAAATTGACAAAAGAATGGCTAAAAAAGAGATAAAGTGGACTCTAAAAGCTATTCATGATAAACTTGACATTCTTGACTATTGGATAAAGAGAAACAAATCAAAAACATATAGTGAAAAATTGGATAAACTTTTTAATAAGTCGATTGATTTTATATCAAATTATCCTGAACATGGTAAAAGAACCAATTACAAAAATATCCGAATCAAAATAGTACGTCATTACATCATTTACTATTTGATCCTTGATGAACATATATTGATGGTTAGGATTTGGGATGCAAGAAGAAACCCAAAAAAATTCAAGCTAAAGTAAAACCTGCGCCCAATAATTTGTTCCATGAATCATCCTCCTGGCTTTTTGAAGTTGGCAAAATTCTGTAAATAATTCATTTTCAATTTTTTAATTCCGTCTGTTCCCTTGTTTGTAATACATTTGGCCCTTGCCAATAACGTCTTCGATGAGTTGGGACGACTGTTGAGCCATCCGTAATTTTTATGTATTTTGCTCATAGTAAAGATTTGTTTATGAGCAATGTACCTCCTGATGGCCTTTAGCTACCGGAGGTTGAGTTCAACACTGTATATAGCAAATAGGGCGTTCAGTGGTTAAAGAAAGTTAAGTAGTCACTTGAAACAAAGCCAAATCGTTGATTTGGCTTTTAAGAATAAATAAATTAAAAACAAAATACAACGCTTTGGCTAAGTGCAGTTTTGAAAGTTTATCGCTTTCTGCTGCCCTACTTGCCATATACTAAACGTTGGCAGCAAGCAAAAAAATGAACAACAGACTTTTAAATATCGTATTCATTCTGACAATTTTCATGTCTGCTTGTAACGGACAGACAAATGAACAGTCTGATACTTTAAATATTCAAGACTTTGAATTTGACGGATGGTTCGGATACAAGAATAACTCAAAGACCGACCATAACTTCAGTCTTCTTGGAACAGGCTTTTTCAGAACCCCAAGAGCAGACAATATTGACACTCTAATTTCGACTTGGATTGACCAACACCCAAGCGCGGTTGTAATTCCAGTTTACACTTTTGGACCAACGATGACAGCTGACCCAAATTCAAAACAAACTTATTGTTGGGTAGTGGACAAATCAGACACTTTAAACCTATTTCTTGTTAGAAACGGAGCTGTACCAGGTGGAACTATGCAACGACCAAAGACTTGGAAAGAAATGTCCAGAGACGAAAAAAAATTCTATGACGACCGACCAGACGAAGAAGTTCATGTAACAGACCAAGAATATGAAGACTTTATAGAAAAATTGAAAATTGCAGATGAATTTGCCCGAGAGGACAAACTCGGAATTTATGCAAAAAGCGAAATTGAAAATGAATAAAAAAGCCAGCTGCCATTATGAATATTAAATGAAATACCAAAAATTAATTTTCTCTATAATTTTATCATTGGCTATTACTTCATGTGATGTTGTAAAACCATTATTTCTAATAAATCATGGTGAATCAAAAACAGTGAATATTTATTTTAATACGGCGGGTAGTCTAATCGATAGCGATACATTAATCTGACACAACTTATCTGATAGCTCTAGCTCTTCAATAATTCGCGAGAATATTGAAAAAGGTCACTATCTATTTCAAATTGAGAAAAATCAAAAAGTAGGCTTGTTACCTAAAGCAGTAAATCGAAATCCAATTGATTCTATTGAAATAATGGTAAATAAAGATTCGGTTTTAGTTATAAGGATGAGGGACGTATATGAAAGACAACCAGTAATTGAAGAAGACAATTCCATAACAATTGAATAAACTACTGCCAACAATTAAGCTACAATGATGCGAAGTGGGGCTTCGGTTCATTGTAGTCCCGATATATTGCATCGGTATTGAACTCGTACCTCCTTTGCTCTGCTGAAGCTATGCGAAAGCGATGCGGTAGTGGTGCTGCTCCCGATAAATCGGGACTGGATATGGGGGTTCAATAATTATCTTCCTTCCAGACGTAGGCTTTTTATGCGGAGTTGCGCTGTGGTTTCCCGGAGTTTGTAATACATTTGGCCCTTGCCAATAACGTCTTCGATGAGTTGGGACGGCTGTTGAGCCATCCGTAATTTTTACGTATTTTGCTCATAACTATAAAGATTTGTTTATGAGCAATATACCTCCGGTCGGCTTTTAGCTACCAGAGGTTGAGTTCAACAATAACTATAAGTAATTGCTTGTCCTCGCCTACTTCTGAAAATCCTTGTGGATTTTTAGCTTGGTATGTACTTGCGAAGTTAAGTACCAAACAACTCTGAACTAAAATTAGATATCTTGAAAATGGAAAATTATTCTGAAGAAGATTTAGACCAAGCAGCTATTAGAATTACATCTTTAATTCATAAATGTGAGAAATCATTAAAAAAACTAATAGACAGGGAAAGGTCTTCTCAAAAAAGCTTACTTGTGAACAGAATAGAAGCATTAAAAATCGCATTATCCTTAATAGAAAAAGAAAAGAATAGAAAATTGAAATGAAGGAAAAAGACAAAGTACAGAAAGTAGAATTATTGCTTGTGTGAAATTGCGGACTGAAAGTATTAAAAACGTTTATTCCATACAGCTTCTCTTGTTTGAGTGGCGAAGAACAATGGAGAATAACAAAAATCTTACCGTGGTTGCGATAAATAGAATTGAAACCCGAAAAGGGAAAATGAAGCCAGTTGCCAACAATTAAGCTACAATGATGCGAAGTGGGGCTTCGGTTCATTGTAGCGAATGTTGAACTCGTACCTCCGGTAG